>NZ_JADPBQ010000003.1:75446-229973 GCF_015670405.1 Clostridium sp. 1001271B_151109_B4 | reverse complement strand
TAAGTGCGGTAACGTATGTAGCTGACTGATACTAATAGGTCGAGGGCTTGACCAATAAAAATATAATTCATGTGCAATTTTGAGATAACAATCTCAATAATCTGGTGATGATGGCGTAGAGGAAACACTCCTTCCCATTCCGAACAGGAAAGTTAAGCTCTACAGCGTCGATGGTACTGCACGGGTGACTGTGTGGGAGAGTAGAACGTTGCCAGGTAGTGTAAGGTACTTAGTATAAAACTAAGTGCCTTTTTTGTTATATTAAAATATGGTTAAATGCTGAAGGGCAACGTTATGCTTCCACTGGGAGAGGCAAAAGACATGTTATGTCTTTCGAGGAAAATTTAGCGAAGGGTAATCGTAGGGTTAAGAATCACAAGGATAAATGTTGGCATATACTATAAGGTACTAAGAATAAAACTAAGTACCTTTTTCTTATAAAAAAATATAGTTTAATCAATTAAATATATTTTAAAATAGGTATTGAATTATTTCTTAACATATTAATCTATATATTAAGAACTTTTGCCTTTTATCAATGATACTTAAATTTGGAATATTAATTTCTTGGGATAATATAAAACCAGTACAATTTTCTAAGTAGTATATATATTCTTCAGAAGGATAATATAAGATTAAATCTATATCTCTTGGAGAGTTTTCAACAGATAAAAGAATATTATTAACTACTTTCATGAACAATTGAACAGAAAAAGGATTGAAGAAATAAAATTTATTATCTATATCAGATATTTGATATTCTTCTGCAAATGTATTTATAAATTCAATTTTATCTTTGGATTTATTATGATGTTTAAGATAATTTTTTTTATTATTAATACAAATATCGAAGTAATTATTATTCATTTCGATACCTGTTATTTTTGAATTATAATAATAATTTATATAAAAAGATAATCGACCTTTACCGCAACCAAAATCAACAATGGAATCATTATCAGTAATACGATATTCTTTGAATAAACTTTCTAAAGCTATATAAGATGTAGCTTCGTATCTATTATAATGATGTGATTCATAAAATCCTTGTTGCTCTCCGGTAGTTTTAATATTAAGTAATTTTTCATATTGTAAACCTTCCATAAGATGTCCTTCCTTTTAACAAAAAATATAGAGTATTTCTATAAATATAGTAAACTAAAAATATTATAAAATATTTGCGTATAGAAATACTAAATTCAATTAATTATAATAAATATAAAAGAAAAAGTCCAAAAAAAGAGAATAATTTAATATAAGTGTTTATTAATGTTCGTTATTAGTATATACTATTAATGATTGGAATTTTATAAATATTTGATGGAAGACATATCAAATTATGTATATTATTAAATTTGAATCTTTGAAATAAAAATGTAAAGGGGAAAGTTTGATGACAGAATTAAGACATGAATTAGGATTAATTGCACTAGAAAGTTGCAAAGAACTTGGAAAAGCTGTTGAGAGATTTATTCAAGAAAAGAGAAATACTAGTGAATCATTTCTAATACCAATCAATGAAATAAGATTTTCTAACGGAGAAGGAAAAGTAAAGATATCAGAAAGTGTTAGAGGAAAGGATATATATATTTTATGTGATATTGGTAATTACAGTTGTACATATAAAATGTTTGGATTTATTAATCATAAGGGTCCAGATGAACATTTCCAAGACATAAAAAGAACAGTTTCTGCAATAAGAGGTAAAGCTGCAAAGATTACAGTGATAATGCCACTTTTATATGAATCAAGACAACATAGACGTAAAGGAAGAGAATCTTTAGACTGTGCTTTAGCACTTCAAGAATTAGAAAGATTAGGTGTACACGAAGTATTAACATTTGATGTACATGATCCTAACGTACAAAATGCCATTCCACTTTTATCTTTTGAAAACTTTTATCCAACATATGATATAGTTAAATCACTTATTAAAAATGAAAAATCTTTAGAACTAAACAAAGACAAGCTTATAGTTATAAGTCCAGATACAGGGGCAATGGATAGAGCAATTTATTATTCAAGTGTTTTAGGTGTTGATGTAGGTTTATTCTATAAGAGAAGAGATCATTCAACAATAGTAAATGGTAAAAATCCTATTGTTCAACATGAGTATATGGGAAGAGATGTTGAAGGAAAAGATGTGCTAATAGTAGATGATATGATAGCATCAGGAGAATCAGTTCTTGATATAGCTATGGAGTTAAAAGAAAGAAAAGCAAGAAATGTGTATGTAGCTACTACATTTGCTTTCTTTACAGAAGGATTAGAAAAGTTTAATAAATTCTATGAAGATGGAATTATTTCAAGAGTTTATTCAACTAATTTAACATATATTTCTGATGAATTAAAGAATGCAAAATGGTATAAAGCAGTTGATATGTCAGAATTAGTAGCAAAAATAATTAATAAGTTGAATTATGATAAATCTATTGCTTCTTATATGGATGCAACAAGAGTTATACGTGACTTATTAGAAGAATAAAGATATAATATATTATAGCACCTGTGAATTTGTAGAAGTTTGCGGTGCTATAATATTTTTTTGATAAGGAGAATATATGGGGAAAAAAATTATTGATGATTTAAAGCAAGAAGATAGTGTTAAAGAAAATATTATCTTAAATAATAATGATAATATTACTTTAACGAATAAGATAATATTTGGAACTACAAGTAAAATTGATATTTCTTCTAAGATAGGTAGTTCAGGGGCTGGCGGATATGGATTAAATATTATATAAATATTTTTAAAGGTGGAGAGATAATGATAAATGCATTTCATTCTAATTGGACTACGCCTTTCTTTAAATTAAATCCAGATAAGGAATATTATATAGAAGATTTTGAAATTTTAACTACTATAATATCAGCTTTAATGTGGAGAGCGAAGAATGGTAGTATAAAGATGATTACAGATGAAATTGGTGCTAGTTATTATAGAAAACTAGGTATTGACAAAATATGGGACCTAGGAATTGATACATCATTGGAAAAAATAGATAATAGTATTGATAGTAATTTATTTTGGGCAGCAGGAAAAATACATGCATTAAAAAATTACGAAGCTCCTTGTGTAATGCTTGATACTGATTTTATTGTATGGGATACAATTGAAGATTTACTATTAAAATCAGATATAAGTGTAATTCATAAGGAAGAGATTAATCCATGGGTTTATCCGAATAAAGAATATTTTAGTATGAAAAATGGTTATTTATTTGATGAAAAATGGAATTGGACTGTATTGCCAAGCAATACGGCATTTGCTTATATTGATGATAATAAATTTAAAGAATATTACACAACAGAATCAATCAAATTTATGAAAAATTTAATTAATAGTGATGATAGAATAGTTAATATGGTCTTTGCAGAACAAAGGTTAATATCTATGTGTGCGGAAAGAAAAAATATAAAAATTAATGAATTAATGACTTTAGAAAGTTTATTTAGTGAGAATCAAAAACTTTTTACACATACATGGGGATATAAACAGGAAATGAAAAATGATTTTAATAAAAGAAAAGAGTTTTGTATAAGATGTATTAATAGAATTATTAGTGATTATCCACAGTACAAAGATATGTTAATGAATATTAAGGCTTTAGAGATTTATTGTAATGAAATCAATAGATAAAATTAGTTGGAATATAATTTTACAAAGTGAATAAAGATATAAATGAGGGATATATTTAAGATTAAAGTATATGCCTTTTTTTATTGTAATATAAAGAGTTTTCAGACAAAAAAGAATAATTAAACTTTTAGGTTATTTAAGAATTTTAGTGTTATTATAATTATATATAGCAGAAATATAAAAGGAGCGTGGGAATAATGAAAACATTAGTAATTAATTGTGGTAGTTCTTCATTAAAATATCAATTAATAGATATGGCAACAGAAGAGTGCATGGTTCAAGGATTAGTAGAGAGAATAGGAATTGAAGGATCTATATTAACTCAAAAGGTTGAAGGAAAAGATAAATATATAATAAACTCAGATATTAAAGATCATAAAGAAGCAATAAGACTAGTGCTAGAAGCATTGGTTGATCCTACTCATGGGGTTATTAAATCTATGGATGAAATATCAGCAGTAGGTCATAGGGTTGTACATGGAGGGGAAAAATATTCCGATTCGGTACTAATTAACGATGAAGTATTAAAATCAATAAAGGATTGTATAGTATTAGCACCTTTACATAATCCACCAAATGTAATTGGTATAGAAGCTTGTAAAGAATTAATGCCAAATACACCAATGGTAGCAGTGTTTGATACAGCATTCCATCAAACAATGCCAAAGCATTCATATATTTGTCCTTTACCATATGAATTATACGAAAAATATGGTGTAAGAAAATATGGATTCCATGGGACATCACATAAATATGTTTCTAATAAAGTTGCAGAAGCTATGGGTAAAGATATTAAGGACTTAAAAATAATTACTTGTCACTTAGGAAATGGATGTTCTTTAGCAGCTGTTAAAAATGGAAAATCTATTGATACATCTATGGGATTTACACCACTTGCTGGGGTAATGATGGGAACAAGATCAGGAAGTATCGATCCTTCTGTTATTAGTTTCTTAATTGAACAACATGGATATACTATTGAAGAGGTTGATGAATTATTAAATAAAAAATCAGGAGTTTTAGGTATTTCGGGAGTATCTTCAGACTTTAGAGACGTTTTAGCTGCTGGTGAGGCAGGAAATGAAAGAGCAAAACTTGCTTTAGAAATATTCTACTATAAAGTTAGAACTCAAATAGCTGCATATGCTGGTGCTATGGGAGGAGTAGATGTAATAGTATTTACAGCTGGTATAGGTGAAAATTCAGCTATTACTAGAAGAGAGATATTAAGAGGATTAGAATTCTTTGGATTTACAATTAATGATGAGAAAAATGAACTAAGAGGTCATATCCAAGAAATATCTAACGAAGATTCTAAAGTTAAGGTATATGTAGTACCAACTAATGAAGAATTAATGATTGCAAGAGATACAGCTAAATTAGTTAAATAAATATATCACTGTGTGCTATAAGAATTATTGGATAATTTTTTAGCACACTATTTTTATAATAGTAAATAAAGTTTATTTTTATAATAATAAATATGATATAATAATTTTTATCTAATAGCTAACTGTTGTAATCTTCTACATTTTTAGGGTGCATAACAACAGATACGCTCCAAGATAACAAATTCTAATCTTAGGATAAAGTTAAACTTCATTTTAAGCTAAGAATTTAGTTTGTTATATAGATGAAAAGAAAAGGAGTTTATTATGGGAAATAAAATAACATTAACATATGAAAATGGAGAATTTAATGTAGCTTTAAACGAAAATATTATTTATACAGATAAAGAAATGGAAGGTGCATTACTTAAGTTTAATGCAGTAGTAAAAAATAATGCTATTGAACAAAGCAATTCTTGGATAGATATTGAAGCGGTTATTAAAGCTTTTAATATATCTGATATAGAAGTAAATTCACAGTTTAAAACTATAGCTTATGGAAAAATGAAATATTTTTATAATACCGATAAAGTTTTTTATATTGAAAATAGCAGTATGATATCTTTAGGTGGTGGTTTTTCATTATTTAATTTTGTAATTGATAAAATTAATTCTGGAGAATTAGAAAGTGAAGAAAGCTTCTTAGAATTATGTAAAATAGCAATGATTAACAAAGGGATTTTTAGTGCGCACGAAGATAAAATTATGATATCAAGTCCTAAGTTTAGTTATGGAACTGTTGAGTATAACTTTGCAACTAAGAAAATTAATAAGGGTACTAGTAGTGAAAAAGGAAGCTTTGAAGAATTTAAAACTTATGTTTTAGATATACTTAAATAATTATAATATTATATAAAGTAAAGGATAAAAGCAAATGATGAAAGAATTATTATTAGAAGCAGATAGATGTTTATTATGTAAAAATGCAAGATGTAAGGCAAACTGCCCTATTAATACTGAGATACCTGAGGTAGTTAAGCTATTTAAGGAAGGAAAACTAGATGAGGCTGGAGAGATATTATTTGAAAACAACCCATTATCAGCAGTATGTGCGGTAGTTTGTCCTCATGAGGATCAATGTAAGGGGAATTGTATTAGAGGAATAAAGAGTGAGCCAGTAAGTTTCTGTGAAATCGAAGAACTAATATCTAATGAATATTTAAAAAAGATAAAATTAGAAAAGATGGCAGAGAGAAATGAAAGAATAGCAATTATAGGTGCAGGTCCAGCTGGGATTACACTAGCTATTATTTTAGCTAAAAAAGGATTTAAGGTTACTTTATTTGATGCTCATGAAAAAATTGGTGGAGTATTAAGATATGGTATTCCAGAATATAGATTACCTAATTCAGTTATGGATAGGTATGAAGAAATTCTTCTAGAATTAGGAGTAAAAATTAGACCTAATACTTTAATAGGTCCTGTAATTACCTTAGATAAATTATTCTTTGATGGATATAAGGCTGTATTCATTGGAACTGGAGTATGGAATCCTAAGACTTTAGACATTAAAGGAGAATCTTTAGGAAATGTTCATTATGCAATAGATTATTTAAAATCACCGGATGTTTATAATTTAGGCAAAAAGGTTGCAGTAATTGGAGCAGGAAATGTTGCTATGGATGCAGCAAGAGTTGCTAAAAGAAGTGGAGCAGAAGAGGTATATATCCTTTATAGAAAAGGCTTTGAAAACATGCCTTGTACTAAAGTTGAGTTACAAGAAGCTAAAGATGATGATATTAAGTTTGAGTTATTTAAAGCACCAATTGAATTAACTGAAGACGGTGTTAAATACATAGAAACAAAAAATGAAGTCAAAGAAGATGGAAAAGTTGTAACAGTTACTATAGATGGAACTGAAGGAATGTTTGAGTGTGATTCTGTAATAATTGCAGTAAGTCAATCACCAAGAAAAAACATAGTGGCTAATACTACAGGTATTGAAACTAATAAGTGGGGATTGGTACTTACTGATGACAAAGGGCATACAACAAGAGAAGGTGTATTTGCATCAGGTGATGTTGTAACAGGAGCTAACACTGTAGTTCATGCAGCTGCTTATGCAAAAATAGTTGCAGAATCTATTGAAGAGTATTGCAAAAAAAATTAGGGCGGTCAAGAGTTAATAGTTGAGAGTTAATAGTTAAGGAGGAAACTTCTTAGGAGTTTCTAAAACATGCTATAAATTCAGCCTAAGCTGAATTTATTCCTTACCTAAGAACTAATAGCTCAAAACTCTTAATTAAAAAAGAGGGGTGTTTAAATGTATAATGAAATAGTAAAAAGTGAGTGTGAAAACACCCCAGATGAATATTTTTACTTTATAAATTGCTCTGATATGGAAAAAGATTTATGTGATATGGAAATGAGAAGTATCTTTGGAAAGGTTCCTAAAGATAAAATTTTATTTTCAAATAAAGACTTTAATCCATCGAGAAGTCCATTTATAAAATTTAAAATTAATATTAGATATGTAGGGGAATCAGTAGAAGAAATTATCAATAAAGTTAAAATTGAAAAAGTTAAATATGATGATTTTAAAGTAAATTATATGAAAAGCGAAGACGGGGATGTTAGTTATGAAGAACGCCTTAATGCAGTTAGAGGAATAGGATTTGTAGTAACAGGATTTCCTGATATTCATAATCCTAAAGTAGAACTTGCAGTGACAAAGTTTAAAAACAAATGGATATTTGGCGAGCTTATAAAAAATGATTTTAAATGGCAAAGGCATAATGATAAACCACATTCATATTCAAATGCTATCCCATTAAGAATGGCTAGGGCATTAGTTAATATTGCTACTTGTGATGATAGAAGTTTAAATATAATCGATCCATGTTGTGGTGTTGGAACTGTTGTTATAGAAGCTTTAGATTTAGGATTTAATATAAAGGGATATGAAATTAGTAAATCTATTGCTTGCAATGCAAGGAATAATATAGAGTATTTGGGGTATAATAGAGAGATAATAACTAGTGGAGATATGCATAATATAAAAGAAAAATATGATGTTGCCATAGTTGATATTCCTTATGGATTATACTCACCTATTACTGTACAAGAACAGGTGGATATAATTAATACCTCAAGAAGGATAGCTCGTAGACTAGTTATAATTACTTTTGAAGATATGGATAATATAATAACTTCAGCTGGTTTTAAGATACTTGATAAGTGCTACATGATAAAGGGAAATATGAAAAGAGAAATTAGCATATGTGAATAAAATCTAAATTTTTCTAGAATAACCATTAACAAAAAGTTTGACAATGAGTTATTCCAATGTTATAATAAATTTCGTCAAGAAGAAACAGCCGTTTCTCGCCTTACGGCACAGCTTAGTAAGGTAATGAGTTTATTGGATTTTCATCTAGAAGTATGTCTAGATTTTCTAAATAATACGAGGGCGGCATTATATGTCGCCCTTTTATTTATATATTTTTCTTGATAGATTTTATCGGAGGTGAATGTTATCAGTAAAAACTTTACTTGTAATGAAAGTATTAGAGAAAAGGAAATTAGAGTAATTGATTCAGAAGGTAATCAATTAGGAGTAATTTCCACAAAAGAAGCTTTACAAATGGCTGAGGAGAAGGATTTAGACTTAGTAATGATATCTCCAACAGCAGTGCCACCAGTATGTAAGATAATGGACTTAGGCAAATACATTTACGAGCAATCTAAAAAGGAAAAAGAAGCTAAGAAAAAGCAAAAGGTAACTGTCATTAAAGAAATCAGATGTAGTTTAACTATTGAAGAAAATGACATAGCTATCAAGGCTAAAAATGCTAGAAAGTTCTTATTAGACGGGGATAAAGTTAAAGTCACTGTTAGATTCAAAGGTAGAGAAGCAACATTAGGTCACCTAGGGTTAAAAATCTTAGAAAACTTTGTTTCAAAGCTTGAAGATGTTTGTGTTGTTGAAAAAGCAGCAAAACAAGAAGGAAGAAACATGACAATGGTATTAGCCCCTAAAAAAGCATAACCAGAGAGGAGAATATAATCATGCCAAAAATGAAAACGCACAGAGGTGCAGCTAAAAGATTTAAGAAGACTGGTACTGGAAAGATAAAAAGAGCAAAAGCTTTCAAGAGCCATATCTTAACAAAGAAGAGCGCTAAGAGAAAGAGAAACTTAAGAAAAGCTGCTTATGTTTCAACTACTCAAGAAAAAGCAATGAAGAAATTATTACCATACCTATAATATAGAGGACTTAGGAGGAATACAAAATGGCAAGAGTTAAGAGAGCGGTAAATTCTCGTAAAAATCATAAAAAAGTATTAAAGCTTGCAAAAGGTTACTACGGTGGAAAGAGCAGATTATTCAAGACTGCTAACGAATCTGTAATAAGAGCTTTAAGAAACGCATACGTTGGAAGAAGATTAAAGAAGAGAGATTTCAGAAGATTATGGATAGCAAGAATTAATGCTGCTACAAGAATGAATGGTCTTTCATATTCAAGATTCATGAACGGAATTAAATTAGCTGGAATCGACATGAACAGAAAGATGTTATCTGAAATAGCTATCAACGATCCAAAAGCATTTGCAAACTTAGTAGAAACTGCAAAAGCTCAATTAAACAAATAATTATCAATATAATTTGTTTACATAAGGCAATCCAAAGGGATTGTCTTTTTTTGTATTTTAAGGTGCATAAAATATAAAATAACATATAATAAAAGGTAAATAATTATTAGGGAAAAAGTATGTATACAAAAGGTGATTTTCATATTCATTCAACTTACTCTGATGGAGGCCTTACACCTACTGAGATAATTAGGCTAGCTAAAATAAAACAGGTTGATATCCTAGCAATAACAGATCATAACAATACAGAGGGAATTGATGAGGCTATAGAAGAAGGAAAAAGGCAAGGAATAAGAGTAATACCAGGAGTAGAATTATCTACTAGATATGAGAAGTGCAGAGTTCATGTATTAGGTTATTTTAAGGATGATAGCTATAATAACGAATTACTTAAAACTATTCTTTTAAAGGTTAAACAAGGCAATGTAAAAGATATAAGGAAGATATTTTATAATGATATAGATTTTTGCGGGTATAAGAATAAGATATGTGTTAAAACAGGAGTGGATATATTAAGATTTTTTGGAGCTACAGTTGTTTTAGCGCATCCTGTACTTTTATGTAAAAAGGATTTTGAAAATATAATTAATATTAATTTTGATGGAATAGAAGCAAAGTATTATAAAAATACTGAAGAGGAAACTAAAAATTTAATTAATATAGCTAAAGAAAGAAATATGATTTATACTGCAGGGTCGGATTTTCATGATTATATTGAATATTATAGAATTCATGGAATGATTGGTGATGTATATTTAAATGAAGGTGAAATACGTGAATTTTTAAATAAGCTATTAATAAATGAAAAAGAGTAATAAGAACTTTTGCTTGGAGAAAAGATGTATTGGGATTAAATTGACAAAATAAAAGATAAATGATATATAAACGTTTACTGGACAGTGTTGCGATGGTTACTGAATAGCAGGCGAAACCTTAATTAATGAAGATGAGATAATATTGGTTTATCTATCTTGATTAGTTAAGGTTTTTATAGCAATTGGTCCAGTTACAAGGTATGTAGCTAATTTTTTGAGTGATGTGATAATGGCAATTTATAACTTTAGCCCAATAGTAGAAGGTTTATTTATTTAGTAGAGAGATGTAAAAAAACATCTCTCTTTTTTTGTGTATTTATTAAGCCTTAGAAAATTTTAAACTTAAATGTGTAGTTAAAATCATGAATATATAAGAATAATTTTACAAAAGATAAACTTATGACAAAAGTGAGGTGGAACTAATGAAAATTAAAATTACTGTTGAAGAGTTTGACAATATAATAAACAACATTAAAGATAAGTATAAAGTTATTGCTCCAGTATCTATACCCTATGCAGGTCAATATTCAGATACAGATGTAATTAGATATGAAGAAATCAAAAGTATTAATGAAATTGAATTTGATCGTAAATCACATTTTACTGCTAAAGAAGTAGTTATGCCAGTTACAGAAACATTATTTTATTACAATGAAGATGAATATAAAATTCCATCTATAGATGAACGAAAAATGTTAGTTTTTATGCGTTCTTGTGATATTCATGGATTACATCGTATAGACAATGTTTATTTAAATAATGGTAAAGAACCTGATTATTATTATAAGAGGCTTAGGGATAAAGTTAAGATAGTATTAATTGGATGTGCAGAAAGCTTTAGAAATTGCTTTTGTGTAAGTTTTGGTACTAATAAGACCGATGATTATTCACTAGCAATTAAGGTTGATAAGGGTGATGTTTATATAGATGTTAAAGATGATGAGTTTAAAGATATTTTTGTAGGAACAGAAGCAGACTTTAATATTGAATTTGTATCCTCTAATGAAGTAAAAGTAACATTGCCAGAAGAATTAAATCCTTTAGAGGTGGCGGAAGCAGAGCTTTGGAGAGAATATGACTATAGATGTATAGCATGTGGAAGGTGTAATCTTTCTTGTCCAACATGTTCCTGCTATACGATGCAAGATGTAGTGAGTCAGGATAATGCAAGATGTGGTGAAAGAAGGAGGGTTGGAGCATCATGTCAAATACCAGGATTTTCTTTAATGGCTGGAGGACATGATGTTAGAGTAAGAAATGGAGATAGAATGAGATATAGAACGATGCATAAAATGTACGATTATGGTGAAAGATTTGGACCACAAATGTGCATAGGATGTGGAAGATGTGATGATGTATGTCCTCAATATATATCAATATCAACTGCTATGAATAAAGTAACTCAATTTGTTAAAAGTAAGCAAAGGGAGGATTAGAAGATGGTAAATGAGTATATTCCTTATAAAGTGAAAATTTTAGATATTATAAAGCATACTCCAAAAGAATGGACTTTTAGAGTAAATAGAAAATGTGATGAAATAAATCCAGGACAATTTTTTGAAATTTCAATGCCTAGATATGGAGAATCACCAATATCAGTATCAGGATTTAGCAATGAATATTTAGATTTTACAATTAGAGAAGTTGGTAAGGTTACAGAAGAGATATTTAAGTTAAATATAGGTGACAGTATACAATTAAGAGGACCATATGGGAATGGTTTTGAAATTAAAAATTATAAAGATAGAGAAATAATAATAGTTTCAGGGGGAAGTGGATTAGCTCCAGTTAGAGGAATTTTGGAATATTTTTATGAAAATATAGATGAATGTAAAAGTGTAACATTAGTTTGTGGATTTAGATCCCCTGAAGATGTTTTATTTAAAGAAGATATACAAAAATGGAAATCAAAATTTAATGTTATATTAACAGTTGATAAAGCTGAAGAGAATTATGATGGCGATGTAGGGCTTGTAACTAAATATATACCAGAGCTTAAAATTAAGGATAAAGAAAGTGTTTCAGCAGTAATTGTGGGACCTCCAATGATGATGAAATTTACAATAGCAGAATTCCAAAAGATAGGTATAGAGGATTATAATATTTGGGTTTCATATGAAAGAAAAATGTGTTGTGGATTAGGAAAATGTGGCCATTGTAGAATGGATACTACTTATATATGTACAGATGGACCAGTATTTAATTATGCTTTTGGAAAGACATTATATGATTAGGAGGGATAGGCTATGGCACTTATACATGATTTAAATACAAGAAAGACCATGAAAAATGCATTTAGAATAACTAAAAACAAATATATGACAGCAGTAAGAATTAGAATTCCAGGAGGATCAATTCGTACAGATACATTAAAATTAGTTGCTGATTTAGCTGATAAATATGGAGATGGAAGGGTTCATGTTACAACAAGACAGGGGTTTGAAGTATTAGGAATTCCAATGGAGCGTATGGATGAAGTAAATGAAGCACTTCAACCTATTATTGACAATATGGGTACTAATCAAAAGCATAAGGGATCAGGATATCCTTCTGCAGGTACAAGAAATATAACTTCTTGTATTGGAAATAATATTTGTCCTAAGGCTCAGTATAATACAACAGAATTAGCAAGAAAAATTGAAGATATGGTTTATCCCGATGACTTACATGTAAAAATTGCAGCAACAGGATGTCCTAATGATTGTATAAAAGCTAGAATGCATGATATCGGAATAATAGGAATGTGCTTGCCAGTTTATGATTCATATAGATGTATATCTTGTGGGGCATGTGTAAAGAAGTGTAAACAAGTATCCACTACAGCATTAAGTGCAAAGAATTATAAAGTTGTAAGAGATCCAAGTAAGTGTATTGGTTGTGGAGAATGTGTTTTAGCATGTCCTAATAACGCATGGACCAGAAGTCCTAAGAAGTATTATAGAATTGTTATTATGGGTAGAACTGGGAAAACGAATCCAAGAATTGCAGAAGATTTTATAAAATGGGCTGATGAAGATACTGTTTTAAAAGTTATAGATAATACTTATAAATTTGTTAGGGAATATATAAGTCCAGATGCACCTTATGGAAAAGAACATATTGGATATATAGTTGATAGAGTTGGATATAAGGAATATAAGAAATGGGCTTTAGATGGAGTTAACTTACCAGAAATAGCCGAAGTTAGTGAAAATGTAAATTGGGCAGGAGTACATTATATGAGGAAATAAAATAGAATTAAAAATTAAATTATTAATTGTTATTTAATTAATTAAAGACTTAACGATATGTAAATATTTTATTATTTATATTTAAGTAAGGAGTGTTTTAAATGGAAGTAATAAGATCAACTTGTAACTATTGCTCTATAGCGTGTAACCTAGATTTTCATGTAGAAGATGATGAAATAAAAAAAGTTGTCCCTACACAAGATTATCCGGTAAATGAAGGTTTTTGCTGTACAAAGGGGTTAAACTTAGATAAGCAAAATACAAAAGTTCACAATCCTGTATTACCTCTTATGAGAGGTGAAGATGGACTTATGAAACAAATTTCATGGGATGAAGCATTTAAACTTTTTGCAGATAGAGTTTTAGATATTCAAAGTAAATATGGAAAAGAAAGCTTTGCATTTATAAGTACAGGACAATTAGCAACAGAAGAAATGGCCCTAATTGGCCATATAGGAAGAAACTTTTTAGGTGGAAATGGAGATGGTAATACTAGACTTTGTATGGCAACATCAGTAGTAGCATACAAACAAAGTTTTGGTTTTGATGCACCACCATATACATTAAAAGATTTAGAAGAATCAGATGTAATTATATTAATAGGGTCCAATCCAGTAGTGTGTCACCCAATTCTTTGGAGTAGAGTAAGAAAGAATAAACGTAATGCTAAACTTATTGCAGTTGATCCAAGAAGATCAGAAACAGTAACAAATTGTGATATTTGGTATGATATAAAGGCTAAGAGTGATTTAACATTCTTATACACTTTAGCAAATATATTAATAGAAAAAGACTGGATTGATAAAGAGTACATAGAAAAGTATACTGAGGATTTTGAAGGCTTTAAAGAACAGGTAAAAGATTTTACTTTAGATAAGGTAGAAGACAAAACAGGAATATCTAGTGAGAGGATGTTAGAGCTTGCAAAAATAATTCATGAAGGTGAAAGAGTATCACTTTGGTGGACTATGGGAATAAATCAAGGATATCAAGCAGTAAGAAATGCTCAGGCAATAATAAATATTGCATTAATGACAGGGAATATAGGTAGGGTAGGAACAGGTGCTAATTCAATTACAGGACAATGTAATGCAATGGGATCAAGATTATTTAGTAATACAACAGGATTTTATGGTGGTGGAGAGTATAGCGATCCAGTAAGAAGAAAGCGTATAGCAGAAGTGTTAGCTATGGATGAAGAAATGTTACCTACAAAACCAACCTTACCTTATAACGTAATTATAGATAAAATAAATTCAGGTGAAATAAAGGCTTTATGGGTTGTTGCAACTAATCCATTAAGTTCATGGATTAATAATTTAGAGTTTAAAAAGGCTGCTGAAAAGATAGACTTTTTGGTAGTAGAAGATATTTATGCTGATACTGAAACAGCTCATTACTGTGACTTATTATTACCTTCAGCAAATGGATTAAAAAAAGAAGGGGTAATAATAAATACAGAAAGAAGATTATCAAAATTAAACCCAGTACTTAAAAAGAAGGATAATGAATTAACAGATTATGATATTATGCTTGGAGTAGGCAAGGCTTTAGGAATGGGTAAACTTCTAGATAAATGGAAAACTCCTAGAGATGCTTTTGAGTTAATGAAAGAATGTTCAAAAGGAATGCCATGTGATATTACTGGTGTAGATTATGATTCTTTAAAGGATTCTAGAGGAGTACAATGGCCTTGTAGAAAAGGTGAAGAAATTAAAGAAGATGAAAGAAGATTATTTGAAGATAATAAATATTTTACACCTAGTAAAAAGGCAAAGTTTATGTATGAAGATGTAGCGCAAGTACCAATAGAAGCAAGCGAAGAATATCCTTATTTATTTAATACTGGAAGAGGAACAGTAGGACAATGGCATACACAAACAAGAACACGTGAAATAAATGATGTAAGTGCAATTGTTCCTCATAGAGGTTATGTAAATATTAATAATGAATTAGCAGAAGAATTAAATATTAAGGAAAATGATATAGTTAGGATATCTTCTCCAAATGGCGTAAGTAACGATTTCCTTGTTAAGCTATCAAGAACTGTTAAGAAAAATCAAATTTATGCACCTATGCACTATATAGAAGCCAATTCACTTTTGCCTTCAATATTTGATACATATTCAAAAGAACCTAACTTTAAATATGTACCTGTAAAAATAGAAAAGATTGGCTAGGTGAGAGATGTGAAGAGAATAAAAATAGATAGAAAAAAATGTATAGGATGTTTAACATGTACCACTGCTTGTAAAGTTGCTCATGGTGGTGATACAAGGGGAAGAATTACTATTAATAGTGAGGGAAGATATGCTCCGATATATTGTAGACATTGTTCTAAGCCAGAGTGTGTTTACACTTGTATGACTGGTGCAATGAGAAGAGATGATGAAACAGGATTAGTTTTATATGATAAATCAAGATGTGCTAGTTGCTTTATGTGTATAATGGCATGTCCTTATGGTGTATTAAAGATGGATAGTGCAACAGATAAGGAAGTAATGAAATGTGATATGTGTAGGTCAACAGAGGAAAATTATCCACAATGTGTAGCAAGATGTCCGATGGAAGCTTTAACATTAGAGGAGGTAGAAGAGGATTAATGGCATATGTAGTGGTAGGAGCTTCAGCAGCAGGAATTAATGGTGCTAGAACCTTAAGAGAATATAATAAAGATGCAGAAATTATTTTAATTTCAAAAGATGAACACGTTTATTCTAGATGTATTTTACATCATTATTTAGATGGAAGAAGAACTGTAGAAGATTTAGATTTTACTCCAAGGGAATTTTTTGATAAATACAATATAAAATGGATTAAAGGAAAGGAAGTAACTAAAATAAATCCTGAAGAGCATAGTGTCACTTTAGATGATGGGCAAGAAATTAAGTATGAAAAAATATTGTTAGCAACAGGGGCATATTCATTTATACCACCAATAGAAAATTTAAGGGAAGCTAATAATGTTGTAGGACTTAGAGATTTAGAAGATGCTCTTAAAATAAAAGAAGTTGCAAATAAAGTTAAGAATGTTGTTGTTTTAGGTGGAGGATTAGTTGGTATAGATGCTTTAGCTGGAATAATTGATTATGATATAAATGTATCACTTGTTGAAATGGGAGATAGAATACTTCCACTTCAATTAGATAAATATGCTGCAAATAGATATGAAAAGCTTCTTGAAGATAGGGGAGTAAATTTAAAATTTGGTGTAAAAGCTGAAAAATTAATAATAGATGATAATAAAAATCCAGTAGCATTAAGGCTTAATACAGGCGAAGAGATACCATGTGAACTTGTAATAGCTTGTACTGGTGTTAGATCAAATATTAAATTTTTAGAGGGAACTTCAGTAACCTGTGATAAGTTTGGAGTAATAATAAATGAAAAGGGTGAAACTGATGCAAAAGATGTATATGCAGCTGGCGATATAAGTGGAAGAAATCCTATTTGGCCAACAGCTGTTAAGGAAGGAATTATAGCTGCAAGTAATATGAGTGGAAAAGTTGCATTTATGAATGATTTCTTTGGAAGTAAAAATACTATGAGTTTTTTAGGACTTCCAACTATGTCTCTTGGGGTTGTAAATAAGCCAGATGATAGTTATGAAGAGGTTATAGATAAAAATGGAGATGATTATAAAAAGATAATTTACAAAGATGGATGTATTTATGGAGCGATAATTCAAGGTGATTTATCATATGCAGGAGTTTTAACTCAATTGATTAAGGAAAATATTAATGTATCAAAGGTTAAAAAGCCATTATTTGATATAGATTATTCGGATTTCTTTAATATAAAGGAAAACTTAGAGTTTGTATATTAAATGAGCAAGGAGTAATTAATTACTCCTTGTAATTTTTAATATCAATAAACCAATTTTATTATCAATTGATAATGATTAACAAAGAGAAAAATGTGTACACTTATAAAGGTGAAACATATAATGATTCTATCAAATGATAATGGAGTGATAACAATGAAAAATAGGTATGATGAATCGAATAAAGTAACAATATTATCGATTTTACTTAATATAGGATTAACAATAATGAAGATAGTAGCTGGATTTATTGGAAATTCATCTGCAATTATTGCAGATGGACTACATTCAGCTTCTGATATTATAACTTCAATTGGTATTCTTATAGGTAACAAAATTTCTAGAAAACCAAGGGATGAAGAACATCAATATGGGCATGAGAAAGCAGAAAGTTTAGTATCGTTTATTTTAGCAACGGTACTTATAATTGTGGCCTTAGAAATAGGATATAATGGAGCTATTGAGTTGCTTAATATTAATACCATTGAAGTGCCTAGTGTTTTGCCACTTATAATAGCTTTAATTTCAATAGGTGTTAAGGAGTATCAATATCAAATTACTATAAGAGTAGCAAACAAGATTAACTCTTCTTCGTTAAAGGCTGATGCATGGCATCATAGATCGGACGCATTATCATCTATAGCTGCGTTTATTGGGATAGGAGGGGCAATGCTAGGGTTTAAGGTATTAGACCCAATTGCATCTATTATAGTAGCTATAGTTGTTGTTAAGGTTGGTATAAATATTTTAAAGATTTCATGTGCTGAATTAATGGATAGTGCAATTAATAAAAAGGACATTATTAAAATTAAAAATATGGTAAGAACTAATGAAGGAATATATGGTATAAAGGATTTGAAGTCAAGAAAATATGGATCAGTTGCATATGTAGATATGAGTATTTTTATTGATAAATCAAAGAGCTTAGAAGAGGCACATGAAATTGCAGATAACTTAGAGAAAAGTATAATAGATAATTTATGTTATATAAAAGAAATTAATATTCATGCAGAACCTTATAATATGGAAAAGGCAATGGATAATAGGTAATAAAAATAGGCAACAATAATAGGTAAAGGTTAGAAATATAAATAGTGTTTAATAGATATAATTGTAAAAAATCACACTATTTTTTGTGTACATTTTAACTTTTACCTATTTATTATTTTAGGTGGCGAAAGCCACTTTTTTTATTCATGAAAAAATATAAAAAGGTGAAGTCAATAAGCTAGTGATAGCAACGGATTTAAAGGTTCGAAACTGTAAAATTGATGATAGAAAGTGGACATGGGTATATATTTTTTATTTGGGTATATATGTAAAAGTATTAGCGTTTAATAGCAAGCGTTAAAAAGTGGGTTAAGCCAACTTGTAATGAATTAAAGAAATATTTTAGAAGAAATAATAAAAAAATAAAATGCAAGAATTTTTGTATTAAATCACAAAAAACACAATAAAGAAAAATTTTGTGAATAATCATAAAAAACATATATATATATTTACAAAAAAAGGCATAAATGTAATGATTAATACATAATCGTGATTAAATTATGTTAATAGGGGAGAAAAATATGAACAATAAAGTAAAAAAATCAATAATATCTATAAGTACTGTTGGATTAATTTTAGGAATGATAACAACAAATGCTTTTGCAGCAGGTTCAAGACGAAATCCACAACAAACATATGGAACAGCAACGACATGGTCTACTTATGCAGGGGAGATGATTTCTACAGTATGTGAATATACTCAATGGGATATTAATAGTAAAGCTTACAAAAAAAGTTCATCTGTTTCAACAAGTGGACCAAGAGAAAATACGGCATCTGTTGGTAATATAATAAATGGTGCTCGTAAAACAGAAGTTACAGGTATTCATAATGTTTATGGTAGTGAAAGATACTCGAAAACAGCTACATCTGTTTGGAAAAGATAGATCAAGTAAAAATTAACTTAAAAAGAGAAGAGAATTAAAAAGTATTTTAATTTCTCTTCTTGTTAAAAGGGGAACAAATAATGAGAATAGGAATTTTTATTATTGCTTTAGTAATCAATATATATATGGTAGGTTGCTCTAAAAATGTGGAAAGTATTAATAAATATATAGAGGGACAAGATGCAAAATATATGTATATGATGGGGGAAAGAGATAGATATATTACAGCAAGTGATGATGGATATTATTTTGTTAATGGGCTGTATTTATATTTTTGTGACTATGATTCAATGGAGTCTACTGTATTATGTAATAGAGTAGAGTGTTTACATGATAAAGAAATGGATTCGACAAAGAAAATGAATTGTAATGGTTTTATAAATGATGGAAGTAGTCCTAAATTATTAACAGTTTATGATGGTTATATTTATTATTATATAGAAAATGATTTTTTAAAAGATTATTATTCAGGAGCAGAATTAATTAGGATTTCTTTAGATGGCACACAAAGAAAAACTGTTTGTAAGTTGGAAGAAAATATAATGTCAATGGCTTTACATAGGGGAAAATTATATTATTCTGTAGAAAATGTTAAAGATGAAAATAATGGTTTGTATGAATGTTATATTAAGGAATATGATATATCTAAATTAAATAGTAAATTTAAAGAAATACTAAAATATGAAGGTGTAATGGCATCTATTCAAGAGATTATTCCAATTGGTAATAAACTTATTTATACAAAATTTAGTGGAGATAATAATGAATTGAAATATGGATATTATGTATATGATTTAAGTAGTAAACTTGAATATAAGGTTGGAGAAGAAGTTACTGATGAAAATTTAGGAATTGTAAGTATTTTCAATAAAATGATTATGTTTATTCCAAGAATAATTAAAGATGATGAGGTGATTTTAGATTCTAATATATACATTAATGATTTAAATTCAAAAGAATCAAAAGTTTTATTTCAAAGAACATTTGAGGAAATTGTTTATTATTCAGATGATAATTATATATATTCAGATAATGTAGCATCATTAAATAACGATAATAAAAAGAGGGTATTAAATATATATGATAAAAAGGGAAATAGATTAGAAAGTATAGAGGTGTCAGAGGTAAATGATTCCTATAACTTTAATAGTGGAGATGAAAAATATATATTTGTTAGGTATGAAAATGAAAGTGGAGCATATCTAAAATATATTGATAAAAGTAAAATAGGGACAGGAACTGCTAAATTGGAAACTTTATTTGAACTGGAAGAAAAATATTTAGATACAACTCTTATTAGATGATATATATCTAATAAGATTATCTAACATATTCATTATAAGGAGAGAATATATGAAAAATATATTATTAAGCTTATTTATTTTTATAATTTTTTCTGGAATTAGTTGTGGAAAACAAAGTATTGATACAGAGTACCAATATATGTATGGAGAGAGTAATTCTGTACAAGCTTTAACTTCTAGTAGCGAAGGATATTATTTTATTAATGGATTATATTTATATTATTGTGATTATGAAACAATGGAATCATTAGTTTTATGTGATAAACCTAATTGTTTACATGATAAGGAGTTAGATGAAACAAAGAAGTATAAGTGTAATGGATTTTTAATAACTGATGGGCAGCCTAAATTAGTAGCTACATATGATAATTATATTTATTGTTATATTGATATGGATTTTTTAAAAGATATTTGGGAACCAGAACTAATCAGAATTTCATTAGATGGTTCTAAAAGAAAAACAGTTTGTACTCTTGAGGATAATATAACATCAATGGCATTACATAAAGGAAAACTATATTATGCAACATCTGTTATTTCTAATGATGAGCAAGAAGTAGAAGATGGAATATATGAATATGCTTTAAAGGAGTATGATATTTTTAAAAAGTCAGTAAAACCAATTGAAATAGTTTCAGGGAAAGGAGTTATGGCTATAATTCATGATATAACTCCTGTTGGAAATAAAGTAAGATATACTAAATATGATTCAGAAGATGAAATTTTTTTGGGTAAAGAATTTGTATATGATATTAATGATAATAATGTAAAACAAATCGCAGAAGATATTAACTTAAAATATGTGGGACCATTAACTATAAGTGAAGGAGATTATATATTTACTCCAATAAGTATTAATGAAGAAGATATAGAGTATAGTGATTATATTTATAAAAGTGATATAGAAACTGGTGTTTCTAAAAAGCTATTTAAAAGGGAGTTTTCAGACTTAACTCATTATTCTGATGATAGTTATATATACATAGATAATATTCTATCCAAGGAGGATAAGGAGCAAAATAGAATAATAATAGTTTATGATAAGGAAGGAAATAAAATAGATTCTATAAGTATTGAAGATAATTATATAGAAGGCAATATCATTAGTGGAGATGAAAAATATATGTTTTTAAAGGGACAAAATCAAGAAGAAGCATATATAAAATATATTGATAAAAGCGAAATAGGAACAGGAAATTTGATGTGGAAAACATTATTTGAATTAGAAGAAAAATATTTAGATACGGCTGTTAGTAAATAATATTCATTTAAGAATATTATGAGATTTTAAAATAGTATTTAATTGTTTTATGGTAAATGAAAGGGGGAGAGATGGATACTAAGGTATGAGTTTAAAAAAATATTTTCTAATAAATCGGTAATAGCTAGCATTATAATATTAATTATTATAAGTATTTTAGGATTTTATAATGAGCAGATTAAATATAATGATATGCTTATAAATAATTTAGATAGGTATAATGAGTTTGAAAAAACTTATAAAAATGATTCTAAAGGGTTAGAAGAGCTAGGAAAAGAGTTAAATGATTATATATATGTTTATTATATGTATATAGAAAATGATAATAATTATATGGTCATAGAAGATGAAGAAAAAGCACTCATAGAAAAGTTTAATAAAAGTATATATTCAAAAGATTTCAATATGCTTAATGTAGATTTATATCTAATAGAGATTTTAAGTAATCAAATTAATTATGTTGATACATATAAAGATTACTTAAAAAGCGTAGAAGAAGATAAGGACAAGCTTATTAAAGTATCCATATTTCATAAAAAGGGAAGTTTTTCATATAACAATATAATAAAAACAGCAGAAGATTTCAAAAAACTAAACTTAGTAGAAACAACTGTAGGAATTGAAAAAGGGGTTACATCTATATCTAACTACTTATTAGCAGATTTAAGTATATTATTAATAATTATAATTTTATCAATAAGTATATTTTCACAAGAAAGAGAAAATGAAACCTTAATGATTATTAAAGCTAATAAGAAGGGAAGGGCCCCATTAATTATTACAAAATTAATTACAATGATTATTTCAATAATTATAATAACAGCTATTATCTATTTTTTATTAATTATAGCTTCAAATAAATTATATGGATTTGGGGATGTAAATAGAAGTATCCAATCTATTTCAAACTTTAGAAGCTGCAATATGTTAATAAATATCAAAGAATATTTATTACTTTTAATATTATTTAAAATGTTTACCGTAATAATGATTTCAATAATAATTACGATGATAATTCAATTAAATAAAAATATAACAAAAGCATATATGGCAGTAATTATTTTTATTTTTTTAAGCTATATATTTTATAAATTTATTCCATTTAACTCTACCTTAAATACTTTAAAATATATAAATATATTTTCGTTTTTATCGATAGGAAAAGTAGTGGGAGAATATGTAAATATAAATTTTTTTGCAAAAGCAATAAACTTATTTTTCATATATAAACTTATGTTAATAACAGTTTTGCCAACACTTATAGTAGTTAATATTTTAATTTTTATAAAGGAAAAAGATATTAAAGGTAAAGAATTAAATTTAAATATTTTCTCAAAGTTAAGAAATAAGATAAGTAGAATTACGATACCATCAACATTATTTTTTAATGAGATGTATAAAATAATTATTGAAAATAAAACTTATGTATTAATTTTGATAGCTGTATTTATAAGTGTTTCTAATATAAATATTGATGAAGAAAGATATTATGATAATGATACTATTATATATAAAAATTATATAAATAAACTTTCGGGACCATTAAATCAAGGCAAAGAGAACTACTTAGAGAGGGAACAAATAAAACTTTACAGTATTGGAGAGCAAAAAGCAAAGAATGAGTATTTATTAAAAAAAGATAGAATAACTAGGTCTGAATATGAAGAAAAATCATTGAAATTAGAAATTCTTAATAAGAGAGTAGATGCATTCGATGAATTATATAATCAATATCAATACTTAAAATATATAAAGGATAAGACAAAGATAAATGTTCATTTTATAGATAAAAATATAAAAGAAGAATTATTTAATTTAAAATCGGAATTGAACAATGGAGTATATTTATGTATATTACTTATTATTATTTTTTCTAATGTTTTTGCAAAAGAATATAAAAGTGGAGCTATGATATTAATTCAAGCTAGTAAGGAACGAAATAAATTATTTTTATATAAATTCATTATAGCTTATATAATTACAGGATTATTATTTGTACTAGTATATATGCCTAACTATATTAATGTTATAAATGAATTTGGATTTGAATTTTTAAGTGCACCTATTCAAAGTATAGAAAAATATATGAATCTTTCATGGAAGTTAACAGTTTTAAAATTTATAATTTTTGAAAATATATTAAAATATGTAGGGGTAATGTGTATAACAGCATGTATACTTTGTTTATCTGTCTTAAGTAAAAATCATATTGCTACTATAATTTTTTCAACAATTTTATTAATACCAAGTATATTAATGAGAATAATAGGAATAAATCTTAATGGAAATGTATCAATTTCAAATATTTTTAGCCTTAATGAGTCATTAGCTTATAAACATGGAATAAGGTTCAATTTAATTTATTTTATTATCAGTATAACATTAGTAAGTGGGATGATATTTATTACACAAAAGAAGTTTAAAAATGAAAGGTTATTAAAAAGAGAGGTACAAGCATGAAACTAGAAATAAAGAATTTAAGCAAAACATATGTTAAAGGAAAGTCAAAGTCCTTAGATAACTTAAATACTGAGTTTACTAGTGGTGTTTATGGTATTTTAGGTCCTAATGGAGCTGGAAAATCTACTTTAATGAATATAATAGCTGATAATATTAAAGCTAATAGTGGAGAAATATTATATAATGATAAAAATATAATGAAATTGGGTAAGGACTTTAGAAATATATTGGGATACATGCCACAACAGCAAGGTATTTACAAAAGCTTTACTGGAAGGCGATTTTTATGGTATATGGCATCATTAAAAGGACTTTCTAAAAAAGAAGCAAGAGAAAGAATTGAAAATGTATTGGAGTTAGTTAATTTGCAAGATAATGCTGATAAGAAATTAGGGGCATATTCAGGTGGAATGAAACAAAGAATACTTATTGCTCAATCATTACTTAACGATCCTAAAGTGTTATTATTAGACGAACCTACGGCTGGATTAGATCCAATGGAGAGAATAAGAATAAGAAATTTTATAAGTGAAATTGCTATAAATAAGATAGTTATTATTACTACCCACATTGTATCTGATATACAGTATATATCTAAAGAAGTTTTACTTATGAATAAAGGTAAACTGATATTAAAGGATAGTCCTGCTGCTATAGTAGAAAATATGCAGGGGAAAGTATTTGAAGTTAAAATAAAAGAAGATGAACTTAATAAGATAAAAGAGAAGTATAGTATTAGCAATATTATAAAAACTAATGACGGACTATTAGCAAGAATAGTTTCAGGGAAAGACCCTAAAGAGTTAAATGTTATTAATGTTAAAAGTACATTAGAGGATACTTATTTATATTATTTTAATTAAATGAGATAAAGTCAATTTACTTGTCATTTTATTTAAGCATAGGTATTATTTATATAGTGTTATAAGACGTAAGATAAATTTAGGGAGGATTAGATTAATTAATGAGAATAAATAAACTTTTCAGTAATTTGGGTATTTGCTCTAGAAGAGAAACTAATAGATTAATTGAAGAAAAAAGAGTTGTAGTTAATGGTGTATTATGTGAACCTGGGCAATGGGTAGAAGAGGAAGATGAAATATTTTTAGATGGACAAAGAGTTCAGTCTAAGGATAAGGTTTATATAGTATTAAATAAACCAGTAGGGGTAACTTGTACAGCAGCTGAAGAAGTTAAAGATAATATAATTAGCTATATGAATTATGATCAATATATATTTCCTGTTGGAAGATTGGATAAGGAATCTCAAGGGTTAATAATAATGACTAATGATGGTGTACTTGCAAATAAAATATTAGAGTCAGATAATTTACATGAAAAAGAATATATAGTTACAGTTAATAAGGACTTTGATAATGATTTTATCAGAAAAATGGCAGATGGAGTTGACATAGGAGATGTAATTACTAGGCCATGTAAAGTTGAAAAAATAAATAATAATACTTTTAAAATAATTTTAACTCAAGGCTTAAATAAGCAAATAAGAAGAATGACTAAGGCTTTTGGATATACGGTAATTAAGCTTGAGAGAATAAGAATAATGAATATTAAATTAGACGATATTGAGTATGGAACATGGAGAAATATAACTGAAGAAGAATTAAGAGTATTAAAAGAGGAATCTGGTTTATAATAAAAATAAAATAGGGATGTATCAAAATAATTTGATACATCCCTAAAATTATATTATTGAACTTCAATTACATCTCCATCATCAACTGTATAAGTAAAAGTATTTGTAGAGCCTAATTTTCCACCACCACTAGTACGTTGAGTTACAACGATTGATGAATCAGGTTCTAAGGTAACATTTTGTGCCATTAATGTGTTTTCATCAACAAAAACAGTTTTTGTATATTGCTCATTGATATAAATTTTACTGTATTTATTGAAGTTTTCACCTTTTACTATTAAGTTACCATCTTCTTCATAAACATTAGTTATAGTAATATCATAAGTACCCATCTTTAAATCTGTAGCTATAAATGGATTTTCACCACTGTAAATATATTTTTCACCATATAGCATATCATATTGTAATAATTTTAAATCAGATAGGTAATCTTCTGAATCTTTAAATTGGTTGTGGAATTTAGTTAAAACACCACTATCAATATTTAAGCTGTCTAATACTGAAGCTGTTAATTGGTAAGCTGTCAAATCTTGATCTTCTCTTTCAAGATCAAAGTTGCTCCATACAACATATTCAGTTTGGAATATAGAACCGTTATCTAAATCTTCATCTTTAAATCCAAGAGTAGGTAAATGGTCCCCAAATAATACTAATACAGTATCTTCATCTCTTTGAGAAAGAGCTTCTGTTAATTGACCTATAAATTGGTCTACTTCGTAAAGTTGATTTATATAGTAAGTAAATGCGTTAGTAGTTCCTTCATCAGGTAAACCACCAACTGTAATTATTGGATTTTCTAATACTTGCTCTTTAGGATAATCACCATGGGATTGTACAGAAATTGTATAAACGAAATCTGAACCATCTGTAGAGTCAAGCGATTTTAATATCTCATCAGTTAAATAAAAGTCCTTTGCCCAATCCTTTACAGTAAACTCTTCAACTTCCATATATTCTAATGAAGTAAAAGTATCAAATCCTAATTGTGAAAATACAAAATTTCTATTATAGAATGTACCTTTATTATTATGAATAGCATGAGTTGAATAACCTAAATCTTTTAAATTATAACTTACACTTTCAGCAGTACTTTCTTGAAGAATAGTTTTATAAGGATATTCACCAGGACCGAAGAACTTAAGGCTCATTCCAGTTAAAACTTCAAATTCAGTATTTGCTGTTCCAGCACCAACAGATGGAACTGTTACGTATCCAGATGGATAGTTTTCCATAAGACTTCTAAAGTTAGGAACTGGATCTTGAGAAAATTCTAAAAAATTCACTAGTGTTGGATCAAAAAATGATTCTAATTGAACCATAACGATATTAGGTTTTTTCTCAGTTTCATCTTGATTTAATCCACCTTCAGTACTAGCTATTAAGATATCATCATTATCATTGTCACTTGTAGTGGCAACATTAGTTGTATCCTTAGTAGTGATTAAATCAGAAATAGATGCAATCTTTTCTTGTGAATAATCAGTAGGTTTATCAATACCTGTATTAAATAGAGTATTTGAAAAACAATAAGGAAAACCATAATCTAAATATGCAAATGCGATATTACCAAAATAAGAAGATATAACATTTGTTGTTATTGCAAGCTTAGTTGATCCAAATAAGATTGTCCATGTTGCAGCAACAATTAAAATATTTCTCTTATAATTAATCTTTTCTTTAAATTTTGGTCCTTTGAAAAATAGAAATACAATTCCTATTACTACTAATATTAAGAAACCACTAATTAAGCTTGTCATTAATGGAGATAAATATTTAGAAATAATACCTAGTCCAAATTCTGCAAGCGTTAAATCTGTTGCTGTAAAAGGTGTAACTCTATTGCTTAATATAATACCATTTGTTATACCAAAACCAATCCAAATAGTTGTAATTAATGTGAAAAGGAAAGTTCTTCTTTTAAATAATAGTACTACTGATAAAGTCGATAAAATAATTAACGAGTTATATAGAAATACTAATGGAGAACCGAAGATATATCCAAAAGTATCTATCAGGCTTCTTCTACTACAAAGCTCAATAATAAAGTTAATAATTAATGGAGCAAATAAAAATTTCAAAAATGAGCGCTTCGACTGCTCGGTAAAAGAAAGTTTCATATAAAAATCCCCCTATGATTGTTTTTTAAAGCTAAATATTTGTTAAAAAAAGTTAATTTACTATTAAATCATAGATTATTATACAACTAATATTTAAATATTCCAATTAATGAAATCGATAACATGAAATAATTAAGAAAAAATTTATAATTACATCTAAAATAGAAACATTCCAAGTATATATGGTAAAGGGTTAACATATTAATATAATAATTATTTAAAAACTCTAGTAAAAATGGGGGGGGATGTAATGGGGACTAGCATAATATTAGAGTATTTTTCTAAATACGGACTTATTTTCTTATTTATAGTTATTTTTTTAGAACATCTAAATTGTCCAGGTGTTCCTGCTACAGTAGTTATGCCTACAATAGGAGCCTTTGTAGCAGAAACAAAAAATAGTCTATTTCTAGTAATTTTAATATCCATAGCTGCTGCTGTGTTTGGAAGTATAGCTTTTTATATCATAGGTTATTACATAGGAACTCCGATTCTAGAATGGTTTAATAAAAAAGCACCTAAAACTGAAAAGTATACTAAAGAGATATTAAGCTATTCTAAAAAGTATGGTAATAAAGCGGTTTTTATTTGTAGATTAATACCTGTAATAAGAACATTAATATCATTAGTATCAGGAGTTGTCCGAACGGATTTTTTTGGATTTGTATTATACTCATCACTAGGAATTAGCATATGGAATACCGCTTTGATATCCTTTGGATATTTGGGAGTAAAATTAATAATACACTGAAGGTTAGTTAAGAGTTAAGGTAGAAACTCCTTATGGAGTTTCTAAATTTAGCTGAAGCTAAATTTATTCATTAACTATTAACTTCTTATTATTAACCCTTAACTATTTTTAAATTGCTTCTTTTAAAAGCGCATATTGTGATTGATAAAGGTTGTAGTAATGTCCTTTTAATGACATTAACTCATCATGTGTACCACATTCAACAATACGTCCGTCATCTATATACATTATTCTTGAAGAATTTTTAATTGTAGATAACCTATGAGCAATTATAAATGAAGTTCTTCCTTTTAATAATTCATCTAATCCTTTTTGAAGAAGCAGCTCTGTTTGAGTATCTATACTAGAAGTTGCTTCATCTAATATTAGAATTCTAGGATCAGCTAGTAATGCCCTTGCAAATGATATAAGTTGTCTTTGGCCAGCTGAAAGCCTTGAACCCCTTTCATTTACTTCAGTATAATATCCATTTTCAAATTCCATTATAAATTCATGAGCTTGTACGATTTTAGCAGCTTCAATAACTTCTTCATCAGTTGCATCAAGTTTACCGTAACGAATGTTATCTATTATAGTTCCAGCGAAGATAAATGAATCTTGAAGCATGATACCCATTTGTTGTCTAAGAGATTTTAAAGTTACATCTTTAATATCAATTCCATCAATTAAAATTTCCCCTTCATTAATATCATAAAATCTACTTATTAAGCTTACAATAGTACTTTTACCTGCACCAGTAGGTCCAACTAGAGCTATAGATTCACCGCTATTAATATTCATATCAATATTTTTTAATATAGGATTATCTTCCTCATACATAAAGGTTACATTTTTAAATTCAACATGTCCTTCAATTGAAGGAAGAGTTTTTGCATTAGGTTCATCATGAATTAATGGTTTTTCATCCATTGTTTCAAAAATTCTTTCTAAATAAGCCATAGCATTAATTATTGTATTATAAAAGTTACCTATATTAGTTATAGGTGCCCAAAATCTCCATACATATCCGATAAATGCTACTAGTACCCCTACCTTAATTGATGAATCAAAGATTAGAATACCAAATAAGTAAATTAAAGAAATAGAAGCAACAGAAATAATATCTATAGATGGCCATACTAAGAAGTTTAATTTAACTGAATCGATCCAAGAATCACTATATTGTTTACAAACATCTTCATAAATTTTCATATTTTCTTCTTCACGAGAAAAAGATTGAGTTACTTTAATTCCATTTATACTTTCATGTACATAAGCATTCATATTGGATTGCTTAGAGCTAAGTCTTTGATTAGCAAGTCTTTGAGCCCTTTTTAGGGACATCATAACAGCAATTAAAACTGGTAATCCAATTAAGCTAACTAGTGCAAGTCTATAATCTAAGTAAAACATAAATACAACAGTAATTAAAAGAGTTACAGTATCGGCAATTAAATTAACAAATCCATTAGATAATAAATCACTTAAGGAATTAATATAGTTTACAACTCTTACTAAAATTTTTCCATGGGGTCTACTATCGTAATAAGTAAATGGAAGGGTTTGCAAATTCACAAATAAATCATTTCTCATATCTACAAGAATATCTTGTCCAACCTCACCCATTGTAAGTATACGTTGTTTCATAAATGCACTAACTAATACAAGCGATAATGCATAAATAAGGGATAAAATTATTAAGTTTAGTATATTACCAGATGGTATAATATCATCTAAAGCTATTTTTATTAAGTATGGTCCAAGAAGTGAAACAAAGCTTGAAATTAGCATTAATACAACTGATATGCTAATCTTCTGCTTATATGGTTTCATATATTTTGTAAGTCTCTTAATGTGAGAGAAATTAAAACCTTCTTGTAACTCTTCATCGATATCATATTTATTTCTAGCCATTTATATTACCTCCTTAGATAAATTGAAATCTCCAAATTGAGTTTTATATACTTCATAGTAGTATCCTTTGTTATTAACTAATGAATTGTGTGTACCACTTTCAATAATTCTGCCATTATCAAGGACTAATATTAAATCAGCAGATTTAACAGAAGATATTCTGTGAGCAATTATAAAGTTAGTTCTATTTGGGTTATTTAAATTAACCTCTTTTTGAATTTTAAATTCTGTTTCCATATCAACAGCGGAAGTTGTATCATCCAAAATCAATATTGAAGGATTAGTTATTAAAGCTCTAGCTAAGGATATTCTTTGCCTTTGTCCACCGGATAAGCCTACACCTCTTTCACCAATGATTGTGTCATAGCCTTCAGGCATTTCAGAAATAAATCCATGTGCTTCAGAAAGTTTGGCAATATCCTTAACTTTATCTAGTGATGCTGAAGGATTACCGTAAGCTATATTGCCTTCAATGGTATCTGAAAATAAGAATATATCCTGCATGGCCATTCCTATTGAAGATCTTAATTGTTTAATATCTATGTTCTTTATTGGTGTATAATCAATTAAAACTTCACCTTCTGTTGCATCGTAAAATCTACAAATTAAATTTACTAAAGTAGATTTGCCAGCTCCAGTAGGCCCTATTATTCCAATAGTTTGTCCACATTTAGCTTCAAAAGAAATATTTTTTAGGGCTACAGTATCTCCATAGTTGAAAGAAACGTTATCAAACAAAATATCACCATGAATTCTTTCTGATTTAATAGGAGATTTAGAGTTTTTAATATTTGATTCTGTATTTAATAATTCTCTTATTTTAATTGAAGAAGCTATGAATCTTTCTGTATCATTAATTAAATATCCAGCCATTCTCATAGGGTTATTTAATGCCCAAAGCAACCCATTAAATATGACTAAATCACCTAATGTCATAGATTTATTAATTACTAAAATACCTCCAACAAGTATCATTATTATTGATAAAAAGCTTGATAAGTATTCTAATACAGGCATATATTTACCTATAATGTTGGTAGTATCCATATTTTTTTCTTTATAATTCAAATTCTCTTTATTAAATTTTTCTATTTCATAATCTTCTCTGCTAAAGGCTTTTACAACTCTATTACCGCTTATATTTTCTTGCGTAACAGAATTAAGCTTTGAATAAGCTTCTCTTATATTATAAAAAGTGGGGGAAATTTGAATTCCCATTTTTATAGTTGTTATTGCAATTATAGGACAAATAGTAAGCATAAATAGAGTTAAAGGGAGGCTTACAATAGACATTGAAATAATTGCAAATATAAATACGCTTAGATTTGATAAAATATTATATACAACCCATGCTATAAAGTGACGAAGTGCATCGGTATCACCAGTCATTCTAGCCATAATATCACCAGTTTTGGTATTGTTATAATAGTCAAAGTCTAATTTTAATAATTTAGAATATAAATCCTTACGAATATTAAGAAGTATATCTTGTGATACTTTTTCAAAAATCATTTGATATATATAAGTAAGTACGCCTTTTATTACAACAACAACTAGCATAGTTATTAAAATAGGGATTAATATATTCTTTTCATTACCATTTAAGACCCTATCAATAATATCTCCAGCTAGGAAGGGATTAATCATACTTAAAAGTGAAGTTATTAGTACTAAAATTAATGCAATACTGTATTTTGGAATGTGGTTTTTTAAATATCCCATTATCCATTTTAAACTTTCCATAACAGTTACCCCCGTTTTTATTCAATATAATTTCCTTATATAGATTATAATTTTAGATATAAAAATGAAATGTGATATCTTAAACTATTGATGTATATTATTATATAAAGTTATAATTATAATGAAGTTTATGAGATAAGGAGAAAGAAATGTTTGAATGGGGTAGAGGAACAGAGGAATATAATCCAGAAGTATTATTTGCTTTTCAAGCAAGTTTAGATGGAAGTGATAATCATTGGGAATTTAAGTATCATTGTCATGATTTCCTAGAGTTATCAATAGTAACATCTGGGGTAGCTGACTATTGTATCGATGGTAATAATTACTTGATAAAAAAAGGGGAAGTATTAATTTCAAATCCAGGATTATATCATATGGAGACACCTGGTGAGTATTCTAAATATACTCAATTACACATAGGTGTTCATAACTTTAAATTAAGTGATATAAGAGAGAATTACATAGATAATAAAGGGGTAGGACCTGTAATAAAATTAAGAAAGTATGAAAATGAATTTTTAAAGTGTTGTGATGAAATTATTAAAGAGGAAAAAATGAAAAGAGTGGGGTATCCATTGGTACTAAAATCTTTAGTAATGAAATTATTGATTATTCTATGTAGGGAGTTTGAAAGTGAAGAAAAGCAGGAAGATGAATATAATTGTTCATTTCAATCGTCTGAAAAACAAAATATAGTTAGGCAAATTATTGATTATATGAATGAAAATTATATGTGTGATATTTCCTTAGACAAGATATCTAAGAATATGTATTTAAGTCCTGTTTATATTTCAAAGATATTTAAGGAAGAGATTGGAGATTCTCCAATAAATCATTTAATTAAAATAAGATTATCAAAAGCAGAAGATTTACTAAAGGATAAAAGTATTCCTATTAAAGTAGTAGCTCAAAAAGTTGGATATAATGATGCATATCATTTTAGTAAATTATTTAAAAAGTATTACGGAATATCTCCATCTGCATTTAGATAAAAAATTAAGTTCTATATTAAGGTTGAATATAAGTTAAGCCTTAATATAGGACTTTTTGTTTTTAGATAAGCATATTTATAAAAATTATAAATATTATTTGAAAACATAAGGATGGATATTATTTTTAGAGTAGAGTTTTTTTATAAAAATAAATATTCACGCATAAAGGAGAATATATTTTAATATAAAAAGCGAAAAAAGGGGTGTTGCAATTTGAAGGTTAAAAGAATAAGTTCATTACTAGGATTGAATATTGCAATTGTAATGCTTAATATTATTATTTTTTCACCAGGATTATTTAATATTAAAATAGATTTTATTAATATATTTCAAACATCAATAGGCATAACAATAATCATAATGAGCTTTATTATTTTTATTATTGGAAATTATAAAATATTAATAAAAGAAAATGATGAGATTGATATTTCTAAATTAGATGATAGTGAAGATTACATAGAAGCATTAAAGGAGAATAGTAGTAAAAGAGTTTTTTCAAAGGATATTGATATTTTATTAGAGCAAATAGAGAGAATGGATAAAAAGCAAGAAAAAATAGATGATATATTACTGCAAAAGTTTACTGTAAATGAAATGAGTTATATAAAATTTAAGAAAACAATATCTGAAGTAAGAGATGTATTTTATATAAATATAAAGAGTGTTATCAATAAAATAAATATTTTTGATGAACAAGATTATGAAAAAATAAAAAAGTACACTAAAAATGGAAAACTTAATAGAAAAATAGAAGAGCAGAAAAAAGATATGTTTGATGAATATATATCTTTTGTAAAAGATTCTATAGAAGATAATGAAGAGATTTTACTGAAATTAGATAAATTTCTTTTTGAGTTATCAAAATTTAATAGTTTAGAGGATGGAGAGTTAGAAAATATGAGTGCAATTAAGGAGGTTGATGAATTAATTAATAAAATAAAATTTTATAAGTAGATAAATAAAAGAAGTAGGGGGTATGGATTAGTGGGTGGTAAGAAAAGTGGAAAACTCGCAGGTATCTTGATTGTTATGGCTATTGTAATTTTTGGATTAGTTTATGGTGGAATAACTTTAACTAAAAATTGGGGAAAAAGTAAAGAAGCTATATCTGAAGAAAATGCAACTGATAAGTTGAATAAGATTTGTAAAGATATTGATATTAATAAAATAGAACCTAGAAAAGCAGCCATAGATTTAGGTGTTGAGGATGTAAAAGATACTATTCCGGATATTGAAAAGTATCCAGCACAAGTTGAGAATACTACTGACACTTACATTGAAATATTTTCTACAGGTGAGAAAACTGGTACTGGAAAGGATAGTTGGTTAATAGATGTAGCTAATGATTTTAATGAGGCAGAAATAGAAGTGAATGGGAAAACTGTTTCAGTTAAGATAAGGCAAGTAGCATCAGGACTTGGAATGGATTATATAGTTTCAGAGAAATATTTACCGGATGCATATAATCCATCAAATGAACTATGGGGAGAAATGATAAAAGCCAATGGAAAGACAATTGAATTATATGATGAAAAAATGGTTGGAAATGTGGCTGGTATTATTATGTCTAAGGAAAAGTATGATGAGTTAATAGAAAAGTATGGTTCAATTAATTTGAAGAATGTTACAGAGGCTGTTGCTAATGGGGAAATAAATATGGGATATACAAATCCATTTGCAAGTGCAACAGGATTAAATTTTTTAGTATCAACATTAAGCACATTTGATGCAAGTGATCCATTAAGTGAAAAAGCAATTGAGGGCTTTAATGAATTTCAAACTAATATACCATTAGTAGCATATACAACACTTCAGTTAAGGAATTCTGCTGAATCAGGTATTTTAGATGGATTTATTATGGAATATCAAACATATATAAATTCACCAGAATTAAAAGCAGATTATGTATTTACACCATTTGGGTATAGACATGATAGTCCATTATATTCAATTGGAAGTTTATCTGAAGAAAAGAAAGAAATATTAAATAAATTCATTGAATTTTATAAGGGAGAAAAATATCAAGATTTAGCTACAGAATATGGATTTAATAACTTAGAAGATTATAAATGTGAAATTGGGGATTTGGAGGGAGATGTAATAATACAGGCTCAAAAGCTATGGAAGGAAAATAAAAATGGCAATAAGCCTATAGCTGCAGTTTTTGTGGCAGATGTTTCTGGAAGCATGGAGGGTGAACCATTAAATGAGCTAAAAAAATCATTATTGAATGGAGCACAATATATAGGAGAAGAAAATTCTATTGGATTAGTAACTTATTCAAATGATGTTAATATTAATCTTCCTATAGGAAAGTTCGATTTAAATCAAAGATCACTATTTACTGGAGCTGTACAAGATATGGATGCTGGTGGAGGAACAGCAACATTTGATGGAATTGCCGTAGCTGTTAAAATGCTTTTAGAAGAAAAGGAAAGGAATCCAGATGCTAAGTTAATGCTTTTTGTATTAAGTGATGGTGAAACTAATATTGGACACTCTTTAGAAGATATAAAAGAAATCCTAGAGGTAGTTGAAATACCAGTTCATACTATTGGATATAATGCAAATATTAAGGCATTGGAAAATATTTCTGCAATTAATGAGGCAACAAGTATTAATGCAGATTCTGATGATGTTATTTATAAGTTAGGAAGTTTATTTAATGCAGAGATGTAGAAAAATAGGGGGTATTAGAACATGGGATTTTCAATGAATGTATGTGATACTGAAGAAATTAAAAATGAGGTTATAGAAGCTGTAAAGCCAGAAAGGGAAGAAGTAAAAAAGTTAAAAGTATTAAGCGATAATAATGTAGAAGCAGTTATGAATTTAGATATGGATTCATTAGAGGATAGAAAGTTGATTTTAAAATCAATTGATGAATTTGGGTTAGATACTATGCAAAAATCATCTAAAAAAAATGCCTTATTAGAAGTAAGTATAAAAAACCTATCTAAAATGGGGGATGAAGGAGGAGAAGTTGCTATTGGGCTAACAGAACTACAAAGGGCAATGAAAGATCTTGATCCAAGCATGATAGACTTTACCAAAAAAGGATTTTTCGGAAGGGTTGCAAATCCAATACGTACTTATTTTGATAAGTATCAAAAAGCTGATAATGTTATTAATGATATCATGGAATCTTTGGAAAAAGGTAAGATAACTTTAAAAAATGATAATACTACTTTGGAAATAGAAGAGTTATCTATGAGGGATTTAACAAAAAAGTTAGCTAAAGAAATAGAAATGGGAATAATGATGGATGAGGAGATTTCAGATGCCTTAAATAAAGCAAAAGCTAATAATGATGATCCAGATAGAATTAGTTTTGTTTCAGAGGAGATATTATTTCCTTTAAGGCAAAGAATTATGGATATGCAGCAAATGATAGTTGTTAATCAGCAAGGGATAATAGCAATTGAAGTTATAAGAAGAAATAATAAAGAACTTATAAGAGGTGTTGATAGGGCTAAAAATGTAACTATATCTGCTTTGAGAACTGCAACAATAGTTGCTAGTGCACTATATAATCAAAAAATAGTTTTGAAAAAGATAGATTTATTAAATAAAACTACAAATGATTTAATTAGCGGAACAGCAAAAATGCTTAAGGAGCAAGGAGCAGAAATTCAAAGGCAATCAATTGAATCTAATATTTCTGTAGATACTTTAAAATCAGCCTTTTCTGATACTTTAGAAGCATTAAATGCAATTAGTTCATATAAACAAGAAGCATTACCAAGGCTTAAAGAAACTATAAGTCAATTTAAGGAGTTAGCTGATTTAGGAGAAAGGCAGATTTCTAAATTAGAAAAAGCTGAATAGTATAGAGTTAGAAATCAATTATCGTAAGTTAATGTAATGAAAGAGTGAGTAGCAAATTTAGTAATCAAAATATCTAAATTTGCTACTTATTATTTTATAGAAAAATTATATAGTTATTACTGAGTAATTTCATTATGATAAAGAATTTTTTTGTAGTATTTATTAAATAATGAGATTGTTATATCTCCGTAATTTCTATTTATTTTATGCTTATGGCCCAGAATTATTGATGATAAAAATACTATTAATTTAGTATAAATACTAGAATTAGAAGCAAATACTAATATATCTAAAAATAAAATGCTGACTAAAATAACACTAGAATTTGGTTTAATAGTTAAAATAAATTTAAAAAATATTAATATAAGTGCAAATGTTAATGCAACATAACTTTTAGGATATAATGCTAAAAATGAACCAAATGTAGAGGCAATAGCCTTTCCACCTTGAAATTTAAAAAAAGGTGAATAGGCATGTCCTAAAATTGGCGAAATTGCAATAAAAATAATTGCTATGTTACTGGAAGAAAAATAATTAATAGAAATAAAAACAGGAATAAAAGCTTTAAATAAATCTAAAATTACACATAATATTCCTAATGGTACTCCACAATATTTAATAACATTTCCTGAGCCAGGATTCATATCATCTGATATTTTTCTTATATCAATGCCTTTAACTAATTTAGGAATTAAATAAGAATACATAATAGAACCCGATAAAAAAGATAAAATAATTAATAAAATATCTTTAAAGAACAAGTTTATTCCCTCCTATGATTTGCTTGTTTTATTAAAAAATTAGCAATATCATCAGCTGTATTTAAGTTAATATTTTTCTTTTGTGCTTGAATAATAGAATTATATAATGAATCGTCAGTTAATAAGGATTTACACAGAGATAAAGTTTCATTTACTGAATTTGAAGCTAGTGCCATACCATGACTTTTAAAAAAATTACAGTTAGCAGATTCTACGCCAGGAATTGGATTTATCATTATAATAGGTAAATTTTTAGTCATGGCCTCTGTTGTGGTCAATCCACCAGGTTTAGTAATTAAAATATCGCTTGCATCCATTAATAAATCAATAGAATTTGTAAAAGATAATATATTAATATTTTTATTTAGTTTTACTTTATTAAGTTCGTTAAATAATTCTTCATTATGTCCACAAATAACCGTAACTTGAATACTAGGTAATTGATCAGATAAGGATTTGGTACTTTCAAGTATATTGCCAGCTCCCATACTGCCACCCATTAATAATATATGTTTCATATTAGGATCAAGATTTAGTTCCTTTTTTGCAGTAACTTTAGATTTGTGTTGTTTGAATTTTGAATGTACTGGTAATCCAAAGCTAAGGAGTTTATCTTTATTTATTCCCTTATTAACAAATTCATCAGTTAAATCTTTATGAGGAATAAAAAAATAATCTAAGGATGTTTCCTCCCAAAATGGTGCACATGTATAATCAGTTACAATAGCAGCGGTAATAGAGTTAAATGAATATTTATTTTTTAAATAAGAAATTGTTTGAGCACAAAATATATGAGTGCAAATAATTATATCAGGATTTTCAGAATTAATAATATTATATATTTTATTTGCATAAAGAGAATTTAAAATATAAACTATAGATTTTACCTTAGGGTTACTAATTTTTACGCCAGCTTTATAAAGTGATCCAAAAAATCTAGGACTATGTTTTACTATGCTAACATAAGAATTTTCTATTTTTTTAGAAGTGTTTTTTCCTGCAAAGCTTAAGGTATCTATTTCTACAGTCTTAATATTTAAGTTATCAAGTGCATTACAAATTGCTTTTCCAGCAGAAGCATGTCCGGCACCTGTGTTTGTATACAAAATAAGTGCTTTCATAATAATTTCACCTCATCTTTAAATTAATATAAAACAAAAAAGTATAATAAATATTTTAACATATAAATTAATTTATAAGTATAATAATTGTGCTTTACAAGAAGTTATGGATATAATTATGAAAAGAGGTGGTTTTATCAATGAATAATAAAATTTTCATTATAGAAGATGAAGAAAAAATAAGGTTAGAGTTAAGTACATTTTTAAATAGATATGGTTATGAAACCAGTTATTCAACAGATTTTGAAAATATAGTTGATATTTCATTAAAGGAGGAGCCACATATAATATTGTTAGATATTAATTTACCCTATTATGATGGTTATTATATATGCAGAGAAATAAGAAGGAAATCTAATGTTCCAATAATAGTAGTTACAAGTAGAAATAGTGAAGTAGATGAGCTTATGAGTATGAATTTAGGAGCAGATGATTTTATAACTAAGCCATATAATACTCAAATTTTACTTGCTAGGATTTCATCAATTATTCGAAGAACATATCAAAATTTAGATAGTGAAGTTTTTGAATTTAACGGTTTAAAGTATAATATGTCTACTAGTGAAATGACATTTAATAATAAAAAGTGTGAACTAACAAAGAATGAAAGTAAAATTCTTTTTGCATTAATAAAAAATAAAGAAAAGATTGTTTCGAGAAATGAGTTAATGAAAGCTTTATGGCAGGATGATGAATTTGTTGATGATAATACTTTGACTGTTAATATTAATAGGTTAAGAAAAAAGTTAGAAGAAATAGGTGCTGTTGATTATCTTCAAACAAAGAGGGGACAGGGGTATATTTTAATATGAACTTTATAGAATATTTTAAAGATAAGATTATATTTATAATAATTAATATAATTGTTTTAATTATTACATCATATTTATTGTTTGGATTAAATGTATCCTACTATGCAATTCTTTTAATATGTACTTTGAATTTTTTAGCCAATATAGTATTTTTTATTTATGATTATATTAGAAAAAGCAAGTATTATGGAAGTTTATTAAAGAGATTAGATGAATTAGATAAGAAGTATTTTATTAGCGATATTACTAGTGAAGAAGATTTTTTAGAAGGTAAAATTTTATTTGAAATTATAGAGCAGGCAACAAAAGCAATGAAGGATGATATAAGTGAAGCTATTAGAAATAGCAAGGATTATAAAGAATATATAGAGCTTTGGGTACATGAAATAAAAACTCCTATATCAACTTGTAAATTACTTATTGAAAATAATGATAATGAAGTTACTGAAAGTATAGGAGAAGAAGTAACAAAGGTTGAGGATTATATAGAACAGGTCTTATTTTATGCAAGAAGCAATGCAGTAGAAAAAGATTATCTAATTAAGGAAATTAATTTAAAGGAATCTATTAATGCTGTAATTAGAAAAAATGCTAATACTTTAATTGCAAAACACGTTAAAATTGATATTAGTAATGTTGATAAAAAAGTATCATGTGATAGTAAATGGATAGAATTTATTTTAGGTCAAATAGTAAGTAATAGTATTAAATATATGGATAAGAAAGAAAGTATTTTAAAAATATATAGTGAAAATATAGAGAATGATGTTCTTTTAAAAATATGTGATAATGGAATTGGAATGGATGAAAAGTCTGTAATTAAAGCTTTTGAAAAAGGGTATACAGGTGAAAATGGTAGAAGATTTGGAAAATCTACTGGTATGGGATTGTATTTGTGCAAAAAGCTTTGTGAAAAGTTAGGACTAGGTATAAATATTAAATCAAAGGAAAATGAAGGAACAGAGGTAACTATATTATTTCCTATAAATGATATGATGAAATTTTAGTGTTAAAAGGGAGAGTAAGTTTATGAAGAGTATTGAAACAGAAAGATTAATATTAAGAAAATGGTGCAAAGATGATTATTTAGATATGTATGACTATGGTAGTGATGACAGAGTGGGGCCTAATGCAGGGTGGCCTGTACATAAAACTATAGAAGATAGTAAAGAAATAGTTGATATGTTTATAGATGGTGATGAAGAATACGCAGTGGTTTTAAAAAGTGAAAATAAAGTTATCGGTGGAGTAGGGTTACATTATAAAAAGATTGATAAAAATATGCAAGGTGGAAATGTACGTGAAATAGGATATGTTTTAAATCCTAAATATTGGGGAAATGAATATATTCCTGAAGCTGTTAAAGCGTTAATAAAATATGGATTTGAAGAATTAAATTTAGATTTAATTTGGTGTGGTCATTTTGATTATAATTTTAAATCTAAAAGAGTAATTGAAAAATGTGGATTTAATTTTAAGTTTGAAAAGATAAGGCAACTACCGTTATTAGATAATAAAGTAGTTAATGAATTATATTATAATATTTTAAAAGAAGAGTATTTTGATAAAATAAAATTAATGTAGAAAAAATGTTTTTATATCTATGCCTCAGGGGAAATTATGTGTATTTTACCTGAGGTATATTTTATTTAAGGAATTATTAAGAAAATTTAAACTATATAGTAAGATTTTATAGATATAATACAAGAAGTGATGAAAATAGTGTAGGAGGAAGATACATGAATGTTTTAGAGGTAAATGATTTAAGAAAGTCATTAGGAAAAAGAGAAATTATAAAAGGTGTAAGCTTTAATATAAAGGCTGGAGAAATATTTGGATTTTTAGGACCTAATGGTGCAGGTAAAACTACTACTATAAGAATGTTAGTTGGATTAATTAAGCCAACATCAGGGGAAATAAAGATTTGTGGGCATGATTTAAGAAAGGATACAAGCAATGCTTTAAGTGAAGTTGGAGCAGTGGTTGAAAATCCAGAGTTATACAAGTATTTATCAGGTAGAGAAAATCTTATGCAAATTGCAAGAATAAGAAAGGTATCTAAAGAAGATGTAGAAGAAACTATAAAACTTGTTGGCCTTGAGGGAAGAATTGATGATAAAGTAAGAAAATACTCTTTAGGAATGAAGCAAAGATTAGGACTAGCAGCGTCTCTGTTATCAAAACCAAAGCTATTAATTTTAGATGAGCCTACCAATGGTTTGGATCCATCTGGAATATTAGATTTTAGAGAAGTTGTACAAAAGGCAGCTAAGGAAAGAGGAATGGCTGTATTTGTATCATCTCACATACTATCAGAAGTTCAAAATCTTTGTGATAAAGTTGCATTTATTAATGATGGAGTAATTAAGGCGGTTGAAGAAATAAATTCAGATACACACTCTATGGATACTGAAAAAGATATAGTTTGCCTTGTTTCTAATGATGATAAGAAAGTAATTGAAAGTGAAATTAAAAAATTAACTTATGTTTCATCATGTAAAATTAATGATAAGGGATTACAAATAATATTAGAATATAACTCAACACCTAAGCTAGTTAAGCACTTAGCATGTAATAATTTTAATATTGAAGAAATCTATAAGGAAAGAAAAGGCTTAGAGCAAAGATATATGGAATTAGTTGAGGGAGGAATAAGATAATGTTATTTACTTTAATAAAAAATGAATTAATAAAGCTTATGAAAAGGTCTAAGACTTGGATAGTATTTGCGCTTTTTGCAGCTTTCATAGCAGTAACTATATTTGCTCAATATAGAAGCGATAAGAATATGAGAGTATGGAGTTCGCCAGAGAAACAACTAGAAATGGCTCAAGAGAATTTAAACTATTATAAAGAAGAACTTGAGCTGAATAAGGACTCTGATGTTAATCCAGAATATATAACATACTTACAAGAATCTATAGAAAATTCAAAGGCTCAAATAGAAACTTATAAAGATATAATAAAAAATGGATTAGATGAAAAGGCATGGAAGCTTCAATTAGATCAAATGATTGAGGATAGTAAGCAAGTTATAGAAAGTTATAAAAAGTACGATGATGAGTGGTCAAAAAGATATTTAATGGAAGAGCAAGATAATTTAGAAATGTATAATTATCTTAGGGATAATAATATTGAGCCACTTTATGGATGGGAATATGAGGCTTATAACTATATGACTTTACTTATGCAATTTTTAGGAATGGCACTTTTACTTTGTGGTATAGCTGTATTTATGAGTGATATAGTTTCAGGAGAATGTACTCCAGCTACATTAAAATTCTTGCTTGTACAACCGGTAACAAGAGGGAAGGTGCTTTTATCTAAATTTATATCAGTAACAATAACAGTTCTCGCTATGATTTTAGGGGGAGAACTTATAGGATTTGCTTTTGTAAATTTAACTAGTAAATTAGGTGGAGCTAGCTATCCAGTTAATTTAGGAGCTCAATATAATAAGGTTATAAATTCTGAAGGTATAGCTCAATTAGTTAAAGTTGTAGGATCAGGGCACATGGGAACTAATGGAGAATTGTTTGTTAAAGCTATGCTATTCCAAGGATTATTTATTATAGCAGCTTGTTCAGTAGTATTTTTAATTTCAACTTTAATTAAGAGTAGTATGATAACTATGGCATTATCAGTAGTTGTTACGGTATTTTTAAGTATAGGAAGTCAAGGAATAGATTCACTTAAAGATATTGCTCATTTAATATTTGTAAACTATGGTGATGGAATTAGTGTACTAACTGGAAATAGTGCATTGGCATTTAATAATCCTAATATGACAGTTCAAAATGGAATAATAGTTATGATTGCAACTATTATAATTTCATATACAATTGCACATATTAACTTTAAAAGAAAAGATATTTTAATTTAATAAAAATAATTATCTTATATTGTATAAGTTGATTAATAATAAATTGTATCAGGAGAAAATATGTATATTTTCATCTGCGATAATTACAAAATACGCACACCAAAGTGGTGTGCGATTTTCGTTATATAACAAAAATGTAAGGTTTCTGTTATATAGTTCTATGGATAGATTATCATATTAATTATAAAATTGAATCATAGTCAAGGTAAGGCCTTGAAAAATATGGATTCAGTGGAGGAAAGTATGAAAAGGGAAGTTTTAAAGGTAAGTAATATAGAAAAATATTATGGAAATAAGAGTAATATAACTAAAGCAATTAATAATATTAGTTTTACAGTAGAAGAAGGAGAGTTTGTTGGAGTAATGGGTGCTTCCGGAAGTGGTAAAACTACATTGTTAAATTGTATCTCAACAATAGATAAGGTAAGCAGTGGACACATTTTTATAAATAATAATGATATTACAAAGTTAAATTCTAAAAAAATTGCAAAATTCAGAAGAGAAGAACTTGGATTTATATTTCAAGATTTTAATTTATTAGATACATTAACTTGTTATGAAAATATAGCATTAGCACTAACTATTTCAAGGATAAATCATAAAGAAATTGATAGTAGAGTTAAAGAAGTAGCAAGCAAGCTTGGAATTATAGAAATATTAAATAAATATCCTTATGAAGTATCAGGTGGACAAAAACAAAGAGTTGCATGTGCAAGAGCAATAATAACTAATCCATCATTAGTTTTAGCTGATGAACCAACAGGAGCTTTAGATTCAAAATCAGCAAAAATGCTTCTTGAAAGTTTAGAACATTTAAATACAGAGTTAAATGCAACTATTATGATGGTAACTCATGATGCTTTTACAGCAAGCTATGCAAGTAGAATTTTATTTATTAAAGATGGAAAGATTTTCAATGAGTTAGTTAGAGGAAATGATAGTAGAAAAGATTTCTTTAATAAGATAATTGAAGTTGTTACCTTACTTGGAGGTGACCAAAGAGATGTATTTTAAATTAGCTATAAGAAATTTAAAAAAGAGTATAAGGGATTATGCAATATATTTTTTAACATTAGTATTTGGAGTGTGTATATTTTATACTTTTAATTCTATTGAGTCTCAAAAAGTAATGATGGATTTAACTGATATGCAGGCATCAGCATTTCAATTAACAGATACAGTTATGGGAGTTGCTTCAGTGTTTATTTCTTTTGTTTTAGGGTTCTTAATAGTATATGCTAATAATTTTCTAATAAAAAGAAGAAAAAAAGAATTTGGAATTTATATGACATTAGGTATGGAAAATAAACAACTTTCTAGATTAATATTTATAGAAACAATGTTAATTGGGTTTGTTTCTTTAGTTGTGGGCGTAGCTTTAGGAGTTTTACTTTCTCAAGGATTATCAATATTTACGGCTAAATTATTTAAAGTCAGTTTAGTTAACTTTATTTTTGTATTTTCTAAAATGGCATTTATTAAGACAATAGTTTGCTTTGGATTAATTTATTTAGTAGTTTTAATTTTTAATTCATTTACCATAAGAAAGGTGAAATTAATAGATTTATTAACTTCAGCAAAGAAGAACGAAAAATTAAGAATGAAAAATATTTGGATATCTGTAATAGTATTTATAATTAGTGTTATAATGATAGGTTCAGCTTATTTTATAGTATTAAAAAATGGAGTTGCTATAGTAAGTCCAACAACTATAGGTATACCTGTATTGCTAGGAGCTATAGGAACATTTTTACTTTTCTTTTCGTTATCAGGTTTTTTATTAAAAGTTATGCAAAGAAATAAAAAGTTTTATTTAAAAGATTTAAACATGTTCGTTTTAAGACAAATTAACAGTAAAATTAATACTACTTTTGTATCTATGAGTTTTATATGTTTGATGTTATTTATTGCCATATGTACATTTTCTAGTGGGCTAGGAATTAGTAGAGGACTTAATAAAGATATTAAAGATTTAACACAATTTGATGGTACTGTGTGGAATTTAAATGGAGATAGAGTTGAAAATCTATTGGGAAAAGATAATTTAGAAAGTATATATGATTATGCAGAGTATACAAATTATAATAGTGGGGTGCAATATAGTAAATTCTTAACTAAAGAAGGAATAGAAAAAGGTAGTAGTTATTATCCAATATTTACAGATGCCGATATTACTGTAATTAAGTTATCAGATTTCAATGATTTATTAAATTTATTAGGAAAAGAAAAAGTAACACTAAGAGAAAATGAATATTTAGCTTTTTGTGATATAAGTGAGGTAGAAAAGTCAATACAAGAATCAATAGATAATAATACTAAAATTAATATAAATGGAAAAGAATTAACGCCAGCAGATATAGAAGTGGTTAATATAACATCTTATAATTCAACTATGAAAAATAACCTTTGTACATTTGTAGCAAATGATGATGTAGTAAGTGGGTTAATTCCTATTAGTAGCTATTTGAATATGAATTATAAAGGTAATAAGGAAGAGTCAGATCAAAAGATTACTAAAATGATAGATTTAAACAATAATACAGATGATAGTATAGTTTATTATATTAGTAAAGATGAAGTGGAATCAACTACAGCGGGGTTTGGAGCAATGATTTCGTATTTAGCAATTTATATGGGATTCATTTTCTTAATAACAAGCGCGGCAGTTTTAGCACTTCAACAATTATGTGAATCTGCAGATAATGTTTATAGATATGAATTGCTTAAAAAAGTTGGAGTAGACGAAAGGGTAATTAATAAGTCATTATTTACTCAAATAGGAATATATTTTATGATTCCTTTAGCCATTGCAATGATTCATTCTATAGTAGGATTAAAGTTTGCACAAGGTATAGTGGCTATAGTTGGAGATGGAAGTATGATGAAATATATATTAATTACATTAGTAATTTTAATTGTAGTGTATGGCGGATATTTTATTGCAACATATAATGGGGCAAGGAAAATGATTAAGTAAAGTATTTATTTAGGTTGTTCGAAAAGAACAACCTTTTTTTGTGTGTAAATAAAGATATTTATATTTTAAGGTGTACTTAAAATTAATTTAGAGATAGTTAAGTTAATTTAACAAAAAGGAATGAATTGTTAAATTAACTTAACTGTTTTCTAATACTTACTTAATGTTGCTTAAGTATTCTAATTAAGGAAATAAAAGTTAAGGAGGAAAAACATGGCGGAGCAATATCTAAAGTTAAAGGATATAAAGGGAAATAATATTAGTAAAAGAGTATCATTAAAAAATAAAAGAGTATTAAAAGGTAAAATGGAACCTTATTTTTATTTAATACCTGCATTTATTATATTTGGATTATTTGTATTTTATCCATTTATAAAAACAATAATAATGAGTATGTCTACTACAAATATAAGAGGGGAAATTAAGGAATTCGTTGGATTAGAAAACTTTAAAGAAATTTTAACTTCACCGGAATTCTATAACTCAATAGTTGTAACATTTAAATTTGTTTTACTGGTGGCAGCTCCATCTGTAATTATTGGATTTTTACTAGCTTTATTAGCAAATAATAAATTAAGAGGTAATAGAATTTTTGAGCTTATGTTTTCATTACCAATGGCAATAGCATCTGCACCAGCAGCTGTAATTTGGACAATGATTTTTCATCCCACAAATGGAATACTTAATCATGTTTTAGGTACACAAATTGGATGGTTAACAGATTCAAAGTTTGCTCTGATTTCAGTTGCAATAGTAACTGTTTGGTTAAATATAGGATTAAACTTTATATTTTTATTAACAGGGTTAAGAAATATACCAACTGAACTTATGGAAAGTGCATCTATAGATGGAGCAAGTTATTTAACAAAAGTTAAGAAGATAATAATACCTATGGTATCTCCACAAATGTTTTTAGTTATATTTATGAATTTAATAAATGCATTCCAAGCTTTTGGACAAATAAAGTTACTAACACAAGGTGGACCTGGAGATTCAACTAATGTGCTTGTGCATTCTATTTATAGAGAAGCATTTTTCAATGGAAGATTTGAAATGGCATGTGCTCAGGCGCTTATATTATTTGTAATAATGATGATAGTTACATTATTACAATTTAAGTTTGAAAAGAAAGGGGTACATTATCAATAATGAGTAAACTAAAAAGAAATAAAATTATATTAACTATATTAAGTATAGTTGTTGGACTATTAATTATTTTTCCACTTTTATATGCATTAAGTTTAAGCTTTATGAGTCAAACTGAAATGACACAATATCCTCATAAAATTATTCCAAGTGAATTAACTTTAGATAATTTTAAAGCTGCATTAAACACAGTACCTCTTTTAAAATTTATAACTAATAGTTTTATTGTTTCTGTATGCGTAACAGTAGGACAAGTTATAACTGCAAGTTTAGCATCATATGCATTTGCATTTTATGATTTTAAAGGAAAGAATTTGTTATTTTTAATGGTTTTATCAACAATGATGATACCAGCAGAAACTACAGTTATATCAAATTTCTTAACTGTAAGTTCATGGGGGTGGAATGATAGTTTACAAGTTCTTATAGTGCCATTTTTAACATCAGCTATGGGGATTTTCTTGATGAGACAATTTTATTTAACATTACCAAAAGAAATAAGAGAAGCAGCTAAAATTGATGGATGTGGAAATTTAAAATTCTTATTTAAGATTTTAATACCAGTATCTAAGCCAGCAATAGCATCATTATCAATATATGTATTCATTAATACATGGAATCAATATTTATGGCCGCTATTAACAATAAATAATGGAAATAACAGAACAGTTCAAATAGGAATAAGTATGCTTCAATATTCAGAAGGAAGTAGCTATGGGGTAGTACTAGCAGGGGCAATATTAATTTTAATACCTTCAGTATTCATATTTATATTAGGTCAAAAGCAACTAGTAAAAGGTATGACTGCAGGAGCAGTTAAAGGATAAAAAGTAAATTAAAAATTTAAAAAAGTGAGGAAAAGGGAATGAAAAGAAGATTATTAGCAATAACGTTAAGTGCAATTTTAGGGGTTACGGCATTAGCAGGATGTTCAAATAATTTATTAGGAAGTAATAAAACAGGGGAAAATACTGAAATAACTTTTTGGCATTCTATGGGAGGAAAAGGTGGAGAAGCTATAAATTCATTAGTTGAAGAATTTAATAATTCACAGGATGAAATTACAGTAGTAGCAGAATATCAAGGAAGTTATGATGATTCTATAAATAAACTTAAAAGTTCAGCATTAAGTAATTCAGGACCAGATATTATGCAATTATATGATATCGGAACTAAGTGGATGATAGATAGTGAGTACGCTATACCAATGCAAGATATGATAGATAAAAATGATTATGATATATCATCATTAGAAGAAAATATATTAGATTACTACACTATAGATGGTAAGTTATATTCAATGCCATTTAATAGTTCAACTCCTATTTTATTTTATAACAAGACGGCATTTACTGAGGTTGGTTTAACAGAGGATGATATTCCAACGAATTTTAATGAAATAATAGATGTTGCTAATAAATTAGCAATTAAAGATGGAAATCAAATTTCAAGATATGGATATGCAATGCAAATATATGGATGGTTCTTTGAGCAATTCTTAATAAAGCAAGAATTAGATTATGCTAATGAGGGAAATGGAAGAGAAGGAGATGCAACAAAGGTTGTATTTGATAGCAATGAGGGAGGATTAAATATAGTAGAGGGATGGAAGTCACTTGTTGACTCTGGTGTTGTTGGAAACTTTGGTAGAGATGGTCAAAATACATTAGATGCATTTTCATCAGGAAGCGCTGCAATGATAGTTGCTTCAACTGCTAGTTTAGGTGATTTAAAGAGCAAGATAGGTGATAGCTTTGAATTAGGAACAGCATATTTCCCCGCTGTTTTAGATGGTGATGAAGGTGGAGTATCAGTTGGAGGAGCATCTTTATGGATAATGGATAAGGGGGATGATGAAAAGGAAAATGCTGCTTTTGAATTTATAAAGTTTATGGTATCAGCTGAATCACAAGTTAAATGGGCGCAAGCAACAGGATATTTCTCTGTTTCAACAGCTGCTTATGAATTACCAGAAATGGTTGAATATTTAGAAGCAAATCCAGAATTTAAAACAGCAATAGAGCAATTAAGAGAAAATAATAATAAATCAGGCGCTGTTTTAGGAGTATTCCCAGAAGCAAGAGCAGCTATAGAAGAAAATATAGAAAAAGTACTAAATAATGAAATAACATCGCAAAATGCAGTAGATAATATGGCAAAAACAATTAATAGTGCATTAGAAAAGTATAATAAGTCAAATAATTAAAAAAATATAATGAAGCAAATCATCAAGGGAGACAAAGATGAAAAAAACTATTTTTTTTGATGTAGATAATACATTAGTTTGTAGAGAAAAAAATATTATAAGTGCTAATACTATTAAAGCAATAAACATGTGTAAAAATAATGGAGTTAATGTAGCTATAGCAACTGGTAGATCTTTAGCTATGGTAAAGCAGGAAAATTTCTATAAAATGTTTAACACTATAGTAAGCGCTAATGGATCATTAATTACTGTAAAGGATAAGGTTATCTATAAAAAGTATATGAATCAAGATATAGTACAAGATATAGTACAATATTTTGAAGAAAATGATATACCATATTGTCTACACATGTTAGATAAAAGTGTTGGAAAAACAGAATATCAGTGGGTTAAGGAATTTTCAATGAAGTATAATATGAAAATAGAAAAATTAGAAGATGTAGTATTAAAAAATATAAAGAAATACGAGGTCTTTCAAATAAATGCAAATATAAAAAGTAAAGATATTTCTAAAATTATGAAAAAATATAGCGGATTTAAGTTTGTTGAATTAGTAGATATAAAAGGGGGTTATGATATATTTAATGGAGAGTGCAGTAAGGGAAGTGCAATTAAATATATTAGAAATAGAAGTAACGATAAAAATATTAAGTATTATGCTTTTGGAGACGGTTTTAATGATTTAGAAATGTTTGAAGAAGTGGATTATTCAGTTGCAATGGGGAATGGATGCGATGAATTAAAAAAGAAGGCAAATTTAGTAACTGATAATATTAATGATCATGGTGTTTATAATGCATTAAAAGCATTAAAAATAATATAAAGATTTTGAGGTGGAATTTTATGATAAATTTTGCACATAGAGGGGCAAGTAAATATTATCCTGAAAACACTATATTATCAATAAAGGAAGGTATAAAAACAGGAGCCACTGGTTTAGAAATTGATGTTCATAAAAGTAAAGACAATAAACTTGTTGTAATACATGATGAAGATATTGAAAGAACATTTATAGGAAAAGGGTTAGTAAAAGATTATACACTTCAAGAGCTAAAAGCTTTTAAGTGTAGAAATAAGAATTTTGAAGATAACTTAGAATGTAGAATTCCTGCTTTAGAAGAGGTTTTAGAGTTAGTTAAAGATTCTAATGTAATATTGAATATAGAACTTAAAACTGATGAAATACATTATGAAGGAATAGAAAAAGATGTAATAGATTTAGTTAACAAGTATGAATTAAAGAATAGGGTAATATTATCTAGCTTCAATCATGAGTCTATAAAAATTTCTAGGGAAATTGATAGTGAGCTTAAAACAGGATTATTATATTGTCAGCCTATAAAGGATGTAGTTAATTATGCTAAGGATTTTGGTGCAAATGCAATTCATCCAGATATTAGATTAGTATCAGAAGAGCTTATTAAAAAAGCTAAAGAAAATAATATAGATGTAAATATTTATACTGTGAATAGTCCGAGCCTAATGAGAAAATTAATTTCGGCAGGAGTAAGTGGAGTATTTACCGATTATCCTGATCTACTACAGGAAATAATAAATAATGGATAAATAAAAGATAAAAGTAATAGTTAATGAAGAAAACTATTACTTTTTATTTATTCAGTATAAAGTTTGTTGAAGATGCTACATTTAATAAAGTGATACAAGTAAGCATAAAAATGGTAAAATTAAGTATATAGAAAAATAGTATTTATAGATAATAAGATTAATTTTAAAATAATAAAAGATTATGGTTAAAGAAAGAGTATTGGAGGAAGAAAAAATGATTAAAAAATTTAAACCTATTAATGAAAAGATTAAGGGATTTTTACATGGAGGAGATTATAATCCAGATCAATGGTTAGATTATCCTGAAATATTAAAAGAAGATGTAAGATTATTGAAATTAGCACATTGTAATTGTGTATCTATAAATATTTTTGGTTGGAGTGCAATAGAACCAGAAGAAGGTAAGTATACTTTTGAATGGCTTGATAAAGTTATGGATGATATGGCAGCGGCAGGAGTTCATGTAATTTTATCTACACCAAGTGGAGCAAGACCAGCTTGGATGTCTGAGAAGTATCCAGAGGTATTACGTGTTTGGTCAGATAGAAAGAGAATACTTCATGGACAAAGACATAATCACTGTTTTACTTCACCAATATATAGGGAAAAAACTTCAGAAATTAATAGAATATTAGCAGAAAGATATAAAGATCATCCTGCACTTATAATGTGGCATGTATCTAATGAATACGGTGGAGAGTGTCATTGCGATCTTTGCCAAGAAGCTTTTAGAGAGTGGTTAAAAGTTAAATATGAAAATGATTTAGAAAAATTAAATAAGGCATGGTGGACAGGATTTTGGAGTCATAAATTTACTAGTTGGTCACAAATTGAAAGTCCAGCACATCATGGTGAAGAGTTTGTTCATGGACATAATCTTGATTGGAAGAGATTTGCTACAGAGCAAACCATAGACTTTTATAAGAATGAAATAGCACCAATTAGAGAAATAACACCTAATGTACCTGTTACAACTAACTTCATGGGTGATTATCCAAGAATGACATTGTTTAATGGGTTGGATTATTGGAAGTTTGCTAAGGAAGTTGATGTAGTATCTTGGGATAACTATCCAGCGTGGCATAATGATTTTGAAAATTTACATGATACAGCTGCTTATACTTCATTTGTACATGATGTATATAGAACATTAAAAGGTGGACAACCATTTTTAATAATGGAAAGTACTCCAAGCTTAGTTAATTGGCATAAGGTAAACAAAACTAAGAGACCAGGAATGCATTTATTATCATCACTTCAAGGGGTGGCACATGGAGCAGATTCAGTTCAATACTTCCAATGGAGAAAGGGGAGAGGAGCATCTGAAAAGTTCCATGGAGCAGTAGTAGATCATTGTGGACATGAAAATACTAGAGTATTTAGAGAAGTTACAGAGGTAGGAGAAACATTAGAAAAATTAACTGACATACTTGGAACTAGTGTAGAACCAGAAGTAGCTATAATTTATGATTGGGAAAATAGATGGGCAATAGATGATTGTCAAGCTCTTAAAAATGATAATAAGGGATACTTTGAAGCTGTTGAGGATTATTATAAGGTGTTTTGGAGAAAGGGAATTTCTGTAGATGTAGTTAATATGGATTGCGATTTTTCTAAGTATAAATTGCTTGTAGCACCAATGTTATATATGATAAGGCCAGGTGTTGCTGAAAGAATAACAGAGTTTGTTAAAAGTGGTGGTACTTTAGTTACAACTTATTTTAGCGGCTTAGTTGATGAAAATGACTTATGCTTCTTAGGGGGATTCCCAGGCCCATTAAGAGAAGTAACAGGAATTTGGGCTGAAGAAATTGATACATTATATGATTCACAGGTAAATTACTTAGAGTTTAAAGATAATAATCAGTTAGGTGCTAAAGGAAGTTATAAATTAAGAGATTATTGTGATGTAATTCATGCCGAAACTGCAGAAGTATTAGCAACCTATAAAAATGATTATTATGCTGGAATGCCTGCATTAACAGTTAATAATTATGGAGATGGGAAGGCTTATTATGTAGCAGCAAGAACTAATAATGATTTTGATACTGAGTTCTTTACTAAAATAATAAATGATTTAGAAATTAAGCCTATAATCGATACGGATCTACCTCTTGGAGTAACAGTTCAAATGAGGACTGATGGGGAAAATGATTATGTATTTGTTATGAATTTTAGTGAACAAAATAATACTGTTACTTTGGATGATAATAAGTATGTTGATATGCTTACTGGTGAAGAGGTAAGTGGGGAATTGGAATTAAATAAATATAATGTAAGAGTATTAAAAAGGTAATTTTAAATTAAGAATAAAAGAATAAAAGATAAAAATAGACTTCCATATTTAATGCAAGTCTATTTTTATTGTAACATTTTATATGTTTAAATCAAATTATTGTACTTAACTTAATTTTAGTAGAATTTAAATAGAGAACTCAAATAAGGTGTCATAAAATCAAACTTTATCATAGCATGTAGTATATTACTTCTAATATAATGGGGGAATGTATGAAGAAGAAGCTATTATCAATATTGTTAAGCGGAGTAATAATAATAACATTATTATTTCCAAGTTTTTACGTTAGAGCAGAAGGTAATGATGATGCTGAAGTTATCAGTGAGTCAGAAGAGACTATTGATATGGACGAAGAGGATACTAATAGTGAAGATGTACAATTAAATGAAGGTGAGGCAGAACAAGGTGAGGAAAATGAAAATATTAATATTGAAAATAATTTAAATTTTAGTGATTATGATTCTAACTTATTTAAAATAGTACTTTATACTTTAGGTAAAAGTTCAGATGAATCTATAACTAAGGATGATTTAGAAACAATAACTAAGATAGATATAGATGAGTTGAAAGAAGAGCATAGGGATTTAGAAAATGCAGAAATAAAGTCATTTTCTTTATTAAAGGAAACTAGTAACTTAAAAGAAATAAATTTAGGAAATGTAGGATATGAGAATATAGAAGAGTTAAAAGAAATTCCTACATTAGAAATAGTAAAGATAAATGGAACTGTTATAGCAAAAGATTTATTGGGAAATGCTCCAAAAGAAAATTATCAAAAGGTCACAGAACCTATTATGGATAGTAATGAAGTGATAGATAAAGAATCAGAGCAAGGTAATGAAGTTGTAGATAATAATGAAAGTGAAAACAAGGATGATGGAAATAAAGATGAGACAAGTGATGGGGAAGTTATACTAGATGATGAATCTGATACTGAAAATGCTCCTATAATAAATGCTATTGATAAAATAATAAATGTTGGTGATAAGTTTGATCCATTAGAGGGAGTAACTGCTAAATCAAGTAGTGGAGAAGACTTAACAGAGAAAATTGAAATAAGAGAAAATGCAGTAAATCCAAATGAGCCAGGAAAATATACAATAACTTATTATGTAAAAGATTCTGATAATAAACAAACAACTAAAACAATATCAATAACAGTTCAAAAAGGTGAAGAAGTAGTAAATACATTACCAGTAATAAATGCAGAAAATAAGGTAATAGATTTAGGAAGTAAATTTAATGAATTAGATGGTATAACAGCAACAGATGAAGAGGATGGAGATATAACTAATGATATTATTGTTATATCAAGTAATGTTGATGTTAATAAAGAAGGAGTATATGTTGTAATTTATGAAGTAAAGGATAAAGATGGAGGTAAGACAAGGAAAGGCATTGAAGTTACTGTTGTTAAACCTTTAGAAAAGGAAAATGAGGCTCCATATATAAATGCAAGTGATAGAACTATCAAACAAGGTCAAAGCTTTAATCCATTAAGTGGAGTAAATGCATATGATACCGAAGATGGAGATTTAACTTCAAAATTAAAGGTTATAGAAAATATGGTTGATATAAATACAGTAGGAAAATATTCAGTTACTTTTGAAGTAAGTGATAGTGAGGGAAAAACTACAACTAAGAGTATTAATGTAACTGTTGATAAAATTGAGGTTCCGATCAATAGTGCTCCTGTAATTTATGCAACTGATAAGGTAATAAAATTAGATAATGAGTTTGATGTTTATTCAAATGTTACGGCTTCTGATAAGGAAGATGGAGATATTTCAGATAAAGTAAAAGTAATATATAATGATTTAGATATAAATAAAACTGGACTTTATAGGATTATATATGAAGTTACAGACAGTGCAGGATATAGAGTTACTAAAGAAATATATGTTAATGTTGTGCCCAAAAATAATACAAGACCAATTATATACGCTGAAGATATAACAGTAGCTTTAGGGGAAAAATACAATCCATATGCAATGGTAAGTGCTTCAGATAAAGAAGATGGAGATATCACAGGAAAGGTTATAGTAGTATATAATTATGTTAATGTGTATAAAGAGGGAATATATAAAGTTGGATATAAGGTTACTGATAGCATGGGAACTTCAGCTTCTTGTGTAATTAAAGTAAAAGTTAAAAACTTTAATAATGGAAGTAAAGTAACCAAAGCAGGAGAGGCACCAATTATATACTGCAATGATATTTCTATAGCATTAGATTCAAAATTTAATCCATTAGAGTGGGTAGCAGCAACTGATAAGGAAGATGGAGATATAACTAATAAGGTAATGGCTATATACAATAATGTTAATACAAGTGTCGAAGGAAACTACCATGTAACCTATGAAATAGTTGATAGTAATGGAAATAAGGTAAATAAAGCAATGATGGTTGTTGTTAAATCGCAAGAAAATATGAATGAAGAAAATAATCCACCTATTATTAATGCTAATGATATTACATTAGAAAAAGGTAGATATTTTAATCCATTAGATGGTGTTACAGCATTAGATAATGAAGATGGAAATTTAACAAATAAGATCGTTGTTAAAGAAAATAAAGTTAATGTAAGTAAAGATGGAGATTATAAGGTAACTTATGAGGTAACAGATAGTAAAGGTTTAACAACTACAAAGAGTATTAATGTTACAATTGAAAGTGGAAGTATTTTTAGTAATTCAATTATAGTTAAAGTTATTATAGGAGTATTAGTCGTTATATCAATATCAGGGGTGGTTACTGCAGTTATTCTTAATAAGAAAAAGAAGTAGTTAAGATGTTAAAGAAGAGATTTTGTATTTATTACAAGATCTCTTTTTGAATATTTAAGATTAATCGAGAGCAAAATAAATTAACTTTGATCATTTACATCCAACATATGCACAAGCAAGATTGATAGATAAAAATGGAGTATAAAAAAATACCAAAGTATTAATTATGAAGATTAAAGTTACGCAAGCATTAAAAATTTCATATAGATAAAATATGTATATTTTCACTAGAGGTAATTCAAAAATAGCTTGATTTAATTTTAATTTTAGTATTTAATTGAAAGTATATAATTGAATGTATATAATTGAATATAAAGGAATTTAGGTTTTAAAATTATGCTTTTTATTATGATTTTAAATTAAAAGGGAAAGTGGTTAAATGCCACTGCAGCCCCCGCTACTGTAATAACAGACAAATCTCAAATTAAATCCACTGGTTGTTAGAAAACTGGGAAGGTATGAGAAGAGGATGAAGTTTAAGCCAGGAGACCTGCCTAGATTTTAATCTATACTTCGGTGGGAAGGTAAGGATGATATGATAGAGAGTTAAGTAATAAGTTTCAAGTTAAGTAGTAAATTTAGCTTAGGATGAATTTATAAAAGTATGTTTTAAGAAATTCCTAACGAAATTTCAACATTAACTTGTCATTTGTTACTTGTCAATAACTAAGTTGAAAAACAATTTAGTTATATTGTGTTGTCTTTTAAGCACCCTAATTGAAGGGTGCTTTTATTTTTTTATTTATCTAATGGCTAGTACTTGTAACATTCCCACCTCTTTAGCTTAAAATTCAGTTTGCAAAGTAATTTATAAACATAATTAAGTTTTTTAGTTAATAAATAAAAAATGGATAAATAAATTTAAAGAGAAAAATAATTTGAAATAAATTTTAGGAGATTTTAATCAATGAAAAAAGCAATATTAGCAGTTAGTTTTGGGTCAAGCTATTTAGATACTTTAGAGAAGACAATAGAAAAGGCAGAAAGTCAAATAAGAGATCATTTTAGTGAATATGATATTTATAGAGCATTTACTTCACATAAAATAATAGAAAAGCTAAAAGAAAAATATGAAATGTTTATTGATACACCAGAAGAAATGATGAAGAAGTTATATGAAGAAGGTTATGATGAAGTAATTATGCAGCCATTACATATGATACCTGGAGAAGAGTTTATATATGTAAATAAAATAGCTGAATCTTTCAAGGATAACTTTAAAATTTTAAAAGTTGGAAGACCTATTTTTTATTATCAAGGAATAGATGAATTACCACAAGATTATTCACTATTTATTGAAGCAACAAAAGAATTATATGAGGAAAATAATGCCGTAGTGTATGTTGGACATGGAACTGCACATCCATCAAATGCTGTATATGGATGTCTACAAGCTGTATTAGAAGATGAGGGATATGAAAATGTATTTGTTGGGACAGTTGAGGGCTATCCTAATTTCGAAACAGTACTTAGAAAATTAAAAAGAAATAATGTAAATGAAGTAACTTTAGCTCCATTAATGGTTGTTGCAGGTGATCATGCTAGAAATGATATGGCTTCAGATGATGAAGATTCTTGGAAGTCAAAGCTAGAAGAAGAAGGTATTAAAGTGAATTTACATATGAAGGGACTTGGAGAAAACGAAAAATTTAATGAGCTATATATAAATAGAATAGAAGATCTTATTAACAATAGATATATCGGTGTTGGACAAACTAAAAAGGGTCATAAGGTAAAAGTAAAAAGTTAAGGAGACATAAATTATGAGAACAATGATAATTTCATCTAATTGTAGTGGTGGAGGTAAAACTACAGTTACTCTTGGATTAATGAAAGCATTAAAAAATAGAGGTTATGATATACAAGGATATAAGGTAGGTCCGGATTATATTGACCCAGGATTTCATACTGAAATAACAGGTAATGTATCTAGAAATTTAGATTTACATTTAATGGGGGAAGAGGGTGTGAAAGCAAGCTTTTCAAGAGGAGTCGGTGACTTAGCTGTAATTGAGGGTGTTATGGGACTTTATGATGGGAAAGGCTTAACAGAAGAATGTTCAACATACAGTATTTCAAAAGTATTAGATGATGTTCCAATTATATTAGTAATTACTCCAAAGGCACAAAGTATAACCTTATGTGCAGAGCTTAATGGAATTAAAGAGTTCAAGAAGGCTAATATTGCTGGAGTAATTATAAATTGTATTAGTGAAGGCTATTATAATTTATTAAAACCAGCAATTGAAATGCACTGTAATTTAAAGGTGTTTGGATATATTCTTAAGGATGAAAATCTTAAGTTAGAAAGTAGACACTTAGGATTAGTACAAAGTGTAGAAGTTAGTAATTTACATGCTAAGATAGATTATTTGGCTAAGCTTATTGAGGAAAATGTAAATTTAACTGAAATAATTGAAAGATTTAAGGATATAAGTAAGTATAGTGATAATTATCATTTAGAAAATAAAAATAAGAAAATTGCAATAGCTTATGATGAAGCTTTTAGATTTTATTATAAAGAAAATATAGAGCTGTTAGAAGATGCTGGAGAGATTATTTACTTTAGTCCACTTAAGGATTCAAAGCTACCAGAAAATATTGACCTCTTATATTTAGGTGGGGGTTATCCAGAGGTATTTAAAGAAGAGTTAAGTAAAAATACAAGTATGCTTAAAAGTATAAAAGAAGCATTAGATGGTGGATTAAATTGTTATGCTGAATGTGGTGGATTAATGTATTTAACGGAAAATATAGATGGTGCTGATATGGTTGGGTTTTTAAAAGGAAAGAGTGAAATGACTAAAAGGCTAAATAGATTTGGTTATGCAACAGTATCAGTAGAGGATATAAGAATTAATTGTCATGAATTCCATAAGTCAAAGGTAAATTTAAGTGAAGAGCCAATATATGATGTAATTAAAAATTCATATACTGGTGAAGAAATTAAGTGGAAATGCGGATATAAAAAGAATAATACATTAGCTGGCTATCCACATGTACATTTCTTTGGAAATTTAGAGTTTATTAATAAGTTATTAAAATAAGAAAATATAAAATTGGAGTGAATAAAAATGGACTATATTAAAAATCCAATGGAAATAGAAAATACAAGTATGAAAATTATAGAAAGTGAAATGGGCGAGCATAATTTCACTAAGGAAGAATTGTCTATAATAAAGAGAACTATTCATACAACAGCAGATTTTGAATATAAGGATTTAGTAGAGATAAGCAAGGGAGCAATAGAGGCATCTAAAGACGTTTTTAAGGAGCCATTTGTTATTTATACAGATACTAATATGGCATTATCAGGAATAAATAAAAGGGCTTTAGCAAAATTAGAAGGAAAGGCTATTTGTTATGTAAATTTAGAAGAAGTACATAAAGAGGCTAAAGAAAAGCAAATAACACGTTCAATGGCAGCTGTAGAAAAAGCTTGTAATGATAATGTTGATATTTTTGTATTTGGAAATGCACCAACAGCATTATTTAAGTTAAAAGAGCTTATAAGAGAAGGAAGAGCTAATCCAAAGTTAATAATTGCAGTTCCTGTAGGCTTTGTTGGAGCCGCCGAAAGTAAGGAAAATTTAGATGAGCTTAATGTTCCTTACATTAGAGTTAAAGGAAGAAAAGGTGGAAGCACAGTTGCAGCAGCAATAGTAAATGCTCTTATGTATAACGTTGTTGAAAGGTAGTTGACTAAGATGTTAGATCTTTATGTAATGAGTGGTGGTAAGAAATTAAGATGTGGATATACCACTGGATCATGTGCAACAGCAGCTGCAAAGGCAGCTACAATAATGCTTTTTAGTGATATAGTTTTAAATAGTGTTGACATAATAGTGCCTAAGGGAATTGAAATGAAGATACCTATAAATTCTATAGAAAAAGGTGAAAACTACTGCTTAGTTTCTGTTATTAAAGATGGGGGAGATGATCCTGATATAACTGATGGCATTGAAATCTATGCAAGAGTAGAAAAGCAAGATAGTGGATTTACTTTAGTTGGTGGAGAAGGGGTTGGAGTAGTTACGAAAGAAGGATTATTTATAGAAAAAGGACTTCATGCAATTAATCCAACACCAAGAAGAACTATTCAAGAAGTTGTAATGGACAACATTCCTGTTGGAATTAAAGATGGAATTAAGGTAACTATTAGTGTTCCTGAAGGTAAAGAGATTGCTAAAAAGACCTTTAACCCTAGGCTTGGTATAGTTGGAGGGATTTCTATTTTAGGAACATCAGGAATAGTTAAACCAATGTCAGAAGATGCATTAAAGGAATCTATACGAATTGAAATTAATCAAAAGGGAAGAGATAAGAAGAGGTTAGTTCTTACTTTTGGGAATATAGGAGAAAAGTGTGCAAAGGATAATGGGTTTTCAGAAGATGAAGTAGTTATAATATCTAATTTTGTAGGCTTTGCATTAGAATGTTGTGCTGAAATTAAAATAAGGGAAGTTGTTCTTATAGGTCATATAGGAAAAGTAAGTAAAGTTGCCTATGGATGTTTTAATACTCATAGTCGAGTAAATGATGTGCGTCTTGAAGTTATAGCTTTAGAACTTGCTCTTTTAGGATATGATACAGAAGCCATTAAAAAGGTTTTAGAAGAAAAAACAAGTGAAGGTGCAGTGAAGCTCCTAGGTGAAGGATATGAAGAGCTTTATAAAAATATAGGAGATAAGATTGTTGAAAGAATGAAATTTTATACTTATGGGGAAATGAAGTGTGATGCAATAATGTATTATGGATTTTCAGATTATAAGATTTTATATAATTCTCTTTCAAAACTAGGGCGATCTTACTAGTTAGCAGTTAATAAGTGATAGAAAATAGTAAGTTTCAAGTAACAAGGGTTAGGAAGTTTTGAGTGACAAGTATTAGGAAGTGATATGTTACAAGTATCAAGTTGCGGAGTAAAGTCAGCTTAGGTTGAATTTAGAGAAAATATATATTGAAGAAATCCCCTAAGGAATTTCTTCAATAATTTGCCACTGAATAAACTTCTTATCACTGAACAAAGATGTAATATGGGAGTTCATTAGTATAGGAGGTTGAAAAATTGTGCTTTACATAGTTGGAATGGGACCAGGAAATAGGGATTATATATTAAAGAAGGCAATAGATGTATTAAATGAATGTGATGTTATTATTGGCTTTGAAAGATTGATTAATGATTTAGAGTTTATCAATAAAGAAAAAATAGTGATGAATTCATTAAAGGAAACATTAGAATACATTAACAACAATGGGCAAGATAAGGGGAATTTAAAGGAGAAAACTATTGCTTTAGTAGCTTCAGGGGATCCTACATTTTTTGGAATAAGTGAATATATAAAAAAGAATTACCCAGGAAATATTGTCGTAATACCAGGATTAAGCTCGTTTCAATATTTAACAACCAAGTTAAATAAAAGCTGGTCTTATGCATTTACAGGAAGTGTGCATGCAAGAAATGAAGGTTTTATAGAGAAAGTTAAACAAAATAAATTATCAATCTGGCTAACTGATAATAAAAACAATGCTACATATTTATGTAAGCTTTTAATTGAACATAATATAAATTGCAATGTGATTATTGGTGAGCATTTATCTTATGAGAATGAGCTGATTTTAGAAGGTAAGCCTGAAAAATTTATAAATGTGGATTTTAGCGATATGTCTATATTAGTTGTAGAAAATCAAGAAAATTAAATTAGGAGAAATATATGATTTTAATTAAGGATGACGAGTTTATAAGAGGCAATTGTCCTATGACAAAGGAAGATATTCGTGCATTAAGTATTTGGAAGATGAATTTAAAAGAAGATTCTACAGTACTAGACGTAGGATCAGGAACAGGAACAATAACAGTACAAGCTTCTAAAATTTCAAGTAGTGGAGTTGTACATTCTATTGAAAGAAATGAAGATGCAATATCTGCAACTAAAATTAACTTAGATAAGTTTAAGTGTACTAATGTGATATTAGATGAGGGAGATGCTATAGAAATATTAGAAAAATACATAAAAGAAGATAAAAGATTTGATTCAATATTTATTGGAGGATCAGGCGGAAGTTTAGAAAAGATTATTGAAATGTGTAGTGAATTATTAATTCAAGAAGGTACTATTGTTATGAATTTTATAACTTTAGACAATGCATATAAAGCAATTGAAGTAATGAAAAAGTTAAACTACATAGTAGATATTTCGCAAGTAAATATTAGTAAAAATAGAGGACAAAGCTATATGATGATTGCTAATAATCCAATATATATTGTTCAATGCATAAGGAGTGTAAATTAATATGAAATCAATGTTATATGGAATAGGTGTAGGACCTGGAGATAAGGAATTATTAACTGTAAAGGCAGTAAGAGCAATAGAAAATAGTGGTGTTGTAGTTGCTCCAAGTGCAATGGATGGTGGAGAAAGTATAGCTTTAGAAACAGCTAGAGAATATATAAAAGAAGGAACTGAAGTTGTTATAAAACATTTTCCAATGGGAAAGAAAAATAGAATTGAAAAATCTAAGGAAGCTTATGATTTTATAGAAGAAAAATTAAAAGAAGGTAAAAATGTATCATTCTTAACTATTGGAGATCCTTACGTTTATAGTACGTATATTCATATGTTAAAACATATGGAAGAAAGAGGATTCCATGTTGAAACAGTACCAGGAATAACTTCATTTTGTGCAGCTGCAAGTTTAGTAGATAGAACTTTAGTTGTAGGGGATAATCCACTTATGATATTACCAGCGACAAGAATTAAAGATATTAAAGATGAAAAATATGTTGTAATAATGAAAGTTTATAAACATGAAGAAACTGTAGTAGATTTCCTAGAAGAAAAAGGATTTGATTATGTTTATGTAAGTAGAGCAGGAAGAGATGGTCAACTTATATTAACTGATAAAGAAGAAATAAAACAAGCTAGAGATTATATGTCATTAATACTAGCAAGCAGGGAGTAGAGAATTATGGTTTATTTTATAGGGGCAGGTCCTGGAGATGTTGATTTAATAACAGTTAAAGGTAGAGACATATTAACAAAAGCTGATGTAGTCATATATGCAGGTTCTTTAGTGGCTAAGGAGCATATGGATTACTGTAAAGAAGGAGCATTAATATACAATTCAGCAAAGATGACTTTAGAAGAAGTTATTGAAGTTATGAATGAAAATAAGGATAAGACTATCGTAAGACTTCATACTGGAGATCCATCAATATATGGAGCTATAAAGGAGCAAATGGATGAACTTGATAAGCTAAATATAGAATATGAGGTAGTGCCAGGAGTTAGTTCTTTTGTTGCAGCAGCCTCTGCAATAAAAAAAGAATTTACACTTCCATCAGTAACTCAAACAGTAATATTAACTAGAGTTGAAGGAAGAACTCCAGTACCGGAAACAGAGGATTTAGAAAAATTAGCACAAATAGGAGCTTCAATGGCTATATTTTTATCAATTTCAATGATTGATAAAGTAGTGGATAAGCTTAGAGCTGGATATGGAAGAAATGTTCCTATAGCAGTTATTGAAAGAGCAACTTGGGATAATGAAAGAAGTATAATTGGAACTTTAGATGATATTGTAGGCAAGGTTAAGGAAGCTAAGATTACTAAATGTGCTCAAATATTAGTTGGAGATTTTATTGATTGTGATTATGAAAAAAGTCTTTTATATGATAAGACATTTACTCATATGTTTAGAGAGGCTAAAGAGTAATTATGATTTGTATTATAAGTGTTACTGAAAAAGGTGATATTTTAGGAGAAAAAATAAAATCACAAATTGGTGGGGATTTATACTTTAAATCTAAAAGAGATAATTTTAAGTTAAGTGATATAACTAAAGAGTGTTTTGAAAAATATGATTTTATAGTATTTATAAGTTCAACAGGAATTGCAGTAAGAGCCATATCAAAATATTTAAAAAGCAAAGATAAAGATCCAGCTGTAGTTGTAGTTGATGTTTGCAATAAATTTTCAATAAGCTTAGTTTCAGGGCATTTAGGTGGAGCAAATGATTTAGCTTTAAAAATATCTAAAATATTAAATAATACACCAGTTATAACAACGGCAACTGATAATATGAATATTTTGGCTCCTGATGTTATAGCAAAGAATAATAATCTTGTTATTGATAACTTAAAAATAGCAAAAGTAATTGCTAGTAGGCTTGTTAATAATGAAGAGGTTTATTTTAAAGATGATAAGAAAAAGATAAAGACTCCTAAAGGATATACACAGGTTAATGAAATAAAAAGCAATATGTTGTGGATAACTAATAAAGTTAACAACATGGATAGTTCAGAAAAGAATGATAGTAACATGCACAACAGAGAAAATAATGACATAGGAAATAAAAAAGCAGAATTGTATGATGAAGGCACAATTTTAAAGCTTATTAGAAAAGATATAGTATTAGGAATTGGCTGTAGAAGAAACACTGAAAGTAAAAAGATGTACGAGTTTATTGCTGAGACATTAAAGGAAAAAAATATTGACTTAAGGGCAGTTAAGTTAATTGCTTCTGTAGATGTTAAAAGTGATGAAGAAGCTATATTAAGTTTAAAACAAAATTTAAATTGTGAGATTAAATTTTTCACTAGGGATGAAGTAACTACTATTGAAGATAAATATGAAGGTAGTGAATTTGTAAAAAAATCAATTGGAGTTTCAGCTGTAAGTGAGCCAGTTATTGAATTAGCAGGTGGAAATATAATTTTTAAAAAGATAAAAAGAGATGGAATGACATTAGCTATTGGAGAGCTAAATTAAGGAGAGTAAAATGGGTAAATTATATGTTATAGGAATAGGGCCTGGTGGATTAGAGCATATGACTTTAAGAGCTAAGGAAGCTATAGAAGAAAGTAATATTATTGTTGGATATAACAAATATATTGATATGATAAAGCCACTTATAGAAGATAAAGAATTATTTTCTACTGGAATGAGAGGCGAAGAGGCAAGATGCAAAAAAGCTTTGGAGCTATCTAAAGAAGATAATACTGTAGCTTTAATAAGTACTGGCGATTCTGGAATTTATGGAATGGCTGGACTTATTCTTCAAATGCAAAAGGATGAAAATGTTGAAATTATACCAGGAGTTACAGCTTCAAGTGCAGCTGGTTCAGTAGTTGGTGCTCCATTAATGCATGATAATTGTAATATAAGTTTAAGTGATCTAATGACTCCTTATGACTTAATTAAAAAGAGAGTGAGAAATGCGGCTGATGCAGATATGATTATTTCTTTATACAATCCAAGAAGTAAAGGAAGACCACATTACTTAAAAGAAGCTATTGAGATAATTAAAGAATATAGGGATTTAAATACCCCAGTTGCGGTAGTTAGACATGCTTTAAGAGATGGACAAGAGTATAAATTATTTAATTTAGAAAACTTTGATGAAGAGGTCGTAGATATGTTTTCCATAGTTATTATAGGAAATTCTCAAAGTTTTGTTAAAGAAGAAAAATTTATTACACCGAGAGGATACGATATTTAGTTAAGAGTTTGGAGTTAAGATAGTGACGCGTGGTAAGTTAAGGAATAAATTCAGCTTAGGATTAATTTAAGGAAAGATTTCAATAAGATTCCTAAGGAGTTTCTACTACAACTTGTCACTGATTAAAGGTGGTGATTTTGTGATTGGATTTGTTCTTGGAACTGGAGAGGGTAGAGAAATTTTATCTTTCATAAATAAATATACTGATGAAATAGTTGTTTCTACAGCTACTGAATATGGATATGAAATTTATAAGGAATTTAAGGCAAAACATTTTAATTATAAGCCTTTAAATGAAGAAGAGTTTAAAGAATTAATAAAGAAATTTGGAATTACAGTTTTTGTAGATGCTACTCATCCTTATGCTAGTGAGGTAAGTAAGACCTTAATTAATGTTTGTAAAGAGATGAAGATTGATTATATAAGATATGAAAGAAAAAGCTTTTTTGATAATTTAAGTAGAAATAATATTGAAAAAGAGGGTAGTAAAGAAGATGTTATTTTTGTAGAGGCATACGAAGAGTTACAGGAAGTATTTAATAAAATAGAAGGAAATATTTTAAATACAACTGGAAGTAATAATGCTTTAAAAATTGAGAGTTTAAAAGGTGAAAATAATAGAATTATTCATAGGATACTACCATCGCCAAAGGTAATAAGCAAACTTTTAGATAATGGTATATCAATGGAGGATATTATAGCAATTAAAGGGCCATTTGGCTTTGAAATTAATAATGGGATTATTAAGGAATATAATATAAAAGCATTAATAACAAAAGATAGCGGAGAAGAAGGAGGGATGAAAGAAAAAATTGATAGTGCATTATTAAATAATGTAAAAATAATAGTTATAAAAAGACCTAAGATGGCTTACGGAATAGAATTTAATGATATAAAAGAAATGCTTAATTTTATAGTTCTAAATAATATATAAAACGTACTAAAGATGATCAGTAAATAGGGTGAAAGTTTAGAAAAAAGTTTAAATTTATGGGGGATAAAAATGAAAAAATATTTGAAATAAATAGATAGCTCCTTTAAATTAAAAAATTACATCCTATTTTGATGTAAAAAATATTTTTCAGTTACAGCAGATGTTTTTTTAGGGATTTTATGTGTACTTGATAAATAGCAGTGGCAAGCTATGCTTGTCACTATTTTTGTTTTTATTATATAATATGGCTATATAAACAGAGGAGATGAAGTAATTTGAAATACATATATAATTTAGCTTTTAAAATGGCAATATCGGCAACAATAGCATTAATTATAGGAAATATACTAGGATTACAATATGCAACAGTAGGTGCAGTCATTTCTATATTAAGTATACAAGATACTAGAAAAAAAGCATTAATTATAGGCTATAAAAGAATTATTGCTTGTAGTTTAGGAATATTACTATCAGTAATTTTATATAGTATATTAGGAAATGGAGCATTAGATTTTGGCTTGTTTTTAATAATTTTGATACCACTTACTTCAAGGTTAAAAGTACAAGAGGGGATGGTTCCATCTGTAGTATTATCAACACATTTTTTAGTTGCAGATAAAATAACAGCTTCATTAATAGTTAATGAACTCTTATTAATGATAATTGGAATAGGGATTGCAGCTATTGCCAATGTTTTTATGCCTTCGCTTGAAGATGAATTTAAAGAAGACAAAGAGTGGATTGAAGAGCATTATAGGATTATAATAAATAAAATGTCAAAGTCATTAGTGACTCATACAGTTGATATTGATGAGCAAAAGATTATAAATGAAGTTGAAAAAAGATTATATGAAAGTAAGGAAACTGCTTATAAAATTGTAAATAACCACTTTTTTAAAAGCTCATCTTATTATACAGATTATATAAATATGAGGATTAATCAATTTGATACTATCAAAAGAATGAGACTGCATTTTGAAAGGTTCAATATACCAGTTGAACAAATGAATGTTATGTCTGATTTTACATTATGTGTTTCAGAAAATATAAGAGAAATAAATGATTGTGAAGAGTTATTAAATGATTTAGAAATTTTAAGAAGTGAATTTAAAAGAATGCAATTACCCAAATCTAGAGAGGAATTTGAAAGTAGAGCACAATTACTTCAATTTTTAAATGATATGGAAGATTTTTTGGTTATAAAACGAAATTTCTTTAAAACAACTAATAACCATTAATATTAAATATGAAAATTATAAATAGTAGAGAAAAAGCAGCAGATATTACACAGTTTATATTATGTAAACTATGTAATATCTGCTGCTAAAATATTTTTATTAATCAAGTTTTAATGTATTAGTATAATCTACAGTACTATAGCCAGCCTCGGCAGTTCCATCTAAACCAGTATATAAATCATTGCCAAAATAAACAGCTACTTTGTTTACTTGATAATTATATCCATAAGTGTTGACTATTGCAGACATTAATCCTTTAGAAGCAGTATCATCAAGTTTCATTTCATCAAGAAAATTAGAATTGAAAACAACAGTTAATACATTAGTTGAATAATCTAACGTAGCTGATTTAACTCCATAATCTTTAGAAAGTGTTATAAAATTATTATTGTTATTTGGTGCTTCATATAATTTGTCAGTTAATGCAGTAACAAAGGCATTATCAGTAACTGATGCTTTTGTATCTGTACAGTAAGTTTTTGAATCAACTTTATTATAGTAGAAAATTCTACAATCTCTACTGCGTGTTGAAGAATTAGCAGAGTTAGTAGTTGTTACTAAACTACTTGTAGAAGCATTATTTGAAGAATCTGTTGAAGTAGAATTTGAATTATCAACAAAATCATTATTAGCGAGAACAGAATCAGTGGAAGATTCAGAATTTGTATCTGTAGACTCATCATTTGTTATGTCTCCTTCACTCTCAGAAGTTTGTTCATTATTTTCTGTTGCAGTTAAAGAATCATCAGTAGTAGTGGTATCAGGGGAATTAGTACCTGTAATAGCGCTTTTTAATCCACATGATATTAGCGATAAACATAGTGCAGTAGTGCAACATAAAGTTAATAATTTTCTTTTCATAATTTCACCTCTATAAATTAATTACTAAATAGATATTACCATATTTTTACAGAAAGTTAAATGGAATTTATAAAATAATATACATTTTTTTTCGTAAAAATATATAATTTTATATTGGAGGTGTATTATGGATATTTTAAAAGAAACTAAGCTTATAGGAAATTATTTAATTGGATTAAGAAAGGATTTTCACAAATATCCTGAATTGAGTATGCAAGAGCATAGAACTGCAAGAAGAATAAAGGAGGAATTAGATAAAATAAACGTAAAATATGAAGAGGGTGTAAGAACAGAAGTTGTGGCAACAATAGGGCATGGAGATGGGAAAGTAATTGCTTTACGTGCAGATATGGATGCTTTAAGAATTAAAGAAAATACTGGGGTAAGGTATCAATCAGAGAATGAGGGAATAATGCATGCTTGTGGACATGATGCACATATGGCATCATTACTTGGAGCTGCTATGATTTTAAAGAAATATGAAGAGGATATTCCAGGAAAAGTTATTTTGATTTTTCAGCCAGGTGAAGAGTGCTCAAGTGGTGCAAGACTTATATCTGAGCATGGATATATAAATGATGTAGAAGAAATCTTTGGATTGCATGTATTTGGAGATATTGAATGTGGTAAAATATCTATTGAAGAAGGTCCTAGAATGGCTGCATCTAATAAATTTACTATTAAAATTTCAGGCAGATCTGGACATGCAGGAAAACCTCAACAATGTATAGATGCAACTGTTGTTTGTGCAGCTATTGTAATGAATTTACAATCAATTATTAGTAGAGAAATAGATCCACTAAATTCAGCAGTAGTTACTATTGGTCATATTAAGTCAGGAGAGACACATAATATTATTTCAGGTGAGGCTTTTATTGAAGGAACTATTAGATGTTTTAATGCAACTACAACAAAACATATACAAACATCTATAAAAAGAATTGCATATAGTACAGCTATAGCATATGGAGCAACGGCAAGTGTTGAGTATGATATATCTCATCATCCAGCAGTAATTAATGATCCACAAGTTACTAAAACGGCCTTAGATGCTGCAAAAAAAATATTTGATGAAAAAGATATTATTAGTGTTCCAAGAATGATGTTAGGAGAGGATTTTTCTGTTTATCAAAAAAGGATTCCAGGAGTATTTGTATTTGTAGGAGCAGGTAATGAAGAAATAGGACGGGACTATCCTAATCATAATGATAAATTTAATATAGATGAAAAAGCGGTATTGATAAGTACGCAATTATATGTAGCTTTTGCTTTAGAAGCTTTAGGAAGAGAAGAGAAAATACAACTTTCAAATCAATAACTTAAGGAGGAAATATGGAGTTAGAAATTTTAAGGCATATACAAAGTATTTCAAACCCATTCTTTGATTTCTTATTTCAATTAATTACCATATGTGGAGAACAAATAGTTTTAATTGCAATAATATCAATAATTTATTGGGCGGTAGATAAAAATTTTGGAGAGTATATTGCATATTCAGTATTAACAAGTGTGTTGGTAAACAATGCTATTAAAGATATTTTTAAATTAAAGAGACCCATAGGAGAAGAGGGAATTAGAACGTTGAGAGAAAAAACTGCAACAGGGTATTCATTTCCAAGTGGTCATACACAAGGAGCTGCTTCATTTTATGGATCAATGGCTATTTATATGAAAAAGAAGGTCATGTATATAATAGCAACTATAATGATAGTGTTGATTGGTTTTTCAAGGCTGTATTTAGGTGTACATTATCCTAAAGATGTAATTGTAGGAGCAATTTTAGGTGTATTAACAGCATGGATATGCTATAAGTTGTATATAAGAGTTGAAAATAAAATGATGTTATATTTAATTACATTTATATTATTTTTACCAGCGTTAACATTTGCACAATCAGCAGATTTCATCAAAGGTCTAGGAACATATTTTGGATTTTTAATAGGAATCTTTATAGAAAAGAAGTATGTTAATTTTTCAATAGAAGGAACTAAAGTGAACAAGATGATTAGAGTTTTACTTGGAGTATTAGTACTTTTAATTTTACAAACAGGTTTGAAAGCTATATTACCTAGTGGGCAAATATTTGCATTTATTAGATATGCAGTAATAAGCTTTGTTGGAATAGGAATTTATCCAATGATATTTAAAAAATTTAAAATATAAAAATAAGGATGTAATATTGTATATTAATCAATATTACATTCTTATTTTATTTAAGTGATTGTTCTAATGTTTTTAATCTAGACATATACTCTTCGGTATTAGTTATAGTAACCTTAGTAATTTCTTTTACTAATTCACTTTTAGCACAGTTGTTATCTAATAGAGCAATATCATGAGAAGCTTGTAATAGGGCATTAATTTGTTTGATATATGTTAATTCATTACTTTCATTAGCAGGTATTTTTGAAATTTCTTTTGATAATTTATCAGCAATTACTTTAAAGTTCTTATGATATTCAGTATCTTCTTTGAGATCTTTAGTATTTTTAGCATTTTCAATTAACTTATTTAGTTCTTCTCTCATTTCTTTTAATTCGCCAGTATAATTATCAATAATATCATCTATAATATCAATTAATTCAGGATTTGAAGTATATCCTTGAATATTATGACTTGTAAATAAAATAGCTCTGTGTAATAAAATTTCTTCAGCTAAATAATCTATACAAACACTACCTGAGGCAGGAAGTTTAGTTAATTTATCTATGATTCCATTTAAATAATCTGTAGTAATATTATAATATGGATCATCAATAAAGCTAGAGTAAGGATTTTCAGCTAATTCATTAGTTTCTAGTGAGTTATCTGAGCTTGAAGTTTCAGTAATATCAATATTATTTGGTTCGTATGCATAGGTAGGGATACTACTAGTAACAAGAGTTGATAGTGTTAATGCAGCTAAAAATAAACTTAAATTTTTTTTCATTTGTTACACTCCTTATAATTTGTTAATAATGCTTAGTATGTTTAAAATGATGAATTTTATAAATAAATATAACAGAAATAATGAAAAAGTAAGTAGCTAATAATAGATTAAACACAATTTATATTAAGGATTATTTTCTAGAAAAGCTACCACAATCAGTACATTCTTTACTTGACGCACATTTTGTATGACTTACTACTTGAATTTTATTTAATGTACAGTAATTATCTTCATTACAGTGAAATTTACATTCAGTAACAGTACAACTGATGCTTTCATTATGTTTCATGACTACACCTCCTATAAAAATTATCAAGGTATCTCATGTCTAGCAGTTTGTAACACTCCTACATCTTTAGATACACATAGATAGCTAATTCTTAGCTTAAGGTGGAGTTAAAAGCCCAGCTTAAACTAATAAATAAGTTTATATTACTTATTTATTTTGTCACTAAAAAGATAAAGTATTCATTTTAAGGATTAAATTAGGAATATGAATAATAAAAAATTAAAAATAATTATTAAATTTTTTATTGACCTAAATGTAATATAAATTTAAAATAATAGTTAGATATCTAATAATTAGATATCTAACTATTGTGTAATTTTATAATAATTTATTTTTAGGAGGCAAAGAATATGAATGATGGAGAGTTAATTAAAGTATTTATGAAACTAAAAAGGGTTCATCGTAAGAGATGCCATGATGAGTTTAGAAAGTGTGATATATCAAAGGGGCAACCTAAAATATTAAATTATTTAGCAGAAAATGATGGAAGTATACAAAAGGATATAGCTAAAAATTGTAATATTGAACCTGCAACGGTTACGAGTATTTTATCAACTATGGAGAAAGCTGGTTTTATTGAAAGAAGGCTTAATACAAATGATAGAAGAATTATTAATGTATATTTAACTGAAAAGGGGAAAATAACTCAGAAAAACTCTCAAAGAGCTATTTATGAAATTGAAAAAGAATGCTTTAGGGATTTTACTGAAGAGGAAAAGGAGCAAGCAAAAAGCTTTTTTGAAAGAATGTGTAATAATTTAGGTAAGGGAGAGGAAGAAAAAAATGACTAAACTACTTAAATACATTAAAGGAAGTGCAATTATTTATACTATTTTAGCGCCTTTAATGATGTTTATTGAAGTTATAATGGATTTGAATCAACCTAAACTTATGTCAGATATTATAGATATAGGTGTTGCAAATGGTGATATTACCTATGTATTAAATGTTGGGTTCAAAATGATAGTAGTTGCTTTTATAGGTATACTAGGTGGAATGCTTTGTGGGTTTTTTTCTACTTTAGCTTCAATGAATATGGGAAAAAATATGAGACAAGGTTTATTTAATAAAATACAAAGTTTATCATTTTCGGAGATAGACCAATTTAAAACATCATCACTTATTACTAGATTAACCAATGATGTAACACAAGTTCAAAATATGGTGATGATGGCACTAAGGGGAATGGTTAGATCTCCACTAATTTGTTTAGGTGGAATTATAATGTCACTAAGTATTAGTGTTAAGCTATCAATGATATTTTTAGTTGTAATTCCCTTAATAATATTAAGTGTAATTGTAATAACAGCTAAATCAACTCCATTTTTTACTGCAATGCAAAAGAAAATAGATAATGTAAATTTAGTTATGAGAGAAAATTTATTAGGAGTTAGGGTTATTAAGGCATTTGCTATAGAAGATAAGGTAAAAGAAAGATTTAGTTATGCAAATGATGATTTGATGAGTACTAGTATTAAGGCTCAAAGCGTAACTATACTTTTATGGCCATTAGTTACATTGATAATGAATTTAAGTGTTGTTGCTATACTTTGGTTTGGTGGAAATTATGTTAATGAGGGTTCATTAGAAATAGGAAAGATAATGGCATTTATAAACTATTTAATTCAAATAATGAGTTCTTTAAATATGTTGGTAATGACTATCATTAACTTTTCTAGAGCAAATGTATCTGCAAGCAGAATCAATGAAGTTTTAGATGTGGAATCATCAATAACGGACAAAGAAGATGCAAAGAAGATAAATAAGTTTAATATAGAGTTTAAAGATGTTTACTTCAAATATAATAAAGATGGAGATTATGTATTAAAAGGAATATCTTTTAAGGCTGAAGAGGGAGAAAAGATTGGAATTATAGGTGCTACAGGAAGTGGGAAAAGTACATTAATATCACTTATTCCAAGATTATATGATACAAGTAGTGGAACTGTAATGATTGGAAATGAAGATGTTAGAAATTTAAAAATAAATGAATTAAGATCATTAATTGGTGTTGTACTTCAGGATACAACTCTTTTTTCGGGAAGTATTGAAGATAACTTAAAGTTTGGAAAAGAAGATGCAACTGAAGAAATGATGATAAGTTCAGTAAAAGATGCTCAAGCTTTTGAATTTATAAATGCAAATAATGAAGGATTCAATAGGGAAGTTGGACAAAGAGGTAAAAATTTATCTGGGGGGCAAAAGCAAAGAGTTTCTATTGCAAGAACATTAATTAAAAATCCTAAGATATTAATTTTAGATGATTCAAGTAGTGCATTAGATATGGCAACTGAAGCAAAACTTCAAAAGTCAATTAAAAATAGAATGAAAAATTCTACTGTATTTCTTATAGCTCAAAGAATTTCAGCTGTGAAGGATTCAGACAAAATAATAGTTTTGGATAATGGTGAAATTGTAGCAATTGGAAATCATGAGGAACTAATTAAAGAGTGTGAGATATATAGAAGTATTGCCATATCACAACTAGGGGAGGAGGTTGTTTCAAATGTCTAGTAGAGCAGCAATACAAATGAGACCAGGAGCAGGTCCACATAATCTTCATAAAAAAGAGGCAGAAAAAATTAAGGATTTTAAAGGAACTGTAAAAAGGTTAGTTGGATACCTAATTGAAAAGAAAGCAAGTATTTTAATAGTATTTATTTTATGTTTTGTTACTACATTAATTAGTATATTTGGAACTAGATTAAATGGATATACAATAGATAATTTTATTGAAACGGGAGATATGAAAGGTTTAGCTTTTATATGCACAATATTAGTTTTAATGTATCTAGTAAATATTTTTTCAACATACTATCAAAATATAGTAATGCTAAAAATAGCGCAAAGAGTTTCAGCAAGAATAAGAAAAGATTTATTTATTAATCTTCAAAAACTTCCACTTAGGTATTTTGATAATAATTCAAGTGGAGATTTAATGAGTAGGCTTACAAATGATGTTGATAATATAAATACAACATTATCTCAAAGTGTAACACAGCTTTTTTCAGGAATAATTAATGTTGTAGGAATGTTTATCGCAATGGTTATATTAAGTCCATTATTAACATTAATAGGAATGATAACAGTACCTTTAACTTTTATAACCACAAAAATATTAGCAAAGAAAACTCAAAAATTTTTCGTAAAGCAACAACAAGAACTAGGAAACTTAAATGGGTATATTGAAGAAATGGTGTCAGGACAAAAGGTTGTTTTATTATTTTCAGAAGAAGAGAATGTTAAAGGAGAGTTTTCTGAGATAAATGAAAGACTAACTAAAAGCGCAATAATAGCACAAGGTGTATCTTCTTTTATGGGACCTATAAATAACTTTATAAATAATATTTCATATTTAATAATTTCTGTAGTAGGTGGATATTTAATATTAAAAGGATCTGCAATTACAGTTGGTGTAGTATTTTCATTTTTATTATATATGAGGAATTTTACTCGTCCTATAAATGAAATAATGAACTTGTTTAATACTATTCAAAGTGCACTAGCAGGTGCTGAAAGAGTATTTGAGGTTATAGATGAAGAAAAAGAAAAGGATAAAGAAGGGGCAAAGTCTATAACTAATATTGATGGTCATGTTGAACTTAAAAATGTAACTTTTTCTTATGAAAAGGGAAAAGAAATATTAAAGAATGTTTCAATAGAAGCCAAAAAAGGTGAGGTTATAGCAATAGTAGGGCCTACAGGAGCAGGAAAAACTACTATAGTTAACTTACTTACTAAGTTTTATAAAATTGATAGTGGTGAAATTTTAATTGATGGTAAGAATATTGATGATATAACAAGAGAAAGTTTAAGAAAATCAGTAGCAATGGTACTTCAGGATACTTATTTATTTTCAGAAAGTGTTAGCGAAAATATAAGATATGGTAGGTTAGAGGCTACAGAGGAAGAAATAATAGAAGCAGCTAAAATGGCAGATGCACATCATTTTATAAAACAACTGCCAGAGGGATATAATACAATTCTAGCTGATAATGGTTGTAATTTATCACAAGGACAAAGACAGTTATTAGCTATTGCAAGAGCAATATTATCAAAAGCATCAATATTAATATTAGATGAGGCAACATCTTCAATAGATACAAGAACAGAAGTGTTAATACAAAATGCAATGCTTAAATTAATGAAAGGAAAAACAACATTTGTTATAGCACATAGATTAAGCACAATAAGAAATGCAGATAAAATTCTAGCATTAAAAGATGGAGAAATAATTGAAAGTGGAACACATAATGAACTATTAGAGAAAGATGGGTTTTATGCTAGTTTATATAATAGTCAATTTAAAAATGGAAGTGAAATTTAAATTAATTTTAGGGTCACTTTTTGAAGAAATTATTTATTTAAGTAATTGAAGAAGGAGCAAATCATTCAGATGATTCTTGGAGGAGAATATTTCCAGAGTTTTTAGAATGGGTTTTAAAAGGGTAAGAATGATTTAACTAAATAAATTACCAAAATGTTGATAAAGAATTTAATTAGCTTAGAATAAAAGGTGTTTATAATATGGCACCTTTTTAGTTTATAAGAACAAAGGAGAAAAGATATGATAGTAATGTGTCCAGGATGTTCTGGTATAGATCCAGAATTAGTGAAAAAAGAATTCAAAGATGAAAAAATAGTTTTTGGCTGTATTGGAGAATGCGGTGGAAGAATGGATGAAAGTATAGTAGCTATGATAAATGGAGAATTCGTTGAAGCAAATAGTGAAGTTGAATTTATTAATAAAGTTAAAAATATCTTATCAGTCAAGTAATATTTTTAATTAATAAATTAAGTTGTTGAAAAGAGATTGTTTTGTTAAAAGTTAAGGAAATACTTTTTCTAAACGTAGAAGGTATAATTTCAATTAACTAAATTATCAAAAAGTTAAAATTTAGAGTAAAATAACGAAAAGAAATTAGAGTTATGGTAATAATTGTAAATGAGTAATAAAAAATAGTGACAATTTAGATAAGTAATTTAAGTGTCACTATTTTTTGTATAAATGTTATATTATTATTTAATATATTTTTTTAGAAAAGTTTCGATTGTCGTCCAATATAGCTGAGGATTAACGTAACTTGCTTTTGCATGCGCAGCACCAGTGATAACTAATTTTTCCTTTTCACCTGGAAAGGCATTATATAGTTCATCAAGCATGAAAAATGGAACAAAATCATCCTTATCACCATGAATAAATAAAGTTGGAGTTATAGATTTTTTTATTTGTTTAATTGGAGAGACCCTACTTATAAAGAAGCCAGCTTTAATTTTACAAATAAGGCTTGCGACCTCAAGCATTGGGAATGAATGCAACTTAAATAATGATTTTAATTGATATGCAAATTGACTCCAAGCTGATGTATAACCACAATCTTCTATTATAGCTTTAACATTACTAGGAAGTTTTTCGCCAGAAGTAGTCATTACAGTAGCAGCTCCCATTGAAACCCCAAACAATGCGATTTCAGCATTAGCGTAGTTGTTAATAATGTATTTAGTTAAATCAACAATATCTAATCGTTCATCCCAACCCATTCCTATGTAATTTCCTTCACTTTGACCATGACCACGTAAATCAGGCATTATAATATTGTACCCCATTTTGTAAAAGTTTTGAGCATAAGAAGCCATTAGCTTACCTTGTGATGTATATCCATGTACTACTATTGCCCATTTATTTGAAGTAACTTTATTTTTTATAAGGTAGTTATGTAATTTCAAATTATCTTTTGAGGTAATGAACAAATCTTCATAGTTGCTATATTCAAATAACCATTTCTCACTATCTATGCTTTTAACGCCACTTGTCTCATCTTGATTAGTTTTAGTGGATTTATTATTTGAATCATTATTTTTAAATACTAAATCTTTTGGGAATTTTGGATTTAGTCCTAAGTTGTACAAGTAATTACCACCATAAAATATTAATGCAATTACAGCAATAATTATTAAGCATAAAATAATTAGTCCTAGTCCTTTCATACGTACACCTCTAATATTTAATTATAATACTATTATAACATGAAATAATAAAGAAAGTGTGTAAATAAATGTTAAAAAGAAGCATAGGATGAGTAGTATAAAAAGTCTTTCGGGGGATGCAATGAATAAAAAAGTAGTAATTATTATTAGTGGTTTGATAATTACAAGTGGTATATTAAGCACTAACAATATCAATTTTCAAAACAAAAGTAATAAAGAGATAAATATAGTAACTGCAGTTTCAGTTAAAGATAATTATTTTATTATTCCAGATAGTAGTACAAGATATTTAACTGAAGATGATTTAAGAGGATTAAGTGATGAGCAATTAGAAATAGCAAGAAATGAGATATATGCAAGGCATGGATATCAATTCAAGCAAAAGAAAATGAAAAACTATTTTAATAATCAAAAGTGGTATATTAGAAGTAATTATGAAATTACAACTGATGATTTAAGTGATATAGAATATGAAAATGTCATGTTAATAAAGAAGGTTGAAGAAGAGGGATTTTCAAATAGCAACGATTGTTATTATGGAGATTTTATAATTCCTGATAGTAACACTAGAAAGGTTAGTGCAGATGAATTAAAATATTTATCGACTTATGAGTTAGCTATTGCAAGAAATGAAATATATGCAAGGCATGGATACATTTTTGTAAGTGATGAATGGAAGGATTTTTTTGTTAATGAAGATTGGTATACTCCAACATCATATTCTGTAAAGCTTAACAGTATTGAAGAATATAACGTAGCTATGATAATAAAAGAAGAAGCAAGAAGATAGAATTAATATAAAACATGAGCTCCTATATAGTTTGAAATAGGAGCTCTTTATAAATAATATAAATATTTTATTTTCCACTATCACCATAATTAGATAAAACTCTAGCACTTGGATCATTAACATTACAGCCTTCCCAAGATTTATTTGGCATCCAAAAATCCTTAATCCATTTAGCATTTCCAGCATAATATTTTTCAAAAGTATCTCTATATAAAAGAGATTCTTTTGTGAAAGGTGTACAGTAGGTATATTTTTCTTTAGCAGCTTCTAAATCTTCAGAAGTATATTTTTCTTCAGCATATTCTTTTAGATAATCAACTAAAGAGTGCCCAACAGCATCACTAAATGCTGCTTTTTCGCGATATAGTAAAGAATGTGGTAAATAGTATTGTCCATCAAATGCTTTTCTTAATAAATATTTTCCTTTATTGTAACTGTTGATTTTCTTAGCAGGATTAATACTCATTACATAGTTTACAAAATCTATATCAGCAAAAGGTACACGACCTTCTAAGGCGTGTGCTGAAATACAACGGTCAGCTCTTAGCACATCATACATATAAAGTTCTCTAATTCTTTTTTGAGATTCCTTTTGAAATTCACTTGCTGATGGTGCAAAATCTGTATATTTATAACCAAATAATTCATCACTAACTTCACCAGTTAAGATAACTTTTAAATCAGTATTTTCATGAATATATTTACATAATAGGTACATTCCAATGCTTGCTCTAATTGTTGTTATATCAAAAGTTTCTAGATGATAAATTACTTCATCTAATGCACCTAAAACATCTTCTTTATTTATTATTACTTCAGTATGATCTGTGCCTAAATAGTCAGCTGCTTGTTTTGCGTACTTTAAGTCAATTGGGTCAGTATCCATACCTATAGCAAATGTTTTGATAGGTTTTTTTATTATTCTTTGAGCGATAGAACATACTAGAGATGAATCTAGACCTCCACTTAATAAATAACCAATTGGAGCATCAGCATGAAGCCTCTTTTCAACAGCAGCAATTAGTTTAGTTCTTATATTAATGAATATTGTATCTAAATCATCATTGTTTATGAATTTCGTTTCTGATAAATCATTATAGCAAACAAATTCGCCATCTTTATAATAATGTCCTGGAGGGAATGGCATAATTTCTTCACAATAATCAATTAAAGCTTTTGCTTCACTTGCAAATGAAATTTTATGATCTTCTTTTGTGTAACCATAAAACATTGGTCTTATTCCTAGTGGATCTCTTGCAGCCATTACTGAATCATTTTTTACATCATATAAAACTAAAGCAAATTCTGCATCAAGCATTTTACACATTATCTCTATACCATATTTTAAATACATTGGTATTAATACTTCACAATCACTATTTGAATGAAATTTATATTCTGGTAATAGTAATTCTTTTAAATTATTGTAATTATATATTTCTCCATTGCATACAACTTCACAAGAAGAGTATTTAAATGGTTGATTACCATTAGATGATAAATCCATTATTGATAAACGGTTAAAGCCCCAAGATAAACCACTTTCAATAGAAGAATAAGTATTGTCTGGACCTCTATGAACTACGTTTTTTAAAGCTTTATTAAAATCTGATAAAGGTAATTTGTCTGATGAAAATACAACAAAACTACACATTTCATTGCCCCCTTTTAATAAAAATAAAAAGGCCCGCTTTTAGCGAGCCTTGTACAAATTCAAGTTATTTGGTAATTAAAGGCTCAGATATATTAACTAAAAAGTTATAGTTAAGAAAACAATGTAATTAACTATAAGATTGTCAGCTTATATGAATCATCGCCTTTGATGATATTAAATTTAAAAAAGTCTATTTGTTAAATTATATTATAAACATAGCAAAAATGCAACTAAAAATTATAAGTTATGGAATAAATAGTTAAATATGTTTAAAATTGAGGTGGGGAATGATAGAAATAGGCCAATATATACTAATAAAATATAAGCTTAAAATAAGGTTTAAAAGTATAAAAGAGGGAAAGGATTATGAGATAAAGATGAATACAGTATATAGATAAATAGTAATAAATGATGTACAATATTATGGAATAATAAAATCTTTGAATAAGAAAAAATTCAAAACAAGGAGATTAACAATGTTATTAAGTGAATTAGTATGTAACTCAAAATTAAAGTATAGTTGCACAAATGAAATAGATTATACAAAAATAGAAATTAAGGATATAACAAGAGATACGAGACAAGTTATTGATGGGAGCATGTTTATAGCTGTTATAGGAGTAAAAGTTGATGGACATGATTTAATAAATGAAGCTATAGAAAAAGGGGCAAAAGCTATTATTCATAGTAAAGAGATAAATGACATTAAGAAGGGAGTTGCATATATAAAAGTAGAAGACACTAGAGAATGTATGGCTATAATAGCAAAGACTTTCTTTAATATACAAGATAGTGATTTAATATTCTTAGGGGTAACAGGTACTAATGGAAAGACTACCTCAACATACATGATGAAGCACATATTAGAACATGCAGGAAATAAAGTTGGACTTATAGGTACAATTGCTAACTATATTGGAGAAAAAATGATTCCAACAAACATGACAACTCCAGAAGCTATAGAGTTATTTAGACTTATTAAAGATATGAGAGAAGCCGGATGCACATATTGCTTAATGGAAGTATCATCTCATGCATCTGCAATGGGAAGAGTAGAAGGATTAAATTTTAGCAGAGGGATGTTTACAAATTTAACTCAAGACCATATGGACTATCATAAGACATTTGAAAATTATTATAATGCAAAATTTAAGTTTATAAAGGGCGCTGAAAGTACTGTTATAAACTGTGATGATCAATATGGAAAGAGAATGTTAAGTACGTTGAATGAAACAAGTACTGATAATAAGGTAGTTACTTCATATGGAGTAAATGATGGATATGTTAGAGCTAAGAATTTAGATTTACAAGCAAATGGATCAACATTTGATTTATATATTGGAGATGAATTTAAAGGCAATGTAAAACTTCATATACCAGGACTTTATAATATTTATAATGCATTAGGTGTTATAGGTATGTTAGTAGTTAGTGGATATGTTACTGCATTAGATGTTATAGAAGCCTTTGATACAATGAAAGCTGTGGCAGGAAGATGTGAAAGAGTATATCATGATAAAATGAAATGTACAGTAGTTGTAGATTATGCTCATACTCCAGATGGACTTGAAAATATTTTAGAAACAATGAAAGAAGTTGTTAAAGGTAAATTAATAACTGTATTTGGTTGTGGTGGAGATAGAGATAAAACTAAGAGACCTTTAATGGGAGCAATTGCCGAGAAATATAGTGATGTTACAATAGTAACTTCAGATAACCCAAGAACAGAGGACCCGCATAGTATAATAGAAGATATATTAGTAGGAATTAAGGATAGTCATACTGTTATTGAGGATAGAAAAGAAGCTATAGAATATGCGTGTAGAATTGCAGGGAAAGATGATATAGTTGTTATAGCAGGAAAAGGTCATGAAGACTATCAAATAATTGGAACAATAAAACATCATTTTAGTGATAAAGAAGTTGTAATTAATTATTTCAATGAAATTTAAAATTTGGGAAAAGTAAAAAAATAGGGATGCCGAATATTGGTATCTCTATTTTTTTAGAAAAATATTTTAAAAGAAATGTTGAAAAAGTTTACAAAAAAGGAGCGAAAAAATAAAAAAAATTTTATTTTTTAAAACTAGCATAATAAATGTACAAAATATCATAAAAATATACAAGGGGGAATTAAAAAAATTGTTATTATATAAGTGTAAATGATTTAATCATAAAAGTACATTTTTAAATATATATTATAAAAATAATGAATTTAAGGTGGGATAATTTATTATGGTAAAAAATAATTTAACTGAAATCTTAAATGAAAGATTTCAAACAACAATTGAAAAAGCAACAAACGAACAAGTATATTTAGCATTATTAGAAATGACAAAAGGATGCATTAAAAATAAAGGCACAAATAAGGGATCAAAAAAATTATATTATATTTCAGCAGAATTCTTAATTGGAAAATTACTTTCAAACAATTTAATTAATTTAGGGTTATATGATGAAGTTAAAGAGGTTTTATCTGCTAACGGAAAAGAGTTAACTGAGATAGAAGAAATAGAATTAGAACCTTCATTAGGAAATGGTGGACTTGGAAGATTAGCAGCATGTTTCTTAGATTCAATAGCTACTTTAGGTTTAAATGGTGATGGTGTTGGTTTAAATTACCACTATGGATTATTTAAACAAGTATTTAAGGATCACAAACAAACAGCAGAAAAGAATCCTTGGATAACATCAGAAGGTTGGTTAAATAAATCAAACATTAAATTTGATGTATTATTTGGTGGATTCAAAGTAACTTCAACATTATATGATATAGATGTTACAGGATATAATCAAGGTTCAAATAAGTTAAGATTATTTGATATAGATACAATTGATGAAACGTTAGTTAAAGATGGAATTAATTTTGATAAAGAAGACATTAAAGAAAATTTAACTTTATTCTTATATCCAGATGATAGTGATGAAGCAGGACACTTATTAAGAATATATCAACAATATTTCATGGTAAGTAATGCAGCTCAATTAATTATTTTAGAAGCTGAAGAAAATGGATATGATTTACACAAATTAGATGAGCATGCAGTTGTTCAAATTAATGATACACATCCTTCAATGGTAATACCAGAATTAATAAGATTATTAGGCGAAAAGGGTATAGAAATGCAAGAAGCTATCGGTATCGTTACCAGAATGTGTGCATATACAAACCATACAATATTAGCCGAAGCATTAGAAAAATGGCCAATTGATTACTTAGAAAAAGTAGTTCCACAATTAATGCCAATAATTAGAGAATTAGATAACTTAGTAAGAGCAAAATATGATAATGAAGAATTATATATAATAGATAGAGATGATAGAGTTCATATGGCTCGTATGGATATGCATTATGGATTTAGTGTAAACGGAGTTGCTGCACTTCACACTGAAATACTAGAAAAGGAAGAATTAAAGCCATTCTATGATATATATCCTGAAAAATTCAATAATAAGACAAATGGTATAACTTTCAGAAGATGGTTAATGCACTGTAATAATGAATTAACAAATTACATTACTAGTCTTATTGGAGAAGATTTTAAAATAGATGCAACTAAGTTAGAAAACTTAGGTAAATTCATTGATAATAAAGAAGTTTTATCTAAGCTTGAGGAAATTAAAAAGCACAATAAAATTGCTTTAAAGAAATACTTAAAAGATACACAAGATATTGAAATAGATGAAAACTCTGTTTTTGATATTCAAATAAAGAGACTTCATGAATATAAGAGACAACAAATGAATGTTTTATATATCATTCATAAATATTTAGATATAAAAGCAGGAAATATTCCAACAACTCCAATAACAATGATTTTTGGAGCAAAGGCAGCACCAGCATATATAATTGCACAAGATATAATCCATACAATACTTTGTTTACAAGATATCATAAATAATGATCCAGAAGTAAATAAATACTTAAAGGTTGTTATGGTAGAAAACTACAATGTAACTAAGGCTTCTAAATTAATACCAGCTTGTGATGTTTCAGAACAAATTTCTTTAGCATCTAAAGAAGCTTCAGGAACTGGTAACATGAAATTCATGTTAAATGGTGCTTTAACATTAGGAACAGAAGATGGTGCTAATGTTGAAATTCATGAATTAGTTGGAGATGATAATATCTATATCTTTGGTGAGTCAAGTGAACAAGTAATTGAACACTATAAGAAAGGTGATTATATTTCAAAGAAATACTATGAAAAAGAAAATATAAAAGAATTAGTAGACTTTATCGTTAGCGATGAAATGTTAAAAGTTGGGGATGAAGTTAACTTAAATAGATTATATAATGAATTAATTAACAAAGACTGGTTCATGACATTACTTGATATAGAAGATTATATTAAGACGAAGGATAAAGTATTTGAAGATTATTCAGATAGAGAAACTTGGAATAGAAAAGTATTAATTAACATTAGTAAAGCAGGATTCTTCTCATCAGATAGAACTATTGAACAATACAATAATGATATCTGGAAATTAAAATAATACCTGGTAGGGGAGTGCAGTATTGCGCTCCTTTTTTTTATAAATAAATAAAAAATATACTGAACATACTATTATAAAAGTAATATATATAGATAAAGTTTAATTTATAGTAGTTTATAATATTCTTTTGCAATATTAACAACGATATATTAACATAAAAATACAATGATAGGATAAAAAGTTATGTAGGTATGGAGGAGATGTTGGTTGATACAAGAAATATTTAAAAATATAGATATAAAAATAATTATAGAAATAATATTTAAAACAGTTTTATGTGTATTGTTGGTTGGGATTATTGGATATAATAGAGAGAAAAAGGGTATGGTTGTAGGTATTAGAACTCATGTTGTAGTTGGTTTAGCTGGATTACTTATTCAATTAACATCATTAGAATATTATAGATTAAATGGAGGGAATAATGATGTTTTTAGATTAGCAGGACAATATATTTCAGGTATTGGTTTTTTAGGAGCAGGTACAATCCTTAAAGATAAAAGAAGTGTTAAAGGATTAACTACAGCTGCGTCTATTTGTTTAGTTGCCATTATTGGTTTATCAGTTGGATCTGGAACATATATTAGCTCAATAGTAATTACTTTTGTTGCCTATCTTTTTTTAAATGATGTATTTAAATTTAAAAAGATAATAACAATAAAAAGGAATTCTAATGCCCATATTGAAGTTGAAATAAGTGGATATATAATGACTACTGTTGAGGCTATAAAGGATATGTTTAGAAATTTGGGGGCAGATATCATATCGATAGAAGTTAGCAAGCAATCAACAGAAAAAACTAGAGTGAGGTTTAAGGTGAATTTGGATGATGAAATAGATATTAATGAAATCTTAGCAGAAATAATTGTATTTGATGAAGTTAATAAAGCTGAGTTAATAGAACATAAAAGTACTAGATAACGGTAGATAATCTATTTGTTTTAGGAATTATAATTAAAGAAGGAAATGGTTATTATAAGTAAATTAAAGTTTTTATTTATTATCTATTTAATATAAAAAAGTGGCGAAAGCCATTTTTTTTTTTGCACTATATAAACAATCAAATTCAAGAAGATTTAGCTTATGAACAAATGAGTCTAAAAGAATACATAGAGCCATTTGACGGGTGGTCATGATTTATACATAACAAGGGTTAAAGTAACACTATTAAAATAAAAAACATAATATATAGTAAATGTAATTAGTTAGTTAATTATGATAAAAATATAGAGGTGTTATGTATGGATAATTATGAGGAAAGATCACGTAGAGGTAACAAATATTATTCAGTTAATATAAATAGTAGGTTACGAGAAAATGAGTTTAAATACCTAAAAAAAATAGGCGTAAATAAGGGGTTAAATATATTAGTAGATAGTTCAAGCAACCCATTAATGGATATAGAGTCAGTAGAAAATTCCTTAAGTCCATTATATAGTGATTTTAATAGGATAACCGTATATTCTTATAGTCTTGAAGAGGAGAAAGCACTTTTAAATTTATATTATGGCTATTTGAAATAGTAGTAATATAAAGAAAGTGTAACAAGAGATAAAAACGATATGGACAAGTATTTTAAACCAAATGATATGGTAAATGGATATAGGGTTATTAAAATTATAGGACAAGGAAGATATGGAATTGCATATTTGGCTAAAAACAATCAAGGGGAAAAATGTGTTGTTAAACAACTAAAGAATAAAATGTTAAATGTTACAAGGGATAAGTTGTTTTATGAAGAAGAGATTTTGAAAAGTTTAGATAGTCCAAGATTTCCTAGGTTTATTTCAAGGTTTAATGATGGAGTTAGACAGGGATATTTATTAGAGTATATTGATGGTCAAGTATATTATGATTTGATTACTAAATATGAATATGAATTTAGTAGAAAAGAAATATATAATGCAGCAAGTCAACTTTTAGATTTGATAGAAATTTTGCATAGTAATGGTATAGTACATCGTGATATTAGATTGCCTAATGTTATCATTATGAAAAATAGCAAGTTAGCATTAATTGATTTTGGATTAGCTCGATATATTGATGGGAATTATAAAGAAAAGATGGATTATTGGTATATAGGAGATTTTTTAATACACTTATATTATTCATCTTATGAGCCAGCATATGCAGAAGAGAGACCGTGGTATATGGAATTAAATTTGACTTCTCAAGAAAGAAGCTTCTTAAAAAGATTAATGGGGTTAGATAGAAGATTTAGGAGCATTGATGAAATACGTGAACAATTGTATAGAATTAAGAGTAGGTATTAGAGGGGGCACCATGTAGTGTTAAATTCTAGTATAATACTACGTGGTGTATTGTTAAGCTAATAAAATAGGAGAGTGGGCTGTAATGGAAGCTATAAGGATAGTAGAAATATATCCAGAAAGTTTTAGAGCAAATATTTATACAGACGATCCATTTAGAATGATTGGAGTAATAGATGTGGATATTGAATACACTTATGGAATTGAAAGAGTAACACTAGCATTTTATAGATCATCAGGAACAAATAGTGGGAAGATACAGGGATTATGGTATCCTATAGTTGGAATAAAAATCAAGAATGGGAAATTTACTGAGTTTTCAAGTGATATAAATATAATTATGAAAAATTCTACCAAGCAAGGAAAAGGTAAAAAAGGATGGCTCGCAAAATCAATATTTTTTTCTAAAAGAATTGATGTAAAGTACCAAAAAAGAGGATTTTCATATGGAAGGCATTATGAAAAATTATTAGGTATCGGGGAACTGTTAGAGCAGTTATATGATAAGAGAAAATATATATATGATAATTCGTTAAGTGCAAAGGAATATAACAAAATACTATATTCTGAGAAAATAAAGCAAGGAAATAAATTAAGTCAAAAAGCAAATTTTGATAACTTTATAAAGGATATATTTGAAGAAAGATAATTAAATTAAGACATGTATTATTAAGAATTTAGTAATACATGTCTTTTAAAATTAATAATCATAAATTAGTTAAAATTTTAGAAAATATATGTTAATAAAAATAATAATATTTTATGAAATATTTTGAAAAGTTTATATTTATAGTATAATTGTGTAAATAGAAGTAATTAGTATTTAGTTTAAGTAAAGTATAGAAAGGAAGAGTATGAAAATAGGATTAGTATTAGCAGGTGGTGGCGGAAAGGGAGCCTATGAGCTTGGTGTATGGAAAGCCTTAAAAGAATTAAATTTAGCACAATATATATCAGTTTTTTCAGGAACATCTATAGGTGCATTTAATTCAGTATTATTTGCGATGGATGATATGAAAAAAGCAGATGAACTTTGGGAAGAGGTAACTATGGATAAATTAGTTCCCATTAGCAAGGGGGAATTAATAAAAAGAGGGATAGGTTTATACATTGGAGGTAAAAATCTTCAATTAGCTAAAAAGTTTTTAACTGATAAGCTTGAACATGGGGCTATAGGTAATAATGGGGCTGTTGAAGTATTAGAAAAATATTTAGATTTTAATAAGATTAAAGAAAATAAAAAAATATGTTATGCTGCATGTACGAAGTTACCAGATTTGAATGCAAAATATTTTAGAATCAATGATTATGATGAAGAAATAGGTAAGAAAATAGTATTAGCTTCAGCTTCTCTGCCATTAATATATGAAAGTACAGAAGTATTAGGGGAAAAGTATCTTGATGGAGGTATTGCTGATAATGTTCCTATTAAACCTGTATATGGTGAAAAATGTGACATTATAATTGTGGTTTTACTATCTAAAGAAGCGCAAATAGATAGATCATTATATCCGAATTCAAAACTTATTATAATAGCTCCAGAAAATTTAGTTGAAAACACGCTGACAGGAACTTTAAATTTAGATACAGATGCTAAAAGAGTAAGAATAAGTGAAGGATATAATGATACAATCAATAAACTTGAACCAATTGTAGAATTAATAAATTATATAAATAGGAAAGAAGAAGAAAAGAATAATCCTGTTTTATTTAAATTATACGGTTATTTAAAAGATGTAAAAAAAACCAGTGATAAGAAAGCAAAATGATAAATGTAGATGGGTGAATGAGAGATGAGAAAAATGGTTTTAATCATTTATAGAGAAATTGAAATAGATGGGAATTTAGCTGGTAAATTATATAAATCAAAAGAAAAGTGGGTAAAATAAAAATAGAATTTATTAAATTTAATATTTTGGTATAATTATAGGAAAAGGTAAAATATTTGATTTTGAATACAAAACTGGTATAATTTACTTAAATAAAAATTAAAAATGAAAGTGAGGTAGGTTAGTTTAAATTTTATGACTAACCAAATAAATATGTTAAAAGAGACATTAAAAAAAGATGAAATAGCTGCTATGAAGGCAAGAGATAAAGCAAGAGTTAGTGTTTTAAGATTAGTTAACTCTGAAATTAAGGCATATGAAGTTAACAATAGAGAAGAAATTTCAGATGAAAATGTAATAAAAATAGTAGAAAAGAGCATTAAGCAAAATAAAGAAGCTTTAGAATATGCAAAGCAAGCTAATAATGAAGAAAAAATAGCTGAAGGAAATTTTGCAATTGAAGTATTAACTCCATACTTACCAAAACAATTAACTGAAGAAGAAGTTAGTGCCATGTTAAAAGAAATAATTACAAATGGTAATTATACTGCAAGGGATATGGGTAAGATCATGAAAGAAATTATGCCAAAGGTTAATGGGAAATTTGATAGATCTAAAATTAATCCTATGGTAAAAGAGATTTTAGGATAATAATATATTATAATGGGCATGTATCATAATTATTAAGATATGGCCCATTTTTTATTTGGAGTGAATTATATTTATAGATACATATAATTAAACTTAACTTATGAGATAAAGAAAGGAGTAAGTATGGAAATAATAAAAACTTATATTAAAAATAATAAAGGGAGGTTTTTTACTGTTCTTGTATCTTTGATAGTTTTTTTAGTTTTATTTATTTGGACTAATAATAATTATAATATTTATAAATCTACAATAGCAAAAGTAATAAGTGTAGAAAATACATATGATAAAACTGAAAAAGGTCCAGAAGATATAGAAGAGAAATATTATATTCAAACAATGGTTGTGAAAGTGAAAAATGGACAATATAAGGGTCAAGAAATTACTTTGAAAAATTCATATTCATCATCAATGTTGATGAATGAGAAATATAAAAAGGGTGATGATTTATTTATAAGTATTAATGAGAATAGTAATGGATTATCAGGAAGTATCAGTGGATTAAAAAGAGATAAGTTTATAGTTTTACTTATTGGATTTTTTGTTATTGCTTTGGTTGCTATAGCTGGAAAGTTTGGAATATATACATTATGTACTTTAGTTGCTAATATAGTGGCGTTTATATACTTTATTAAACTTTATGTTTCTGGTAAAGATTTTATGGTAATTAATATTTTAATGATTGTTTTCTTTAGTGTAATTACCTTATTGATACTAGGAGGATTTTCTAGAAAGAATATTGGAGCAATTTTATCTACGCTAATTACTACTTTTTTAATATTTGTGCTATATAAAGTTGCACTGGCTTATACTGGGGATTTGCATTATGAATTAATGGATTATATTGCAGGACCTAATGATTTGGAAAATATATTTTTATCTGGTGTTTTAGTTGGATGCTTAGGAGCTGTTATGGATGTAAGTATTACCGTGAATTCTGCAGTTAATGAATTAGTAAATGCAGCTAAATCTATTACGTTAAAGCAGTTAATTAAATCTATTAGAGAAATAGGATATGATATTATGGGAACAATGATTAATGTTTTAATGTTTTCTTACATTGGAGGAAGCTTATCTATTGTAATTTTAAAAATAGTAAATGGATATAACTTTCAAAGATTAATTCAATTTGATCTTTCTTTTGAAATAATAAGATTTTTAGTAGGATCTATAGGTATAGTTTCGGCTGTTCCTATATCAGCTTGTATAGCTCTATTATTTTTTAGAAAGGGGATGAGTAAAGAATGATAGTGTTATTAACAATATTATTGCTTATATTAATGATTTTAGTGGGTGGAGATAGAGGATCAAAGTCATTTATTGCTCTTGCATTTAATGTGATTCTATTAGGACTAGCTGTATTTACTATTAGTCATGGGATAAATCCAATACTTGTTACAATCGTTGGAACTGTAATCTTTTGTCAGATAACATTAATTTATCAAAATGGACATAATTTAAAGACTTATGCTGCAGTAATGTCAGTAGTATGTGTTGTTTTATTGTTAAGTTTATTAGTTTCAATATTAGGAACAAAATCAAATTTAGGTGGATATAGTGAGTTAGATTTAAGTTCTGAATTAAGTGTATACTTGTCTCCAAATATTAATATAAACATGAATCAATTAATGATATGTATGATTATTATAAGTTTATTAGGAGCAGTAATGGATACTGCTATGGCTATTACATCTTCACTATACGAATTTAATGAAGTAAATAGTGAACTAACATTTTCTGAATTAGTAAAGTTAGGTTTTAATGTTGGGCGAGATATTTTAGGGACAACTGTTAATACAATATTTTTTGCTACTATAGGTGAAACTATGATGATAGGAATATTATTTATAAAAAATAAATATACTTTTGAGAGTGTTATTAATTCAAAGGAGTTTTATAAGAATTTATTTGATTTAGTTATTTCTAATATTGGATGTCTATTAATAATTCCAATAAGTATTTTGATTTGCACTTATATGCTTAAGAGTGATAATAGTTTTATTAAATCAGTAAAGGGTTATTGCGAAAAGCTGAATAATGAAAATTAAATTTTAATTTTATATAAAAATGCTACATAATATTGAAATGAGTGTAGCATTTTTCATTTTGTAAATTTATTAGGTGAATAATAGTTTTAGGTATAATATAAAAAAGTTAGGATGGAGATGATATCCTAACTTTTTATTTTAAAAAGTACCAGTTTTGTTGGTATTATTATAAAACATATTGAAAAAAGTTTTGGCTAAGTGTACTTAGAAGCAAAGGAATAATAAAGGTAATATTAACCAAGCGTTACCAGCTCCACAATTACCAAATCCACAATTATTATTACAATTACCAAATCCGCAATTACCAAATCCACAATTATTATTACAATTACCAAAATTTCTATTGTTCATACAAGTGTTGTTATTTCTACAACAATTTCTTCTACAATTATTTCTTCTACAATTATTACAATTGTTTCTCATGTTTACTCCTCCTATAAATAGTAAAGCTAATCTTTAAAGCTTTCCTATTTTGTGCTTATACTATAATATACTCGAGAGTAATAATTTGGTGCACATAATAATAAGAATTGTAAATAAAAATTTGTTTTACTTCATTAAATACTTTAATAATTTCTTCAGTTGGACTTTTATCTAGTAAGCTTATAATTATTATTGTTAACATTTATAAAAAATGAAAATAATAAATGAAAAGTAAAGAATGAGAATAAATATAAAAAATAATTAATAAGAGAAAAGCTAACAAGTTAATGAGAATTGAGATAGATAGGATAATATGGACAATGTATTTAATTATTTTAATAAATAATGTAAAATAATAGTAAACATAAGGGGAAATGAAAAGGAAAGAGGGCATAAAAATGAGTAGACTTTTAAAATTAAGAGAATCAATGAAAAAATATAATATAAATTATTATATAATTCCAAGTTCAGATCCACATCAAAGTGAATATGTAGCAGAGCATTATACTGGTAGAGCTGCAGTATCAGGATTTACTGGATCAGCAGGAACATTATTAGTTGGAGAAAATGAGGCTAAATTATGGACTGATGGAAGATACTTTATTCAAGCTACAGAACAGCTAAATGGAACTGGGATAGATTTAATGAAAATGGCTACGCCTGGTTATGATACTATAAATGAATGGATAGAGAAAAATGTACATGAAGGAGAAACTATAGGATTTGATGGAAATTGCTATAGTGTTAATCAATATAAAGAATTATTAAATATAAATAAAAAGAATAAGTTTAATATTAAAATGGATAAAGATTTGTTAGAAGAGGTTTGGGAAGAACGTCCTATTTTACCTAAGTGTGAAGTTTTTATTCATGATGTAAAGTATTGTGGAAAAACTGCCAGTGAAAAATTAAAAGATGTAAGAAAAGTTATGAAAGAAAATAATGTTGAAAGTTATTTATTAACTTCTTTAGATGATATTGCTTGGTTATTTAACATAAGAGGAAATGATATTTTGTTTAATCCAGTAGTATTAAGTTATGCAATAATTACAGATACGGAAGCTAAATTATTTATTGATAAAAGCAAGGTTAACAAAGATGTAGAGGATGAATTGAATTCACAATCAATTGAAGTATTTGAATACCTACAAATTGAAGAAGAAGTAAAGAAGCTTAATGGTAAAGTATTAATAGATCCTGCAAAAGTTAATGCAAGATTATATTCTTTATTAGAATGTGAAGTAAAAGAAGCGGTGAACTTAACAACAAATTTAAAAGCAATAAAAAATAATGTTGAAATAGAGAGCTTAAAAAATTGCCATATTAAAGATGGAGTTGCAATGGTTAAGTTCATTAAATATTTAAAAGATAATTTAGGAAAAGAAAATATTACAGAATTATCAGCTAGTAAGGTATTAAGTGAACTAAGAAGTAAAGAAGACCTGGCAATGGGGGATAGCTTTGGGACTATAGCAGGATATAAGGAGCATGCAGCAATGATGCATTATAGTGCTACAGAAGAAAGTAATTATGAGCTTAAGGAAGAAGGATTATTCTTAGTGGATTCAGGTGGACAATATTTAGATGGAACAACAGATATAACAAGAACTTTTATTTTAGGAAATATTACAGAAGAGGAAAAAAGAGATTTTACGTTAGTATTAAAGGGCCATATTAATTTAGCTAATGCAAAATTTTTAAAAGGAGCTACTGGAGGTAACTTAGATATATTAGCAAGGGGACCTTTATGGCAATATGGACTAGACTACAAGTGCGGAACAGGTCATGGTGTTGGATTTTTCTTAAATGTTCATGAGGGGCCACAAGGAATAAGACCATATGGAAATAATGTAGTTTTAGAACCAGGAATGATATTAACTAATGAACCAGGTGTTTATAAAGAAGGTAAATTTGGAATAAGAACTGAAAATGTTATGGTTGTAGTTAAAGATGAAACTAATGATAATGGTGAGTTTTATAAATTTGATACAATATCATACTGCCCTATAGATTTAAATGGAATTAAAGTTGAACTACTAAATTCTGAAGAAAAAGAATGGCTAAATAATTATCATAAAAATGTATATGAAAAACTTTCTCCTTATTTAAATGAAGAGGAAAAAGAATTATTAAAGATGGAGACAAGGGAAATATAAGTAAAGAAAAAGTTAGGATTAAAGATGGAATCCTAACTTTTTCTTTTGGTATTTTGTAGATATAAGAAATATTCCTATGATATAAAAGTTGTTTGTTATGATATATTTAATTAATATATATTATTAAGATTAACGTAATGGTATGATGTGTTTTGAATATTGGCACTTATTGTAAAAATGATATTGAAGTAAAAAGAAATTATAATGAATAGGTTAAATTAAATATATATAATGAAATGAAGGAACAAGTACAATAAATGTATTTGTTCTATTATTTTTCGTATATTTTTAATAAACACCTTTAAAATACGAAAAATAAAAATAAAATCATTGACAATGTTCGTAACTGTAGGTAGAATTATAGTATAAAGTAGAGAAAAATATTTAAAAAGGTCGAATATATATTGTTTAAGATGGAGGAAAGTATGAAAAGAAAAGGTCGTTATTTACTATTTATTCCGTGTATAGTATTGGTAGCTTATTTTATGATAGTTCCATTATTAGAGATAATAATTCCTACTTTTACTAACAATGAAGATGGAATGTTTAGTGTATATAAAGAATTTTTTACAGATTCATATATGATGTCGATATTTTTAAGAACAATTAAAATATCATTAATATCATCATTGATTTGTATGGTTATAGGGGTGCCGGTATCTTACTATATATCTAGAGTATCTAAGAAGGTAAGGGGATTATTTATAGCATTAACAGTATTCCCTATATTAACAAATTCAGTTGTGCGTTCATTTGCATGGATGAGCATATTAGGGAAGAATGGAATAATAAATAGTTTACTTATGAAATTAAATATAATAAATGAACCATTATCACTTTTATATACAGAAGGCGCAATTATAGTTGGTACTGTATATATCTTTTTACCATTAATGATTATTTCATTAGTCGGGGTTATGGAAAACATAGATAATGATTTATTAGAAGCAGCAGAAAGCTTAGGAGCAAATAAAGTAAAATCATTCTTTAAAGTGGTATTTCCTTTAAGCTTACCTGGATTAATAGTTGGAACTGTTTTAGTATTTACAGGTTCTTTAACGGCATATACAACTCCACAACTATTAGGGGGAAATAAAAATACAGTTTTAGCGACATTAATATATCAAAAGACTATGACATTAGGAGATTGGCAAGGTGCTGCAGCAGTAGCAACTATAATGATTGTAGTGACTTTAATAGTGATAAAGGGAATCAACTTCCTGGCATCAAGATTAGATAAGAGAGGTGTTTCATAAGATGAAAAAAAATAGATTTTTAACAGTGTTTGTTATATTGACATATATATTCTTATTTGCACCATTAGTTATTATTGCGATGACAAGTATAGGGACAGAAAATTATATAGCATTTCCACCAAAAGGATTTTCTTTGAAGTGGTTTATTACAGTTTTTGAATCACAATCATTTATAAAGAGTATGGGTACAAGCTTTGTAATATCAGGAGTAGCAACATTGGCAGCTTTAATAATAGGTATGCCAGCAGCTTATGGATTAAGTAGATTTAATTTTAAGGGAAAAGGTATTATTAAAAGTTTTTTCTTTTCACCATTGATTGTGCCAGGAATAGTAGTAGGATTTTCATTATTCCAATTCTTATTGGTAAAATTAAATCTTTCAGTATATATGAGTTTATTTATTGGACATACATTAGTAATTATTCCTTACATTATAAGGGTTGTAGGATCTAGTTTAGAAGGATTCGATTATTCTATAGAGGAAGCGGCTATGAGTTTGGGCTGTAAAAAGTCATTAACATTCTTTAAGGTAGTATTACCTAACATAACATCAGGAGTAATGGCAGCCTTTATGTTAGCATTTATAAATTCATTTAATAATGTTCCAGTATCTATGTTCTTAACTGGACCAGGAGTAAGTACATTACCTATAACAATGATGAATTATGTTGAATATAATTATGATCCGACAGTATCAGCATTGTCAGTAATATTAATGATATTAACTATTGGAATCATGTACATATTAGAAAAAACATTAGGTCTTAACAATTTTGCAGGATAGAGTTAAAGCTAAATAATTAGTTGGAGGACAATAAAGATGGATTTAATAAATTTACAAAATATAAATGTTTCATATGATAAAAAAAATAATATATTAGAAAATTTAAATTTAAGGGTTAAAAAGGGCGAATTAGTGTCTCTACTTGGACCAAGTGGTTGTGGAAAAACTACTACTTTAAGAGTTGTAGCAGGTTTTATAGAACCAACAGCAGGTAAGTTTTTATTAGGGGATAAGGATTATACAAAAATACCTGTACACAATAGAAACTTTGGATTAGTATTTCAAAGTTATGCATTATTTCCGCACTTAACTGTAGAAGAAAATGTGGCCTTTGGATTAAAAATGAAAAAGATATCTAAAGAGGAAATAAAAACAAAAGTAGCAGAAATATTAGAAACTGTTGATATGAGTCATTTAGCTAAGAGATATCCTAAGGAGTTATCAGGTGGACAAAGACAAAGAGTAGCTATAGCAAGAGCTTTAGTTATTGAACCAAGTCTTTTACTTTTAGATGAGCCATTAAGTAATCTTGATGCTAAATTAAGATTAAAAATGAGAGTTGAGATAAGAAAGCTTCAACAAAAATTAGGAATAACAACATTGTTTGTTACTCATGATCAAGAAGAGTGTTTTTCAATTTCAGATAGAGTAGCTGTGCTTAACAAAGGGGTAATAGAACAGTTTGATACTCCAGAAAATATTTATTCAAATCCTGCAACAGAGTTTGTAGCAAGATTTGTAGGTTTTGAAAACTTTATTGATTTAGTTAAAACATCAGACGATACTTATGAAAGTGAAGGTGGAACTAGATTAAAGGTTACTAGAGCAAAAGAAGAAAAGACTGCCAAAGGAACTATAAGACCAGATGATATAAAAATAGTTGATAAAACTTTAGAAAATACTGTAGAAGGTACTATAGAAATAAGAACTTTCTTAGGAAAGGCATATCAATATGATGTGAAAACACCTGTAGGGAACTTAATAGTAAATAGTGAAAACAACGCTATATATGAAAGAGGAGACAAAATTAAGCTTCATCTACCAGCAAGTAAAATAGTAATATTATAAGTTAAAGTTTGGAAATTAATATCTAGGAGTATGATTTTGTAATCTCATTGAGTATTACAAGGACTATTATTAAAGAAAATAAATTTATACGAAGGTGAGGAATTAGCTAATGAAAAAGAGAGTTTTAGCAGCGTTATTAATAGGGGTAGTATCTGCGACAGCATTAATAGGATGTGGAAAATCAGATGGGAAATCATCAAATAAAAAGCTTGTAATTTCAACTTGGGGATTAAACGAAGATGTTTTAAAGGAAACTGTATTCGATCCTTTTGAAGAAGAATATGGAGTAGAAGTAGTTTTAGAAATAGGAAATAACTCTGAAAGATTAACTAAAATGAAAAATAATCCAAATTCGGGAATAGATGTGACATATTTAGCAGAGTCTTTTGCAGAGCAAGGAATAGAAGCTGGGATTTTTGAAGAACTTGACTATTCAAAAATACCAAATGCTGAAAATTTAAATGATAAGGCAAAGTCAACTGTAGAAAGAGGATTTGGCCCAGCTTATACATTAAATAGTATTGGAATAGTAGTAGATCCTTCAGCAGGGATAGAAATAAATTCATGGGAAGATTTATGGAATCCTGAATTAGTAAACAAAATAGCTATTCCTGATATAACAACTACTAATGGACCAGCAATTATGGAAATAGCGGCAGAAAAGGCTGGTGTTCCAGTAGAAAATGATAAGGGAGAAGCTGCATTTAAGGAATTAGAAGCTTTAAAGCCTAATGTTGTAAAAACTTATAGTAAATCTTCAGATTTAGCAAATATGTTTTCTAGTGGAGAAATAGTAGCGGCTGTAGCAGCAGATTTTGCTTATGGAAACATTGCAAAAGCGAAACCAGAAGTAACTTATATAGTACCAGAATCAGGAACTTACTTAAACTTTAATACAATAAATATAAACAAAAGTTCAAATAATAAGGATTTAGCTTATGAATTCATTAATTATGCATTAAGTGAAGAAGTTCAAGAAAGAACAGCTAAAGCATTAAGTGAATCACCAGTAAATACACAAGTTGAATTAAGTGATGAAGAAGCTTCAAATTTAACATATGGATCAGTAGTAGATAATGCTAAAACAATTGATTTTAAATTTGTTAATACAGTAATAGATGAATGGGTTAATACTTGGAATAGGATAATGAACTAGTATTATAGGTAATAAAATGGAAGTACAATTAATTATTAAAAACTTAAATATATATAACAGCTATTTTAAAAAGTTTATACAAGGTGATGTTATAATAAATGATGGTAAGTTCCTTCATATAGGAAAGAATTATGAAGATAAGTTAACATCTAAAAATATTATAGACGGTAATAATAAGTACATAATTCCAGGATTAATAGATATACATATGCATATAGAAAGTTCAATGACAATTCCAAGTGAATTTTCTAAAACTGTAATAAAACATGGGGTCACTACAGTTGTAGCTGACCCTCATGAAATTGCAAATGTTTTTGGAATTGATGGAATAAATGAATTTATTAAGTCTAAAGAAAAGTTAGATATATTTTATGGTATACCAAGTTCAGTGCCATCTACATCTAGCTATTTAGAAACTACCGGAGGAGAAATTACTGTTGATGAAGTAAGAGAATTATTATCTTATGAAAATATACTTTGCCTTGGAGAAGTAATGAATTTTAAAGATTTAATAGAAGATGAAAATTCAGAAATAAATAATATTATTAAAGTTAGTAAGGGTAAGAAAATTCCATTAGAAGGACATTGTCCTAAAATAGAAGGAGTTGACTTATCGTTTTATATTTATAGGGGGGTTGATGGAGATCATACCCAACAGTCAGTAGCATCTCTTGAAGAAAAAATAAGTAATGGTATGTTTATTGAAATACAGCATAAATCAATGACTGCTGAAAATATTAAGTTTTTAGTAGAGAATAATTTATATGAGCATTTTGCTTTGGCTACAGATGATGTTATGGCAGATAAGCTAACTAAAGGTCATCTTAATGATTTAGTAAAAGAAGCTGTTAAGTTAGGAATGTCTATAGAAAATGCAATATATGTATCTACCTATACTCCAGCAAGAAGAATGAGGCTATTTGATAGGGGCTCCATAGCACCAGGTAAAATAGCAGATTTTGTTTTGATTGATGATATAGATAATTTTAATATTTATGAAGTATATAAAAATGGACAAGTTGTTTTTAATAAATATGATGGATTAAAACAAGAGTACTTTAAAGAAAAAAGTAGTTTTAACAAAAGATTTTATAATAGTATAACCTTAAATAAAATCACTGAAGAGGATTTATTAGTTAAGGTACCTAAAAAATATAATGATGAAGTTACTTGCAGAACTATAAATGTTATGAAGAACACTACATTTACTGAAGAAGGAGAAGTTTCTTTAAATGTAACAAATAATGTTTTAAAATGGGAAAATACTAATTGTGCTTTAATTGCTGTTTTTGAAAGGTACGGAAAAAACAATAATGTGGCCTTTGGATTAGTAGAAGGAGAGATTATTAAAGAAGGGGCAGTAGCTACAACTTGGGCTCATGATCATCATAATGTTATGGTTATGGGGAGAAACCTTGAGGACATGGTTTTGGCTGTTAATAATCTAATAGATTCTAAAGGTGGATATATTGTTGTAAAGGATAATGATATATTAGCAAAATTAGAGTTACCTATAGGTGGAATAGTTAGTGATGAACCAATTGAAGTTGTAGGCGAAAAATTAGGTGAAGTTAGAAGTGCTATGAAAGAATTAGGATATAATCATATGAATGAAATAATGTCATTTAGCACATTATCTTTGCCAGTGAGTCCAGCTATCAAAATTACAGATAAGGGACTTATTGATGTAAAAAATTGCAAAGTTGTATCACTATTTAAATAAGTAAAAGAGACTATGTATATGCATAGTCTTTTACTGCAGTTTGGAGGGTTTAAAATGAAAAGGAAGCTTACTATGATTGAAAATACTACAATTATTACTATGAATGAAAATAGGGATATAATAGAAAATGGATTAGTAGTATTTGAAGAAAATAAAATAATTTATGTTGGTGATAATAAGGGTAAAGAAAACTTTATAAATGAAGGTAATTATGATGTTGAAATTATAGATGGTGAGGAAGGAATATTAATGCCAGGAATGATAAATTGTCATACTCATGCATCAATGATTCCATTTAGAAGTTTAGCTGATGATTATAAAGATAGATTGAAGAGATATTTATTTCCTTTAGAGCAAAAGTTAGTAGATGAAAGTTTAACTTATATTGGAGCTAAGTATGCTATAGCAGAAATGTTATTAGGTGGGGTAACTACTTTTTGTGATATGTATTATTTTGAAGATGAAGTTGCTAAGGCGGCTAAAGAGCTTAATATGAGAGGTATACTATGTGAAACAATAGTAAACTTTTCTTCACCTGATGCAAAGAAGCCTTTTGGAGGATTAGATTATTCAAGAAAGTTTATAGAGAAATGGAAAAATGATAATCTTATAATTCCAGGTATAGCACCACATGCACCTTATACTAATAGTGATGAATCCTTAAAAGAGGCTTATGAAATAAGTAAGGAATATAATGTTCCTATCACAATGCATGTTGCAGAAATGGATTATGAATTTAAAGAATGCATGGAAAAGTACGGTTTAACTCCAGTTCAATATTTAAATAAATTAGGGATATTAGACTCTAATTTTATATCTGCTCATACAGTGTTAGTAAATGATGATGATATAAAAATATTAAAGGATAAGGGTGTAGGTGTATCTCATAATATAGGAGCTAATGCAAAGGGAGCAAAAGGTGTTGCACCTATAGTAAAAATGAAGGAAGAAGGAATTAATATAGGACTTGGAACTGATGGACCTATGAGTGGAAATACTTTAGATATAATTGGGCAAATGGTTCAAGTTGGAAAGATTCATAAATTATTTAATAATGATAGGTCAATATTACCATCAATAGAGTTAGTGGAAATGGGAACAATAGGTGGAGCAAAAGTATTAGGATTAGATGAAGAAATTGGTTCAATTGAAGTTGGAAAGAAAGCAGATTTAACTTTAATAGAAACTAAATCTGTAAATATGCAACCAATATATGATTATTATGCCGTGATTGTTTATTCTGCAAATGCAAGCAATATTGATACAGTAATTGTTGATGGAAAAGTAGTTGTTAAAAACAAACAGTTAGTAAGTGATGATTTTAATCAAATTAGAAATAATTTATTAGGGTTACAAGATAAGATAAATAATATTGCTAAGAAACTATAATTTTAGATTTATAAATAAAAGTAAATAAAGCTGTTATGAAAAATAATAAAAATAGTATTAAAAAAGAAAAATTTTTAATACTATTTTTTTATTGTAATTACTTAATATAAATTTTAATTATGAAGCTTTTTAAATCTATTTTAATAAAATTTTAAAGTGTAATTAATCTATTTAAATTGATAAGATTAAAAATGTATATATGAAACAGTTAATAAAATAGCAAATATTAATGAAAAATAAAAAAAATTAAAAAAAATTATATCATACTATATTTATCTACTTTAAAAATTTTGAAAAAGTATTATAATGAATATAAGTAATAATTATTATTAAATAAAAGTTAAAGTTAATAATAAGGTAGAGGTAAAAAGATGGATGAAGCAAGAATTATAGAAATGATAAAGACAAATCCAATTATTATAAAAAATATAGATAATCCTACTGAGGAAATGAAGTTAATAGCTATTGAGAAAAATGGACTTTTATTAAGATATATAAATAATCCTACATTAGAAATGCAAGAAATTGCAATGAGTAATAATCCTAGGGCTATTGAGTTTATAGAAAATCCTACAGAGAAAATGATGATTGAAGCAATAAATAACGGATGGAGCAATTTAAATTATATTAAAAATCCAAGTGAGACTGTTATTAAGCTAGCTATAGAGCAAAGAGGATGGGCAATTAGATATGTTAAGGACCCTAGTGAAGAATTACAATTATTAGCTGTAAGAAAGGATTACGATTCTATTAAATATATTAAAGAGCCATATGAAAGTGTTCAAGAAGCTGCTGTAAATATAAGTTATGATGCATTAAGATATATAAATTCACCTTGCTATAAAGCTGAAGTTGCAGCCATTAAAAATAATGAAGCAGCGGCAAAGTTTATAACTGATTTGAATAAAGATAAAATATTAAACTTTTTAAAGGTGAATATTTTAGTAATTAGATATATTACAAGAAGTATGCTAAATGAAATTTCTCGTGAAGAATTAAAAGAAATATTTAAAGATGTATTATCAAAAGATAATGTAGATGAAAAGTATGTTAGGGATTTTCTAAACTGTAGTATTATTGATAAAAATAGTGAAATAATTGATATTGATAAAGTTATGTTCATTTACAAGTATGGAAGTAAAAAAGCAAAAAGAATTGCTGTAGATGAAAAGCTAAAGATGATGTAAGGGGAAGAAAAAATGAATTTTATAGATACATTAAGAAGTGTGGAATTGGTACTAGCGACGGATGAGGTGCCTTTAGTAGTTGGTGAAAGTGGAATTGGAAAAACTGCTTTAGCAAAAAAATTAGCTAAAGAAAATAAATGGAGATTAATAGTTATTGATGGTAATCTTCTTAAGGAAGGTGAAATAGGAGGATTACCAACTGTAGAATCCTATATAGCTATGAATTCTAATGGAGATAAATTTGAAAAGAAGACAACGATATATGCTGTTCATACAAAGTTAAGGGAAATTGATGAAGAAATAGCTAAGGGTAATAAGGTACTTTTATTTATTGATGAAATAAATCGTTGTGAGCATACAGTTCAACAAGAACTTATGAATTTAATATTAAATAGAGAGATAAACGGATACAAATTACATGATGATGTAAATATATTAGCAGCAATGAATCCATCAAGCAAATATGGTTCTGATTTTGATTATCAAGTAGTTGATATGGATGCAGCTCAAGAAAATAGATTTGTATGGCTTAATATGGAAAGTGATCATAATATTTGGTTAAAGTGGGCAATAGAAGCTGGAATTGAGCAAGAAGTAATAGAATTTATTTCGACATTCCCAGAATATTTACATAAGATGAATGAAGATGATGTAAGGGCAACGCCAAGAAGTTATGAAAGAGTTTCTAAAGCACTTAAAATTTATAAAGAAAAGAAAGATTCTATACCTAGAGCTGTATTTTTAAATGTTATAAAAGGTAATGTAGGAAAAGTTATAGCAGAAGAATTTATAAGTTTTATCGAAGCTGAACATAGTCCTTTAATATCATTTGAGGAAGTATTTGCTGGAGATACCTTAAGTGAGGAAGTTGTAGAAAAGGTTAAAAATGAAAGTCATACTAGACTTTATTTAAGTGCAATGAATATTTTAAAATCTTTAGAAGAAAATATCAAAAGCTTTGGTGATGAAGATTCTTATTACATTAATAGATTTATTGAGTTTTTAAAAGAGTATCCTGTAGATTTAATGGTAGGAATTATGAAGGATATGAAAATTGGATATCCTGAAAGTTATAAAAGTGCATTACAAAATGAAGAGTTTGTAGAAAGTTATTTTGAAGCTTATAGTTCAATAAGGGGATAAAATATGGAAAGTAATTTTGAAAGTATAAAAAGTTCACTTTATAAAAGGGCTGAGAAAATAGTAGATGCTTCAGTAATGTTTAAAACACTTCGTGCTAAGGAAAAGCTTGATGTAGATATTCCTAAAGAGTTTGAAGAAGAATTTTTTAAGTTGGTAGATAAAGTGAATTTAAGCCTTGTGGAAGAAAAGGATAATTTTTATGGGTACTTTTTATTTCAAATGGGCAGAGAAATACGCTTTGATATAAATAGTCCAACTGGTATAAATTTTAAAGGTGCTAAATATGTTATATATTTTAATCCAATAATATTTTTGCAGCTTAATATAAAACAAATGGAAAGTACTATTAAGCATGAAATTCATCATGTATTATCTATGCATTTAGTAAGAGCAAAGGAATTAAAGGGAAAGTTTAGTACACTTGCAATTAATTTGGCTATGGATATAGTAGTAAATCAATACTTAAATAATTTACCACCATATGCAACTACTTTAAAAGGTATAAATTTAAAGTATGAATTAAATCTTGAACCTTATAATTCATTCGAATATTATGCTGAAAATATTCAAAATGTTTTAAATGTATTAGAAGAAAATGATGAAGGTGAAGAGGATGATAGCTGGGGAGAAGAATCAGAAAATGGATATGACCCAGAAACTACTCATGACCTTTGGGATGAAAGTGAAAACATAGACGAAAAAACTCTTAGGGATTTTACTGAAAAGTTTATAAGTAATTCTGAAAAAGGTGTAATACCTATTCATATAGAAGGAATGATTGCTTCGTTAAAAAAAAGTAAGGGCGAGATTCCGTGGAATTTATTCCTTAAAAAATTAATGGGGACAGTAGAAAGTAATAAAAAGAAAACTATAACAAGAAGAAATAGAAGGCAACCTAATAGATTAGATTTAAGGGGTGAGCTTAGAAATCATAAAGCTGAAATTGCAGTTGCAATTGATATAAGTGGCAGTATAAGTGATGAAGAATTTAAGCAAGCGATTAAAGAAGTTTTATCTATAGTAAAAAATTATAATCATGAAATAACTATAATAGAATGTGATAAAGAGATTAAACGAGCATATAAGGTTAAAAATATAAATGATGTAAAAGAAAGATGTTCTTCTGGTGGAGGGACTAGATTTACCCCTGTTTTTGAATATGCAAATAATAAAAATATTAATTTATTAATTTATTTCACTGATGGTAAGGGAGAAGACAAATTAGGGGTGATACCTAGAGGATATAAAGTATTATGGGTTATTTCAGGAAGAGGAGAAAGACTTTCATTAAAAGAATCTTATGGAGCTGTTAAGAAGCTTAGTAAGGTTGAGATAAAAGATAATATAGTAGATATGAAAGATGTTAGAAATGATGGTTATTCAATGAATAATCAAGAACCAATATTTTAGTTAGTAGTTATAGTTGAAACTCCTAAGGGGGATTCTTAAAATATAATTGTATAAATTCAGTTTTGTTGAATTTATTACTTAACTTATGATTTGTAATAAAATATAAAAGGAGAGATGATTTATGGGAATTTTAGAACAAAGTATAAAAAATAAGGTGGTTATTGTAACTGGTGGAACTAGAGGAATTGGTTTTTCAACTGTAAAAGCGTTCCTAGAAAGTGGAGCTAAGGTTGCATTATGTGGATCGAGAAAGGAAACTGTAGATAAAGCTTTATCAGAACTTAGTAGTATAAATTCAAACTATGAAGTTATTGGCTTTTCAACTAATTTATTAGATCTAGCAGATGTTAAAAATATGATGGAACAAGTTATTGATAAGTGGGGATCTATAGATGTCTTAATTAATAATGCAGGTATAAGTGATAGTGTTAGTATATATGATCAAGATACAGATCATTTTGCAAAGGTAATAGATATAAATGTTGAAGCTGTTTTTAATTGTAGTAAAATTGCAGCTGAAAAGATGAAAGCAAATGGAAAAGGAGTTATACTTAATACAAGTTCAGTAGTAAGTATAAATGGTCAAAAGTCAGGTGTTGGATACCCTACATCTAAATTTGCAGTAAATGGATTAACTAAATCTTTAGCAAGAGAGCTTGGTAAGGATGGAATAAGAGTTAATGCAGTGGCTCCTGGAATAATTGCAACTGATATGGTAGCAGCACTTGATCAAAATATGATAAAAGGAATGGCTGCTAATATACCAGTTGGAAGACTTGGAGATCCAGAAGATATTGCAAATGCATTTTTATTCTTGGCCTCAGATATGGCAAGCTATATAAGTGGTGCAATTTTATCTGTTGATGGTGCTACTGTTATATAGGGTTAAGTATATAAGTTAAATTTTAAAAATATAGCTGCAACTTATTTAGGGTTGCAGCTATATTTTTGTATTTAATTATATTAGGTAAGAATTATATTTATTTAAAGGAATTTAGATTTTATAAGTTCAATCATTAGCAATGCTTTAAAAGATGAAAAATAGATATGATAAAAATAAGTTTGATAAAAATCTATAAAGAATATAAAATTAAATTATGAAAAATGTATAGAGGCAATATTAAATTCTTAATTCAAGATAAGGGAATAAATATATTGCCATTAGAAGTAAAGGCGCAGATAATGTAAGGGCTAAAAGTTTGCAACAATATATATATAATATAAGCTTATATATTGAATAAGAGTATATTCCAAGAGTTTTGGATTTGAAAATGGAATTAGATCAGTTCCTCTTTATGCAGCTTTTTAATATAACTTAGGAGGAAGAGTTTTGGATAAAACATACATGTTTGATAACTATATATCAATAGGACGAAACTTTATGACTGAAAAGAACTATTTGAAAGCTTTAAAGTTTTTTAAAAAGGCATATAATTGTCCAGAAGGAAAAAGTGATATAGATTTAATTTTAGATTTAGCATTTCTTTATGATAAAATAGCAAATTTTGATTTAGCAGAAAAAATGTATAGAAGAGTATTGGAATTAGATGATAGTAATGCCATAGCTTATTATGGCTTGGGGATAATTTATGATGATGATGAATTATATGAAGAAGCTATTGAATATTATAAGAAAGCTATAGAAAATGATAATAAATACGAAAAGGCATATTTCTTTTTAGCTAATGCTTATGATGAATTAGGAAATAAAGAAGAGGCTATAAGGAATTACAAGGAAGTATTAAAGATAAATCCAAAGGATTTATGGGCAAATGCTAATTTAGGATGTATTTATGATGAATTAGGAGATACAAAACTTGCTTTAGAATACATGGAAAAAGCTTTAGAAATAGATAATAATCATTTTAGAATTCTTTTTAATATGGGTGTATTTAATAAAAAGTTAGGATATTTAGATTTAGCAGAAGAATATTATAAAAAATCTATAGAAGAAAATCCTTATTATCCATATAGTTATTTAAATTATGCTGTAATGTATAGAGAAGAAGAAAATTATAATAGAGCAATTGAAATAATTAATGAAGGAATCTTAGAAAATGAAGATGAAGGTTTTTTATACTATAATAGAGCTTGCTTTTATGTATGTATAAATAAATTAGATTTAGCATTAGAGGATATACTTAAGTCTATTGAGCTAAATGATTTTTTTGAGGAATATATGAAAGAAGACGAAGAACTTAATGCTATTAGAGAGTTAGAAAGATATAAAGAGATATTTGGATAAAATACAGTAGACAAATTTGTTTTCATACAAAGTTGTCTACTGTTTATTTTTATTATCTATTATCTATTTTTTCAGGATATAAATCATGATTAGCTAATCTATTAAAGGCAATTTCTTCCCACTTTGTACCTGGTTTTCCATAGTTACAGTAAGGATCAATTGAAATACCGCCTCTTGGAGTGAATTTACCCCAAACTTCAATATATTTAGGATCCATAAGCTTAATTAAATCCTTCATAATTATATTCATACAGTCTTCATGGAAATCACCGTGATTTCTAAAACTAAATAAGTATAATTTTAATGACTTACTTTCAACCATTTTTATATTTGGTACATATGATATGTAAATTGTAGCAAAATCAGGTTGAGCAGTAATTGGACAAAGACTTGTAAATTCAGGACAATTAAACTTTACAAAATAATCATTGTTTGGATGCTTATTGTCAAAGGTTTCTAAAATATCTGGATTATATCCAAATTCATATTTTATATTTTGATTTCCAAGTAAATTTAATTCTAAATCATTTCTCATAAATTATTCTCCAATCTTACTTTTTAAAGCATTAATTAAAAATGAACCTAATATTGCAGGTATAACTTGTCCTAAGCATAAGCTAATAGCTAATGCACTATAAGGAACATTTAATAACATTGACAACCAAATAGGTACTATTAAACCTGGAATAAAGATTATTGGTAATATAGTAAGGTAAGTATTTAACTTATATTTACGAACAGCATAAACTAATAAAGCTGTTATTATTCCCACTAATCCACCTCCAATAATATCAAATATACCTAATCCACCAAGTAGCATGTTAGATAAAACGTTCGCAAGTCCCAAAGGTAAAGCTAGGAATGGAAAAATATAAGCTAATGAATATAAACTAGTTGCTAAACGAACTTGTACAGCACCAAAGGCAAAGCTTTGAGTTATTACCATTATTACAACATATAAAGCAATAACAATAGCTGAAGTTGTTAATTTTCTTGTTTTAGTCATAGTATTTTCCATAAATATCACCTCCAGAAAAATAAAAAAAGGATGGAAAAAATCCATCCTAAATAAACAATAATAGTATTCTATTATTAATCCCTAGTTTTATTTTGAGACAGGATGGTTACGAACTGTCTTATATTAAATTACTTAATCAACTTTTCTCTAAGAAGAAAGTTGAATTTTAGATTAACTAAATTCAAAATCTAGAATCTGACTTAAGTATATAGTGCTTATATGGATAAGTCAACCAATTAATATATAATAAAGAAAAAATGGATTAGCTATTAAATTTGATTATTTCTTAATAATTTTGTAATAACTTATTTTTATAATTAAATTATGATAATAGATTGGGGAAGTAAGATGAAGAGAAAGAAAATTATAGGGTTATTATATGAGGTAACTTTGGAGAATAAAGAGGTAAAGTTAAAAGAAAAAGAACAATTAGATTTAAATGGAATAGAACTTTTGAATGAAAAACAGGTTAATATAAATAAAAGTGGTGAAATTATTTTATTATATCAATATTTTTCAAATGGATATGCTGCACATACTGAATCAGGGTATGACTCTATATATGATGAAACTCTGATGGGAAATTCAAAAGAAAGTAATGAATTAGTAATATCTTATAATCCAGCAACAGATAATATAAAAAAAATAATGCAAAATGATAAAAAGAACTTTGAAGTAGTTGAATTTTGGGAAGAATCTAATTTATGTTTACTTGAAAAATATAACCTTGAAGGTGGTGGAATGGAATACTATATTGGAGAGTTGAAAGATGATAGAATAGATATATACCAAAAATATAATTAAATAAGGAAGTGGGAAAAGGTGTATTAAAATTGAATATTCTATAAAGAATAACATAATAGAATTCATAATAAATTTTGAAAAAATAGAGGAAAAAATATGAGATTTGAATTAAAGTATAGTTATGAAGAGATGAAAAGATAAAAAGAAACATATATGAATTATGTAAAAAATATAATAAAAATGCAAAGTTTTTTTGCAGTAGATGAATGCTGATCATGGAGGAAGTGTATTTTATTGTGAGGCTGCAATGAATGAGGCAATTAAATATTTATATGAAAATATGAATAATATTAAGTAGTAATTTAATTATCAAATGATATTTAATAATAGTAAAGGATGGTTATATGTTAAAAGATGTTGGAAAAAAAATAATAAGAGAAAAAATAATAAATGATGGTGTTTTAGATATTATACATAAAAATATGATGCCTATGAAGCAGTTAATGGCTTATTATCGTTGTGCAATTATGGAAGTTGAAACAAAATTTAAGGTGTTGAATGAACAATTTTCATTACAATATGATAGAAATCCAATAGAGGGTATAAAGACTAGATTAAAATCCCATGATGGGATTTTAAAAAAATTAAATAAGAAAGATTTACCTTTTACATTGGAATCAATAGAAGAAAATATAAAAGATATTGCTGGAGTAAGGGTAATTTGTTCATTTCCAGAAGATATTTATATGTTAGCAGACTGCTTATTAAATCAAGATGATATTAACTTAATAGAGAAAAAAGATTATATAAAGAATCCTAAGAAAAGTGGATATAGAAGCTTGCATTTAATCATAGAAGTTCCAATATTCCTACAAAATGAAAAGAAATCTATGAAGGTAGAAGTTCAATTAAGAACAATAGCAATGGATTTTTGGGCAAGCTTGGAACATAAATTAAGATATAAGAAAAATATTGCTCCAGAAGAAGCTGAAATTATAAGTAAAGAATTACTTGAGTGTTCAAAAATTAGTTCAGATTTAGATAAACGTATGGAAGATATACGTAATCGAATTGAGAAAAGGTAATATTTTTGCCCTACTATGGATACTTGATTTTAAACTAATATTAATTACTAGATAGAATACGATTTTGTACCCATACAATTGATTTATTGGTATAAAAAGGTATAAAATAATTTAAAAGTTTTATATCTAAGGGGGCAAATATTAATGAATAACCAAATAAGATTTAAAAAATTAATTCAAACAGCTTTATTAGCGGCTTTATGCTTTGTATCTTTTACTTACTTACAAATTAAAATTCCAGTACCAGGTGGAGATGCAACTTCACTTCATATTGGAAATGCATTTTGTGTTTTAGCAGCTTTATTACTTGGGGGATGGTACGGAGGATTAGCTGGAGCAATAGGAATGACAATTGCTGATTTACTTGATCCAGTATATATATTAGTAGCACCTAAAACATTTATTTTAAAATTATGTATAGGATTAATAACTGGATTAATTGCACATAAAATAGCAAAAATAAGTGAAAGTAATGATAGTAAATATATTTTTAAATGGAGCTTAATAGCATCAATATGTGGACTTGCTTTTAATGTAATTGCAGATCCTATAGTAGGCTTTTTTTATAAGCAATATATACTCGGACAACCTCAAGATGCAGCTATGATTTTAGCAAAATTAAGCGCTGCAACTACATTCATAAATGCTGTAGTATCAGTAATTTTAGTAGCAATCATATATAATGCAATAAGACCAATATTAAAAAAATCAGGTTTATTATTACCGGTTTAGTTAGTTAATAGTTAAGGTTGAAAACCTACGGTTTTCTTTGAATGACAAGGGTGAAAGGAGAGTTTCAAGTGACAAGTTAAGGAATAAATTATATTTTAACTTATCACTTGTTACTGAATACCCTTTTCATAGGGAACTTCAAACGTAAATTTTCAATTTTCCCTTTTCAATATTTAGCTTAATCAATAGAAAAGTCTTTTCCATAAGCACATTTATTAAAGTGCTTTTCAGCATCAATTAATCTCATACCTAAAATTTTAATAGGCGAGCTAGAATCAGTGGTAACTTCTCCGCAACCAAGGCCTTTATTTATTGATTTATATAAATAATTTATGGCTTGAGGCTTAAACCCAAGTAGTCTAGCACCAACAGTATCTGTAGCAATAGGATCAGTTCCGCATAAAACTAAGCCCGTATGATTACCAATTCCTTTATGAGGCCCAGTTCCAACCATTGCAGGACTTGCGCTTACAATAGAAAGATCTATAGTGAACTTTTCGAGCATAGCACTTATAAATCCATGCAAATCTTTATGTATACCTAAATTCTTTTTTGGATAACCTTGTTCTTCACCAGTTGGCCATCCCATGGCTATATTTTTAATAGATGCAGAAATAGTGGCTTCTTCATGAATCTTTAATTGAGTAAATGATATTAAAAATGTCATTTCATCATATAGTTTATTTAAAGCTATTGATTTTGGACAATTATGATTAAGTGGAAGATTAATAAAAGGTCCATTATTTAAATTTATAAATTCAACATTTTCTGATTTAATAACATCCATAAAACCAATATCAATCATTAATTTTTCAACATCTTTTCTAGCGGAAGCTGTAGCAATTACAATTCTTTTAGGATTACAGCTTTTAATTATTTGAATAATCTTTTTTAAGCTATTAGGACCAACTACATCTCCAATTTCAGGTCCACCAGCTCCGACCCAATTTGGGGTAATGACAACGATATCATCATTATTAATCATAGATGAAATATTAAGTAAATTTAGTCCTTCTTCTATAGCTAAAGATTCATTATTATTTTGTGTAATTGAAACCAATGGACTTAGTATTCTCCTTACTCTCATGTAAAATTTCCTCCAAAATAAGATTAATTTATTATTAGTTTTAGCAAAATTTAATATTTTATTTGATGTTTATTCTTATTTTAGAAATATATAAATAGTATAAGAAAACACATGGAAGTTTTTATGAGTTTGTACTAATATATATTTTGGTGAAAAGATTACAGTTAATATTAGAAATCAGCAAAGAACTAAAATTAAATATAAATATGAAGAGGAAAAAATATGAAGAGCAAAGAAGTGAAGGATTTAACACAAGGAAATGTATTTAAGCTTATTTTAGGATTTTCAGTACCATTACTGTTAGGAATGTTATTTCAACAATTCTATAGTATGGTGGATACAATTATTGTAGGTAAATATTTAGGGGTAAGTGCTTTAGCAGAAGTAGGTTCAACTGGTTCAATAAATTTTATGATAATTGGATTTTGTATGGGAGTATGTAATGGATTTGCTATACCTGTTGCACAAAAATTTGGAGCAAATAATTATAAGAAGTTACGTAAGTATGTATTTAATAGCGCTATTTTAGCAGCTATTTTTGCTGTTGTAATGACAATAATCGTATGTATTCTTTGTAGAAGTATTTTAGAGTGGATGAATACACCTAGCGATATTATAGATGGAGCATATAGTTATATTTTTGTAATATTTTTAGGGATACCAGCAACATATCTTTATAACTTATCATCAGGAATTATTCGTTCTCTTGGAGATAGCAAAACACCCTTAATGTTTTTAATTGTATCATCAGTAGTAAATATAGTTTTAGATTTAGTATTTATAATTGTATTTAAAATGGGGGTTGCAGGTGCTGCATGGGCAACAATTATATCACAGGCTGTGGCTGGAATTTGGTGTACTATATTTATGATGAAAAAGTATAAGATACTAAAGTTTGAAAAAGATGAGTTAAAATTAAATGGACATTATATAAGTAGACTTTGTTATATGGGGATTCCCATGGGATTACAATATTCTATTACTGCTATAGGAAGTGTAATTTTACAAACAGCAGTAAATGGACTTGGGTCTCTTGTTGTAGCAGCTGTTACGGCTTCAAGTAAGATTTCAATGTTCTTATGTTGTCCTTTTGATGCATTAGGATCAACGATGGCAACATATGCAGGACAAAATGTAGGAGCAAAAAAAATAGGACGTATCAGTGAAGGAATAAAGAAGAGTTTATTAATTGGCTCAGTATACTCTATAATAGCACTAGTAGTATCTATTTTCTTTGGACAAACTATAGCATTATTATTTGTTAATGTTGGAGAAACAGAACTACTTTTAATGGTTAAACAGTGTTTAGTAACATCAGCTGCATTTTTTATTCCATTATGTATTGTAAATGTTGTTCGTTTTACAATTCAAGGTATGGGATATTCAACATTTGCGATTTTTGCAGGGATTTGTGAAATGATAGCAAGGGCACTTTGTGGATTTATTTTAGTACCTATGTTTGGATTTACAGCTGTTTGTTTTGCAAGCCCTATTGCTTGGATATTTGCAGATTTATTTTTATTACCAGGATATAAGAATGTATCTAATAAATTAAGAAAAAAGATAGAGCTTACAGAAATGACTGATAAAAGGAATAAAGATGAAAAAATTGAAGATATAGTTACTTTAATAGATTAAAAATATAAGATTAATTATTTTATATGAAAGCTATATATTAGTTAATAAAAAGAATGGTATCATGTAAACTGTCCTTGACAAAGGGTACAGCTTACAATGATACCATTCTTTTTATTATTAAATTATTAATGTATAGTAGATTCAGATATTAAACATTAATGATTTGACAAAAAAAAGCTTTTAGAATAAAATAAATTTGAAAAAAGTTCACAAAGTAAACTATTTTGTTTATATTATATTTAGGGGAGGGTGTGATCATGCAAAATAATGATTGGATAACGATGATTGAAAACATGAATGAAATAAGATTATTTAGTAGAACTATTGTACGTCGTGTTACAAAAGAACATGGAATATCAACTCAGCATTTAGATTTATTAGCTCAGCTTATAATTAACAATGGAGGAATGACTCCATTAAAGCTTAGTAAAGTAATGTGTGTTAGTAAAACTATAATAAGTAGATTAATAGAGAGTTTAATTCAAGATGGCTATGTAATTAAAGAGGTAGATTCTCATGATAAAAGAAGTTACAATGTTTTTATTACAGAAGCTGGTGAAAAAAAAGTTGAAGAGATATTTCGATTTTATTTAGGTCCAATATATAATTTGAGAAGAAAACTAGGAGATAAAGATTTTTTACAATTAATATATTATATAAAAATGGCCAACGAAAAATTAAATGAAGAAGGTGGAGTAGAATAATGAGCTTTTATGGAGCTATGCAATTAGATGCTAAGAGTTTAAAGACATTAATAAGGAATGCTGAGAGTAAAGAAATAAAAAATAAGTATATGGCAGCAATGATATTAAAATCAATATTATGTCCTTTATTTTGTATGCTTGTTGTTGTTTGTTTTAGTGCGGTTTTTGGAACAGAAAATAGTATAGTTGGGGTTGTAACAGTTATAATTTTATTAACTTTTAGATTTTCCAATTTAGATTTTAATGTTGGACAATCAGCAGTAACTATATTTGGAGTATTTTTGATTTTAATAATAGGACCATATGTTGCAAGTAGTATGATTCCTATTTTAGGATTTATAATAAATTTTATTTCAATAATAAGTATATTAATTTTAACGTGTCACAATGTAAAGTTATGTAATCATAGTGTGGTTGTAGTATCATATCTTCTTTTATATGGATATAAGGTTGATAATACAGAAATTCTTATAAATCGTATTATAGCATTAATTTTTTCTGGAGTTTTAGTGGCATCAATATTTTACATAAGACAAAGAAAAATAAAGTTTGAAAACAAATTTTCTGATATAATAAAAGATATTGATTTTAATACAGAAAGAACAAAATGGCAATTTAAATTTACTTTTGTAGTAACTTCAGCAGTATTAATTGGAGAACTTTTACACCTTCCAAAGGCTATGTGGATAGGAATTGCATGTATGTCAGTATTTCATCCGGATAGGGAACAATTACAAATACGTTACAAAGATAGAATGAAATATATGGTTTTGGGATCTCTAATATACGGAGTTATTTATATTTTAATGCCAGAGGAACTTAGAGGCTTTATAGGATTGATGGGTGGAGTTATGGTTGGATTCAGTGCAACTTATAAATGGCAGATTGTATGTAATGCATTAGGTGCTTTATCTACAGCAACACCTATTTTAGGTCTTGGAGGAGCGATAATATTCCGTATTACAAATAATGTTTTTGGAGCATTATATAGTAAGGGATTTGATTATATAACTAATAGCATAAGTAAAAAGGTATTAATGAATGTAAATGAAGCATAGAAGTCTTCTATAATAATGAATCATAATACTAGTTTTATAATAAAATTTTTATAGAGTAATGCGTAAAACCACCGTGCATTGTGCCTGTGGATGTAAGTATTTTAAGGGAGTAGGTTCGACACCTAACTCCCTTAATTCTTTTGGTTTTAAATATACTTTACGATAATCTAAGAACTTACTGCTCCAGCAGTACCAGCATAATAACCTTTAAAATCAAGTACATTAACTTCAAAATCAAATTTAGCGTCAATATTTTTTCTAGAATAGCTCAACTTTGATTTATTTGTTATTAAATTATCAGATATATAAATAGAAATAAAAAGATAGTGATTTAAACAAATACTGCAAAGAAAACTAATGATTTATCTAGGGTTATAGATGTATAACCACAGGTAACAAAGTAACCGTCTTTAGATAAAACTAAATCTGTAGTTTGACTAGGGCATAGTATTTCTGTAGTATTCCATAAACTTTCTTGGTTATCGATATCTATACATTCAATAAAAGAGTGGGGGTTATTACAAATTGTTGAAATTCCAGAAATAATATAATTACTTTCCTTTGATTGAATTATATTATTTAATTTATAATTAGAATTTTTTTTAGACCACATAATATTACCAATAGAATTTACTTCAAATATAATAGATTTTGCTACTACAGCAAAATGTCCATTTTTTGTCTCGATAATAGATGAGTTTACAAGGTCACTATCTGTAAATTCATTATAAATTCTATCCCATAATTTTTTACCATTTGAATCTATTCTTAAGAGGAAAATATTATTTAAAGATGAATTTAATGTACTTATAGCTCCAGATAACATAAATCCATTATCCATAGTTTCAATTATTGAAAAGGCAACGCCTATGTCAAATAATTCATCCCACTGTAACTCAAATTCATTATTGAATTTGAAAATCCTAGTTTTATCACTAATGCCATCATAAAATAAACTAGTTATGGCAAATCCACCATCAGATGTAGCGCATATATCATAGCCTTCAGATTGCATGCCAACAAATCCTAGTGTTTTTTGCCATAGAATATCTCCATTTTCATTTAATTTAACTATCCAGGTATATTCATCATTAGCATACTCGGAATAGCAATATATACCGGTAGCCACCAAATCTCCATTAGTTGTTTGGATGATTGAAGTGAAAAATTGAGAAAGTGGTGAACTATATACTTTTTCCCAAACCATGTTACCTTTGTAATTTATTCTTATAGCAAAGGCAGATGAATTAATGTCTTTATTATGGGCCTTTCCAACAATTATATAATCACCATTTTGGCATTCAACGATTGAATTTGGTGTTAATGAATAGTCAAAATTATAAGTAGTAGCAAATTTAAGTTTTGTCATAATATAAACAACCTCTTTATAAAGTTATTCTTAGTAAAATAACTAAAACATTCTAATGTAAAATATGTAAAAAATAAGAAGGGTGTTACTGTTAAAGGCAATATATAGAATGATATTACATTTGTTAGAGATTTTAATGTAATACTAAATTATGAGGTCGATGAAATAAGATTCATTACTTTTAAAACTTTAGTAATAAATGATATGTTATAATTTAAAATAGTAGATAAGGTAGAGGAGGGAATGAAGAATAATGAAAAAGTTATATAAACATTCATTAACTATAAGCAAATCTCAAACTATGATTGATATTACAGAAATGATAAAAGCTGATATTAAAGAAAGTGGAGTTAAGGATGGGATTGTCGTAGTTTATTGTCCACATACGACAGCTGGAATCACTGTAAATGAAAATGCTGATCCAGATGTTGTGAGAGATTTGATTTATGGATTTGAAAAGGTATATCCAACCAATGATAATAATTATAGACATTACGAAGGTAATTCTCATGCACATATGAAATCATCAACTATGGGAGCTTCTCAGACCCTTATAATTGATAATGGAGAACTTATTTTAGGTATGTGGCAAGATATATATTTTTGCGAATTTGATGGACCAAGAAATAGAAATTTTTATGTTAAGATAATAGAAGGATAATTTAATATTTTTATAAGGAAAATTAGTATTAAACGCTCAGGAGGAAAATTACATGAAATTAAAAAAGATGATAGTAGGAATAACAAAAACTGATATAAAAAATTTTTTAAAATTACAAAATAAAATTAATATAACTGATATATTTATTAATGATAAATTAAGATTAATTGGAATAGTGCAATTTTTAGGAATGAATATAAATATTGAAACAGAATTAAACATTTCAAAAGTTGAATTTAATAGTGTTTATTTAAATATAAATAGCTTTAAAGTTTTAAAAATGAATATAGTGAATTCTATATCAAAAAAAGTTTTTAATTATGTAATAAATAGTTTTACAGATTTAGAAGGGATAAGTTTTGAAGGAAATGATTTTAAATTAGAAGTTGATAAACTTATAAATAGATATTATAAAGAGCAAGGCTTAATTGATTTGGATAAGGTACAAGTAAGTGATGTATCAATAATTAATAAAGAAATAGAAATAGTTTTTGGTGGAATTGATATTGATACTGAAGTAATTAGAAAAGAATATGGTATAGATGAAATTCCATATGTTGAGGCTGAAATAGTAAGCCAGCAAGAATAGATAAACTATATTTATAGAATTAAAGAAATAGATAATTATAAAAGATACTTATATTATGAGAGGATTAGTTTATGAATACAATAATTTATTTAACAAGACATGGTCAAACTTTATGGAATTTAGAAAAAAGATTACAGGGAAGAGGGAACTCACCATTAACTGATGAAGGAATAGAAAGAGCTAAAGAACTACGAGATAGACTTAAAAATATACATATAGATATTATTTATTCTAGCCCAATTGAAAGAGCATTTGAAACAGCTAAAATTATTAAAGGTGATAAAGATATTGAAATTATAACCGATGATGGATTTATGGAAATGTGTTTTGGTGATTATGAGGGAAGAAAAACTGATGAAGTTAGGAAAGAAAATCCAAGTTGGGATATAGACCTTATTATGAAAGGTAACACTGAATTATCAGCACCAAATGGTGAAAATTTAGATGAAGTTAGAGGTAGGGTAGCCAACACTATGAATAAGATAATAAAAGAAAATATAGGGAAAACTATTTTAATTGTAGCGCATGGAATAACTCTTAAAGCTATTATGTATTACTTTAAGGATAAAGAGGTAAATTCGGAAGTTATGGGACAAGCAACTTTAACTAAAATTAATGTAGATGAGAATAATAATTTTAATATAGAATTTAAAAATGATGGTAGCCATTTTACAGTAAAATATCAGAAGTTAGGGTGGTAAATAGTAAAAAGTTAGCTAAGTACTATTAAATATACAGTGGCAAGATTTATGATATATTTGGTATTAAAAAAGTGAAATATTAATAATCAATTTTCGAGAAACAAAAAAGAATTTTAAATGGTTATTTTAACCTTAATCAAATAAAAGAATTTGATTAAGGTTTTTTATTTTTAAAAAGGGATAGATTTTAAAAAAAACTTTTATACAAATTTATGTAAAAAAGTAAAAAATATAATAAATTAGACTTTTGATATTAAATAAAATGTTTGATTATAATAAAAAAAATAAAAAAATATAGAAAAAAAAAGAAAAAAGGTATAAAATATAAAAAAGTATTAATACAGGAAAACTTTTATTGGATGTTTAAAAGTATAACATAAAGTATTTATGCTATTTATGGTTAAGGGGGATATGATTTATGGGGAAGGTATTTATAAAAGAATACACCATGGATGAAAAAGCAAGTAAGATAATAAGTATTTTTTTTATGTTAGCTTTAGTTATGATATTATTTTTTGTTTATAAGATATTTATAGCAGGCAATAATAAAGAATATTTATCAGCTACTTTAGAATTATTAAAACTAATTAATAGTTTTTTAGCTATTATTTCAATTATAAGTTGTTTAATTTTATATAGAAAAACAAAAAAAAATACAGTATTTGTATTAATATTAGAGTATATAGGGTTAGCAATTGGGATAATTACAGATCAGTTTGATTACTTTACTTTAATAAATGATGAATTTTATATTTCAGATTATATAATGATTTCCACATCAATGTTAAGAATGATAATACTTTATATACTCTTTTTTCCAAAAAGTAAATTATATAAATTTATAAATGAAAATAGAGCATTTTTAGTAATATTTCTTATTTTATATTCTTTTATAGTAGGAGTAATTGAAAAATATTTAACAGTAACAATTTTGAATATACCTGATAGTATATATTTTTATTATAATATATTTTTATTTATTTCATATTATATTATTGCCATTAAGTTAGTTTTTATATCATTGAAAGAAAAAAGCGTAATAATAGGATGTTTTGGTGTTAGTTTAGCTTTATTAGGAATAAAGGCTATATATGCAATATACGCTCATTCTGGTTCATATTTTGATATAATGTTAACTTCAATATTAATTACTTATATATCTTTTATTAGTGTAATTATTGGAACAGTAATAGAATTGTATTTATTTTACGAAGAATCAAAGATAGTAAATATAGAGTTAGAAAAGTTTTATAATTTAGCACATTATAATAGTCATACAAATATGTTTATTTGTGATAATAAATTAAATATATCTTATATGAATAACAAAATTAAAGAAAGCTTTTCAAATGATATTAGCAATGAGAGATTTAAAGAAGTAATACTTGAAATTGAAGATATAAAAGAGAAAATTCCACAAATTTCAGAGGAATTAAAAAAGACTGGTATGTGGAGAGGGATACTTACAGATGTTAAAAGAGATGAAATAATTGATTGTTTTATTCAACTTATTCATTCAAGTTCAGATGAAAACCGAATTTTGGTTAGTTATATTAATATTTCTAATAATATTAGGTTAGAATCCGAAATTCAAGCACATAAACTAAATGATATAAAAAAAGCAGAGTTCATCTCAACGCTATCGCATGAATTAAAAACACCATTAAATATTTTTTCTTCAAGTGTGCAGCTTTTAGATAGTTTTAGTGATGAGGATAAGGAGGAGTTTGTTTATAAATATAAAAAGCATAGTCCAGCCTTAAGATTAAATTGTAATAGAATGTTAAGATTAATAAATAATATAATAGATTTGACTAAAATAGATGGAGGAATTGTAGAAGCAAATTTTGGTAACTATGAAATGGTATCGCTGATTGAAGATATAGCTTTATCGATAATTCCATTTGGAAGGTCTAAAAATATTGATATTGAATTTGATACTAATGTGGAAGAACATTATATGAAATGTGATCCAAGTATGATTGAAAAAATAGTATTGAATCTATTGTCTAATGCTATTAAATATTCAAAAAATAATGGGAATATAAAGATAAATTTCATTTTAGAAACTGATATAGTAAGATTTATTGTTAGTGATAATGGAATTGGTATTGCTGAGGAAGTAAGGGATAAAATATTTGATAGATTTTCAAGAGGGGATAATTCTTTAAATAGATTAAATGAAGGTAGTGGAGTAGGATTAAATATAGTAAAATCAATGGTAGATATTCATAATGGTAATATAATCGTAGAGAGTATATTAGGTAAAGGAAGTACTTTTGAAGTACAGTTACCAAACATAAAAATAAAAGATGAATTAGATAAAATATATGAATATAGTTGTGGCAAAACAGTTTTAGAACTATCAGATATTTATTAAGTTATTTTATAATTCTAAACATAGATTTTAGAGATAAATAGCTTATATTTAAAATCTATTGTTGACAAAAAATAATAATGGAATATAATAAATTATAATAATATAAAGCTTTGAAGAGAAAGAGTAAAATTAATAGAGTTATAAAGAGAGGTTCCGGTTGGTGAAAGGAACATAACAAATTGATTTGAATACATCTCTGAGCAGCACTCCGAAAGATAACAACCAGTAGGCAGATGCCGTAATGCACACGTTATAGTGCTAGGGTATAACCAAAGTTTTTTGGCGTACTTGAAGAGGTTGTTATTGTGAGATAATGATAAATTTAGGTGGTAACACGTGAGTAATGCTCTCGTCCTATTCATATAGGATGAGGGCTTTTTTGTATTTAAAAATAATTGCGCAATTTATATATAGTTTCTTAAAGTGAAGTGCACGTCAGTTTGAGAAAAAAAGTAATTGTTGGAGGAAAATAAAATGATAAATGTCAATGAACAAATTAAGATAATATTAAAAGGTGTTGATGAAATAATAGGTTTAGAAGATTTGAGATCAAAGCTAGAGCAAGGAAGAACTTTAACAGTAAAGTTAGGATTAGATCCAAGTGCTCCAGATATTCATTTAGGCCACACAGTAGTTTTAAGAAAACTTAAACAACTTCAAGATTTAGGACACAAAATAGTAATAGTAATTGGTGATTTTACAGGAAAGATTGGTGACCCAACAGGTAAATCGCAAGCTAGAAAAGCACTAACAACAGAGCAAGTTTTAGAGAATTCTAAAACGTATGAAACACAGATTTTTAAGGTTTTAGATAAGGATAAAACTGAAGTTAGATTTAATAGTGAGTGGTTATCGAAGATGAATTTTGAAGATGTAATTAGATTGGGTTCTAAGATGACAGTTGCTAGAATGCTAGAAAGGGAAGAGTTTAAAAAGAGATACGAAAATCAAATGCCTATAAGTATTCATGAATTCTTTTACCCTTTAATGCAAGGATTTGATTCAGTAGAATTAAAAGCTGATATTGAACTTGGTGGTACAGATCAAAGATTTAATTTACTTATGGGTAGAATGTTACAAAAGGAATTTGGGCAGGAACCACAATGTACAATAATGATGCCATTGCTTGAAGGTTTAGATGGTATAAATAAAATGAGTAAAAGTTTGGGAAATTACATTGGAATTGATGAATCAGCAGCAGTTATGTTTGAAAAAACTATGACTGTTCCAGATAATTTAATTGTTAAATACTTTGAGTTAGTTACAGATATACATCCAGATAAAGTAGCAGAAATAAATAGGAGTTTAGAAGAAGGTATTATAAATCCAAGAGATATAAAAATACAATTAGCAAGAGAAATTGTTGAGTTATACCATGGGAAAGATGCAGTTAGAAATGCAGAAGAAAGATTTAAAACCGTATTTCAAAAGAGGCAAATTCCAGATGATATAAAAATAGTTGAAGTGAATCATGATGATTTTAATTTATCCGAAATAATTGTAAGTAATGGATTGGCTAGTAGTAAAAATGAGTTTAGAAGATTGGTGGTTCAAGGTGGAGTTAAAATAAATGAAGAAAAGTTAAGTAATATTGAAGAATTTAAATTAGAATCAGAAATTATAGTTCAAATAGGTAAAAAGAAATTTATTAAAATAATTATTAATTAATACTATAAGTAGATTGTTGAGAGTTAAAATTTTACTAAATAATAAAATCTTTCTTGAAATAAAAATAAATTTTAGATATAATAATAAAAGAAATTTATGCGCGTATAATTGTTCAGCGTGGAATCAACTAATTGGTTCCACGCTTATTTTTTTGATATAAAATAATTTAAGGGAGAAAAAATAATATGGAGTTTTACATGAAGTTACCAAGAAATAAAAGGGAGATGACTATTTTTATAGCAATTATTTCAGTTATATCTGTATGTATAATTGCACCACTAATAACTTGCTTTGAAATTGGATTTAATATTACTGTATGGGGACAAACTATGAGAGTTGTACCATTCATATGGATTAGTGTTATTATAGTTGTTTTACTTACACATAAGCCAGCAGAATGGTTAACTGGAAAAATAATAAAAAAAGAAGATAGTTTTAATGCACATATTATAGTAAATACATTATGTACAGTGTTTTTTATGTCAATATTACTAACAATAATTGGAACATGGATTGGTGTTGGAAAAATTACTATGGAGCCTATTTATAACTTCTTTTATAAATGGCCAAGAAATTTTGCAATAGCATTTGCTGTAGAGACTTTTATAGCACAACCTATTGCTAGATTTGTAATGAGAAAGATGCATGAAGTACAAGAAAAAGCTATTCAAGGTGAATACTAATTAGTGTTATTTGATACTACAGGAACTTTAACTATTGTCAAGAAGTTGATTCTATTTTAACTTCAAATCAAATGGTTCATGGTATAACAGGAGCTTTAGCTATAGTTGTAATGTTATTTCATGCAGGATTTGGGTATTATATAAAAATAATGAGGAACAAAAAGCCAAATTTCATAAGTTTAGTATACTTGTATGGGCAGTATGGCTTATGCCATATGTTATAGTTATAACTATTGGAATAGGTGCTTAGTTAATAGGAGAAATTAATAAAAAATAAAAGCAAGTAGTATTTTCAAAGGTAAATATTGCTTGCTTTTATTATTATACTTAAAACATTAATTTATCATTTTTAAAATTTCATCTTCTGGAGTAGAAGAATCACATTTAACCTCTATTTTGCCACTTTTATTAACAATAAATCCAGGAACAGTTACAATGTTATATTTTTCTCTAAATGCCTTAAGATTATTATCAGAGAAAGACTCACTATTTACATAATATATAGTTGTATTAATTTTATCTGATAATCCACTTAATTTTTTAGCAAACTTACGACAATAAGGACAAGTTTCTCTTCCTATATAAACAACAGCTAAGTTTTTTTCAGATAATAATTTATCTGCTTGTGTAGAATTTATTTCTTTAAATACCTGAATATCTTCTTTATATGTATTTTCATCAAACATTTAAAAACCTCCTAGTCTTTTAATATATTAAATTTTAGTTTTATTATATCAAATTTATTTAAGTATTATATTTAATATATAAAAAACTAATCTTTATAATTTACTATTTTTTACTTGCTGTTTTCTTAGTTCTAAATAATAAGTGCTTTAGAGCGCTCCAATTGAAAGGTATTAATGGATAAAGATAACTTTCACCAGTAAGTGTTTTAGTTGAAGCCACAATTGCTATACTTATAATTATTCCTGCAATAAAGCCCCAAGTACCAAAGAGACCAGTAAATACAAGTAGGATTAATCTAATAAACTTTAATGCAAATGTTAACTCTACACTAGGTTGAACAAAGCTTGAAAGAGAAACAATAGCCATATATAAGATACTTTGAGGAATGAACCATCCAGATTGAACAGCATAATCACCTAATATTAAACCACCAATAATTGATAAGGATGTTCCTAAAACATTTGGTGTATTTAATGAAGCTAACTTTAAACCATCTACAGCAAATTCACCAATAATAAATTGTAAGAATAATGGTATTGTATATGAATCTTTAGGCAATAAAAAACTAAGTGGACCAGCAAGCCAAGTTGGATTATCTGTAAGTAAAACATATACCGGTGTTAAAAATACATTTACTAAAAGTACTAATGTTCTAATTAGTTTTTGATAGTTACCTGTAAGCACTGGCATATAATAATCATCAATAGATTGAATAAAGTCAAAAACATTAGATGGAAATATTAAAGCTGATGGCATATTATCTATCAATATAATAACACTACCTTCAATTATTTGTGCAGCTGCAACATCAGGTCTTTCAGTAAATTTCACCTTAGGAAATGGATTAAGCCAACTTGATGAATTAAGTAATTCTATTAAACTTTGATCTCCTAAAGTTAATGATTTAACCTTTAAATTATCAATCATATCCCTAATTTTACTAAGAGTATCTTCTTTAACTGTTCCAGCCAAAAAGCCAATAGCAATATCTGTTTTTGAAATACTACCTATATTATGCATTTCAAAGGTAAGATGAGGATCGCGAATTCTTCTTCTGATCAAAGCTGTGTTAAAAACTATTGTTTCAACAAAGCCATCATGGGCACCCCTAAGGACCTTTTCTTTTTCAGGCTCTTCAACACCTCTTGCAGGATAAGTCCTATAATCTAATAGTACTGCTTCATCAAAGTTTTCACATAGCATAGCTGTTTGCCCACAAAGTATAGCAGTAATTATATTACCAATATCACTTTCAGTAGAAGCTTCAATTGAGCAAAGGGCTTTTTCAACTAAATCTTTAGCGTTTTTTATGCTATTAAAATCTTTTTCATCTAAATTATAAATATCTCTACGAACATATTCCATATTTGTATCTTTTACAAAACCATCGAGAAAATAAAAGTAATACTTATGATTATGGACTTCTATTATTCTTTCAATTACATCAAAGCTTTTACCTAAATTTAATTCTTCTCGTAATTTCTTCACATTAATATTAATATCATTAGTTAGTTTCATAGTTTTCTCCTTTAAATAATAAGACTAAATATATTTTTTACTATTTTTTATCTAATATTCAAAGATTAAATAAGATAAGATTTTAAATATAAGTAATGAATAAAATTAGTAGGTTTGGGACAATAATTTATAGGATAAGAGATAACAACTATAGTATTAGTTTCAGTATGAGAGATTATAAATAACAAAGTATTCTGGATTCTAATTAAAAGTTACAATAATGAAAGGTAAATGTAATAAACATAAATATGAAAATAAAGTATTAGTTAATATAATAAAGATACACCTTAAGATAAAACAAGGAGTTGATTATTAATGAAAAAAGTAATTGAAGTTATAAAAGTAGTTGGATTAGTAATGTTTGCTGGTTATGATGAAGAAAAATTTAAATTAGTTCGAAGATAAAAATTATGTTTAATATACATATTGATAAATAAAATATATTATAATGTTAATTAAGCTTTGATTAATATATATAAATATTAACAAAGCTTTTTATTTTATAATTATATGAGGAGTATAAAATGAGTAAAATTTTTATTGTGGAAGATGAAAAAACAATTAGAGATGAGTTAAGTATTTTTTTGTCTAGATATGGATATGAAATAGAAGCACCAGATAACTTTGAAAATGTAATAGAAAATATAAAAGAAAGTAAGGCTGACCTAATATTATTAGATATAAATTTACCTATATTTGATGGATATTATATATGTAGAGAAGTTAGAAAGTTTTCAGAAATTCCAATAATAGTTGTAACTAGTAGAGATAGTGATATTGATGAATTAATGAGTATGAATTTAGGCGCTGATGATTTTGTAACAAAACCATATAATACACAAATTTTATTAGCAAGAATTGAATCAATTTTAAAGAGAGTAAATAGAAATTCGGCTCAAGTAGATATATTAGAATATAAAGACATGAAAGTAAATTTATCAAATGGAACAATAAGTTATAATGATAAAACTATTGAAATAACAAAAAATGAATTAAAGATTCTCTCCTATTTAATAAAAAATAAAGGGAAAATAGTATCTAGAGAAAATTTAATGAATTATCTTTGGGATTGTGAAATGTTTATAGATGATAATACTTTATCTGTAAATGTTACAAGAATAAGAAAAAAGCTTGATGAAATAGGAATTAAAAATGTAATAGAAACAAGAAGAGGGTTAGGATATATTATTTCATAAGATAAAAGGAAGTAAAATATGAGCATAATTGAATTTATAAAGGAAAGAATGATTTTTTTAATAATCAATTTGACAATATTTTTATTAGTTGCAATATTAATGAAAATAGTAAAAGTATCAATAAGTATAATATTAATACTATTTTTAATATGGTTTGGACCTATGCTAATATATATGTTTTTAGAATTTATTAAATATAGAAGATATCTAAATAATTTAATTAAAACAGTAGAAAATTTAGATAGAAAATATTTATTGCCAGAAGTTATTGAAGAGCCTAGATTTCAAGAGACAAGAATTATAAATGATGTTTTGAAAGAATGTAATAAATCTATGCATGAAAAAGTTAAATATTATAAAGACGAACAAATTGAATACAGGGAGTATATTGAGACATGGGTACATGAAATAAAGACCCCAATTGCATCAGCTAAGCTTATTTTAGAAAATGATAATAGTAATTTAAGCGAAAGAATTAATTATGAAATGAAAAGAGTGGAAGGATTTATTGAACAGGTTTTATATTATGCTAGGAGCAGTGATGTAAGTAAAGATTATATCATTAAGGAATTTTCATTAAGAAGTATAGTTATGAAAGCTATTAAAAACAATAGTAGAGATTTCATAAATAAGAATATAAAATTAGATATTAAAGGTATAGAGGGAAATGTTTTTAGTGATGAAAAATGGGTAGAATTTATTATAAATCAAATTATAATAAATGCAGTGAAGTTTTCTATGCCTAATGAAGGAAAAGTTTCGATATATTCAAAAGTAAATGAAAATAATATTATTTTAACTATAGAAGATAATGGTGTTGGAATAAATGAAAAAGATATAGATAGGGTATTTGAAAAAGGATTTACTGGAGAAAATGGACGGAAATTTGGAAAATCTACAGGAATAGGACTTTATTTATGTAAAAAGCTTTGTGATAAATTAGGAATTGGAATAAGTTTAAATTCAAAGGAAAACATAGGAACTAAAGTGAATATAGTTTTCCCACAAGGAAGGTTTACTGAGTTTTAAATATTAGTGTCATAATCATGGATTTAGTAAGATAAAAGGATTGAAGTTTAAATATTTCTACAAAAGTATAGGAATATTTAAACTTCAACTTTTTTTATTCATTATGAAATTATGATAAAAATAAATCTGTGGATAATTTCATAAAAACAGTAAAAGTTATAAGAAATCAATTGAAATTTTTATTGAAAAATTATATTAATGTAACTTAAATAAATTAAAAGTTTTAATAGTATGAAGGTTACGATTTTGTAAGATTACTGAAATGTAATTCAATATGTAGTTTTATAACGATAGTATAAAATAAATTATGAAGACAGCGATTGTTACAAATAATTAAAGTAAGAAGAGAGTTTGTTAAATTAAGAGGTATAAAATAATTGGAGGGAAGATTAAATGAAAAATATATTAAAAGTTGAAAAAATAGAAAAATATTATGGTAATAAAGATAATATAACAAAAGCTATTGATAATATCAGCTTTAGAGTTGATAAAGGTGAATTTGTTGGAATAATGGGCCCATCAGGAAGTGGTAAAACAACATTGCTTAATTGTATTTCTACAATAGATACTGTAACTACAGGTAATATTATAATAAATGATAAAGATATTACTAAAATGAAATCAAAACAATTGGAAGGATTTAGAAAAGATGAACTAGGATTTATATTCCAAGACTTTAATCTTTTAGATACATTAACGGCTTATGAAAATATAGCATTAGCATTAACGATACAAGGAGATAAGCCTAGTAATATAGATACGAAAATAAAAAATGTTGCAAAAAATTTAGGAATATTAGAAGTTTTAAATAAATATCCATATCAAATGTCTGGAGGGCAAAAGCAAAGGGTTGCTTCTGCAAGAGCTATTGTAACAAGTCCATCATTAATTTTAGCTGATGAACCTACAGGTGCATTAGATTCAAAATCTTCAAGATTACTTTTAGATTCTTTTGAAAAATTAAATAAAGATTTAGAAGCAACAATTTTGATGGTTACTCATGATGCTTTTACTGCAAGCTATGCGCATAGAATTTTATTTATTAAGGATGGTAAAGTTTTTAATGAATTAGTAAGAGGAAATGATACAAGAAGAGAGTTCTTTAATAGAATAATTGAAGTAGTAACATTGCTTGGAGGGGATGTAGAAAATGTATTCTAAAATAGCAATAAATAATGTAAAAAAGAGTTTTAAAGATTATACAATATACTTTTTAACAATAGCTTTTGCAGTTTGTATATTTTATAGTTTTAATTCAATAGAATCTCAAAAGGCAGTATTAGATATGAATAAGAATCAAGCAGAATATATGTCTATTGTAACAACATTAATATCATATGTTTCTGTATTTGTATCATTTGTCTTAGGTGGATTAATATTATATGCAAATAATTTCTTAATTAAAAAGAGAAAAAAAGAATTAGGAATTTATATGACTCTTGGAATGAGTAAAAGAAAAATATCAAAGATATTATTAAGTGAAACCTTAATAGTTGGAGTATTGTCCCTTTTGGCAGGTTTATTATTAGGAATAATTGTATCGCAAGGTTTATCACTATTTACAGCTAAGTTATTTGACGTTGGAATGTCAGAATTTAAATTTATAATATCAAGTAGTGCTATTTTAAAAACAGTATTATATTTTGCTTTAATATTTGGTGTTTTAATGATATTTAATACAAGAATTATAGCTAAATATAAGTTAATTGATATGTTAACTGCATCAAGAAAAAATGAAGATATTAAAATAAAGAATCCAATAGTTTCATCAATTATATTTATTGCAGGTATTATGATTTTAGGTACAGCTTATTATTTAGTAACTAAAAGCGGATTAAATCCAGATAAGTTAGGATTTAAGCTTTCTATAGTATTTGGAATAATTGGAACGGCAGGATTTTTCTATGGAATTGCAGGCTTTTTATTAGGGGGAATTCAAAGAAGTAAGAATATATATCTTAAAAAATTAAATATTTTTGTTACGAGACAAATTAGTAGTAAAGTAAATACAAACTTTGCATCAATGACAGTAATTTCACTTATGTTATTTATAACTATAGTACTTTTATCAACAGGTTTAAGCTTTAAAAGTGCTTTAGAAAAAGGCATAGTTGTTCCATTTGATGCTTCAGTAAAGTTATTTACAGATGAAGAAAATAAGTATAAAAGTATGGAAGATGTATTTAAAGCTATAAATTATAATTTTAATGGAAAAGATCCTATATTTATCAATGGTTATGTAATAGATGGTATAGATGCTAATATGATATTAAAGGATTATGCATTAGGAGAATTTAAAAAAAGCTTAGATAACGGAAAACACCGTTGGGAACATATAGATGCTATTAAAATTTCAGATTATAATAAAATAAGAAGTTTATATGGTGAAGATCCATTAAGTATAAGTGATAATGAAATATTAGTTACATCTAATTTTACAGAAGCTAAAGATTCAGTAAAAAACTTTATTAAAAATAGTCCACAGGTTAGTATAGCTGGAAAAGAGTATAAAGTAGCTAATAAAGAATATTTAAATGAAGCTGTATATAATTCTGAATTAGCAGATAATGTACTGACGATTATAGTACCAGATGATTTTAAAGATATGACTTTAAATGCAGCATATATGAATATGAATTATAAGAATCCTAATGATCCTACTGAAGAAGAAGAAATGATTAATTTATTTGATTCTTTAATGAAAAATGATGAAATTTATGATTTACCTATGATAAGGGCCACAAAAAGCCAAGTTTATGAAGCTAGTAAAGGACTTACTACAATGATGCTTTATATAGGATTATATTTAGGAATTGTATTTTTAATTTCTAGTGCAGCAGTTCTTGCGCTTCAACAATTATCAGAAGCTAGTGATAGTAGTGATAGATATAAAGCATTAAAGAAAATTGGTGCAACAGAAAAGATGATAAACAAAACTATTTTTACTCAAACTGCAATTTATTTTGCAATGCCATTAACACTTGCAATAGTAAGTTCAATTGTTGGAATATCAGTAGTAAATAAATTTATAGCTTTATATGGGAAGCCTAATATAGGACCAACAGCATTACTAACTTTAGGTATACTTGTTATAGTATATGGAGGCTATTTCTATGTAACATATGCAGGTTATAAGAGCATAGTTAAAAATTCAAAATAAAATATTCTAGTGAATTAAGAACTCTATAGGTTTGATATCTATAGGGTTTTTATCACTTTATTTCCATATAATTGTTGTATAAATATAACAGTAAACAAAATAACAACATAATATATATTTTTTGAGATTTTAATTTGTTTTATGATGAATTTAGTATGGAGACAATCACTATTGAATACTATAAAAAAGTAAGTTAAAGTATATTTAGAATTTTTTATTTAGCTGTAAATTATGTAATAGAGGTATATAATAATCCAAGCAGCAATTAGAAGTAGTTAATAATTATATATAGTGATTAGTAATAAAATTAGATTTTTAGTTATTATGTATATATTTTTTATAAAATATTATAATATGGACTATATATGTCTTATTTATAGGCTACTATATAATAAAAAACTTAATAAAATATGTGAGGCAGTATTAATGAGATTATTAGATATTATATTTTATCTGTTGAGAAGAGGATCTAAAATTACTATGAGGGAATTGGCAGAAAATTTCAATGTATCTATTAAGACTATTCAAAGAGATTTAGATAAATTATCAGTTGTAGGAATTCCATTAATAATTTATAGAGGTAAAAATGGAGGAGTTGAGATAGATAGAAATTATGATATATCAAGATTAATATTAAGATATAAGGATTATGAGAATTTAATATTTGCGATATACATTTCTGAAGGTATTAGTGAGAATTTGAGGGAAGCTTATTTGAGTGATAGATTTAGAATAATAGATAATGATAGGTACTCTGAAATTTTAAATAAATATAAAAAGCGATATATACTAGATTATAATGTTAAATTTGATATAAGAAGTGAAGTATGTAAAATCATTGATAATGCTTTAGATAACAAATTTTTTATAGAAGTTTATATGAGTGATAGGAAAATAAAAGCATTTCCTATTTGTTATATTATAAGAAATGAAGGATTATATTTGTATTGTTATAATGGGGAATATTTCCTTGTTTCTGTAAATGAAATCCAAGAGGTCTTAATTGTTAATAAAATTTATGAAGGAAATATAATAAGGTATGAAGATAATAAAGAGAAATTATATATAAAATAGTATTTTAGAAATTGAATATATTTTAATATATTGTGTACCAGAAAAATAGAGATATGTGTTATTGATTTATCGGAAATATAGTTAAATTTACTGAAAAAAGGGTGGTAAGGTTATAGTGCTGATAAAGAATAATGGTGATATTGTGAGTATTTACATAAAAGATAATTTTAACCCACTGTTTTTAGAACAGAGGGTTTTTTGAATGCTCTTATTTAGCAGGTTCCCATTTGCAACGAACTGGTGAAACAATAGCTTCTTCTTTTTTTAATTCTTTAAATGCTTTATCTATATCTTTACGATCAAGTCCTGATAGTTTTTCAACTTCTCCAGCGCTAATAGGTTTTCCAGCTTCTTTCATAACATTTAAAATAGTTTCTTTAATATCCATAATATAGCCTCCTCAAAGATAATTATTATTAGTTAATATTATATATCCATTATTAACATAAATCAATAAATATAAGCAAGATTATATAATTTTTATAAAATGAATAGATGAGATTATAATGCTTAAATATTTAAAATATATATTTAACAAATAGATTTAGATTAAAGATAGTTTAAAATTTACTTAATATTATAGAGGTGAATAAAATGAATAGAAGAGCAATAATAGATATTGGATCTAATTCTGTAAGGTTAATAATTTATAATATAAATAAATATTCAAACTTTGAAGTAATTAATGAAGCAAAAGAAACTATTAGATTAGGAAGTTATTTGACAGAAAATAATTATTTAATTGATGATGGTATAGAGATAGCCATTAATGTATTAAAAAGATTTAAGATTATATGTGAAAGATATGAAGTTGTAGAGATTAATGTTGTTGCAACAGAAGCCGTTAGAAGGGCTATTAATAGAATTGATATATGTAATAGGATTGAAGCTGAATTAGGGTTAAATATAAATATATTATCAGGAAAAGAGGAAGCAAGATATGGATATTTAGCAGTTAAAAATTCAATGAGAGAAAAAGATGCTATCTTATTGGATTTAGGTGGTTCAAGTATGGAGATTACTCTTATGGAAAATGGAGAACTTAAAGAAACTATAAGTTTACCATTAGGGTCTATTCCACTTACTAAGATGTTTAACAATATTCAATGTGATTATGAAAATATTGAACTAGAAAAATTTATTAATAATAAGTTAGATGAAATATCTTGGTTAACAAAAAATAATAAGATGAATGTAATTGGAATTGGTGGTATTGCTAAGCATATAGGGAGAGTGGCTAAGGAAGATAAAAACTATCCTAAAGAATTACTTCATGATTATAGTATGACAAGAGAAGAAGTATTCAAAATATATAGTGATTTTTTAAATTTATCTATAGATGAAAGAGATAATTTTAGAGGTTTATCTAAGAAGAGAGCGGAAATATTTGCAGCACCGCTTGGGGCTATTTTAGTAATACTTAGATATTTTAATTCAGAGAAATTTATTATAAGTGCATTAGGTCTTAGGGAAGGCATAATTTATGAAAAAATTATAAAGCAAAAATAAGGTGATATTTAAAAATATATCTTACTAATTTATTCATTAAAATAGTAAGATTAATTTTAAATTTAATGTATTAGTTTCATTTTGTGATATATGCAAAAAGTTACAGATAAATAATTAAAGGATAAAATTCAGTTATGAATGATGTTGATATTATGAATATATTAGTGACTATAAAGATTAGATACTAATGTAAGATTGATATAAATAGAAAGAAATTATTATTTAAAAGTGAACTAAAAGGAGTAACAGATTATTAATGTTGCTCCTTTTTTGTGCATGGAAAATATTTTTAAAAATGTTAAGTAGTTGATATAAATTTTTGAAAGGAATAGAATGGAAGTTATTAAAGAGGAAGGAGGGTAAAATTTAAAGAAAAATAATGGAGGATGTGACATATGAAAAATGCTTTATTAGTATTTAAAAGAGATATAAAGAGTATTATTAGAAATCCAGTAGCAATAATTATTATTTTAGGAATTTGTATTATTCCATCATTATATGCATGGGTAAATATTAAGGCTTGTTGGAATACCTATGAGAATACAAGCACTATTCCTATTGCAATTGTTAATAATGATAAAGGTGCAACACTAAATGATAAGGGAATAAATGTAGGCGAAGATGTAGTAAATGAATTAAAAGCTAATAAAGAAATAGGATGGGAATTTGTTAGTGAAAAAGAGGCGGATTTAGGATTAGTAGATGGAACATATTATGCAATGATTGAAATACCTGAAGATTTTTCAAAGGATTTAACTAGCATTGTTTCAGGTGAAATTGTAAAGCCAGAAATAATATATAAAGTACAAACAAAATCCAATCCTGTAGCAGTTAAGATAGCAGGTGCGGCTAAAACTAATTTAATAGATGAAGTTACTTCAGAGTTTATAGAAACAGTAAATCAAACGATTTTTTCAACTGCTAATGAAATTGGTAAAAAAGTAGATGAAAATAAGGATAAAATTATTAAATTGAAGGATTCAATAATTCTTTTAGATGAGAATATAGATTTAGTATTAAGCGCTTTAGAAGGGGCAAATAGCACTTCAATTAATGTTAGTGACTTTTTGACGCAAATTGAAGATACTATTCCTACATTAATTAATGGATTAGAAGAGGCTATTAATATAAATGATGAGACAGAGATTTCAGCTGAAAACTCAAAAAATATATTAAATAGCAGTATTGATAATATAGGTCTTACCTTAGAAACCATAGAAGATGCAAATGAAAGAATGCAAACTCACTTAGAAGCTTTACAGAATGTTTCGGGAAATAAATCCTTAAGTGAAATTAAATCAACATTAAATGATATAAATAAAACAATAAAAAGTTTAGATGAATCAATAAGTTCAACAATAAATTTTTTAGAAAATATAAATAGTAAGGTTCAAAATGAGGAAATATCAAATTTAATAGTATCTTTGAAAAATGTACAAAGTAAATTAGAAAATGAACAAGATGAAATTAAAAGTTTACAGCAGGATATGACTTCAGCAGAACAGGATTTATCAGTAATATTAAATACTCCAATCAATAGTTTAATAGATATAAATAACAATATTATAGATGTAGTAGAAGAATATAATTCAAAGGTTAAACCACAATTAAATACAATAGTTGATAGTTTAATTACATCAATTGATGATGCAAATTATGTAATAAAGCAGTCAGGAGGAATTGTAAATGAAATAGATAATTTTCTTAATACAGCTACAGATGGAAGTGCACTAGCTGCAGAAATGAGCCAAAAGTTATACGAAAGTTTGCAGCAGTTTAAGGAGCCAATACAAGTATTAAGTGAAAAGCTAAAGCTTGTTGAAAATAATGATTTAGTTAGTATAGTTTCAATACTACAAAGTAATCCAAGCTTTATGGGAGATTTTATTGCAGAACCTTTTGATATAAAAGATGAGCCTATATATGAAATTCCAAACTATGGATCATCAATGGCTCCTGTTTATACAGTATTATCATTATGGGTAGGCGGATTAATGTTAACTGCTATTTTAAAAACAGAAGTCCACGATTTTGAAGGAAGTGAAAATATTACTTTAAGGCAAAAATACTTTGGAAAGATGATTACTTTCGTTGTTTTTGCACTTATTCAAGGATTAATTGTTTCAGTTGGTAATAAGGTTATATTGAAGGTGTATACAGTAAATACTCCTCTAATGATATTAGTTGCCTTAGCTAGCTCTTTTACATTTTCAATTATTATTTATACACTAGTAGCTACATTTGGAAATGTTGGGAAAGCATTATCAATAATATTTATGATAGTACAATTAGCTGGAAGTGGAGGAACTTATCCTATTCAAGTTGATCCATTAATATTTAGAGTACTTCAGCCATTTTTTCCATTTACCTATAGCTTAGGTGGATTTAGAGAAGCTATTGCTGGTCCACTAGCGTCAAGTGTAATAGTTGACTTTTTAGTTTTAGGGGTAATAGCTATATTGTTTATAGTTTTTGGATTCTATTTTAAAGAACCATTACACCCCATTGTTAGTAAATTTGAAAGAAAGTTTAAAGAGTCTGGAATAGCAGAAGCTGAAGGGTAGGTGAAGTATATGAAGAAGATATTTAAGGTTTTTCAAGGAGATATAAAAAAGTTAATAAAAAGTCCTGTAGCTATTATTATAGTAACTGGACTTTGTATACTTCCATCTTTATATGCATGGATTAATATTAAGGCATGTTGGGATCCGTATTCTAATACTGGGAATTTACCTATAGTTGTAGTAAATAATGATGAGGGTACGGATTTGAATGGTGAATATATTAATGTTGGAGATGAAGTAGTTAATAACTTAAAGGAAAATAAGTCAATTGGATGGGTATTTAAAGATGGATGGCAAGCTAATGATGGATTAAATAAAGGGGAATATTATGCATTAATTGAAATACCAAATAATTTTACAGAAGGATTAATTAGTATTACTACGACAGCACCGAGAAAACCACAAATTATATATAAGGCTAATGAAAAGGCAAATGCTATAGCAACTAAAATAGCAGATGTTGCAAAAGATAGTGTAGTAAGAGAAATAAAAACAAATTTTGTAGATACGGTTAATGAAACATCAATAAAAGTAATAAATGAATTAGCAGATAAACTACAGATAAACAAACCACAAATATTAAGTTTAAAAGAAACTATGGTTTCAGCTACAGAAGATTTGGACAAGGTTTCTGAATATATAACTAATACAGCTGAACAATCAAAAGAGTTTCAAGATTACTTAAAGAAAATGCAAAGTGATTTGCCAAAAATAACAGATGGAATTAATAATCTCCAAAATATTGTTGAAGTTAGCAAAAATGTAACACAATATACAAACAATATAGTAAATTTAACATCTAGTAATATTGATAGTGACATAATAAAGATACAAGCTGCTAATAATGATATTAAAAACTTAATAAATACTATTAAGCAAGATATTAAAAATGATAATAAAGAAAATATTTTAGAATCTTTAAATAAAATAAGTGATTTAAATAATAAGGCTATAGCTTTTTTAGATGAAGATATTAAAATATTACAAACAATTTATGATTATGCAGGTAGTGATATAATTTTACAGCAAATAAATTTATTAAGTAGTATAAGAGATACATTTGAAAATAGAGAACAGCTTATAGAAAGCTTAGCTTCTGCTATTGAAAATAATGAAGCTACTGAAAATATTAATGAATTGTTAGATAGTTTATCAAGTGCTGTAGATGATATGTCTAGTTATTTAAGTGAAGCTTCTAATTTTTATTATTCATCAGTAGTAAATGTATTTGATAATCTTACTAATGGTTCAGCTTTAAAATTAGATACAATTGAGAATATATTAGAAAGTACAAAAATAATAGTTCCAGAGCTTAAAGCATTATCTAATTTTATGATTAGCACTAATAGTTTATCTGTTAATCAAATTAATGAATTAAATGATAAGGTTATTTCATTAAATGATAAATTAAATGATTTAAACGAAGAAACTAAGGAGTTTACTAGTGATACTATAGATGAAATGGTTACATTTATGCTTAAAAATCCAGATGAGATTGCTTCATTTATTTCTTCACCAATAGAGTTAAAAGAGGAGGAAGTTTATGATAGTGGGATATTTGGTGTTGGACTTACTCCATTTTACTCTGTATTAGCTATTTGGATTGGTGCATTATTAGCTTGTTGTCTTTTATCTGTAGAGTGCGAGGAAAAATTTAAAATACAACTTAAATTAAATACTTTCCAAGAGCATTTTGGAAAATTATTGTTGTTTTTAGCAATTTCATTAATACAATCATTTATTATAGTTTTAGGAGATATTTATATATTAGGTGTAAATCCAGAAAGTATGAAAGTATTGTTTATATTTACTATACTAGCTTCAATCACATTTACAGTTATTATATTTACTTTAGTTTCATTGCTTGGAAATGTGGGAAAAGCTATAGTTGTAATAATGATGGTATTTCAAATAGCTGGTGCAGGAGGAATATATCCTATACAAACTAATCCGGAAATTTTCGGTATATTAGAACCTCTATGGCCATTTACTTATGCTATAAATGGATTTAGAGAAGGAATTTCTGGGGCATTAGAATCGCATGTGAAATCATATGTACTTGCATTAATAGGATTTATTGGAGTGTTTTTAGCATTATCAATAGTTAAAAGGCCATTCCATAAATTATCAAGTATGATGGATCATAAATTTAGAGAAAGTGGAATGTAAGTGAAAAAATACTATTGCCAAAGATAAATTTATCAGGCAATAGTATTTTTTATAATTTCAATTATATCTAATAAAACAAAATCAATTCTTTTATTAACATTAATAATAAAATCTGCTTTGTTTTTATAAGACATGATATGTAAATTAGTAGTTCTTGTTATCATTGATGCTGGATCATCATTTCTAAAATTCATTCTTTTTTCCATAATATCTACAGGGATATCTAGGTAAATAGTCACTGCCTGAGCTTTTAAAAGTTCTTTCATTTTTATGGCACCCTTATCATCTAAAACAATAATTGAATTTCCTATATTTAATGAATTTTTTATGGATTCTAAGCAAGTTCCATAGTAATTTCCGAAGTTTTCGACATATTCTAAAAAGTCACCATTACTAATCTTTCTTTTAAACTCATCTTTATTATAAAAATAATAGTCAACACCATGATTTTCATTTTTTCTTGGAGGTCTTGAAGTAGAAGTAATAATTTTATTAAAAGGGGACTTTTCTAAGATGTTAATTGCTATATTTAAATTTTCTAACATTAATGATTTATCTAAATCATTAACTAAATTAATTAGATTTTGCAAGATATTAATATCTTTATAAACTAAAAAGTTAGAAATTAGGGTCTTTCCTGCTGCTGATGGACCAACTAATATAAATAATTTATTCATAAAACACACCTTTCTAATAATTTTTATAGTATCTATTTTGTACATTATAGCATGTTTTAAATATATATTGGAGATTAAAGTATATGTAATGATTAGAATAAGAGAAATTATAATTTAATATTATAATATATATAAGGCATGATGATGGACCTAATTCTGAATTAACAAAAGGTATAGAAGGTTTTGAAGTATATGCTGAATTCAAACCGATGAATGATGAAAAAATATTTGATAAAGAAGTTAATAGTGCTTTTAGAGGAACAGGTCTCTTAGAATATTTAAATAGTAATAATGAAAAGGATGTTATTATTACAGGATTACAAAGTGATTATTGTATTGATGCAACTATAAAATGTGGTTTTGAACATGGATTTAATATTATTGTACCTGCATATGCAAATACAACAGTCGATAATAAATTTATGTCAGCAGAAGAAAGTTATAAATATTACAATGAATTTATGTGGAATGGTAGATATGCTGAATGTATTTCAGTAGATGATACTATTAAAAGAATGACAAAATAGAATAAAGTTAGGAGGGTATATGTATGGAATTATGGGATGGATATAATGAAAATGAAGAAAAAATAGGTGTTGATATAGTCAGAGGAGAGAAAATAAGTAAAGGGATTTTGCATGCTGTAGTTGATGTTATTGTATATCATGAGGATGGAACTTTTTTATTAATGCAAAGAGATTGGAATAAACCTAATAAACCAGGGCTTTGGGAAGCTGGAGCTAGTGGAAGTGTAATCAAAGATGAAGAGTTTTTAGATGCAGCAAAAAGAGAATTATTTGAAGAAACAGGAATAAAAGCTAATAATTTAGAACTTATTTATACAGTAAAAAAGGTAGAGAAGAATACATTTTATAAGATGTATATATGTAAGTGTAATATAAAGAAAGATTCAATTGTATTACAAGATCGGGAAACTATTGATTATAAGTGGGTTACAAAAAATGAATTAATTAATTTAATTCATTCTCATAATTTTGTTAGTCCAGATAAAAATAAACTTCTTCAGTTTATTGAAGTACTATAATAATATGAAGAGCTGAATATCACTCTTAGGTATTGTATTGTTAATAAGAGAGTCGGATTTCATGAAGTTGATAAATCTAGATGAATTATTGGAACATGATTAGGGATTTCTATAGTAAATATTTGATATACATGGAGAATGAATTGTTGTATAAAGTAAATTAGGAGAGAACATTAGGTTTATTATAAAAATATAAGTCAGTAGATGGCAGTGATAATTATGATTTACCTTCACTAAATAAAAAATAATAATTTTATTTATTATAAAAATAAAAGGGAAAGATAATAACGAATGATTTTTATAATATTTAGGAGGTTTAGTAATGAGTACAAAACATAAAAATACTAAAAAGAAAATGGCATCTTTGGGATTAAAAAAGGATAGTAATGGAGACTATGTCTACATTGATCCTAATGATACTACTTCAGAGTTTGTACCGGTAAGAAACAAAAATAAAGAGGGTAATAAATAATATAAGAGCTTTTAGAAAGTTTCAAGAAGCAGTCTTTATATTTGCTCAAAAATCCACGGCAGAAATGTCGTGTTTTTTGATATAATAGAATAATAAATTAAATATTGAGATATGAGGAGAGGTAGATAAATTTGTATAAAATACAAATTTAGGTATAGTACTGGTATACATAGGGATTAATAATTATTATGAAAAACTCGACAATACATTTTAATATTGTCGAGTTTTTATTTATAGATTGAATTTATAGTAATTTAACAAGTTTTTCTAATTGTTCAGATAATTCTTTTGCAAGAATAAAATTATTATCTCTTAAAGCTAATTCAATATTTGTTTCAACTGATTTTTTCTTTTGTTCAATTTTTAAATAGTCTTTATTAAAATGATTAGCATAAATTATATCTTTAAAATGATTTATGTTAATCTTTCTAATTTTCTTATCTTTAATAAGTAAAACATAATCCATACAATTTGCAATAGTATAGTAGTCATGGGATACCATTAAAATGGCACCTTTATAGTTTTTAATAGCTTTTTCTAATGCTATTTGAGAATATGTATCTAAATGACTTGTAGGTTCATCAAGAAGAAGAAGGTCTGCTCCAACTTCAGAAATTTTAGCTAACTGAATTAAATTCTTTTCCCCGCCAGATAAAGTTTCTATTTTTTGATTAAGTATTTCCTCATCAAAGTTATAACCTGCAAGATATTCTTTAATATCATCATAAGTTTTAAAACCAAGATCAAAGAATTCTTCAGTGATAGTATTAGAATAATTTAATGTTTGACCTTGAAGTTGAGATAAATAACCTATCTTAGTATTTTCATCTATTTCAATAGAAGGATTATTATTTTTAAATATTTCTTGGAAAAGGGTACTCTTACCTGTACCATTAGAACCAACAAGAGCTACCTTATTAGTAGATTTAATTTCAAAGTTAACATTTTCTAAAAGTACCTCATCAAAAACAAGATTATAATCAGTAACTTTTAAAGCAGTTTTTTCTTCTACTTCATTAGCAGTAACAAAAATAATATTAGGTTGTTTAATTTCTACAAATGGAGCTTTGATTCTACGTTTTTCTAATCTTTCTTGGAATTTAACCCTAGCTCTTAAAGCTTTTCCTCTAAATTGTTCTTTATTCTCAGTTGCTAGCTCTCTTAATCTATCTATTATTTCATCATTTCTTTCAATTTCTTCAGTATCAGCAGCAGCTAATTCTTGAAGCTCAATTTTAGTTTGAAGTAATGAGAAATTATATTCAACATATCCACCATCAAATTCTTGAAGCTCCATGTTTTCAAGGTGAATAATTTTGTTGAAGCAATGATTTAATAAATATCTATTATGAGTAATAATTAAAGTTGTTCCCTTGTGAGAATTAATTAGATTTTTAAGAGCATTAAGATTTGTAAAATCTAAAAATACATCAGGTTCATCCATAATAAGTAAATCCGGGTTAGTTAACATTGATTTAATTACTTGAATAAGCTTGAACTCTCCACCACTAAGTTCAGAGATATTTAAGTCTTTATACTTAATTAATTCTATAAGGTTTAGTTTTTTATCAATCATATTTTCGAAATCATCACCATTAATTGCTTCGAATGAATCTAATGCTTCTTGATATTTTTCTAGTAAAGTTTCAATATCAGAAGATGTTTCCATTTCGGTACATATAGCTGTAATTTCATTTTGTAATTTAATAAAATCTTCTGCTAAATATTCAAAAACTGTAATTTCTTTTGTTTTATCTACTTCTTGGAATTGACGTACATAACCAATTCTACAGTTTGGTTCTATTTCTAATTTACCATCAAACATATATTTTTCAGGGTCCATAATTATATCTATAAGTGTACTTTTTCCACTACCATTTGTTCCTATAAAGGCACAATGCTGACCTTCTTCTAAGGTGAAGGAAATGTTGTTATATAGATTCTTTTGTGGGAATGAGTAAGATAAATTTTCAACTTTTATCATAAGATTACCTCTCTTTATCGCTAAAAAAGAGCCTATAAAATAAGCTCTTTAATATATTATTTTATTAATTAAAATCTTAGCTTTAATATATATTTATTTACTTTAATAATTGATAGCTTAACATTTTTTTTTAGTAAGTTCAATAATTTCATATAGTTATGATAATTAATAAATAGGTTTAAATTTTTTGTAAATATTTAAAAACGATAAAAAGATATTACAAAATTATGAAATAAGATGTGTTATCATAATAATAAGAGAATTGTAAAAATATTTAATAGAAAATTCATAATTGAATAAAGGATGGAAGTAAGAAATTACTTGCTTCCACCAAATAAAATCGTACAAATTATCTGTACGATTTTACCATTTATAGATATAAATTCATAGTTAAATAGATATGAGGCATAATCAAAAAATACTACCGACAAGATAATTTAAAAATTGACAAAGTAGATACTATGTGGTAATATAAACAAAAAAATCCCTTTAAATTGATTCGAGAAATCAGTAAGGAAGTTATGATATACTTGTAAAATAACTTTATATTGAGAGAAATGTACTTAGTATTAAGCAGTGTGCTTAATCATTGGATAGTACATTATATAAGAAAAAGTTATTTATATTGAGATTATATTAGTCTTCCTATTTGGAAGACTTTTTTTGATGTCATTCAATAAAAGTATATTAAGCCTTATATAGTTATTTGAATTAGGGAGTGACTAGCAAGGAGAGGCGAAGGATGAATAAAAAAATTAACAGTAGTAATAAACTAGCAATTAAAATGGCAGTAGCTCTTATTTTAGGATTAGCAGCTGGAATAGGATTTATAGTTCTTAGAGAAAGCTTGATAGCAAATGGTAATGATCATATATGGACAAGTATTAATAATATTTTATTCCAAGATATATCACAAGAAGGAGCAACAAGTGCCCTTGGGATATTTTATATAGTAGGTCAGTTATTTGTAAATTCACTTCAATTAGTAATAGTACCAATGGTGTTTACATCAATAGCATTAGCTATGTGTAAGATAAGTGATACTAAAAAGCTTGGGCGTATTTCATATAAGACTATATTAGGATTTTTATCGACTTCAGTATTTGCATTAGTATTAGCAGGAGCAATAGGATTTATAATAAAGAATTTAGGATTATTTACAGCAAATGTTGAAAATGTAACAGCACAAGCAGGTGTTGTAAGCTCAACAAATCCATTACTAGTAATAGTTCAAGCAATACCAAATAACATTTTATCAGCATTTTCAAGTAATAGCAGTATATTAGCAGTAGTTTTTATTGCTGTAGTATTAGGGCTTTGTATCAATAGCTTAGGCGATAAAGTAAAAGTATTAAATTATTTATTAGAAGAAGTAAACTCAATCATAACAGTATTTTTAAGCTTTATAATAACTAAGTTTGGACCAGTAGCAATATTTGTGCTTATAACAAGAACATTTGCAATATATGGTGTAGATAACTTAAAGCCTGCACTTGTATATGTTGTTACAACGCTAATGGCATTACTATTATTCTTAGTATTTGGATATGCAATATTTATAGCAATTGGAGCTAGACTTAACCCAATTAAGTTTGTGAAGAAAATAGGTAAAGTAGCATTATTTGGATTCTCTACTTCATCATCTGCAGCAACATTACCTTTAAACACTAAAACTACAGTTGAAGAGTTAGGTGTTAGCGAAGATATAGCATCATTTATACTACCTCTTGGAATGACTATAAATATGAATGGAACAGCGATAATGCAGGTTATAGCTGCAATATTTATAGCAACAAGTGCAGGATATGATGTAACAATAGGCAATATAGTAGTTATTTCATTACTTGCATTAATAGCATCAGTTGGTACACCGGCGGCACCAGGTGCAGGAGCAATAATACTTTTCACAGTCTTAACTGGAATGGGATATAATAATGATGCGGCAATTCTTGCTTACTCATTAATTCTTGCAATAAACAGACCAATAGAAATGTTAGTAACTTCTTTAAATGTAGTTGGAGATGCTGCAACAAGTGTAGTAGTTGCAAAATCTGAAGGAATGCTTGATGAAGAAGTATATAATAGTGAAGAGATTTTAGTAAATGAAATAAATTAAGATAATAAAGAAATACCTCTAAGTATAATCATTAATTGATTAACCTTAGAGGTTTTTTTATTTGCATATTATGGTACTTCATAATATTTTATTTAAAAATAGTGCAAAAATATAATAACATATTAAATTAAGGATAGGTATCATAGGTGAAGATATGAAAAGTATTATTAATGAACAATTAATTTATGAAATACTTTCTGTTGTGGAAGAAATACCAGAAGGAAAAGTAGCTACATATGGACAAATTGCAAGACTTATTGGCAGAGATAAAAATGCACGGCTTGTGGGGAAGGTTCTTAGCCGTGCAGAATTTTATGGGAAATATCCATGCCATCGTGTGGTAAATTATGCTGGTAGGTTGGCACCAGGATGGAAGGAACAACGATTTTTGTTATTAGAAGAGGGAATATCTTTTAAAGATGAGAATCATGTTGATATTAAGAAAAATCAGTGGGATTGTTAGTAGTGAGGTGCAAGAGCAGATTTAAGGATAAAATCTTTGAATCTGCTTTTTTTATTAAAAAAATTAATAGAATTTTGTATTTGTTTTCTAGAATAATATTATTAGGCTAGGGAAATATTATCTTATTAATAAATAAGATAAGGAGATAATTATAGTGTTACAAAAAATAGAGGAAATAAATTTGTCAAAATTAATGAAGGATATAAAAAATATGATTTCAGAAGATAAGTTGGAATTAAAGAATGAGGATTATGAAATTAGAATAAGTAAAAGTGATAATGTTACTGATTTAGGACCATTGATCAAATTATTAAATCTTATGGTAAAAGAAGAGTATTTAGTAACAGAGTTATATTTTGAAAATGATACTGATTTTGAAAAGTGTTTTAATATTAAATATGAAGATAGATTAAGTGAGATATTTCATAGTATAAGAATAGAGGAAATTAGGTGTGAAGATGAAGATAGTTATAATGGAACATTTATTTATCATGAAGCTTATGGAGGAAAATTAAAATTTGAGCTAGCATGCATTAAGTATTTAAGTAAATTTCAAAGACAGATAATATGGGACTTAAATTAAATTATAAGTTTGGGTAGAATATATTTTGAGAATGCATAATGAAATAAGGAATAGGGGCAAGTAACGCCTCGCCTCCACCATGAAACCCACGAAAATCAATATAGATTTTCGTGGGTTATTTTAATGCAATAAATTCTTATTGATAATTATTTTTTTATTTTACAAAGTGAACTTAAGATTAATTAAAAGCATAGAAGATATTGAAGTTGCTTAAAATAATAATGTTTATTTTCTATTTGGCACAGATTGAATAATTATTGGCGCAAAATGATATTAAAAAATGTTTTGTAGTTTGTATAATGAAGTCATGAAGTGAAACTTAAATTTAGGGAGGAAATTATGATGAAAAATAAAACTGCATTAATTACAGGCGCATCAAGTGGGATTGGAAAGGAATTTGCAAAGTTACATGCATCAAGAGGTGGAGATTTAGTAGTTGTTGCAAGAAGTAAGGATAAACTAAATGAATTAAAAAGAGAACTTGAAAATAAATACAGAATAAAAGTAATGGTGATTGTAAAAGATTTATCGTTAAGAAACTCGGCACAGGAGATTTATGATGAGGTTAAAAATGCAAATATAAAAATAGATTATTTAATTAATAATGCTGGATTTGGTGGTAGAGGTGAGTTTCATATACGTTCTATTGAGCAAGATATTCAAATGATTGAAGTAAATGTTATTACTCTTACAATATTAACTAAGTTATTTTTACCTGACTTTGTTAAGCGTGGGGATGGTAGAATATTAAATGTTTCTTCTACGGCTGCAATTATGCCAGGTCCATTACAAGCAGTTTATTATGCTACAAAGGCATATGTTACTTCATTTAGTAATGCTGTATGGCAAGAAATTAAAGGTACTGGTGTAACTATTACTACATTAATGCCAGGTGCTATGGATACAGGTTTTGCTAAAGCATCAGATATGAGTAATACTCCATTATTTGCAAAGACTGTTAGTCCAGTTGATGTTGCAAAAGATGGGTATGAGGGTATGTTAAAAGGAGAATTAAATGTAATTTCAGGAGTGTCATTACTTCAAAGAGTGTTTTTAGCATTGGTTCCATTTACACCTAAAAAAATAATGATGAAACAAATATATGAAATGCAGAAGGAAAAATAGTAAAATAGAATGGAGTATCTTTTATGAATCGTTTTATTATTGATGGTAGGTATAGTTCACTTCTTTTATCAGTAGGATTGCCTTTACGTGAAATATTAATAAAATCAGGGTTGCCAGAGGATTTATTTAGTAGAAAGAATATAAGGTTAACACGAGATGAATACTTTCATTTTATGGAAAGTATTGGTGAAATGATTCCTGATGAAGGTAAACTAATAAAAATTGCAACTGCAGAAGGTATTGAAACTTTTTCTCCGCCTATTTTTGCCGCCTTTTGTAGCAAAAATGCTCAGACTTGTATAGAGCGTTTAGCACAGTATAAGAAGCTTATTGGGCCTATGATTTTTATTATAAGAAAAGAAGAAAAGAACTTTACAGTAGAATTAACAACAGAAGAAAAATATAATAAAATACCTTTATTTTTAGAAGTTTCAGAGTTTGTTTTTTTAATTAATTTAATTAGGATAGCAACTAAAGAGAATATAATTCCCTTGAAAATAACATTGCAGAATTCAATTAATGATAAAGAGTTAGAAAAATATTTTGGTTGTAAGATTCAGAAAGGGAATAAAAGTGCTTTGACTTTATCACTTAATGACTCGCTTAAACCATTTGTTAGTGAGAATGAAGTAATGTGGGATTATTTTGAGCCAGAGCTTAAGCGAAGATTGTCTGAGTTAGAGGTAGAAGATTCTTTTGGAACAAGAGTAAGGAGTTCATTAATAGAGTTATTGCCTATAGGATGTAGTAGTATTGAAGATGTAGCATTAAAACTTGGGATGAGTAAGCGTACACTTCAACGGAAATTGACAGAAGAAAAAACGACATTTCAAAAGCAATTAAATCATACACGTGAATTGTTAGCAAAGAACTATATAAAAAATACAGATATGGTAAGTGATGATATTGCCTTTTTATTAGGATATAAAGATTTAAATTCATTCTTAAGAGCATTTCAAATTTGGACTGGGATGACTATTACTGAATATAAAAAATCTTTGCAGAGAAAATTTTAATTTTCGCCACCGATAAATACTTTTTTAATGAATATAAATTAATAATATTTCCAGTACGTATTTAGCTTGATCATATACGAAGGCGTAAATTATATACCTTTCTTTCATTATAGGAGTTAATTGTATTTTCAGTGATAGATATAATTAATGATAATTGGTGAATTATAAGGGGCAAGCTTCGCTTCCACCTAGTATGATTAATAAGGCAAATAAGACAATAATTATTTAGGAGAAAACATATGAAGACAATAGAAGTAGTTGCAGCAATAATAAAAAAAGAAGATAAAATATTTATAACTAAAAGAAGCTATGGAGAATTTGCAGATATGTGGGAATTCCCCGGTGGAAAAATAGAATTAGGAGAAAGTAGAGAAGAGGCATTAATTCGAGAAATAAAAGAAGAGCTTGAATTAGATATAAATAATTTAGAATATATAACAACAGTAGAATACGATTATCCTAACTTTCACTTAACAATGCATTGCTTTATTTGTGAAATATGTGGTGGAGAGTTAATGTTAAATGCCCATAATGATGCCAAATGGGTTTCTTTAGAAGAGCTATCATCACAAAAATGGGTACCAGCAGATATAGAAATAGTTGAAAAGCTAGTAGCGGTTACTAAGTAACAGCTGCTAGCTTTTAATTTTGTACTAAATAAAGATTATGAACAAATAGAAGATTCACCTTTAGGCGTCACACCAAACAATCTCTTATATTCTCTATTAAATTGAGACAAGCTTTCGTATCCAACTTCATAAGCTGCTGACTTAGCTGTTATTTTATTATAAAGTAACAGTTCTCTTGCTTTATGAAGTTTAATTTTTTTTACATATTGAATAGGAGACAATCCTGTAATTTCTTTAAAGGTACTATGAAAACTAGATACACTCATGCTTGCCTGTTTTGCAAGAGTATTTACATCATATTTTTCTTTGTAATTTAAATAAATGTTATCAGCTATTTGAGAAACCTTATAATATGTATCATTATGATATGAAACAAAATTCAAAGCATAACCATGAGGGCTTTTTAATACAAAATATAAGATTTCTTTTATATATAATGGTGCTAGTACTTGTCTGTCTTGCTCATCTTTAATACAGCTAATAAGTCTGTTTAAGGAATCAATTAAATGATTATTTAAGCATTCAGTATAAATACCAGGTTTGCTTTCTTTATCATATTTAAATGAAATATTACAGTCAAAAAGAATTTCATTTATTATTTTTTGATCAGCATCAATACGAACTCCAAGAATTGGCTGATCATTTGTTGCATAAACCCTACATTCAACAGGAGTTGGCAGAGATAAAATCAAATAATTATTGCAATCATAAGTTAAGATTGAACCTTCATTTAAAACCTCTTTTTTACCTTGAAAAATAAAAATAAGTCCTTTTTCATAACATTGTTTCAGATGATCCTGTGATTTAGTAATTTTAAATATATCCACACCTTTTACAATATTTCTTATAGTACCTTCATTAGGTATTATTGTATCAATTATGTTACATATGTTTTCGACTTTCATGATAGTTCTCTCCTTTAGGTTATAGTAGTATTATATAATAAAAAGCCTTTAAAATAACGTAAAATTATATAAGCTTAGAGAAATAGGCAATAACTTAATAGCTTTGTGCATTGAACTAGGTAGTCATTTTTTTATAATTAAAAGTAGATGTTAAGTAGTTGAAGGGAGAATTAAAAATGAGTAAATATTATATTTTTGAATTAAGTGAAAATGTTGAAAGAAAGCATATAAGCTATAAAAATAGATATGGAATGAAAATTGCAGGTGATTTATATACTGCAAAGAACATTGATTTATCTAAAAAGTATCCTGCATTAATTGTTGGTGCTCCATATGGTGGAGTAAAGGAGCAAGGACCTGGCGTTTATGCTAACCAATTAGCACAAAGAGGATTTGTTGTATTAACATTTGATACATCATTTATGGGGGAATCTGGAGGGGAACCAAGACACGTTTCATCACCAGATATATTTACAGAAAATTTTAGTGCTGCAGTTGATTATTTAGGACTTCAAAGCATAGTAGATAGGGAAAAGATTGGTGTTATTGGTATTTGTGGTTCTGGTGGATTTGCTTTATCTGCAGCGCAAATGGATACAAGAATTAAGGCTGTTGCAACTGCTTCAATGTACGATATGACTGTTGCTGTACGTAGTATTATTACTAAAGATAATATTTCACCTATGGATAAAGATGCGATTTTGAAAACAAAAGAAAGATTATCTGAACAAAGATGGGTTGATGCAGAAAATGGTTACCCAGAATATATTCCATTTTTCCCAAAACAACCAATTGATGAAGTGCCTGCTGAATTAGGTGAACCAACAGCAGAATGGTTTAGATTTTATGCAACTAAAAGAGGACATCATCCAAATGCAAGAGGTGGATTTACAACTACTAGTGATTTAGCATTTTTAAATTATAGATTATTAGATTATATTGATGAAATTTCACCAAGACCTATATTATTTATCATGGGTGACAGAGCTCACTCTAAATTCTTTACTGAAAATGCTTATGCTTTAGCAAAAGAACCAAAAGAACTTTATGTGGTTAAAGATGCTGAACATATTGATTTGTATGATAGATTAGATAGAATTCCATTTGATAAATTAGAAGAATTCTTTAAAGTAAATTTAAAGTAGAACATAAATAAAAATTCTTAGAGAAATTATATAATCTCTTTATAGAGGAAATTCAAAATAATAAATAATGAATAGGGGGAGATTTGTATGAATAGACCTTATGTATTTTGCCATATGTTAACTTCAATAGATGGAAAGATTATGGGGAATTATATGGATACACCAGAATCAAATATAGCTGGAAAAGCATTTTATGATATAGCATTTGGGAAAGAGAGATATTATAAACATCAAGGATGGCTATCAGGTAGAATTACAACAGATGATAATTTTACATTTTATAAGAAGCCTGTGCTTGATGAAAATGCACCAATTGTTCCTGAAGGTGATTTTATAGCTGATTATTCAGAAAAGATTCATTATGTTTCAATTGATCCATCAGGAAAACTTGGATGGGAGAGAAATTATATAGTATATCAGGATACAAGAGCACATGTAATAGAAGTTCTTACTAAAAGAGTTGATAATTCATATAAAGCTTTTTTAAGAAAATTAGGGATTTCCTATATTATAGCAGGAGAAGAGAGCTTAAATTATGAACTTGTATTAAAAAAGCTAAAAGAAATATTTGGTATAGAAAATTTAATGCTAGGAGGCGGAGGAATATTAAATTGGTCCTTTTTACAAGCTGGGTTATGCGATGAAATTAGTGTTATAGTAGCAGCAACAGCAGATGGATCAATAAAAACTCCTACATTATTTATGACAGCAGAAGGAATTACTGAAGATAAACCCTTAGGATTTGCATTGAAAAGTGTGAAGGTGCTTGAAGGGGATGCTATTTGGATACAGTATAATGTTAAAAATTCAAAGAAGTAATTAATAAATAAGAGTTTGGTAGAAGTTTCTATCAGGCTCTTATTTATTTTAGTATAATATTGGTATAAGAGAGGGAAGATTATGAGAAGAAATAGAATTTTATATTTAATTTTAACGATAATTACAATAATACTAGGATTACTATCAAGAAAAGTGCAAGGGTTACCACAAATAATATCATCTTATTCAGGAGATATTTTGTGGGCTCTTATGGTATTTTTCTTACTTGCTTTTTTATTTAACAAAAAGAGTACAATATTTATTTTAATACTATCAATAATATTTTCCTATGGAATAGAAATAAGTCAGCTTTATCATGCACCTTGGATTGATTCAATAAGAGCTACAGCTTTAGGTGGGCTAATATTAGGCTTTGGATTCCTATGGAGTGATTTAATTTGTTATACAGTAGGAATTGTAATTGGAGCAATAATAGATAAGTTTATAAATAATTAATTATAGAGGAGAAGTTATATGAAATTAGGAGTTATTTCAGATACACATGGAGTATTAAGAGAAGAAGTAATTGAATATCTTCGAGAATGTGATTACATAATTCATGCCGGGGATGTAGGGAATAAAGATATAATAGATAAATTAGATAGCATAGCAAAAACCTTTGTTGTAAGGGGAAATAATGATAAGGATGAGTGGGGACTTACTCTTCCTGAATATAGAGAAATAGAAATGGATGAAATATTAATTTATCTTGTTCATGATAAAGCAGATATTCCAAAAGATTTAAAAGAAGTAGATTTAGTTATTTATGGTCATTCACATAAGTTTAGTAATGAAAAGATTGATAATATTATATATCTAAATCCTGGTTCATGTGGAAAAAAAAGATTTTCACTACCTTTATCTATGGCAATAGTTGAAGTTAATTTGGATGAGCTAAAAGTTAAAAAGATAGATATTTAAATTAAAATAAAAGATTAGCTTTAGTGGTGTTTTAAAATACTGCTGAGGCTAATCTTTTTACTGGTATATATTGATGAAAAAATATATATAAGCTAAATAATTTTTATTGTACAAATGATTTAGCTAATTTAATGATATTATAAAAACTATCATGATATTTAATTATATGATCAAACAATTCTTCATGACTAGATTCTTTATATCTATGAGATATTCTATTACGAATTAATCTGGATTTTTCTAAAAATAGATAAGTAGAATCATCAATGATATTATTTTCTTTTAGTATATTAAGGCTATCATGAAGAGATATTCCAATTTTATATTTTTTTATTTCTTTTAAAGTAATGGAACAGAAATCTTCTAAAATAGTATGAAAACTAACAAAGAGTTGCCTTAGGCTTGACTTTGATAATTTTTGAATTATTTTATCATCTTTTTTATTTTGTAAAAAAGATAAACATTCATCCATGTCTGAAATACATTCCTGCAAGTCTTCAATAATTTTTGATAATCTTTCTTGATTCATGAAAGCACATCCAATCTTCTAAAATATATAAAGTTTTTATTTTCATTATAAAGTTTATCTACTGAATTATAAAAAGCATTTAAAGTAATATTATTATCAACTGTATAAATTAATGATCCAGTATTTAATATGTTAATTTTAATAAATAAATCTAAGCTATCACTATTTAAATCAATAATATCAATCTCTCTATTAAGTAAACTTTGAAGAGTTAATTCTAAAGTAAGTATATTATCTAATGGTAATTTTATATCGCTAATAACAGCTAAATCTATATCAGAAACTTCAGAAAATTCATCTGTATTTATACTACCAAAAGAAATAAGACTTTTAATATTATAGGTAGTAAATAATTTTTTTATTTTATCGGAATGAAGTACTGTTAATATTTCTTCTTTGCTAAGAAGTTTAGACAAATATATCAACACCTTTCTAATACCATTTATATATTAATTATATCCACATTATAGGAAACTAGCAACTATAAAGGGAGAAAGCCTTGATAGTAGATAATTACTAATTTTATAATTAAGATTAGTAATTATTAGTTTTTATTTAATAAATCTTATAGATCTTTATTAAATAAAAATCTATAAGATTTTCCTAGAAATAGAAATGGATGAAATATTAATTTATCTTGTTCATGATAAAGCAGATATTCCAAAAGATTTAAAAGAAGT
>NZ_JADPBQ010000003.1:0-75346 GCF_015670405.1 Clostridium sp. 1001271B_151109_B4 | reverse complement strand
TATTAATTTATCTTGTTCATGATAAAGCAGATATTCCAAAAGATTTAAAAGAAGTGGATTTAGTTATTCTTCCAGAACTAAGCATTTCATCATATATGAGCAATAAATTAAGAAATTAGCATAAGATTAATAAACTAAGAAAAACTAATAAAGAACTTTTATAATTAAGTTAAATATTAGAAAGAAAGAGGTTAGATTATGTTTAAGCATGAGAAACATTTAATACGTGAAGTAAAGGTTGAGAAGCCTAACTCAACATATGCTAATTTAATGCAAGAGCAATTAGGTGGAGCTAATGGAGAGTTAACAGCAGCATTAACTTATTTTATTCAAAGCTTTAGAGTTGATAATAAGGAAATAAAAGATTTATTCTTAGATATTGCTGCTGAAGAATTTGGTCATGCAGAAATGGTAGCAGAAACTATTAATTTATTAAATGGTAAAGATGTAACAGCACCACCAGCACAAGTTGGAGCAGTTGAAGCAACTACTACTTCTAGATTAACACCAATGCTTGCTAATTCTTCAGGATATCTATGGACAGCTGCATATGTAAATGAGACAGGAGACTTAGCAGCAGATTTATTAACTAACATAGGTAATGAACAAAGAGCTAAAACTACTTATGAAAATCTTTATAGACAAATAAAAGATAAGTATGTTAGAGAAACTATTCAATATTTATTACAACGTGAAGAAGCACATAATACAATGTTTAGAGAAGCATTTAATAAAATGCTTGGAACAGGTTCATTAAAGGATTGGGGAGATACAAAAGATGCTAAGATTTATCTAAATTTATCTACACCAGGTCAGTATTTTGGTGATTTAAAAGATCCAAAGGCACCAGCATTTGAAAATCCAGATCCAGTTAATAATAAGTAAACTACTACTTTATTAAAAATTTACTAATGACATACCTACTTGTGATATAATTAACATATAAATCAAAATTGGGGTATTAGTAATGAAAATTAAGATAATTAGTCTAGAAGATGAAAAAAGTATTAGTTTTAAAAATCCTTCATTAGGGTTTGAAATAGTAGATAATAAAAATTTTAATAATAGTAAATATTATAAAGTTGAAAAAAACATAATTGAAGTTTCCTATTTGCTAGAAAAGGATTTAAATATTGAAAAGTATGATTTAAAAAATAATTCAGATATAATCTTAATATTAGTAAAAAGCTTTGAGGGAAAAAATATAGAAATTATAAAGGAAATAAAAAGCAAATATAATATTTTAGTTGCAATTGGTGACGTAAATTTATCAGATAAATATATAAGAGATGAATTTAATAAATTAAATAATGTAATAATTGTAACTGAATTAAAAAAGGAAAATAAAATAGATTTAAAACTAATAACTTTAACGCTTAAAAACAAAGAAATATTTAATAAAATAAGTATTGAGAAACAACGTAATACTATTTTAATAGACAGCAATGAAAGTATAGGTAAAGTAGTATTATCCTTATTAGAACAATTTAATTATATGCAAAATAATAAAGAATATAATTTATATTTATATTCAAAAGAAGAGATTGGACTGCAGGAGCTAGCATATTTAGAAGATCCCATAAGGGAATATATTTATGATGATGCTATCTTGAAAATAGATACATTTACTAATGAAGATATTACTGATAAAAATTATTTTACAGTGTTTATAGCTAAATAAATTGAATATAGTATATGTTTAAGAAGAGAAGCCTGGTTAATTTATACAGAAATGTATAATTAACTAGGCTTTTTAGAGTTTAAATAATTTAATTGTTAAATTTATAACTTAAATAACTTAAATAATTATTTAAAAAGTTAAACAAATTGTAGGAAAAAGTCGAAGCTTGTACAATGATTCTTGTACGAAGAGATTAAGCATAAAAATGAATGTTAAAAAATATACAAGGAGCTGAGTTATATGTTAGAAATAATTAAAAACACATTAACAGACAATGCTATTTTAGGAGCGATATTTTCATCAGTAGCAATAATTCTTTTAGGATTTTATTTAAGAAAAAAAGAAATTTTAAATTCAAATGCTTCTAAAATGTTAACAAAACTTGTTCTTACAATTTCGTTACCTGCATTAGCATTTACATCATTTATGAAGGATATAAATGGAGAGCAGTTAAAGCAAGGTATGAGCATATTAATTTGGGGATTTGCAATTTATATTGTATTAATACCAATAACTAAAATAATGTATGCAAAAGTAAAAGGCGATAAACAAGATGTTTATAGAGTACTTACTATATTTGGTTCAACTACATTCTTTGGTACACCGATAGTTACTGCAGTATATGGTGCAGTAGGTACTATGTACTCAAACATATTTAATATTGCATATAGAGTATTTTTATATTCATATGCTTTTGTAAAAATGTCAGGCACAAAAATGGATAAAGATAATTTCAAAAAGAATATGAAAGAAATTTTCTTAAATCCAATAATAATAGCTACATTCTTAGGATTATTTATATGGTTATTCCAAGAAAAATTACCTCAAATAGCTGTAGCTACAGCAGATAGTACTACTAACTATGCATTTTTAAGAATTGACCAAACATTACCTTGGTTATATAAACCACTTACTTATTTAAGTAATTTAGCTTCACCACTTGCTTGGATTTCAATTGGTGCAACATTAGCAGAAGTTCCATTTAAAAAAGCAGTATCACAAAAAGATGCTTGGGGATATAGCTTAATTAAAGTATTATGTGTTCCAGCTATAAATTTTGTTTTATTATTAGTTGTTAGTAAATTAGGAATATTACCAGTTTCTTTTGAAGGAATGGCAACAACAGTAATAATGATGGCTGCACCAACAGCAACAGTTGCAGCAGCATATGCAATTAGTTATGATAGAGAATCATTATTTACATCAAACTGTTCTTTATTATCAACAGTTGTAGCAGTAGCAGCAATGCCAATACTTATAGTTATATTAGAAATAATAAGAAACATAGGATTATTTGCATAGGATAATCAATAAAAAATATAAATAAAAGAAAATATTAGGACAAGCCATTCTAAAAATAGAGTGGTTATTGTTCTTAATAAGATTATTTAAAGGAGAGAAAAATTATGATAAAATTAGTTTGTTATGGTGTTAGAGAAACAGAAGTTAAATATTTTGAAGAAATAAATAAAAAATTTGGATATGATATTAAGTTAGTAACTTTAGGTCTTAATCATGAAAATGTAAAAGAAGCAATTGGAGCAGAAGCTGTAATGGTTAGAGGAAACTGTAAAGCTGATAGACAAAACTTAGAGTTATTAAAAGCTAATGGATTAAAATATCTTTTAACTAGAACAGTTGGATTTGATCATGTTGATTTAGAAGCAGTTAAAGATTTAGATTTAAAATGTGCTAGAGTTCCAGGATACTCTCCAAATGCAATAGGTGAATTAGCAATTTCTTTATCAATGATGTTATTAAGACACACTGCTTATACTGTAAATAGAACAAGTGAAAAGAATTTTGTTGTTGACCCATTTATGTTCAGTAAAGAAGTAAGAAATTGTACAGTTGCAGTTTTAGGTGCAGGTAAAATTGGATTAACTACAGCTAAGTTATTCAAAGGATTAGGGGCTAGAGTAATAGCTTATGATGTATTCCAAAGTGATGCAGCTAAAGAAATAGTTGAATTTATGGAATTAGATGAAGTATTAGCACAAGCAGATATAATATCAGTACATATGCCATATATAAAAGATGTAAATTATCATATGATAAACGATGAATTTATATCAAAAATGAAGGATGGAGCTATATTAGTTAATACTGCTAGAGGTGAAGTTCAAGATATTGAAGCTATAATAAGAGGTATCGAAAGTGGTAAATTAGGAGGCTTTGGTACAGATGTTTTAGAAGGGGAATCTGTAACATTCTTTAAAGATTTAAGAGAAAAAGAATTGGAAAATGATTTACATCAAAGATTAGTAGATCTTTATCCAAGAGTATTAGTAACTCCTCATATAGGATCTTACACAGATGAAGCATTAACAAACATGATAGAATTCTCTTATGAAAATTTAAGAGAATTCTTAAATAATGGAACTTGCAAGAATAGCATAGCATAATAAAATTTAATTTAATATTATATAGGGGTGTTTAATAAACACCCCATTTTTATGTATTAAAATACTTTATAAAGAAAAAACAATATTGGTGATATAATATGAAGATGAAGTTTAAAAATAAAATAATTCTTTGGGCTGTTACAATTACATTTATTCCATTACTATTATCTTATATTATTTTTACAACAGCAAAGATATCAGATACAGAGGAGAGTATAAAAGTAACCTTGAAGAATGTAGGTAATGTTATAAGTCAAAATGATTTAGTTGTGGAAAAGCTTTACAAAAGAGAAAATGATAAAAGTATTCAAGAATATACAAAGGGATTTATAGAAAGCTTTAATGATGTTGATATAATAGTTGTTGGAGATATGACAGGTGAGAAATATTCACATTTAGATGAATCTCAAATAGGAGAAATATATGTAAATGAAGATAATAGAGATGTTATTGAGAAAGGAATAAGTTATTATTCAATAATGGAAGGGTCAATGGGAATAACATTAAGGTGGTTTGAACCAATATTTTACAAGAATAAACAAGTTGGATTTATTATGGTAGGAAAATATGAAAAAGATATTACTGTAATTAATTCAAAGACTAAAAGTACATATACTTTATTGTTTATTTTTTCTATAATACTATCAATAATAGGTGCAAAAATATTAGCAGATAACTTAAAAAAATTAATCTTGGATATGGAACCAGTTGAAATTGCAACTTTATATAAGGAAAAAAATATAATTATAGATAGTGTTAAGGATGGCATAATATCATTAAATAAAAATAAAGAGATTATAGAAATAAACAAAAGCTGTTATGAGTTATTTGAAAACTTTAAAGTAGAAGAAATACTAGAAAAGCTTAATGTTTACATAGATAATAAAGAAGAATTTGAAATGAAAGAATTTATAATTCAAGGCAAAAAAATATTTGTAACAATTAAAAATATTAAGTTAGGCGATAATTGCCTTAGAACAATAATTACTTTAGTTGATAAAAATCCTATTAATAAAATAGCAAAAGAGATAACTGGTGTAGATGAAATAATTAAAAATTTAAGAGCAAATGTTCATGAATTTAAAAATAGTTTATATGTAATTTTGGGATTACTTGAAATAAAAGCTTATGATGATGCAAAAAAATATATTTTGAAAAAACAGGAGATTCATGAAGAAGTAATAAGTAAGTTTGTTAGCATTGAAGATAAATATGTAAGAGGCTTATTGATTAGTAGGGAGTCAGTTGCTAAAGAGAGAAAAATAGAATTTTTATTAACAGAGGAATCATTTCTAGAAGAAGAGCATGGGATTATAGCCTCAAATGATATAGTAACAATACTAGGAAATTTAATTGAAAATGCATTTGAAGCATGTGCTTTATGTGGTGATATAAAAAAGAGGGTTGAGGTATCATTATATGAAGATGATTTAGTAATAGAAATGCAAGTAAGAGATAATGGAAAAAGTATTGATAATAAAATAAGAGATATAATGTTTACAGAAGGAATATCATCAAAAGGTGAAGAAAGGGGAACAGGATTATACTTAGTTAAAAATAGGGTTGAAATTTATAATGGTAGTATAGACATAGAAGAGTTTGATGATGAAAAAATATTTGTTGTAACAATTTTAAAAGGAGGTATATAAAAGTGAATGTATTAATAGTTGAAGATGATCCAATGGTAGCATTAATAAATAAACGATATTTAGAGCAAATTACAGACATAAAAACATTTGGTCCTGTAATGTATGAAAATGATATTATTAAAAACTTAAAAGAAAATGATATTGATTTGATATTAATGGACGTATTTTTACCAGAAAAAAGTGGAATAGATATTTTAAAGTCTATTAGAGCAAAAAACTTTTTTACAGATGTAATAATGATAACTGCAGCAAATAGCACAAATGAAATAAAAAGAGCATTTGCATATGGAGTAGTTGACTATTTAGTTAAACCATTTGAATTTGAAAGATTTAAGGACGCTATAAATAAATATAAGGCTAGAAAGAAAGTGTTGTTTAATGCAGATGTAGTAAGTCAAAGTGATATAGATAGCTTAATAATGAAAAATTCGTTAGAAAATGAAGTTAGGTTACCAAAAGGGTTAAGTGTAAAAACATTAGATAAAATAATGGAATTTTTAAATGAAAAATCTAATAAAGTTTGGACATTAAGGGAAATTGCATATGAAATAAAAATTAGCAATGTAACTATTAAAAAGTATATGGACTATTTAGAGAGTATAGGAAAAGTTAAATTAGAAATGAAATTTGGAAATGTAGGCAGACCAGAATGTGAATATTCTGTAAAAAAATAGAATAGTTATAATATGAAAAATAATGTAAATATGGTATAATATAAGTATATTATTTTAGGGGGCTATATTATGAAGTATGAAAAATATAAATATTTAGGATTTTTAGGGTTATTATCATTAATAGGGCTTAAGGGATTTATAACACATAATTATTTATGGTTTATTTTATTTATAAATTATTTATGGTTTACTTTCTTTTATGATAATAGTATAGTTTACAAATTACAATTCAATAAAAAGTGATAGTATATGAAAGTTATACAAAAACAACAACTATTGTTTAAGTTCAATAATTGTTGTTTTTTATATTCAATATTGAGAAATTAGGATTGTTTTGATTATAAATAATTTAGTATTAGTAAAATATTTTTTAAATAATCCATTTATAGTATAATTATAAGATGAATAATTAATTGGAGTAAATAAATATTACTATAAACTTACAAGAAATAAATAACTAGTAAGGGAGTATTAACATATATGATCACTGATAACAAGGTATCTATAGAAGCGCTTGAGAGATTAAGAAATAATCAGAGCTATATAAAAGTTATAATTGATAAGATAAATTTTTTAAATAATAAAGTAGCTAAAGAGATATTAAATGAATTAATTATCTTTTCTAAAGAAAATAATCTTGATTATGTATATTCATGGACTTTGTATAAATTAGGAAGGATATATGTTGTAGAGGATTCATATCAAAAAGCTAATGAATTATTTAATGAAGTATATGAGATTTTTCATAAGAATAATAATATAAATGGAATGATATCTGTAATTGCTGGATTTATAGCAAGTGAGTGTATGCAACATAAATATACATCTGCAATACAATGGGGAATTAAAGGTATAAGGTTAGCTGAAGAAGCTAATAATATTGAATTGTTAATTATCATTAAGGGTAATTTAGCAGGGGTATATATTGTTATAGAAGAATATGAAAAAGCAATTGAAATTTTAGAGCAAATTGAGCAAATTCCATGGATTGGAACTGATGTAAATAAAATAGATATATATTTAAATAGAGCAATTTGCGAGCAAAGGATTAATAATTTAGATAAAGCTTTATATTATATTGATTATATTGAAGAAATAGCATTACAACATCCTCATTATGCTTTAAACTGGCTATTAGAAAAGGCTAAGATTTATATAAAGAAGGGCTTGACTAAAGAAGCAGAGGAAATGTTATTAGAAGTTATTAGAAAGCGTCAAGAAATCGAAGAGGTTGAGATAGATAGTGAATCGTTAATTTATTTAAGTAAAATAGATGTAATTAATGAAAAATATCAATTAGCAATAGAGAGATTAAATAGCATTGAAGAAAAGGTATTAAAAGATAGAGACTTAACTAATATTAGAGATATGTATAATATTTATAATTTAGCTCATAAAGGATTAAAGCAATATGAAAATGCATATTTTTATTTAGAAAAATGGCTTGAAATTGAAAAGGAATTAAGAGAGATTCAAGAAGAAACAATTTTTACTGTTTTAGATGAACAGAAAAAAAATATGTTAGATAAAAATTATAAAATGTTATATGAACAAAATCAACTTATTTATAAGGTTGGGCAAAATATAATATCAAATCTTAACAAAAAAAATATATTTAAGGTTATTGCTGAGGAAATAAAAAATATTATAAAGTATGATATTATTGAAATTGTAGTTTATAATGAGAAAACGAAAACATATCAATATCAATTAGTAATACAAGAAGATAAAATAATTAACTTTAATAGTGTTGATATATATGACTATGGATTTGCAAGTTATAGTATTAATCATAAAGAAGATATACTTATTAATGATATAGAAAACCAATACCATAGGTATATAGATGATCATGATAAATATTTTAATTATATTAACGAAGAATGTAACTGGAGAAGTGGAAAACTTACAGAATCTTTAATGTTTGTTCCAATGATAATAAAAGATAAGGTTGTTGGGAATTTATGTGTTCAGAAATATGAAAAAAATGCTTTTGATTTAAAAGACTTAAGTACTTTAAAAATATTATCTACATACATTGCTATAGCATTAGACAATTCTTCTTTATATAAAAAAGTTCAATATAATGCAAATTATGATTCATTAACAGATATTTACAATAGACGTAAGGTTATAGAAAACATAAATAAGTTAAGAGAAAGAGTAGATTACGAACGGGAAGAGTATTATATTGCTATGATGGATATTGATAATTTTAAAAAGATAAATGATGTCTATGGACATGGCATAGGAGATAAGGTTTTAGTTGAGATTGCAAGTATAATAAGGAAGCTAATTGGGCCAGATGATATTGTTGGAAGATATGGTGGAGAAGAGTTTGTTATTATTATTAAAAATCAAAATAACAATTTTAAAAATACTATAGAATCATTTAGACGAGGGATAGAAGATCTAAGAATTAAAATTAATGATAATAAATACATTAATATAACAACTAGTATTGGTGTTGCAAAATTTGATATTAAAAGTATGACTTTAGAAGAAAATATAGCACTAGCTGATAAATCTCTATATAAAGCAAAAAATTTAGGTAAGAATATAGTTGTTTATTGGTAATAGATATAAGGGAATAGAGTAATTACTATTCTCTTTTTTTATGTACGAGAAAGTATAAAAAAGTTAAATGTTAAAGCTAGTTATATAAATAGGTTTCAAGATTTAAAGTTGTAAATTTTATTACACGAAGTGAGCATGATATTAGCTACTTTGTTCTATTAGTTGAAAATGTAAGTAGATAAATATAAATAAAAAAAGAGGTTTAAATAAAAATAACTATTTATAAAGTGATTTTTGATTAAACCTCTTTTTATTAAGTATTAGTAATAATTATTAAGCATTTATATTTGAATCATTAGTTTCAAATCCACAAAATATCACAAAAAGTTTCTTTTGAGTAAAATTTAGTATTTTGTAGTAATATATTTCTTTGAATCTACAATTACTGTAGGATTATTTTTAAAGTAATTAATAATAATTTCAGGCATTTCAAGTACTATTTCTTTCACTACTTTACATTTATCGTAGCACTCATATCCACCAGCACCACTTGCTCTATAGTTATTCATAACTAAAGTTAATTTTTTATTATCATTAAGTTCTTCACCTTTATATTTTATAGAGATAACTCTATTTCCAACTTCTTTATTTAAATCAAAAGTATATTCAATATTAGCAAAAAAGTCATAATTATAATGCTCTAGCTTTGGCTTTAAGAAGCTTTCAGAAATAGAAATTTTACCGCTATCATTATGGAAGTAACTTGCAGTTCTTTCAAGTGCTAATTTTAATATTTCTCTATTAACTTCAAGAACAACTAAAGTATTAGGGTATGGATAAGTAGATAAAATATTTCTTACTGATATATTTTTATTGAATCCATGTATAACATTTGCAAAAGCAGTACAAGAAATATCAGCATCACTTGTTTCTAGTTGAATTTGATTTATGAAGTTAGCTAAATGTGAACCATTTAGTGCCATTTCAAGGCGATCACCAGGTTGAAGTTCTGTGCTTAAAAAACCAACAGGGGTATCTAACCATTCTTGAACTTTATTTTCTAAAGGTAAAAATTTATTAAGCATTTCTTTGTTTGGATTAAGTTTAATTTCCTCTAATGAAGATGTAATATTAATTAAACCATTATCATCCATTGTAAGATTAAGTTTTACAAATTTGCTTCCATTATGAGGAGTTTGTGCTATATGAGTACCAAATATAGTTTTGTTACTCATTGGAATATGTTGATGACCTGTAAGTAGGATATCAAAATCAAATTCCTTGCAAAGTTTAAATGCGATATTTTCCTTAGTAGTACTTAATAATTTATGAGATTCTAAATCATTTTCAAAACCACCATGATAAATACCAATAATTAAATCACACTTAGATTTTACTTCATCAAAATATTTTACGACAGCATCAAAAGTATCTGTAATATCAATTCCAAGAATATTTTCAGGACGTTCCCATCTATTTATAAAATCAGTAGTGATTCCTAAAATTCCAACTTTTAAGCCATTAGCCATAGTTTTTATTTGATAAGGTTGGATGGGTAAATCTCCTGTATTATCAATAACATTTGCACAAATGCATTTTGCATTTAAATTATTTAAATATTTATTTAAATATTTTTTACCATAGTTAAAATCATGATTTCCTAAAGTTACAAAGTCATATTGTCCTTCATTAAAAATTGTGGCAATAGGATGTACATCAAAATCAGTATTACTTAAATAGTTAGTGAAAGGAGATCCTTGAATGGTATCGCCGCCATCAATGATTAATGTATTATCATCTTTTTCAAAAGAATTAATTATGTTTAATATTCCAATATTTTTTTCAGTTGTATTTACATAATCTGTTGGATAAATATATCCATGAAGATCAGAGGTAAAATATATTTTTAAATCTTTCATTAATAAGCACCTCTTCGTTAGTAAGTATATAAGTATTATGATTATAGCATATTTTTTATTTTAGATAGTAGCTTTAAATTATAAAAGGTATTAGTAGCATAAAATTAACATTATTTATTGATGTGAATATAATTAATTAAAGGCAAATAATGAGATAATGATAGAGGTGATTTAAAATGAAGGTCATAAGTGAATCAGAGTTTGTAAATGAAGTCAAGGATGGGTTAGTGTTAGTAGATTTTTATGCAGAGTGGTGTGGACCATGTAAAATGCTTTTACCATTATTAGAAGAAATTAATAGTGAAGATGAAAATATAAAGATTGTAAAGGTTAATGTGGATAATTCACAATTTTTAGCTAATTATTTTGATATTAAATCAATTCCAACATTAGTATTATTAAAAGATGGACAGTTTATACATCGATTAACAGGTTTTAGGCCCAAGAGTGTTATTAAGCAACTAATATCACAAGGGAAAATAAGTGGAAATTAGATAATTACTAAAAATATATAGTTCACTATTAATAAAAAGTATAATTCAAGAGAGGTATATTTATTATGGAAATAACTGATTTCTTAACACAAAATTTCCTTTCAACATTTACAGGAACATTAGTGGCAGTTGAATTGGTGGTATTTGTTACAAAAGATTTTCCTTTAATAAAAAAGATACCTACGAAGATATATACATTAATATTAGCAATAGCTCATTTAATGATAATAAAAACGGCTACAGGAAGTATAGTAATGAGTGTAGAGTGTTATTATAGACTGTTTATAAATTCATTAGTAGTAGTGCTAATATTATGTGGTGGATATGATACAATTATGGAGAAATTTAAATCTATAAAAGATATTACAAGTGATTTAGAAAGTGAAGTTAAAGAGATTGAACAAAATGGTAGTAGTGCAAGTAGTGAAGATCAAAAGAATATAGAAAATAATAATGAAGAAGGTAAATAATTAATAAAGGGTGCTTACATAACTTTGGTAAGCACTTTTTATTATATTAAGTTATGAATGCTTTTTTATTTCTTTTTTATTTTTCCCCAGAAAGGAACCTAGGCCTAATCCTAAAAATAAAAATACTATAGGACATAATGCAAGCCAGAACATGTTATCTGTTATGAAAAATATAATGGAGCCTATTAATACTCCTAATATTAAACCTATGATAGTACCCCAATATAAGAATTTATCAGCTATCTTTTGAGCGGGGCTTACTTTAATTTTCTTTTTATTACTCATTTTATAACCACCTCATAAAAGTAAAATATTTATATTAAGTGAAACTCACTATTTACTTTCCTTCATAGTAGTAAGTTCATTTAACCAAATTAAAATTTGAAAATTCATCTATAGGAAAATTATACAATAAATGTAATGACATTAATAGGGTATTCTATTATGTATAAGCTATAATTTATTGGTTTGTAAACGGATTTAATTATAATAAATTGCTTTTGAAATTTGAGCTATTTTTTCTTCAGCATCAGTAAGTTCATTAAATAAATATATCCCTAATTACTATGTATATATTTATATTAAATCTCAAACCTTAAAATATATGAATTAATAATATATTAGCAACTGAAATTTAAATGAATTTAAGAAGATTTTACGGGTATTATGCTAAAATTATAAAGAAAAAGTGAAAAGATTATGGAGGAAAATATGAGTTATAAAATATTAGTTGTAGAAGACGACAATCAAATACAAGAATTGATAGTAGAATTCTTATCTTCACAAGATTATGATGTTGATGTGGCAAATGATGGAGTTGAAGGTTATGAAAAGTTTAAAGAAAGTAAATATGATGTAGTAATTTTAGATGTGATGATGCCAAGACTTGATGGACATTCATTATGTAAAATGATAAGAAATTTAGATAAAGAAGTATCAATTATATTTTTAACAGCACTAGGCGATGAAGAAAGTGAGATAAAAGGATTTGATTTAAATGCAGATGATTATATTATCAAGCCTTTTTCATTTAATATATTGATTAAAAGAGTAGAAGCTGTTTTGCGCAGAAAACAAAAGGAAGAGAAGAAAAGTGTAATATTAGAATTTGAGGGATTAAAATTAGATTTACAAACTTTTAAATCTTATATTGATAATGAGGAAATTGAACTTACTTTAAAGGAATTTAATATATTAAAACTAATGATAAATAGTTATCCAACAGTAGTTTCAAGAGAAAAATTAATTGAAAAAATATGGGGCTATGAGTATTTTGGAGATACTAGAGTTATTGATGCTCATATGAAAAATATTAGAAAAAAAATAAAAAAGGATTATATAAAAACTATAAAAGGTGTGGGATATGTTCTTGAAAAGTAAATGGAGAAATTTAAGCATAAAGAAAAAGATATTTTTGTGGAGTAGTTTTATTATAATAGTTTCATTTACTTTACTATATATATGTATGTATTTTTTTATGCCTAGAATTTATGAAGTTTACAAAGTAAATAATATAAATGAAAAGATAAGAGAACTAAAATCTCAATTATCAAAGGATGAAGATATAGATATTAATGAGCTTCTTGATGAATTTTCTTATAAAAATAATTTGGATATTTTACTTGTAAATAAAGATGAAAATAATTTAATAAACCAAATTATTTATTCATCATTTAGGGAAGGAGCAAATGAACCTAATAATATTCCATTTTTATATAACCATGTACAATATGAACCATTTAAAAGCTTTCAGAAATATAGTAGTGAATTTAATTTAGGTGTTAGCGTAGCTAAAGATAAATTTGTATATGAATTAATTAGCAAAAATGAAAGTTTAAATATAGATGAAGTTGTTTATGTTAAAAGTTTAGATAGTGCATATCATATGATTGTACATTTCCCAGTTAGCCCAGAAAATGAAGCAAGTGATAGTATTATACTATTTTTACCATTTGCCATTTTTGCAATAGTGATTATAGCATTTACTATTTCAAGTTTTTATTCAATGTTAATAAGTAGACCTTTGCTTAATATTAATAAAGTTGCTAAAAAGATGGCTAATCTTGATTTTGATCATATTATAGAAGTTAATGGTGAAGATGAAATAGGAGAACTTTCAAATAGTTTAAATTTGATGAACAAGAATTTAAAAGAATCCTTTGAAGAATTAGAAAGAATAAATTCTAGGCTTACAGAAGAAATTGAGATAGAAAGAAAGCTAGAAAAGGAAAGAAGAGAATTCGTTGCTACTATTTCTCATGAATTAAAATCACCTATAACTATAATAAGTGGGCAATTAGAGGGGATGATTTATAATATTGGTAAGTATAAAGATAGAGATAAATATTTAAAAGAATCATATGATGTTACACAAAAGATGAGTGAATTGGTTCAGGAAATATTACATTTAAGTGAAAGAGAAGATGGTGAATTTAAATATAATTTTGTAAGTGTTAATTTAAGCAAAGTTATAAAAAGCGTATTAAGAGAGCTGAGATATTTTATTGATAAAAAGAAATTAAAGTTGATAACCAAAATAGATGAAGACATTTTAATAATTTCTGATGAAAGGCTTATTAAAAAAGTAATAACGAATATTATAAAAAATGCAATAATATATTCTCCAAACAATGAAAGTATAATAATAAGTTTATCTAAAGAGGAACTAATGGTTGAAAATACAGGTGTTTCGATACCGAAAGATCAAATTGGTGAAATTTTCAATGCATTTTATAGAGTTGATAAATCTAGAAATAGAAAAACAGGTGGAACTGGATTAGGTCTTTATATAGTAAAAACTATTTTAGATAAACATGAAAATATTAATTATACTATAGAGAGTAGCGAAAATTCAGTAATTTTTAAAATGAAATTTATTAACTAGAATTAATGATTATTTTCATATTTTAATACTACTTTTGATAAGATTTTGAATCCAAAATTTTATCCACAACTAATAATGAAAAAACCCTCTGTTTTTAAACAGGGGGTTTTTCAACGAACTGGAAAAAATAAATATTATATTCTAATATAATATCTATTTTTTTGATTAAAGATAATAATTTTAATTATGCTAAAAAATAAATTGATATTATTTTACAGGAATTAAGTTACCACCATATAGCTTCATTTCTTTAAATTTTATTTTAAAAGCTTTTTGATAAGCTTTTATAGCTTCTAAATCACGTCTAGTACCAATACATATTGAATTTCCTGAAAGCGTACCACGTGCAGTTCTTCCAGCTCTATGTAAGTATTCATCTGGATTTGCAGGGAAATCCATGCTTATAATATGAGTAACTTCTGGAATATCAAGTCCACGAGCTGATACATCTGATGAAACTAAAACATTAAATTTACCATTTCTAAAAGCTTCGATAGATCTTTGTCTTTGTTCCTTAGATGCATTCCCATAAATTCCAGTAGATTTAACTTTATGATAATCTAATTTTTCATTTATATTTTGAAGTTCAGTACTATTATTTACAAATACAATAGCTCTTTTAGGATTTTCAGCAGCTAAAAATTTTCTTAGTGTTTCAAATCTATCTCTAAATTCACAAGCTATATACATATGTGAAATGTTAGGGTTAAGTTCAGAATTATTTGAAGATTTAATAATTTCAACTTCCTTAACTAAATCTTTAGCAATAGTTAAAGAAATTGGATTTATACTAGCTGAGAAGAACATAAGTTGTCTATCTCTCATTGTAGTTTTAATAATATCTTTAATTATTGTAGATTTATTTTTAGCTAAAAGGCTATCTGCTTCATCCATAACAATAGTTTTAATTGTATGTGCAGTTATTTTTTTCTTTTTAATTAAGTCTAAAACTCTTCCTGCAGAACCTACTATTATATGTGGTTTTACCTCTTTAAGTCTTTTTATTTGTTTTTCAATGTTTGATTCACCCATTATTGTTAGTGATGTTATATTCATATTTGAGTTTTTTGCAAGTAATTTAACTTGGGCATCTATTTGCATAACTAATTCATGAGTAGGTGCTAAAATTATAGCTTGCATTTCTTTCTTTTCAGTATTTATTTTTTGAAAAATAGGGCATAAATAAGCTAATGTCTTACCACTTCCAGTATGAGATTCTGCTATTATATCTATATTTTCTAAAGCCTTTGGAATAGTAAGCTTTTGAACTTCTGTAGGTAAAGTTATTCCTTGAAGCTTTAATCCTTCTATTATATTTGAATTTAAATTAAGTTCATTAAATGACATATTCATTTTATTCTCCTCAGTTAATAATAATTATCTATTTTAGTATACACTAAAAATAATTTAAGTATAGAAATTTATTTAATTAAATGTAAAATGATTTTTAAATATTAGTACATAATAATAGTATATTAAAATGAATAAAGTAAAAAAAAGGAGGAAAAAATGAATAAATTGTTAACTTAATGTTTAATTTTTGTTAAAAATATAAAAACTTTTTTCGAAAGTATACGTATACTCTTAGTAGTAGAGCCATTTTAAGTTGAAAAAGAGTATTAATATGATTAGAAAACTAAAACTTGAATTTTAGTACCAAAGTGATAATATTATTAAAGTAAGTTAAAGTCAAATACAAAGGAGAAAAAGAGATGAAAGATGCATTTAAAATTTATAAGAATGATATGAAAAATATCTTTAAAAATTATGGTGCACTAATTGTTGTTATAGCATTATGTATACTACCATCTTTATATGCTTGGTTTAATATTAAAGCATCTTGGGATCCATATGCTGAATCAGCTACTAGTGGAATTAAGATAGGAGTTGTAAATAAAGATTTAGGAGCAACTTTAAATGGCAAAGAAGTCAATTTAGGAAATGATGTAGTAGATGAGCTAAAAGATAATAAGCAGATGGGATGGCAATTTGTAAGTGAGGAAGAAGCAACAAAAAATGTTGAAGAGGGCAAATACTATGCCATGATTACAATTCCAGAAGATTTTTCAAAAAGTCTTACATCTGTAATTACACAGGATGTTGAAAAGGGTAATATAATATATACAGTAAATGAGAAGATAAATGCAATTGCACCTAAACTTACAGATAAGGGAGCAAGTGCTATACAAGAAAAGGTAAGTAAGGCAGTTGTAGAAACTGCAAGTAATGCAATATTTGGACTTGGAAAAGAGTTAGGAACTGAATTAGAAAATCAGCTTCCTAGATTAAATAATGTTTATAATCAATTATTAGAGGTTCAAAGTCAGTTTTCTAATATAAATGATGTTGTAAATTTAGCTGGAGATGGAGCAGATAAATTAAAAACGTTAATTTCAGATATTCAAGATGATATTCCGCTAATAACTGAAACATTAGAAAACTCACAAAAGTTAGGCGCAAATTTAGAAGAATTTTTAAGTACTTCAAAAAGTAATTTAAATAATATTGCACCTGTAATAAAGAATGATATAAAAATATTAAATGAAATTGCAAATGAAATTTCTACTAATACAAGTGCTTTAATTGATGCGATTAACTCAGGGTCAGAATATGCACCAGAAATAGTTGATAGTATTTTAGAAAAGTTAAACAGCATAAATAAGAGTGCTGAATCATTAACTGGAATATTAGAAACTATGAATAAATTTAATCCAGGAAAGTTTGACGATATTATAAGCACCTTAACAAATGTACAAGGGGCAATAAATAAGTCAATTACTGCATTAAATACAGTTAAAGATAGTATAGCTAATGGTGGAAAGCCAGATTTAAGTTTATTAAACAATGTAATATCATTTACTAATGATATAAGCAATATTACAAATAATTTATATAATAACTTTGATGCAAATATTACTAACAAAATTAATACTATTTTTGATGATGCATATACAGTTGCAGATAATGTAGTATCAGTATTAAAAGAGGCACAAGATAAATTACCACAAGTAACAGATATTATGAATACTGTTTATGAAGGTGCTGATAAAGGTATTGAAGGTATTGATTTTGTAAAGGCAAAACTTCCAGAAGCTGAAAACCTACTTAATGATTTAATAAGTAAAATTGGAAGTGTTAATGATAGTGCAGATATTAAAGAAATTATAGATTATTTAAAGAGTGATGTTGATATAAGAAGTGACTTTTTATCAAACCCAGTTAATCTTATAGAAGATAAATTATTCCCAATGGGTAACTACGGAACAGGAATGACACCTTTCTATACAGTATTATCATTATGGGTAGGATTGTTATTATTATCTTCTATGCTAACTGTTGAAGCAAAGGGTGAATATTCTGCAGTATCACAGTATTTTGGTAAAATGATGCTATTTATGACTATATCAATAATTCAAGCAGTAATAGTATCATTAGGAGATTTATATCTTTTAAAGATATATTGTGTAAATCCAGCTTTATTTGTATTGAGTAGTGTATTTACTAGCGTTATATTTACATTTATATTATATTCACTATGTTCAGTGCTTGGAAATGTAGGTAAAGTATTAGGAATTGTACTACTAGTTTTACAATTAGGTGGTTCAGGAGGAACATTCCCTATTCAATTAACACCAAAGTTCTTCCAAACAATTAATCCATTTTTACCTTTCACTTATGCTATTTCGCTTGCAAGAGAAGCTATAGGTGGAGTAGTTCAAAGTGTATTAGTTAAGGATATAGTTGTTTTGTTAATATTTGGGGCAATCTTTATATTAATTTCATTATTCTTAAAGAAACCAATTAATAAATTATTACACGGATTTACTGAGAGTGTTGAAAAGAGCGGTATTGGAGAATAGATTAAAAGGTATTTTATAATAATAGGCGATGTATTTGTTTTTAATACATCGCCTATTAGTGCATAAGTATAAGTGAAAAATTAGTAGTAAATATTTAAAAAGTATGATAAAAGTAGAGAAGGAAAGAACTAAGAAGCTATTAATTCCATTAGATAAATATAAAAAGTAAAATAACCTCTATAGATTAGATAAATAAGGCTATCTAATCTATAGAGGTTTTTATTATATAAAAAACAACTTTGGGGATAGTAGATTCTAAGTTAGGAAAATATTTTAGTATTTTTTAGGTTACACTAAGTTATAAGATGAGTATAGTCTTTGGAGGAATTAACAAATGAAGAAGGATGTATTTTTGAAAGATGTCAAAAATGGAACAGAAATAAAAACAGCATTAATGGTAATGAGGGTAATATTTAGAGATACAAGTAAGGTTGTATGTATTTTAGCAGATAAAACAGGTGAAGTAAAAGCAACTATACCAAATAAAACAAGAGATATTGTTGAAGGAAAAGTTATTGAAATAGAAGGTAAGAGGGATGTTAACTTAGAGGTTAAAAAATATTCATTGGTAAAAGATTATAATGCTATAGATTATTTGCCTACAGTAAAAAGAGATATAGAAGATATTATGAGTGAAATTGAGATGTATACGAGTGAATATATAATTTCAAGAGAAGGAAAAGCTTTAAATGATTATTTCTTTAAAGATGAAAGTTTTTTAGAAAAGTTTAAAAGAGCTATTGGGGGAGTTTCAATGCATCATAACTATATAGGGGGATTAGCTGAGCATACATTAGGAGTAATGTATTTAACAATTGTTCTTTGTGAAAAATATGATTGTAGAAATAAAGAAGTTGCAATATTAGCAGCAAAGCTACATGATATAGGTAAAATATACGAATTATATTATGATGGGCCATTTAAGTATACCTTAAGGGGTGAGATGGAAGGTCATATAGTAATAGGAATAGAGATGATAGAAAAAGCATTTAATGATAACCCAGATTTTTATAGTGATGATTTTATTACAAGAATAAAAGGGTGCATAGTACAACATCATGGAAAACTTGAATATGGATCACCTAGGGAAATGAGAATGGAGGAATCTTTTATTCTTAATTATGCAGATTCTATTGATGCAACTATGAATAAAATAGAACAAATAAAAGAAAAAACAGAAGCTGGAAGTTGGTCAGAGTATGATAGGAGAATTGAAACAAAGTTATATTTGTAGATTAAAATTAATATTTTAAGGTCATGATTTAATTAGATGAATTTTTATATGTTTAAATTTAATTTTAGTAATTTAAGTCATGTAAATTTTGGTGAATAAAACAAAGAAAAATTTATTTGTAGCTAATTTAAAATAAGTAGAATTATTATAAATAAGGGAGAAGATAATATGAATGGATTTAAGGATAAATTAAATGAAGAAGATATATTTGTAGAGAGTGAAAGTAGCAATACTTCAATAGTAAATGTTGAAAGTATAGTTAAATCTAATAATAAAAATAATTTTAATGATTTAAAAGAAAATATAGATATAGAAAGAGAAAAGTTTGGGAAAAATAATAAGTAAATATTAAATGAAAAAATATATTTTATAGTTTTAATTATATAATGAAAAATTAACTGTTTTATAAATTGACTCAGATAGTTAATATGTATATAATCTTTTATAATAGTGAGGTGGAGAGTATGAGTAAAAGAAACAATAAAAAGATTATTTTTGGAGCTTTGTCAGCAGTTGTAGCATCAGTTGCAGCTGGGATATTAGTTAAAAATAATATGGATAAAAAAGCTAAAAATCAAGATGAGAATAAGAAACAAAAGAAAAGTAAAAATGTATATTACACAGTACATTTAAATGATATTTATAATACATACGATGATAAAACTATGTCAGAAGAAGATATGATAGAAGAATTTAAAAAAGAAACATCATTATAGCAAATGAAGGGTATTTACTATTAATTTATTTTTCTTTATTACATACAAGTGAATTAATGGTAAATGCTTTTTTGTTATTTAAATTTAATAGAGAAAAAATAGTTGGTATTTTTTATGAATTCTTATATTATAATAGGAACGTGAGATAGTTACATTTTTAAATGGTAAAAATAATAGCTTTATTACCATAGAAAATTATGCTATAATTACCACGGTATATTTTTATTATTGGAGGATTCGACATGAAACACATAAAAACAATCAATAAAACAAACATCAAAAACAGTCTTTGCAAACCAGGTTGCAAAGAATGTGCAAACTCATGCCAATCAGCTTGCAAAACTTCTTGCACAGTTGCTAACTTAGAGTGTGAAAACTAATTAAGGACAAGCAGTAACTATTTATTAGTTACTGCTTAACTTTATAAATGAGATTCTAAATCTTCGATTTAGTTAATCGAATTTACTCATTCGACCAGAGGGAGAAGGAGTTTCCTTCGAATTGAAATCTGTGATTTAGCTAACTGAATTCACTCATTTGAGTGGAATGAGAAGTAGCTTGCTTTAAATTAGAATCTTTGATTTAGTTAGTAGAAGTTGCACAAAGTACACTTTATTCGACAAATGGAATAAAGAGTTTTATTGTAATTATATGAAGGTTGAGTTTATCCAATTGATATTAGGATTAAATGAATTATTAGGTTGTAATCGCGAGAAAGAGCGTATTAATAAAAAGAATATTAGGAGGAATTGAAATGGCTTTAATACACAAATTTAAACAAGGAGATAACTTCTTTGTTTTAGACGTTAATACAGGGGCTGTACATATTGTAGATGAATTAGTTTATGATTTAGTAGATGATAATAAACTAAGAGAGAAAGAAGAGCTTATAAAAGAATTTGGAGCTAAATATGGTGAAGAAACTATATCAGAAGCTTATGAAGAATTATTAGAGCTTATAGATGAAGATATATTATATTCAAGAGATCAATATGAAGATATAGCACATTCATCAATGGATGATAGAGATTATATAAAAGCAGTATGTTTAAATATAATTCATGGATGTAATTTAAGATGTAAATACTGTTTTGCTGATGAAGGTGAGTACAATGGACATAAAGGGGTAATGTCTGTTGAGACAGCAAAAAAAGCAATAGATTACGTAGTTAAGAGAAGTGGTCCAAGAAGAAACATTGAAATTGATTTATTTGGTGGAGAGCCAACAATGATCATGGACAAGGTTAAAGAAATAATAGCTTATGCTAGAGAAAATGAAAAAGCTTGGAAAAAGAATATTAGATTTACTATGACTACAAATGCAACTCTTTTAACTGAAGAAATGATGGACTTTATGGATAAAGAAATGGGTAATATAATTCTTTCGTTAGATGGTAGAAAAGAAGTTAACGATAATGTAAGAATTAAAGTTGATGGAAGTGGTTCTTATGACGATATACTTCCAAACATTAAGAGAATGATTGAAAAGAGAGATAAATCTAAGCATTACTATGTAAGAGGAACATTTACAGGAGCTAACACTGACTTCTATGAAGATGTTAAGGCTATGGTAAACGAAGGATTTAGAGAAATTTCAATTGAACCAGTAGTTTTAGAAAAAGGACATTTATTAGAGCTTAAAGAAGAACATTTACCAGAAATATTTGAAAATTATGATAAGCTATATAATGAAATGGCTAGAAGAAAGAAAGAAGGAGATGAATTTAACTTCTATCACTTCAACATTGATTTAAATGGTGGACCATGTGTTTATAAAAGAATTTCTGGATGCGGGGCAGGATTTGAATATGTTGCAATAACTCCACAAGGTGAAGTTTATCCATGTCACCAATTTGTAGGTAAGGAAGAGTTTAAGCTAGGAAGCATTTATGATGATACTTATGATGCTGAATTAGGTAAAAAGTTTAAGAAGGCGCATATCTACAATAAGCCAAAATGTAGGGAATGTTGGGCAAGATTCTACTGTTCAGGTGGATGTCAATCAAACAACTTTGCATTTAATGGAGATATGAATATTCCTTACGAATTAGGATGTAAGATGCAAAAGAAGAGAATTGAATGCGCAATAGCACTTAAAGCTGAATAATACAAATAATAAGGACAGGCATTTTGCTTGTCCTTATTGTTTATTATTAGGATATATTGGTTTATAATATTAATAAATATTATTGAATAAAGCAGTAAAATTTATATGTTCTGTTAAAGTAAAAAATACGTCCGTGTACAAGCAAGTACACAAGCTATAAATAAGAGGTGATATATAAATGAAAGATTTTATTTTTGATAATGGATTAAAGTTAATTTATAAAAAAAGCAATAGTGAATTAAGTTCTATATGTATAGCATTAGAAGCAGGGGCAGTAAGAGATGGTGAAAAGCTTGGAGTAGCGCATGTAACTGAGCATATGGTTTATAAGGGAACGGAAACAAGAAGTGAAAAACAAATAAATGCAGAATTAAGTAGCATATTTGGATTTCAAAATGCTATGACTAATTATCCTTATACTGTGTTTTATGGAACGTTATTAAATGAGGATTTGGAAAAAGGATTAGAGTTATTTTCAGATATTCTTTTAGCTCCAGTATTTACTGAAGAAGGGTTTAAAGAAGAAATGGAAGTAATAAAGCAAGAGCTTAAGGAATGGGATGAGGATTTAGAACAATATACAGAAGATAAGCTTTATTATAATTGCATGAACAATAGAAGACTTAAGTATCCTATTATAGGAACTGAAGAATCATTAAATAATATGACAATAGATGATGCTATAGATTTCTTTAATGATTATTATTGTGCAAATAATGCAACTATAACTATTATTTCAAATTTAGAATTTGAAGATGTTAAGAATATAGTAGAAGAATGGTTTATTGATTGGAGAAGTGAAAGTTTACCTGTAGATGATGGAATAATTAGTAAACCAGATAGTGGGATATTTATAGATAAAAAAGAAGATATAAATAGTGCAAAGGTGCAAATTATATTTCCTATAGATAGTTTAAATCAATGGGAAATAAAAGCATTAAGAATTTTTAATCAACACTTTGGAGAAGGTGTAAATTCAGTATTGTTTGACGCATTAAGAACTAAATATAACTTAGTTTATGATGTATTAACTAGAGTTTCAAATGAAGAGTACATAAAGGTATATAAAATTACTTATAGTACAGCACATGAAAATGTAGATAAATCAATAGAGCTTGTTAAAGATTTAATACAAGGTGTTGATTCTTATAGGGAAAAGTTAAAAAAAGAAGATGTTGAAAAATTAATAAAGAGTTTCAAATTAAAGAGATTATTTTCAAATGAACAAAGTGTAAGATTAGCTATGGGAATAGCAACTTATGATATCATGTTTGGAGATGGAATGTTATATATTGATGAAACTGAAGATTTAAATAAAATGCCTATAGATTATATTGTTGATACAGCTAAGAAAGTATTGAAGGATATGACTGTACAGGTAATAAGTAATTAAGAAGAGGAAAGTATGAGTAAAAAGGTACCTTTATTAGAAGAAGTATTAAAGTATAAAAAAGAAGATAATCTTATTCTTTCAATGCCAGGAAATAAAAGTGGTATTGGGTTTCTAAGAGATGATATAGGAAAAGAATTTGCATTAAATATGGGATTCTTAGATATTACAGAGGTAGATCCATTAGATAATCTTCATGCACCAGAAGGAGTAATAAAAGAAGCACAAGAATTATTAGCAAAAAGTTATGGAGTTAAGAAGGCATATTTTGTTGTTAATGGTAGTACAGCAGGAAATTTAGCTTCTATTTTTGATGCTTTTAATGAAGGGGATGAAGTTTTAGTAGAGAGAAATTGTCATAAATCAGTTTACAATGGACTTATTTTAAGAAAGTTAAAAGTAAAATATATAGAACCTGTAATTCACGAAGACAAGGGGCTATTTTTGCCACCAACTGAAAAGGAAATATATAAAGCATTAGATAGATGTAATAATGTAAAGGGAGTAATCCTAACTTATCCAAATTACTTTGGAATAGGATACGATATTTTTAATACATTAAAAGATTTGAAAAAAAGAGGATTGACTATAATCATAGATGGAGCACATGGAGCGCATTATGGCGTAAGTGAAAGATTACCTAAATCTATAGCTAGATATACAGATTATTTAGTATTAAGTGCACATAAGACTTTGCCTAGTTTAACTCAAGGTTCATATCTTTTAGTAAATAACGATAAGAATGTTGATTTTTATTTAAAAGCATTTATGACAACATCACCATCATATTTAATAATGTCATCATTAGATTATTCTAGATATTATTTAGATAATTATGGTCAAGAGGATTATAATAAATTAATAGATTTGGCAAATAAGTGGAGCGTTAAAATTAATAAATTAAATAAAGTAAGTGTTTTAAAAAATGAAGATTTACCGCAAGGGTATAATTTAGATTTAAGTAGATATATATTAACTTTACCCAAAGGATATAGTGGACATAAATTGTTAGACTATTTGCGATGTATGAAAATACAATGTGAAATGAGTTTTGCATGTGGAGTAGTATTAATTTTATCACCTTTTAATTTAGAAAAGGATTTTGAAAAGATTTACAATTCAATTGAAAAGTTAGATTTATCATTAGTAATAGATAGTCAATATCAAAATTATTATAGTATAATCCCGCAAAAGGCATTAGAGCCTTATGAAGTATTTGATAAAGAATTTGAGTATGTTGATATTAATAAAAGCATAGGGGAAATTTCAAAGGAAGCATTAATTCCTTATCCACCAGGAATTCCATTAGTTTGTAGCGGTGAGATAATATCAAAAGAAGCTGTTGAAATTATCGTTGGATATATAAGGAATAATAAAACAGTAATGGGCATAGAGAGAGGATTAGTAAAAATAATAAAGTAGTAAAAAGTAAATTATTAAATTTAAATAAATACCTATAGTAAAATTTCAGAACTATGAGATATCATTTGAAGGATATGAAGCTATGGATTATAAGGTTACAGAAGTAACTAAAGAAGAAGGGTTAGGTAATTAAAAGAGTTGAAAATTTGATTAAATCAGAAACAGGTAAAGAATTTGTAATGATTATATGGGAAAAAGTCAAATAATATTTAAAAAAATTACAATATAGGTAAAAATATATTGTAATTTTTCTGTTCATGAATTAAAAATACGAAATTTTAATGAAAAAGCAAGAGTGTAGCAAAATATTCATAAAAATTGGTTTATTTCAGCGTAAAAATATGTATAATAAAGGTATATTTAAATAGAAGGAAGGGTGGTCATCATTAATAAATTAAAGATATTAAGTTTATTAATACTTTCAGGAATATTAATTACTCCATCTCATATAGCAAGAGCGGAAAGCATTTATAATGTATCTGAAAGTGATTTAATTAAATTGTTAGAAAAATACAAGAATGAAGAAATTGTATTAGAAGATGGATTAGTTTTAACAGTAGGACAGGCTATTGATTTACCAATAGATGAAGGTTGGACTATATACAATGAAAATGTAGCTGAAATAGTTGATGGAGAACTTGTTGGAAAATCAATAGGTAGTACTTATGTATCTCAACAAACAGAGGACACCGTATATATATTAGAAGTATGCATAACGGAAGATGGTATAAGCACAGCTAGTTATTCAAGAAGCAATGTTAAGAATGTAGATAGGAATTATTATAAAGTATTTATTGATCCAGGACATGGTGGAGTTGATAATGGAGCTGTACAAAATGGAGTTCTTGAAGATGAACTTAATTTGCAAATATCTAAAAAGATAGAAGCTAAGTTAAAGGCTAGAGGTGTAGAGGTTAAGATGAGTAGATATGACGATACATATCTATCTTTAACTGATAGAACTTATATGGCTAATAAAGAGGGGTCAGATGTATTTGTTTCTATACATCAAAACTCAGCTACAGCTTCTAGTGCAAAAGGAATTGAAACTTATCACTATCCAACTAGACAAGATGGTAAAGAATTGGCTACAGATATACAAAATGATTTAATACAAACAACAAATGCAACTAATAGAGGTGTGAAAACAGCAAATTATGCAGTTATTAGAACTGCAGAAATGTCTTCAAGTCTTGTAGAATGTGGATTTATTTCAAATCCAACTGAGGCTCAGAACCTAAGCTCTAGTAGTTATCAAGATAAGGTTGCTGAAGGAATTGTTAATGGAATAATGGATTATTTAAATAATAATGTTATATTAAATAATTCAGGGACACAAAAACCAGAAGATTCTACAACAGAAGGTGTACAAACAGGTATTGTAAAAGTAAGTGGTGCATTAAATGTAAGAAGCGGAGCAGGGACAAGCTATTCTGTTTTAGGATCATTAAGCAATGGAGCTAAAGTTGAAATTGTAGGTACAAGTGGTAGTTGGTATAAAATAAAATATGGAAGTGGTTATGGATATGTAAGCAAGGATTATATAACTGTTTCTTCAAGTAATGACTCTAATAATGGAGGCTCAAACAATAATACAACAACGCCATCAACAAGTACAACAGGAACAATAAAAGTTAATGATACATTAAATGTAAGAAGCGGAGCAGGGACAAGCTATTCAGTAATAGGATCATTAAAGAATGGTGCAAGTGTTGAAATAGTAGAAACAAGCGGAAACTGGTACAAGATAAAGTATGGAAGCGGATATGGATATGTTAGTAAGGATTATGTTACAGTAAATTCAAGCAACAGTGATACATCAAATAATGGAAGTTCTGACAATACTACAACAACACCATCAACAAGTACAACAGGAACAATAAAAGTAAATGGTGCATTAAATGTAAGAAGTGGAGCAGGAACAAGCTATTCAGTAATAGGTTCGTTAAATAATGGAGCAAGTGTTGAAATAGTAGAAACAAGTGGAAGCTGGTACAAGATAAAGTATGGAAGCGGATATGGATATGTTAGTAAGGACTATGTTACAGTAAGTTCAAGTAACAACGATTCAAGTTCGAGCACTACTACAAGTACTTCAAAGGGAATTGTTAATGTTTCATCATCGTTAAATGTAAGAAGTGGAGCAGGGACAAATTACTCTACAATAGGAACGTTAAGTAAAAATGAAATAGTTGAAATAGTAGAAACTGTTAATTCGTGGTATAAAATTAAATTTAATAATGGATATGGATATGTATCTAAAGATTATATAGTATTACAAAATAGAAGTATAGCTGAAGCTACCGCTATGAAAGAAGCAACTGTAGTTACAGTTGCATTAAAAGTAAGAGAAAATAATGATTTTGAGTCAGATATAATTGGAACAATAGCCATGGGAGAAAAGGTTTCTGTTTTAGAAGATAGTGGTGAATGGAGTAAAATAAGCTATAAGCAATCAAATGGATATATTTTAAATGAATATATAGATTTTAATATAGCATAATTAAAAACTAGTATTAGAGTTATGTAATAGTGTTTTGTGGATATAATAAATATATACATAAAATAAATATTACATAACTCTTTTAATTTATTGCTAGTAAAAATTTAAAATATGTGTTAAACTGAATAACCGACTATAAATAAGCAAAAGAGGAGTGGGCAAATGGAACTGTTTGTTACAGATTTAGATGGAACATTAATAAATAAAGATAGAAAAGTAACTAAAAGATCAGCTGAAATTATAAATAATCTTATTTCTCTAGGAATGAATTTTACAGTTGCAACTGCTAGAACACCAGCTACGGCTGTTGAAATATTACAAGATTTAAAATTAAAATTACCTGTAGCATTAATGAATGGTGTTTTGATATATGATACTAAAGAATTAAAGTATATTGATATTAAAGATATAAATAAAGAATCAACATATAAAGTATTAGATATTTTTGAGAAGTATAATAAAAATCCATTAGTTTATGGAATTTCAGAAAATCATTTATGGGTATATCACAAAGAATTTGAACATGCCTATGAATATAATTTTTATAAGGAAAGAGCAGATAAAAAATTAAAAACATTTGTAAAGGTAACAGATTATAAAGAATCTGTATTGAAGGCAAATATAATTAATTTTGTTGCTTTTGATGAATATGAAAAAATAAAAAGCATTGCAGAAGAAATAAGTAAGATAGATGGTATAAATGTTAACTACTATAGAGATGTTTATGAGGATTGTTACTTTTTAGAGGCGTATAGTAATGAAGCTTCTAAGGCAAATGGAATTAAATATCTATCAAAATATATAGATTATGATAAAGTTATATGTTTTGGAGATAATGTAAATGACATACCAATGTTTGAATTGGCAGATGAAGCATATGCAACATCTAATGCTACAGATGAAATTAAAAAAATAGCAACAGATGTTATAGGAAGTTGTGAAGAAGATGGGGTTGCAGAATTTCTTAAAAGTAGATTTAAATAATAAAATAGAAAAATAATTAAATAAAATAATAAATTGAAACAGTAAACTTATTTTTGTTAATAAAATAATAATAAGTTTACTGTTTTATTTATAAATTTATAAAAAAATTAACGAAAAATTCATATAAAGCTATAATGTAAACGTTAAACGAAATATAAAGCAATTAAATCCCATAATTTAGGTAAAAAATAATTTTTGAATAAGGCTAGTAATATCAAGGGTTAAGGGTATGTTTTATTTATAAAAAAATAAAACGAAGAAAATTTTGATAATTTGTTAAGTGAAATTAGATAAATATTGATAGATTTTCACAAAAATATTGAAAAAAATATCAAAATGATATAACATTAATACAAGAGTAATTTCGGAAAAATAAAATATACCAAAAGGGGGAAATGATATGGATAACAAAAGAGACCAGTGGGGAACGAAATTAGGTTTTATTTTAGCTGCAGTAGGATCGGCAGTAGGTTTAGGAAATATATGGAGATTTCCGTATTTAGTATATGAAAATGGAGGAGGAGCATTTTTAGTTCCATATTTCTTTGCTATATTTACAGCAGGAATTCCTCTATTAATTTTAGAATATGGAATGGGGCATAAGTTTAGAGGGTCAACTCCATTAGCAATGGCAAGAGGAAATAAAAAGTGGGAATGGCTTGGATGGTGGCCAAGCATAACTGCTTTCTTCATACTTGGATATTATTCTATGATTTTAAGTTGGGCTATGAAGTATTTTACATTAAGCTTTAATAAAGGATGGGGAAGCGATCCAAATACTTATTTCTATGATGATTTCTTAAAGCTTACTGAATCACCATTTCAATTTGGTTCAGTAATATGGCCTGTATTAATTGGTATTTTATTAGTTTGGGCAATAAGTTGGTTTATATGCTATAGGGGTGTTAAAGGTGGTATAGAAAAATTAAATAAAGTATTACTACCTACATTAGTAGCTATAATGGTAATAATAGTAATTAGAGGTGTAACTTTAGAAGGTGCTACATTAGGTTTAAATAAATTATTTACTCCAGATTGGAGCAAGGTAATGGAACCTAAGGTTTGGATAGCTGCATATGGACAAGTATTTTATTCATTAAGTTTAGCTATGGGTATTATGATGACATATTCAAGTTATTTACCTAAAAAGACAGATATAAATAATAGTGCTTTTATGACTGGATTTGCAAACTGTGGATTTGAATTCTTATGTGCTATAGGGGTTTTTGCAATTTTAGGATTTATGGCAACAAGTCAAGGGGTTGGAATTGAAGAAGTTGTATCAAGTGGTATTGGATTAGCATTTATAGTTTTCCCAAAAGTATTTACTGTTATGGGAACATGGGGAACAATATTAGGATGTTTATTCTTTGCTTGTTTAGTATTTGCAGGGTTAACTTCTTGTGTATCTTTAGTAGAAGCAGTTTCATCTGCAGTAATAGACAAAACTGGTTGGGAACGTAAAAAAGTAGTTTCTGGAATAGCATTAATAGGTGCAGTGGTAAGTGCTACATTTGCATCAGGTGCTGGATTATATATATTAGATATTATGGATAACTTCGTTAATTGTTATGGAATAGTAGTTGTTGGATTATTAGAAGCAATTGTTATTGGTTGGATAATAAAGCCTTCAGTTATAAGAGAACATACAAATAAAACATCTTACTTTAGAATCGGTAAGTGGTGGGATTTCACTATTAAATTTGTAACACCAACAATGTTAGCAATAATGTTAGTAAGTAACTTCGTAACTGAATTAAAAGCACCTTATGGCGGATATAATTTACCAGAATTATTTGCATATGGATGGTCAGTTATTGGTTTAGGTATTATAGGCGCATTATTATTCTCAAGAAGACCATGGAATAATAAAGCAATAGAGGATTTTAAGGATGAAGAAGAGACGGAAAAGGAGGTAGTTTAATTATGACAGCAACAGCAATAACTTACTTTGCTATTGGAGCAATTGTATTATGGGGTGGACTAATTACTACCTTAGTAATCTCAATAAAAAAAGAAAAATAATTTATTAGCCAATCCCAATTTAATAATATACATTTAGTAAAGAAAAAGGAATCGCAAAAGCGATTCCTTTTTCTGATTTGTGAGATAATTTAGGATTTTGCGTATAAGTGACGAAGAATATAATATTTTAGTTTTTGGCACTTACACAATGAATAATGGACAATGCACTTTTAGACAGGCTTCGTCATATTCTATAATATGAATTTAATGAGAAGGTGAAATTATATGTGTGGAATTGCTGGTATGGTAGACTTCAATAGAAATATACAAGAAATGAGAAATACTCTAACTAAAATGGTTAAGACATTGGAGAAAAGAGGACCAGATAGTGAAGGAGAATATTATTCGAAAAATGTTTTGTTAGGACACAGAAGATTAATAGTTGTAGATCCTGAGGGTGGAAAACAACCTATGATAAAAATTGTAGGTGGTAAAAAGTATGTTATTGTTTATAATGGTGAACTTTATAATACAGAAGATTTGAGAAAGGAACTATTAAGTGAAAATTATACATTTGATGCATATTCAGATACTGAAGTATTATTAACAGCATATATTGCTTGGGGAATAGATGCTATTAATAAATTAAACGGAATATTTGCGTTTGCTATTTATGATGAGGATAAAAATCAAGTATTTTTAGCAAGGGATCCAATGGGGGTTAAACCTTTATTTTATTCAATCAAGGGAAGTGAAATAATATTTGGTTCCGAAATAAAAACTGTATTAGCACATCCTGAAGTAAAAGCAGAAGTTGATAGAGACGGATTAACAGAGCTTTTTGCATTAGGACCATCAGTAGCACCAGGAAGTGCAGTATATAAAGGAATAAAAGAAATAGCTCCAGCAAATTGTATGTTAATTACAAAGGGAAATATTAAGAGTTGGGAATATTTTAAGGTTAAAGCAGAAGAATTAAATGAAACTGTAGATGAATCAATTGAACACGTAAGGTCTTTATTGGTTGATGCTATAAAAAGACAATTAGTAGGCGATGTGCCAGTATGTACTTTTTTGTCAGGGGGATTAGATTCATCTGCAATTTCAGCAATTGCTGCAGAAGAATTTAAGAATAGAGGTAAGCAATTAACAACTTATTCAATTGATTATGAAGGTAATGATAAATATTTTAAAGCATCTTTATTTCAACCAACATCAGATCAACACTTTGCAGAGTTTATGGCAAAAGAAATAAATAGTGATCATAGAACCGTTGTTTTAAAGCATGAAGATTTAGCAAAAGCATTGAAAGAAGCAACTATTGCGCGTGATCTACCAGGTATGGCAGATGTGGATTCATCATTATTACTATTTTGTAAGGAAATTAGAAAGGATTTTGTAGTTGGGCTATCAGGTGAATGTGCAGATGAGTTATTTGCAGGATATCCATGGTTTACACATGATGAAATGATATATGCAAATACTTTCCCATGGTCAAGATCTGTTGGAGAAAGAAAGACAGTATTAAATAAGAATCTTCAAAATTTAAAAATTGAAGAGCTTACTAATGAAGAATATTTAAAAACATTAAAAGAAGTACCGCATTTAGATAATGAAGATAAAAGAACTTATAGAATGAGAGAGTTATTCTATTTGAATTTAAAATGGTTCATGGTAAATTTATTAAACAGAAAAGATAGAGTGAGTATGTATAATAGCCTTGAGGTTAGAGTGCCTTTTGCTGATTATAGAATAGTAAATTATGCTTTTAATTTACCACCAGAAGTTAAGTTATTAGATGGAAGAGAAAAAGGCTTATTAAGAAAAGCACTTGTTGGAATATTACCTGAAGAAATAATATTTAGAAAAAAGAGTCCATATCCTAAGACACACAATCCAATATATACTGAGATTGTTTGTAAGATGATGAATGAAATCTTAGAAGATAAAACTTCACCTATATTAGAAATAATAGACAAAGAAAAGGTGCAAGAAATAGTAGATACCCAAGGGAAATCATATAAAACACCTTGGTATGGACAACTAATGACAGGACCACAAATGATAGCATATTTAATTCAAGTAGATATGTGGTTAAGAGAATATAATGTTAATATACTAATATAGCTAAAATGCTTATGGTGTAGAAAAGCTAATAAATGGGAATATTAGAACTATTTTTAGTTGTAATATTCCCATTTATTAGCTATAAGTAGAGGATTTAAATAGTCTTAAGTTAAGGCAAAGAAAAAATAAATATAAAGAATAGTTTAAATTTATTAAAAATAAAACATATATTGACAAAGAAAATTAGATAATTTATAATGAAACGCGAATAAAAAAAGCAATCATATAAATTTCTAATATGGTGGGATGTTTTTACTGAAAACCTTAAATTTTAAGCTATGAGTGAATTTTATATATATTAACTCTATACGAATCATGTATGAATTATAGTGTATTAATTTCGCTATAGTGATTTATTGATTTTTGAATATAGAACAATATCATAATCATACAAAAGAATGAGCACTTAGGAGGAGTCTACTTATGAAGAAAAAAGTTATGGCATTAGTACTTTCAGCACTGATGGTAACAGGATTAGTTGGTTGTGGAAGTGATAACAACGCATCAAAATCAGAAGAAGGAGCGTTAAAGGTTGGTATGGTTACTGACACTGGTACGATTGACGATAAATCGTTTAACCAAGGTACGTGGGAAGGAATTGGAGCAGCAGCAGAGAAGTTTGATATTGAAAAAACTTTTATGCAACCTAATGGAGAATCAGAATCAAGTTATTTAACAGAAATCCAAAATCTTTATGATTCAGGTTATAAGTTTATAGTAACACCAGGCTACAAGTTTGAGACAGCTATATACAAGGCTCAAACTCAATATGAAGATGCAAAATTTGTTTTAATTGATGGAGAACCAAACGATGGTAATGATAACTATCTTGTAGCAGATAACGCAGTTGCAATATACTTTGCTGAAGAACAAAGTGGATTTATAGCAGGTGTTGCAGCAGCAGTTCAATTACAAGATGGTGACTTTGGATTTATTGGTGGAATGGAAATACCATCAGTTAAAAAGTTTAACTATGGATTCCAACAAGGTGTAGCATATGCTAACGAACACTATGGAACAAATGTTAGTTTAAAAGCTGAAAATATAGTTTACTCAGGGTCATTCTCAGATGCAGCTTTAGGACAACAATTATCAGCTCAAATGTATGATAACGGAGTTAAAGCAATTTTCACAGCCGCTGCTGGAGTTAATATAGGTGTAATTACAGAAGCTAAAACAAGAGTTGTTAATGGCGAAGAAGCATGGGTTATAGGTGTTGATTCAGATCAATATGATGATGGAGTATACGAAGGTAATAAATCAGTAGTATTAACATCAGCTATTAAAAAGGTTGATGAAGCAACTTGTCAAATAATAGCAGATGAAATGAATGGTGAATTCCCAGGTGGCCAAGTATTAACATTCGATGCTAAAAATGATGCAGTTGGTATTCCAAGTGAAAATCCAAACTTAAGTGAAGATACAATCACAAAAGTTAATGAAGTAATAAATGCTATTAAAGCAGATGAAATAGAAGTTAAAACTGAATTATAGTATTGATATAAAACTAGGACTATGTTAATAATACATAGTCCTTTTTAATATTATGAGTATAAAGATATATGTATAATATAGTTTAATTTTATAATTATCTATATAAGAAAATATATAAGTGGTAATATGCTGTTTTGATATAATAAAGCAATAACAATAAAATAGATAAATAATATTGACAGAGGAAAAAATATTAAATATAATAGGACACGAACAATAAAACAAACTCATATAAATCTCAAATGTGGTGGGGTGTTTCTACCGGAAGCCGTAAATTTCCGACTATGAGTGAAATTAGTACTTGGAACTCGATACGAATATTAATAGGGTTAAGGTGCATTATTTTCACTTTGGAAATGATGCGTCTTTTTTATACGGATTAATTAAATGTATTTTTAATATGAGTATTCAGGAGGAGTGTACAAATGAAGAAAAAGGTTATTGCATTAGTACTTTCAGCACTAATGGTAACAGGATTAGTTGGATGCGGAAGTAACAATGATAATTCATCAAATTCTGGAGAAGAAATGCTAAAAGTTGGTATGATTACTGATTCAGGTACAATTGATGATAAATCATTCAATCAAGGTACTTGGGAAGGAATAATAGAAGCAGAAGAAGAGTTAGGAATTGAAAAAAATTACTTAAAGCCTTCTGGAGAAACAGAAGCTGATTATTTAACAGAAATTCAAAATCTTTATGATTCAGGTTATAGATTTATAGTAGGCCCTGGTTTTAAACTTGAAACAGCTATATATAAGGCTCAAAATAGATACGAAGATGCAAAATTTGTTATACTTGATGGAGCGCCTATGGATGAAGATGGAAACTATGTTGTAGCAGATAATACAGTTGCAATACAATTTGCTGAACATGAGGGTGGATTTGTAGCAGGTGTTGCAGCAGCAATTGAATTACAAAATGGTGACTTTGGATTTATAGGTGGTATGGAATCTTCATCAGTTAAGAAATTTAACTTTGGATTCCAACAAGGTGTAGCTTATGCAAATGAAAACCTTGGAACAAATGTTAGTTTAAAGGCTGAAAATATTGTTTACTCAGGTTCATTTACTGATTTAGCTTTAGGTCAACAATTAGCAGCTCAAATGTACGATAGAGGTGTTAAAGTAATATTTACTGCAGCTGGTGGAACTGGTATGGGTGCTATAACAGAAGCTAAAACAAGAGCAGTTAATGGTGAAGAAGCATGGATTATTGGTGTTGATTCAGATCAATATACTGATGGTATTTATGAAGGAAATAAATCAGTAATTTTAACTTCAGCTATTAAGAAAGTTAATGTAGCATCTTATAAAATGATAGAAGCTGAATTGAATAATGAATTCCCAGGTGGACAATCATTAATATTTGATGCTAAAAATGATGCAGTAGGTATTCCAGAAGAAAATCCAAATTTAAAGGATGAAACAGTAACTAAAGTAAACGAAGTATTAGGCGCTATCAAATCAGGTGAAATAGAAGTTAAAAGCGAATTATAATATTCATATAGGAAAAATAACTATGTTAATATACTTAACATAGTTATTTTTTTTATATTAATAAATATAATTAGAAGTATTTTTAGTTAAGTTACATAAATACTAAAAATTAAAAAAGAGATAAAATTAAATTAAGATATGTTTTGATAAAAAAATACACAAAAAATTAAAAAAACAAAAAAATATAGAAGAAAAAACTAATATTGACAATGAAAAATATATAAATTATAATAAAAAACGGATAATGAAACGACTCATATAAGTCCCAGATATGGTGGGATGTTTCTACCGGAAGCCAAAAAGTTCCGACTATGAGTGAGCTTGATATATGAACTCTATAAGAAGATAAAAGAGTTACTACGTATTAATTTCACTTTGGAAATTAATACGTTTTTTTTGATAAAAATATGGAGTAAGTATCTTGAGCAGACTAAAAAATCAGCATTTAGGAGGAGAGTATTTATGAAAAAGAAGATTATTGCATTAACGCTTTCAGCATTAATGGTAACTGGATTAGTTGGATGCGGAAGCAACGACAGTAATTCAGGAAGCGCAGGGAATTCAGGAGAAACAACATTAAAGGTTGGTATGGTTACAGATTCAGGAACAATTGATGATAAGTCATTTAACCAAGGAACTTGGGAAGGTATAATTGAGGCTGAAAAAAGTCTTGGAATTGAAAAGAATTATATGCAACCAGGTGGAGAAACTGAAGCTAACTATTTAACAGAAATACAAAATCTATATGATGCAGGATATAAATTTATTGTAACTCCAGGTTACAAATTTGAAACAGCTATATATAAAGCTCAAACACAATATGAAGATGCAAAATTTGTTATAATTGATGGTGAGCCAAACGATGGTAATGATAGCTATGTTGTAGGAGATAACACAGTTGCAATATACTTTGCTGAAGAACAAAGTGGATTTGCAGCAGGGGTTGCAGCAGCTGTTGAATTACAAACTGGTGATTTAGGATTTATCGGTGGTATGGAAATACCAGCAGTTCAAAAGTTTAACTATGGATTCCAACAAGGAGTTGCTTATGCAAACGAACATTATGGATCAAGTGTTACTTTAAAGGCTGAAAATATAGTTTATTCAGGGTCATTCGTTGATACAGCTTTAGGACAACAATTAGCAGCTCAAATGTATGATAACGGAGTTAAAGCAATATTTGCTGCGGCTGGTGGAGTTGGAACTGGTGTTATAACAGAAGCTAAGACAAGAGTTGTTAATGGTGAAGAAGTATGGGTTATAGGTGTTGACTCAGATCAATATGCTGATGGTATGTATGAAGGAAGTAAATCTGTAATCTTAACTTCAGCTATTAAGAAGATTGATGAAGCAGCTTATCAAATGATTGAAGCACAATTAAATGATGAATTCCCGGGTGGACAAGTATTAACTTTCAATGCTGAAAATGATGGTGTTGGTATACCAGCAGAAAATCCAAACTTAAATGATGATACAGTTACTAAAGTTAATGAAGTATTAGATGCAATTAAGAATGGTCAAATAGAAGTTAAAACAGAGTTATAATATACAATTATGATTAAATGGAGCTATGTTAAAGAAATTTACATAGCTCCTTTTATGTGTAAAATTTAAGCCAAAGAATTAATAGTATATACTAATTAGAAAAAGAGTATTCATCAAGCTAGAATATAGTAAAAAAATTACATTTTATCTTTAAAACAGACAAAAAACAATTGAATATTAAGGAAAAAAATGTAAATGAACATACAAAGAATGTGTTGAAATTGCAGGGTTAATGGCCGATATATCGTTTTATTATGGGTGTTTTAATAATAATATGTAAAAATAATTAATATAGTACATTATTTATAAAAAATGAGTGAAAAAAATGTTGAAAATACGAAATATATAAATTATACTTAAAATGAAGTTCGTATATAATTATGTGATTATTTTGTAAGTATATTAACTTATAATATGCATAAATTAATTAACAATATATGTTCATAAAATATTTTTTTAGAGGAGGATATCCATGGAATATGTAGTTGAGATGCTAAATATCCGTAAAGAATTTCCAGGGATAGTAGCAAATGATAATATTACCCTGCAGCTAAAGCAAGGAGAAATTCATGCTCTTTTAGGTGAAAATGGTGCTGGTAAGTCGACATTAATGGGAATGTTATTTGGTATGTACAAGCCAGATAGAGGTTGTATAAAAGTTAGGGGAAAAGAAGTAAAAATATCTAATCCTAATGTAGCAAATGATTTAGGAATCGGAATGGTTCATCAACATTTTAAATTAGTAGATAATTTTACAGTTACAGAAAATATAATTTTAGGATGTGAACCTAGAAAGGGATTAACTGTAGATATTAAAACAGCAGCAAAAAAAATTGAAGAATTATCTAAGCAATATGGATTAAATGTTGATCCTTATGCAAAAATAGAAAATATTTCTGTTGGAATGCAACAAAGAGTTGAAATATTAAAAATGCTTTACAGAAATGCAAATGTGTTAATATTCGATGAACCAACGGCAGTATTAACTCCAAGTGAAATTGATGAATTAATTTCAATTATGAAAAATATGACTAAAGAAGGTAAGTCTATTATCTTAATTACTCATAAATTAAAAGAAATCAAGGAAGCAGCTAATAGATGTACAGTTATTAGAAGAGGTAAATACATAGGAACAGTTAATGTAGAAGATACTACAGAAGCTGATATGGCTAAAATGATGGTTGGTAGAGAAGTAGCATTTAAAGTTGAAAAGAATGAAGCAAAGCCAAAAGATATAGTTGTTAAAATAGAAGACCTTTGCGTTAATAACAATAAAAAAGTACTTGGATTAAAGAACTTCTCATTAGATATTAGAGCTGGAGAAATTGTTGGTATTGCCGGTGTTGAAGGTAATGGACAAACTGAATTAGTTGAAGCTTTAACTGGTATGAGAAGTGTTGAGTCAGGTAATATCATATTTAAAGGAAGAAATATAATAAAAGATTCAATACGTGAGAGAATAGATGATGGTATGGCACATATTCCAGAAGATAGACATAAAAGAGGATTAATCCTTGATTATACAATGGAAGATAATATGGTGCTTAAAGCTTATAAAAAGAAGCCATTTTCTAATAAAGGTTTAATTAATAGATCAAAGATTAGCGAATATGCACAAAAAATTATAGAAACATTTGATGTTAGATCAGGAGAAGGTGGAAAATCTATTGCAAGATCTTTATCAGGTGGTAACCAACAAAAAGGTGTAATTGGACGTGAAATAGAATCTAATCCAGACTTTTTAATTGCTGTTCAACCAACAAGAGGGCTAGATGTTGGTTCAATAGAATATATTCATAAAAGATTAGTTGAACAAAGAGATTTAGGAAAAGCTGTTTTATTAGTATCTCTTGAATTAGATGAAGTTTTAAATGTATCTGACAGAATAGCTGTTGTTAACAATGGTGAATTAGTAGGTATAGTTAATGCTAGTGAAACAAATGAAAATGAAGTTGGTTTAATGATGGCCGGCATAAAGAAGGAGGAAGCTTAGTGCATAAGAATCAATTATTAAAATCTTTAATGGCAGTAGTTTTAGGATTACTTGCAGGATTTTTATTAATGCTAGCAATGGGATTTAACCCAATAGATGGTTATACATATCTATTTAAGGGTGGACTTATGAATCCTCAAAGAATAGGAAACTCAATTGCAACTGCGACACCTTTAATTCTTACAGGGTTATCTTTTGCATTTGCTAACAAAACTGGATTATTTAACATAGGTACTCCAGGTCAAATGTTAGCTGGTGGTTTTACTGTAACTGCAATAGGGTTATTAGTTGATTTACCATCACCTATATTATTACCATTAATGATTATATGCGGTATATTAGCTGGAGCAATTTGGGCAGCTGTACCTGGAGCTTTAAAAGCATTATTTAACGTTAATGAAGTTGTTTCTGCAATCATGATGAACTGGACTGCATATTGGATAGTTTATTATATGGTTCCACTACATTTAAAAGGAACTACTGAAACAGAATCAGCTAGATTAGCAGATACAGCAACTTTAAAGGCCGATTGGTTATCTAACATATTAGGTGGATCATACATAAATTATGGAATATTCCTAGCATTAATTTCAGTATTAGTTGTTTGGTTCCTTTTAAATAAGACTGTTTTAGGATATGAATTAAAGGCAGTTGGATACAATAAGTTTGGAGCTGAATATGCTGGTATGCCTGTAAATAGAAATATAGTTATATCTATGATGATAGCAGGGGGACTAGCTGGATTAGCTGGTGTTGCTCAATATATGGGTAACTCTACAGTACTTCAAATAGGTGTAATGCCATCACAAGGGTTTGATGGAATAGCTGTTGCCTTATTAGGTAATAACACTCCAATTGGAGTATTATTATCAGCATTATTCTTTGGAGTATTATATGTTGGTAAAGGATTCATGAATGCCAATGTTAAAGTACCACCAGAATTAGCTGATACAATAATAGCTACAATTATCTATTTTGCTGCAACTAGTGTTGTTATGGATAGAGTAATTAAGAGTATAAAGAAAAAAAGAAATGACAAGAAATTAAAAACATCTAGTGAAAGGGCGGTGGAAAAATAATGTGGGATATAATAGTACAAATTTTTCCTTATGCAATAGCGTATACTATACCTATGCTAATTACTGCTTTAGGAGCACTTTATTGTGAAAGAAGTGGTATTGTAAATATAGGATTAGACGGATTTATGATAGTAGGTTCTTTTGCTGGAGCATTAACAATATCAAAACTTCAAGCAGCAGGTGTTAATGGAGCGTTATGGATAGGACTTTTAGTTGCTGCAATAGTTGGAGCTTTATTCTCACTTTTACACGCATTTGCAAGTATTAATTTAAATGCAGACCAAGTTATAAGTGGTACAGCTATTAATATGATGGCTGGAGCATTAACTGTATTCTTAGCAAGAAATATTACTGGTAGTGGTAATATAAGAATAACTTTAGGTTTTTTACCAAAAAGTATTCCAGTATTAAAAGACATTCCTGTAATAGGGCCATTATTCTTTACAAAAACTTATGCTACAACATGGTTAGTATTAGCAATATTAATGATAAGTGCATTCTTATTATATAAAACTTCATTTGGATTAAGATTAAGATCTTGTGGAGAAAACCCACAAGCTTCTCAAGCAGCTGGTATCAATGTAATGAGAACTAGATATATGGGTGTTATAATATCAGGTGCATTAGCTGCTTTAGGTGGATGCATTATATTAGTAACATATTCAGGTGAGTTTAATGGTAGTGTTGCTGGATTAGGATTCCTTTCATTAGCAGCATTAATATTTGGACAATGGAGACCTTTAGGAATATTAGCATCAACATTCTTCTTCGGATTTGCATCAACATTAGCAAATGTTGCGCAAGTAATACCAGAGTTATCTAATATACCATTAGTTGTTTTAAAGGTATTCCCTTATATAGTTACATTAATTGCATTAATTATATTCTCAAGATCTTCACAAGCACCAAAGGCTGCTGGTGAAATATTTGATGCAAGTAAGAGATAAATTTACTTTTAAAAAAGGAACTGATTTTCAGTTCCTTTTTATTTTAAATTATTTTTATAAAAAATTATAAAAAATAATATATGGAAAATTAAAGAAATGTATTATAATTAATGTATTATGATTAATTTTAATTTATAATACATACAAATTGACTTCTGATTAAAGTGAAAATTTTAAATTTGACTAAAATAAGAAGTCAGCAGCTAAGAGTTGTCTAGTATAGCAATTTAATATTTAAAAGATGAATTGTTAATAATGACAAGCTATAAAATAAATTGGGGATATAAAATAAAGGGGGATTACTTAATGAAAAAAGTAAAAATAGCCTTGCTAGGATTAGGAAATGTGGGTAGAGGTGTATTTACAATCCTACAACAAAACAAAGAAGAGATAATGAAGAGATCAGGATATGAAATTGAGGTATCTAAAGTATTAGTACGAGATGTTACTAAAAATAGAGGTGTAGCTGTTCCTGAACAAGTATTAACTACTGATTTTGAGGAAATATTAAATGATGACTCTATAAAAATAGTGGTAGAAGTTATGGGGGGAATAGATCCAGCTAAAGAATATATGTTGAGAGCTATGGAAGCTAAAAAGCATATAGTAACTGCAAATAAAATGCTACTTGCTACAACAGGGGATGAAGTATTTGAGAAGGCTGAAGAGATGGGAATTATGTTCCAATATGAAGCAAGCGTAGCCGGAGGAATTCCTATTATTAATGGAATAAATGAAAATCTTACAGCTAATAAAATTAATGAATTATTTGGGATTGTAAATGGTACAACTAATTACATTCTAAGTAAAATGGAATTAGAAAATTTAGATTTTGATGAAGTACTAGAAGAAGCTAAAGAAAAGGGATATGCTGAAGCAGATCCAACCTCAGATATCGACGGATATGATGCACAATATAAGCTTGCTATATTAGCTTCATTAGCTTTTGGAACAAAGGTGAAGGTTAATGATGTATATAGAGAAGGAATAACAAAAATAAAACCTATAGATATGAAGTATGCAAGTGATTTTGGAATGTCTATAAAGCTATTAGCAATTGCAAAAGATGATAATGGAAAACTTGAGCTTAGAGTTCATCCTACAATGATTCCTGAAACACATCCATTAGCAAATGTATATGATTCATTTAATGCAATTTTTATTAATGGTAACGCTGTTGGAGATTTAATGTTTTATGGTAGGGGTGCTGGAGATTTGCCAACAGGTAGTGCTGTAGTTAGTGATATTATTTCTATTTTAAGAGGAAATATTGATACAGCTAATGATAATCCAGTTATAAGAAATAACTTATGGGAAAAGAAGATAAAGGATATTAGTGAAGTAGAAAGCCGATATTATATTAGAGTTACTGTGGATGATAAGCCAGGTGTTCTTGGGCAGATAACTACAATATTTGGAGCAAATAGAGTAAGTTTAAAATCTGTTATTCAAAAGGGAAGAAAAAAGGATGAAAATGTTGAAGTAACTTTAGTTTTAATTACTCATAAGACTAAGGAATATTTAATAAAGGATTCGATAGATAAATTATATGATTTAAGAACTGTTAAAGATGTTGAAAATATAATAAGAATAGAAGATTTTAATTAAAAGTTATAAAAAGGCTCCTTCAAAGGTATAGAAATAACCTTTGAAGGAGTCTTTATTAGGTAATTTAAGTAGAACCACAAGTAAATTTATTATTCAACGTACTTTTTATAAAGTCCCAACAATAATTGAATATGAAATTCTTCATCTAATATTATTCTTTTAATAATGTCATTTATATTTTCATCTTTAATTTTTGTTATTGTCTCTTTATATTGTTTAATTGCATCTTTTTCATCATTAATGTCTACAGTTAAGGCATATTTTAATGAAGGTAAATTATAATCAACAAGTTTGGCAGACCAATAATTTCTTTTGTGATTATCAATCCAGTAGCCAGGATCACTGCCGAGTTGCACTAATATTCTACCAAGCAATTCTAAGTGATGCATTTCTACAATTGATATTCCCTGGAGTGTTTGGGAAACCTCAACATTTTTATATACATAAGATATTTGGTGATAAGTATACTGTGCAATTGCATCAAATTCGGAAGTAGAACTTGCGTAATTTTGTAAAATTAAATCAATATATTGAGGGTTTTTATCTTTAACATTTACTTCAGGATATGGAAGATCTACTGAATACATTTAAAATACTCCTTACTTTAATATATTAAACATTATATATTATGAGATTAAATGATGATTTGTGTTAATTAAGTAGTAAACATAAAATGTAGAGGGGAAAATGAAGAATACTTAATAGATTAAAATAGAAATAGTATAAAAAATAAAGCCTAAGTTCAGACTTTATTTTTTTATCAATCATAACAATTTATATATTAATTAAATTTACGGAATTAATCTTGAAATAGCTTTTGATAATATTTCAGATTTAAATAATGAGTAGTCATTTTCAAGATAGTTTTGATAATTTTCTTCACTTATAAATCCTTCATATACAAAAGTTTTATTTGGAATTTCTAACAAGTCCATAGGTTTAATTACTTCAGGAAGCTTGTCTGTTTTATATATACCACTATTAATAAGTAACTCTGATACGAATTGAGAGCAGAAATAATAATTTTCTCTTTTAATAGGTCTATTAAAATATGCAGTTACTATACCAAGAACGCTATATTTATAATCATCTTTATTCTTAAAGAAATTATCTATTGAATTTTTTAAATATGTTAACTGTTCATCTGTAACATCAACTTTATATACTAAACACTTACTTTTAGGGTACATTGCAAAAACACCAGCATAAAGATTTTCTTCAACTAATCCGGCCGGTAAAACTTTTGAAGGTATTTTACGCCCAAAAGAAAACATCTGAGTAAATGAAGCATCTAGTGAAAGTGAAACATGAGAGTATTCCTTTTGAGTAAAAAGTGCAATTATATTGGAAAGTGTAGTACCAGTTCTAGAAAATACTATATATATGTGTTTATTGTTCAAAATAACCCCCGCCTTTAAATAAGTAGTTATTTACTAAAAAATTTCTAGTAAATTTAATGTTAATTATTGTTCTAAATTGTGAAAGACTTATTTTATATTTTACACTATATTTGAAGAACTGTTAATAATTATTTTACAAAATTTATATTATCTTTGCTTCATCTCTTTATTAAATAAATTTGATATGTTATTATGTGTAAATACGATATTGATTATAATACAATTGAAGGGATGTTAATTAAATGGAATTTAAATTTAAATACGACGAAAAAGAATATATACTAAATGAAGAGAATTTAGAGTACTTCGTAAATGACGAAGTTAATCCAATTGTGGATGTTAATGAGGAAAGAATAATAGAAATTTTAAATAATAGTGATAAAGTTGACTTTTCAAAAGCATATTTTGATTTACCATGTGAAAATTGTAAAACAGGGGTAGAAGAAAAAAAGAAGTTTTTTGATTTTTTAGGATTTAATTTTTACATATATGCAAAAGATAGAAACTATGTTGTTAGTACATTAGATAGAGAATATGAAGGAATGAGCTTTAATAGATTACAAAAAAGTGGAAAAGTTAATGAAAGTTATATAGTAATAATCAATGTTTGTAGGCATTGTGGAAGTTACTCAATAGAGATAGAAGAGTTTGAAGTATAGATAATGCAGTTTAAGTTAAGCATATAATTTTTGAAAATATAATTTTAAAAATTATATTTAAATTCTAACTTTATTAATTGATACTTATCACTAAATAAAGTGTATTATATACGACCTTTTGTGAAAAAATAATGCTGAAGGGAGTGTGTTTTTAATGAGTGATAAGATAAAGGATAAAAAGTATCAAAAAGGGCAAAGAAGACAAAAGCTTCACCAAGATCAAAATAATGTAGGTAATGATAAAAATCCTAGTCAATATAAAAGTTTTGATGGAGAAAATCTTTAATTAATTTTGATTGAAGTAACATAAGTTTTGAATTGAAACTCAGCTTGATAGCTGAGTTCTTTTTTGATATTATAAAAATATTAAAACTTTAGGGAGTGGGTTTATGAATAAGATTTTAAAAGTTGGAGTTGTATTAATAGGCATAAGTGCTGCAGTAATTGGACTTGTAGGATGTGCTTCAAATAATACTTTGTCTAAAGAAGAAAATAAAAGTGATGAAACTTGGAATCAAAAGGTAGAAGCTCCAGAGGAGTTACCTACAGCGACAATAAAAATTAAGGATTATGGAACTGTTGTAGCTGAATTATATCCTGATAAGGCACCAAATACAGTGAATAATTTTATTTCATTAGCAAATTCAGGTTTTTATGATGGATTAACTTTCTATAGGATAATAAAAGGATTTATGATACAAGGAGGATGCCCAGAAGGAAATGGTACTGGTGGACCAGGGTATTCAATCAAGGGAGAATTTACTAAAAATGGATATGAGTATAATGACTTAGCTCATACAGAAGGTGTTTTATCTATGGCTAGAGCAAATGATCCTGATTCAGCAGGAAGCCAATTCTTTATTATGGCAGACGAAGCAACACATTTAAATGGACAATATGCAGCATTTGGTAAAGTTACTGAAGGGTTAGATATTATCAACACTATAAATTCAGTGAAGACAGATTCTAATGATAAGCCATTAACAGATGTTATTATTGAAGAAATAAGAGTCGATACAAAAGGAATTGAATATTCTAAACCTGTAAAAATAGAAGAATAAAATTTATTTACATATAATTAATAAAGAACTATGCAGAAAATTACTATTTTCTATATAGTTCTTTTTGTATTGAAATAAAATAAGAAAATATTTTTGAGTACATCATATAATAATACTAAGTTATATAGATAGTGCTACCTGATGGAATATTATCATAAATCCATTTTGCATCTTTAGTTGATAAGCGAACACAACCGTCTGTTAATTGCATACCAAGTCTAGGGTCTCTAATACTTCCATCTAAATTATAGGGAATGGAATGAAATAAATAATTATCCTTTATTTGAGTGTAATATAAACAGCGAAAACCTCTTGCCTCACCAAATGAATATCCTTTAGGGCCTGCATAGAAAATTCCTTTTATAGTAGGTTCAGTAGGTTTTCCAATAGTGCATATATAAGAATCAATTAAGGTCCAATTGTTTATACTTCCTTTAAATATATTTGTTTTAAAGTTAGAAGTATCTACCCAAATTAAGTATTTAGTTTTACTAGAGAGAGTAGTATTATTAATGAAGTTGTAAGCATCATTTTCATAAGAAGTTGAATTTCTTAAGGAATATGATAAAAGATTAATACCATAACCAGTAAGGTGATAAAAGTTTTTAAGTTTAGTGATAAAACTCATAAAAATTACTCCAAAGAATATTTTATAGTATATTTTACGAAAATGATAAATAAATGTTAAATACAAAAAAAAATAATTATTTAAGGTAGTGGGTTAATTAGTGTAATAAAAAATGTAAATAAATAGTAAGATTAAGTGTGAAAAAAATGTGAAATCGTTTAAATTGCTTTTGTGATAGTGTATAATTTTAATACGGGGGTGTATTTACAATGAAAGTAATTAAAAAAGATGGTAGAATTCAAAGTTTTGATATTAGTAAGGTTAGAAGCAGTATATTAGGTGCATCTATTGATAGTAACATTATTATAAATGAGGCAGATTTGAAAGTTATTAGTAATAGAGTAGTAAAGATAATAAATAGTATAAGAGGAGAAAAAGGATTTACATCAACTTATGAAGTTTTTGCAGTAATTATTGAGTCTCTTAAGAAATATGGATTTAAGGATATAGCAACTTCTTATTTGGGATATAAAGAGAAGTTTTGTAAATAATAAAAATATAATAAAACAAGAGGTTGTAAATTATAAAGTACTATTATATTAGGGGTTTTATGATTTGCAACTTATTTTTTTGTGAATAATAAGTTATGAGGAGGTGTAAGTAATAAAAGTAATTAAAAAGGATGGAAGTATTCAATCATTTGATGCTAATAAAATTACAAATAGTATACTAAATGCAACTAGAGATAACCAGGCACTATTAAATGAATCTGATATAAAAATAATTATAGAAGATGTTATTGATAGAATAAAAAAAATTAGAAGAGAAAATGATAGCACTTCAAGTTATGAAATAACAGGGGTAGTTATTAGTGTGTTAGATAGAGATGGATTTGGTGATGTTATAAATTCATTTATAGGATATAAAAAGTAATAGCTTGATATAATACATACACAATGTACAAAATTCTGTTTTATGTTATAATAAAACAGAATTTTGTATTAAGGAATGGTGAAGGAATTTATGTATAAATTAATAGCAATAGATATGGATGGAACTTTACTTAAAAGTGATAAATCTGTTTCAGAGAGAACTAAGAAAGCTATAAGAGAAGCTCAGGAAAAGGGTGTTAATGTTGTAATTGCAACAGGAAGACCAATTGATGGTGTTACAAGATATCTAGAAGAGCTTAATATGCTTGGAGAGAATGATTATGTTTTAAGTTATAATGGTGGATTAGTTTTAAAAGCAAAATCTAGAGAAGTTATATCAAAAACAGTATTGAATGGTTCGGACTTACATTATCTACATAAATTAAGTAAGGAGTTAGGTGTTAATATTCATGCTTTTTCTGAAGTATATGGATTAATAACTCCAAAAAACAGTAAATATACAGAAGTTGAAGCCAATATAAATGGTATCAATATAGGAATTAATGATTTTTCTGAAATTGAAGATGATCATAGTATAGTAAAGGTAATGATGATTGATGAGCCTGAAGTATTACAAAGGGCAGTAGATAATTTACCAAAGGAAGTATATGAAAAATATACAGTAGTAAGAAGTACGCCTTATTTCTTAGAATTTTTAAATAAAGCAGTAAATAAAGGAACTGGTGTTGAGTTATTAGCTAAGCATTTAGGTGTTAAGCAAGAAGAAGTTATGACTTTTGGAGATGCTGAAAATGATCTTGATATGATTGTTTATGCTGGAATGGGAGTAGCAATGGATAATGCATTTGCTGAGGTAAAGGAAGTAGCAAATTACATTACTGATTCAAATGAAAATGATGGAGTTGCTAAGGCTATAGAAAAGTTTGTTCTTTAATAGGTAGTAAAAAGAACTTTAATAAATAATAAAAGAAGGACTTGCCCTTAGTTAGGACAAGTCCTTTAGCATTAATTAGTAGTTTATTGGTATTAGATAGCCAACTAAAATAAGTATTATATCCCAAATGAAAATTCCTATTGAAGAATATAAAAGGAACTCCCTTAGTTTTACTTTAAATATACCAGCCACAAGTGAAACCCAACTTCTTATGGACGGGATTAAGCGGCCAAACAAACAAATCTTAGCTCCATATTTATTAGACATATTCATTGCCTTATCGAAACTTTTTTGTAATTTAGGAAATTTATTATAAAGATAATCATATATTTTACTACCAAACTTATAAGATATAAAATAAAAAACAATATTTCCTAAAATAGATGCGCAAATAGTTAAAAGTAATATTTTTATGATGCTCAAATTATTTAAACTAATTAAAATTCCTATGGAAGGCAATATTATAGTTGATGGTATACCAGTTAAATTCAATGCTTCTAAAAACATTATTATAAATATAATATATATGTTATGGCTATTTAATATTGAAAGCATTTCTTTTATATCCATTTTGTTATACCTCTTAAATCAAAAATCTAACAATATTATAACACAAAACTATTCTGCAACAGGTATGAAGTTGAAGTTTCTTACATCAAATAATCCCTTATCAGTTATTTTGATTTGAGGAATAACAGGTAAAGATAAGAATGATAGGGTTAAAAATGGATTAAATGTAATTGTAGGTGCTAGTATTTTAACTGCAGCATGAAGCTTAGTTAAATCTGATATTACTTCTTGGCATGATCTAGAAGTAATAATGCCACCTATTTCTAGAGATACAGAAGCAAGAGTTTTTCCATCTTTAACAACTATGATTCCACCATTTATTCTCTTTAGTTCTTCTGCTGCATATATCATATCATCATCATTAGTTCCACAAATAATCATATTATGAGAGTCATGTGCTATAGTTGTAGCTATTGCACCATATTTTAAATCTAAACCCTTTAAAATTCCTAATCCAATATTTCCAGTGTTTTTATGGCGCTCTATAACTGCAATTTTTAATAAATTATCTTTTGTTGTAGAGCTTGTGAATTCCTCTTTAAGGTTTAAGTCTTTTATATTAATCTTTAAATGGTTGCTTTCTAATTTATTTGGTATTAATTCTATAATATTTAAGAAAGACTTATTTTTTATATCAATTTTAAAGCTATCTTTTGTTAGTTTAGGTAAATTAATTGAATTATTTAATGGTGGAGCTGAGTATGAATTAGCAATATCAGCAATTAATTTAGTATTACTTACTATTAATTTACCACTTTTATAAACAGAATTAATTTTAAACTCTTCTAAATTATCAAGGATAATAAGATCTGCAATATATGAAGGAGCTATGGCACCCTTATTTTTTAAATTGTAACATTCAGCTGCATTTAATGTGGCCATTTGAATTGCAATTTCAGGAGCAAGTCCATTTTTAATACACATTTTAATAGAGGTATCTATACTACCATTTTTAGATAAATCATCAATATGCTTATCATCAGTACATAAGCAAAGCCGCCTACTATTAAAAATTGAGGCACCCTTTATTAAATCATTTAAGTTTTTAGCAACAGTTCCTTCTCTCATAAGTACATAAATTCCACGTCGTACTCTATCAACTAATTCTTCATAGGTAGCACATTCATGGTCTGTTTTTATATTTGCTGTAGAATAAACATTAACTGAATGTGAATTTAATCCGGCACCATGTCCATCAATAATACTATTATTTGAAATTGCATCAAAAAGTTTATTAATCATATCATCATTGCAATTTGATACAGAGGGATAATCCATAACTTCAGCTAAGCCTAAAACTTTTGATTCGTTATAGAAAGTTTTTAAGTCTTTACTATCTAATATTGCACCAGAATTTTCAAAGGGTGTAGAAGGAACACAAGAAGGAAGCATAAAATAAAAATCAAATGGAAGATTTGTTGAGGAATTAATCATAAATTCAATTCCTGCTTGCCCAATAACATTTGCTATCTCATGAGGATCTGCTATCAACGAAGTTACTCCATGTAATAGTACAGTTTTACAATATTCACTAGGAGTAAGCATAGATGATTCTATGTGAGCGTGAGAATCAATTAAACCTGGACAAATAAATTTGCCAGTTCCATCAATTTCTTCTTTCCCAGAATATTCACCAAGACCAACAATATATCCATTTTTTATAGCTACATCGCAAATAAAGGAGTTGCATTGAAATACATCAACTACAGAAATGTTTTTAATAACTAAATCAGAGGGAATATCCTTATTAGCTGCTTTAATATTATCAATAAGAATTTGTTTATTCATTAATTAATCCACCTTTTCTAATAATAATACATTAACCTTCGTGGATTTTATTTCATAGTTAATATCATTTACGGTGATATAGTAGAAACGCCCAAACCATATTTTTAGGCTTATACGAAAGTTATTTTTACAAATATATGATTATAATTTTTTTATGGAAAAGGAAAAATTGTGGAAATTAGAAATCGACAAAGATTAATATTAATAATAAATATTCTAAAATTGGTAAAAATATGATTTAATATGTATGTAAGGGGGGAGGCTATGCCAATAAAAATTCCAAGGGATTTACCTGCATTTAAGGTTTTATCTGATGAAAATATATTTGTAATGAATAATGAGAGAGCTGGGAAGCAAGATATTAGACCATTAAAAATCGCAATTTTAAATTTAATGCCTAAAAAGATTCAAACAGAAAATCAATTACTTAGGTATTTATCTAATACACCACTTCAAGTAGAAATTAAACTATTGCAAACTGAAAGTTATAGATCTACTCATACATCTCTTGAACATATGGAGAAGTTTTACAGTTTTTTTAATGATATAAAAGACGAGAGGTTTGATGGATTAGTAATAACAGGGGCACCAGTTGAGCAACTAGAATTTGAAGATGTAATGTATTGGGAAGAATTAAAGGAAATAATGGAATGGAGCAAGAGTAATGTATTTTCTACTCTACATATTTGTTGGGGGGCTCAAGCAGGATTAAATTATCATTATGGTATTCCTAAGTATCAATTAGAAAAGAAAATGTTTGGTGTTTTTGAACATTATATAAATAATAAAAATACTGACCTTACAAGAGGTTTAGATGATGTGTTTTATGCACCTCATTCTAGACATACAGAGGTGAAAAGAGAAGATATAGAAAAAATATCTGAATTAGAAATATTATCTGAGTCAAATGATGCAGGTATTTTTATTGTAGCAAATAAAAGTAGGAGACAAGTCTTTATTACAGGGCATTTAGAGTATGAGAGAAATACTTTAAGTGATGAATATTTTAGAGATTTTAATAAAGGCTTAGATATTGAAATTCCAAGAAACTATTTTCCAAATGATGATACATCACTTAGACCAATGGTTACTTGGAGAGGTAGTGCTAATATAGTATTTAGTAATTGGCTTAATTACTGTGTTTATCAAAATACTCCATATGATTTGGAAAAATTATAATTCTAAACAGTAGGGAACAAAGAATATGAGCTTAAAATTGAAAAAGTTTTATTTTCAAAAAGCATATCTTAAGATAAATTTCAAGTCGTGTTTTATAAAAAAATATGTAGTATAATGAAAAAATGTTGTTTAAGGAATGAATAAAAAAGTAAATAAGGTTAATTAAGGAACCTATAAAATAACGAGAAAATTAAAGTGCTTATAAGTATAAATACAAAAAATCTTTAAATATAGCAACAACTATATATTGTATTTGAATTAAAAAGATAGTACAATATGTTGTGTATTTAAGAGAAGAAGTATTAATGTAAGCACTATTTTTTTTATGTGATTTTTTTATAATAACATGTTACATAATTTAAATATACTTAAGTTTAGGGAGTGGTATTGTTGAAAGTAATTAAAAGGGACGGAAGTACAGTAGAGTTCGATAAGAGTAAAATTAGAGAAGCAATTTGTAAATCTATGAAAAATGGTAGTGGAATATTTTTAGGTGATATTGCAAGATTAATAGCAAATGATGCTGAAAAATATTTTAGTAAGCAAGATGAAATAGCTACAATATACAAAATAGAAGATTATGTATATGATAGATTAGTTCATTACGGACAAGCTGAAACTGCAAGAGCATATGAAGGTTATAGAGCTGTACAAGAGTTTAAGAGAAATACTAATACTACAGATGATAGTATATTAGAGCTATTAAGTAAGAAGAATGAAGATGTAATGAAAGAAAATTCTAACAAGAATCCTGTCGTTTCTGCAACTCAAAGAGATTTAATTGCAGGAGAAGTATCCAAGGATATTGCTAGAAGAAAGTTAATTCCGGCTCATATAGTGCAAGCACATGATGAAGGAGCAATTCACTGGCATGATATGGATTATACCATATCACCAATGTTTAACTGTTGTTTAATAAACTTAGAAGATATGTTTACGAACAGTACAGTAATAAATGAAAAATTAGTTGAAGAGCCAAAGAGTTTTGGGACTGCATGTACAGTTGCAACACAAATAATAGCTCAAGTTTCATCTAATCAATATGGTGGGCAAAGTATAACAATTAAGCATTTAGCTAAATATCTTAAGGTTACAGAAGAAAAAGCATATAAACACTATATGGAAATGCTTAATGATGAAGTTCTTGCTACAAAGTTAGCTAAAGATGCAAAAATGAAGGAACTTAAAGATGGAGTTCAAACGATAAGATATCAATTATCTACATTACAAACCACAAATGGTCAAGCTCCATTTAGTACTATTTACCTGGAGATAGAAGAGGGTCATCCTTATGAAGAAGAGATGGCGATGATTTGTGAAGAAATGATAAGGCAAAGACTTGAAGGAATGAAAAATTACAAAGGTCAAGAAATTGGAGAAGCATTCCCTAAGTTAGTGTACTTATTAGATGAACACAATTGTCTTGAAGGTGGTAAATATGATTATATAACTAAACTTGCAGCTAAATGTACAGCTAAAAGATTAGTACCAGATTATCAAAGTGCTAAGATAATGAGAGAAAATTATGAAGGAAATACTTTCCCTCCTATGGGTAAAACTATTGCCCATATAAAACCTTGTGAACCATTAAAAATGGGTGTGTAATTTACTTTATATTTTAAAGTAGCAATAGGAAATGATTGCATAAAATTATGCTAACTGGGGAATCTAAGTCTTATATAGATATGACAATCCAGTGCCAAGCTAAATAATTTTTGGAGGTCCTCATGATAATATATAAGATAACTTGTATAGTCAATAACAAAGTTTATATAGGGCAAACTAGTGAAACTTTAAAGCAACGCTTTAGTAGACATATGGGGTACCAAAAAGAAGAACATGATACTAAATTTTATAGAGCAGTAAGAAAATATGGAAGAGATCAATTTACTATTGAGCAAATTGATTATGCATATGATCAGGATGAATTGAATGAGAAGGAAGTTTATTGGATTCATTATTATGATTCAGTTGCAAATGGATATAATTCTCGTGAATCAAAAGGTAAATGTGGTGGAGATACATTAAGTAACCATCCTAATAAAGTAGAGATTTCTAAAAAAATACGAGAAAGTAAATTAGGTGATAGAAATCCTATGCGTATTAATGGTGGATTAAAAGGTGCAAGAAACGGGATGTATGGAAAAATGCCTCCTACAGCAAAGAGATGTGTATCAATATCAGTTGATGGACGAGAAGTAAGATTTTTTAACTCTATAAAAGAATTACAGAGATACCATGGAGTAACAACAGATTGCATGGTAATAACTAGGTGTAAAGGCAAAACTAAATCACCATATAAAGGCTATAATTTTAAGTATTATGAAGATTATTTAGAAGGTCAATCGACTATCGAAAGTATAGCTAAAGAGAAAATCTTTAGTGAATAAACGAGTAGAGTACAAGTGAATTAAATCATTTGGAAGTGCAAGGCTTCTAGTGTGTGGTAAAAATGCACTAGTTGAAGATATAGTCAGAGTGAGTAACCAGTATAGAAATATACATCTCGCTTGTGTAGATCACATTTATCTCCTAAAAAAATAAATGGAGAATATAAGTGGTATGGAAGATTTAACCAAGGAGTGGTTAGTTTGAATTTACCACAAATTTCTATAATAGCTGATAAGGATATGGAGATGTTTTGGGAAATGCTAGATCAAAGATTAGATCTTTGTAAAGATGCATTAATAACAAGACATAAAATGTTACTTGGAGTGACTTCAGATTCAAGTCCAATACATTGGCAACATGGAGCTATAGCAAGACTTAAAAAAGGTGAAAAGATAGATAAGCTATTAAAAGATGGTTATTCAACTCTTTCACTTGGATATGTTGGTATAGCTGAAATGGTTCAAGCAATGCTTGGAGTAAGTCATACTTCTGAAGAGGGAGAAAAGTTTGCTTTAGAAGTAATGAATCACATGAAAGAAAAATGTGAAGAATGGAAGGATGAAACAGGTCTTGGATTTGGATTATATGGTACACCAGCAGAAAGCTTAATATACAGATTCTGCAGAATAGATAAATCTAGATTTGGTGAAATACCTAATGTAACTGATAGATTATATTATACAAATTCATATCATGTACATGTTTGTGAAGAAATAGATGCATTTAGTAAGTTAAAGTTTGAATCACAATTCCATTCAATAAGTAGTGGAGGATGTATTTCTTATATAGAAGTACCAGATATGAATAAAAATGTTGAAGCTGTTGAAGAGATAATTAATTTTATATATCACAATATTCAATATGCAGAAATCAATACTAAATCTGATGTTTGTTTCAAATGTGGATTTAATGGTGAAATGCAATTAGATAAAGAAAGTTTAACTTGGCATTGCCCATCATGTGGAAATGATGATGAAAGTGAATTACAAGTTATGAGAAGAACTTGTGGGTTAACAATATAGGCTCACGTTAAATTACCGAAACTGCGGGAACATCCTTAGAGCTTAGTACTACTAAGTTGTTTAAGAAATTAAACAATGGCTAAGAGTAATTTCTTAGGTAAAGTAAAAAGGTACTATGATTGGACAATCCGCAACCAAGCTTCTAAGTCTAAAGAGATAAGGAGAAGGCTCAACGACTATAATGGTAATACATATATTGTTTATGTAAATGTATAGTCTACTCCGACCTTTAAATAGGTGTTAAAGTATTAGGAAACTAACGGTAGAATGGATATAGGAAGTTCTTATTGGAACAAGGGAAGAACAGCAGAAATTGGAGATAGAGTTCTTCATTTATAAAAAAATGAGAGGGTTACCTCTCTTTTTTTGCATAATATATAATTGGAGAGGAGTGAAAGTATGAATTATGCAAAGATAAGAAAATTAGATGTTACAAATGGGCCAGGTATACGTACTACACTCTTTGTAAGTGGATGTACTCACAATTGCGAAGGGTGCTTTAATAAAGAGCAACAAGATTTTAATTATGGAAATGAATTTACTAAAGAAACAGAAGATGAGTTTATTGAATTAACTAAAAATAGACAAATAAAAGGTGTAAATATATTAGGTGGAGAACCTATGCAACAAATAATGGATGATACATTACTTAATCTATTAAAAAGAATAAAATTAGAGACAGATAAATCAATATGGTTATGGTCGGGCTATACTTTTGAAGAAATAATTAGCAACCCTAAAAGGTTAGAAATATTAAAGGAAGTAGATGTTTTAATAGATGGAAAGTTTCAAGCAGATAAAAGAGATATAATGCTTAAATACAGGGGATCAGCTAATCAAAGAGTTATAGATGTGAAAAAGTCATTAGATCAAGGCAATGTAGTTGAAATATTATAAAAATTTAATTAATAAAAAAATCACAATAACAGAAGATAAGAAAAAATTTTCTTAACATGTTAATGTGATTTTTTTACGGAAAAATATGATTAAAGATATTAAAATAAGTTCAAATTACTTATACTAATAACATAGTGATTTTTAGAAAGAAGGGACTTGAGAAATATGAGAAAATTTAAAAAGTATATGCTGGTTCTATTTTTAATTATGAGTATGATGTTCATATTAATTGGATGTGGGGAGATGAAGATAAGTAGTGATACTTCTATCAATATAGATGGAACTAGTGATACAAAAATAAAAGTATATTATGATGATACTATAAATAAGTTAGTGGATAACGATTTACTATCAAAGATAATTACTGAGGTTAAAGATGATATTCCTGATAGAATACACTTTGGAGAAGTAACTAAATCAAAAGAAGGAGACTTAAATACAGAAGAGCTTAATATATCAACTGATAAAGTTGAAATTAATGAAGTATCAAATTTAAGCAATGATTATTTTAGTATAATTGAAGAGACTGATAAAGGAATTTTTACTAATGAATATAAAGTAACACTTAAGCTTAATGATAGTACAGTAGATATTATTAGTGATTATATAAATAGTAATATAAATAATAATATAGGGTTAAACTTAGGAACTTTAGTAAATAAAAATATATCTAGTTTAATAGGTAATATTCCCGTAGATTTGTCAATATCTATGCCAGTTAAAATAACAGATACAAATGCGAATGAAAAGGTTAGTGATAAAGCTATAAAGTATTCTTACACTATAAATGATTTAAATGAAAATAATAGTATAATGATAGGATTTAAAGTTCCTAATATACAAAATATAGTCATTGCATTAGTGGTAATTACTTTAATAATAGTAGCTATTATTATTTATTGTATTAAGAGAAGAAGAAAATAAGTTTTTTTTTGTTTTTATAACCAATTAATATATTTTTTACAAAACCTTATAGAAATAATTCCTAGATTATTATAAACTATTTGTGAATATTTTTAATATATAATCGGGGGATTAATCATGGAAAATACAAAAGTAAAAAGGATTAAGCAGTATGGAATTATTATTATAGGAGCATTATTATTTTGTTTAGGGGTTAATTTATTTATATCTCCATTAGGACTATATAACGGTGGAGTAGTGGGTATATCTCAAATAATTAGAACTATTATAGTGAATTATTTTCCAAGTGTAAAAAACTTTGAAATAGCAGGTATAATTAACTTTATTATTAATATACCTTTATTACTTATAGCTTATAAAAGTATATCTAAAAAGTTTTTTGTAAGAACTGTAGTCAGTGTAATAGCGCAGACTATTTTCTTTACAATAATTACAATTCCAAGTACAGCTATTATAGATGATCCATTAGTAGCATGTCTTATTGGTGGAATAATTACAGGTGCTGGAATAGGAATTACACTAAGAGCGGGAGGTTCTGGTGGAGGTATAGATATACTAGGGGTATATTTTACTCAAAAATATAAAGATTTTAGTGTTGGCAAGTTAGGTATAATAATAAACGCTGTAATTTATGGAATATGTGCAATCTTGTTTGAACTACCTACAGCAATATATTCGATTATTTATACAACTTTCTTCTCATTGATAGTTGATAAAATACATTATCAAAACATAAATACTACAGCAATGATTTTTACAAAGATGAAAAATGTAGAAAGTGGTATTATGAAAGACATGGGAAGGGGCGTAACTTGCTGGAATGGAGAAGGTGCATATACTGGGGAAGAAAGTAGGATATTAGTAACTGTAATTTCTAAGTATGAAATAAATCAATTAAAAAGAATAGTCTTAGAAAAAGATCCTAAAGCATTTATTATATTTAATGAAGGATTAAGTGTTACAGGGAATTTTGAAAAAAGGCTTTAAAATTTTATAAATAAATAGGGGCGTTATTTACATGTTTTTGTAAATAACGCCCTATTTATTTTCAAAATTATATTAATATTTGTTTTAAATGAAAGTATATATAACTAATTGTAAATATGAATATAGTATAATACTTCCGTATAATAAAGCTTAATTTATAATAGTAGAAAAGGTTGATGTATAGAAATCAACAAACGTTTACGATAAGAATTGGATATAGTAATTAGCAAAAAGATTAAGCAAGTGTTTTTTCTTAATCTTATATTTTAAATACAATAAAATATAATTGAATTTATATATAATTATATTTAGTTATATATAGAAAAGTATAATAAAATATGTAAGGTTACATTAAATAAATTTCTATAATATTATATAAATTTAAAAAAATTATACTAATCATTAAAAATTTAAATTGTATAAAAGTAATGATTAAAATCGTATTTAGTATTATAATAAAAAAGTTAAGGACGGATGCTTCCTTATTTTTTTATTAAGAGTTTTGGAAAAATATATATAATTGTATCTTAGAAATGTGGTGATTAAGTGTTAGGTCTTATAGGAATAAGAAAAGATGTTGATATAAACATAAGAGAAAGATTAGCAATTGCATTAAATAAGCAATCTAAGGCAGTAAAAGAATTAAATAAACTATATGAAGAAGTAGTAATAATAAGCACGTGTAATAGGACAGAAATTTATATTTCAGGCAGCTTAAAAAGTGAAGAAGATATAAGAAAGATATTTGAAGTATTAGATTGGGATATTTCACTTTTAGAATATACTTTTTATCTTGAAGGGATAAGTGTAGCTAAGCACTTATTAGAAGTAGTTTGTGGTTTTCATTCTAAAATATTAGGAGAAGATCAAATATTAGGTCAAGTAAAACTAGCATATGAGTTAAGCTTAGAGAACAAGACTATACATACAAAGCTTCTAAGATTGTTTGAAGAAGCAATAAGTTGTGGGAAAAAGTTTAGAACGGAAAGCAAATTGTATGAAATACCAGTTTCTTCATCATCAATTGCAGTAAATGAAGTTGAAGAATTTGGTGCAAGTAGTATTATGGTATTAGGATATGGAACAATAGGTAGTTTAGTAGTTAAATATGCATTAGGTGGTAAGTTTAAGAAAGTATTTATTGTTGTAAGAAATAAACAAAAGGTCCCAGATTTAAAAGATGATAGAGTAGAGATTTTAGATTTTAATGAATATAAAAAGGTTGTTAATGAGGTGGATGCAGTTATAAGTTGTACAGCAGCTCCTCATATTGTTATAAAAGATGATTATATAAATAATAATGGGAAAAAAATAATGCTAATTGATTTAGCATTACCTAGAGATATTGATGAAAATTTATCTCAAAATAAAAGAGTAACTTTACTAGATATAGATACCATAAGTAAATTAGATGTAGATAACAAAAAATTAAGAAATGAAAAAATGAATGATTATAAATTTTTAGTTGATGAATATTTAAATGAATACAAAAATTGGTTAAGTATTAGAGAAGTTACATATTATATACATGAAATGAAGAATGTAGGAAGTAGTGTTGTAGAAAGTAGAGTTAAGTCTTTTGAACAAAAATGTAAAGATAAGAGAGATATTGATTTAGCTACAACTTTAATAAAGAGTACATCGGACTATTATATAAATAGAGCTATAAAATTATTAAAGCAAGAAAAGTTAAAAGGACGTGAAAATGAATGCCTGAATATTCTGAAGCAAATATTCATGGAGAATTAAGTTATGCACCTATAACATTATTTGGAGAAAAACTTAAAATTGGAGTAATAGGGGCAGGGAGAGGCGCATTAATAAAAGTAAGAAACTTTTATAATAAAGGTAGTAATATAGAAGTTTTATCATTAGACTTTTTAGATGATTTTTATAAGTTTAATAAGGATAAAGTAAAGCTCATAAAGGGCAATTATAATAAGGACTTTATATTAGATAAGCATTTAATAATAATTGCTGTTGATAATAAGAATATAATTAATAAAATAAAAGATGATTGTGAAAAATTATGTAAAATTTATATAAATTCATCAAAATTTAAGGATGGAATGGGAGTAATACCTGTTACAAGAGAAAGTAAATTTATTACTGTGGCAGTTAATACTAAGGTTGGAAATCCAAGAGGATCAGTAATGGTTGCAGAATCAATTACTGAGTCTTTGAAAGAGTTTGATGAATATATAAGACTAACAGGAGAAATAAGAAATTGTTTATTTTTAGATAAAGAAATTAAGGATGATTTATTAAAGTTTATAAATTCTAGTGATTGTAAATTTTTTTATGATAAAGATAAAATTTTTGAAGTATTAAAATTGTTTTATAATGAAGATATAATTAGGAAGATAAAATCCTTAAGGAAGGAAGAGTAATATATGGAATTAATTTTAGCTACTAGAAAAAGTGCATTAGCTCAAACACAAACTGAAACAGTAATGAGGCTATTGAAGGAAAAAGAAAATATTGATAGTAAAAAACTTTTAGTAGTTACAGAAGGAGATAAGAGACTTGATGTATCGCTAAATAAAATAGGTGGTAAAGGTTTATTTACAAAAGATATAGAAATAGCATTATTAGAAAATAGAGCTCATGCAGCAGTTCATTCAATGAAGGATGTACCATATGAAATGGGAGAAGATTTTGAGTTAATTGCAATGCCAGAAAGAGAAGATGTTAGAGATGTATTAGTCTGTAGAAATGGATTGAAATTAGAAGAGCTACCTAATGGAGCAATAATAGGAACAAGTAGTATCAGAAGGGCAGCTCAAATAAAATCTATAAGAAATGATTTAAATATAGTTCCTATAAGAGGTAATGTTGGAACTAGATTAGATAAGATGAAAAACGAAGGTATGGATGGAATAATACTTGCAGCTGCAGGATTAAAGAGATTGGGTATGGAAGATATAATTACTGAATATTTAAATCCAGAAATATTTGTGCCAGCAGTTTCTCAAGGAGCACTTGGAATTGAGTGCTTAAAAAATGGTGAGTATAATAAATATTTTAGAGAATTAGATAATAAAGATGTAAGAGTAACTGTAGAGGCTGAAAGAAGTTTTATGAGAGAATTAAATGGTGGATGCCATAGTTTAATTGGTGCATATGCAACTCTTAATGGAAATGATATATATATTATTGGAACATATGAGGTAAATGGTACAATAGTTAAAAAGGATATTTTAGGCAAAAAAGAAGATAATATTGAATTAGGAAGAAAATTAGCTCAAAAAATATTAAAAGCATAAAAGTACTAATGATATAACAGAACTTAATGAAAGTAGGAATTAAATATGAATGGAAAAGCTTATATTATAGGGACTGGACCGGGAGATGAAGAATTATTAACTGTAAAGGCAGTAAAGGTATTAAAAAAATGTACAGCAGTACTTTATGACAGATTAGTTTCTAATAATATTTTAAATTATTTAAATGATGATTGTTTAATTTATTATTGTGGAAAGGAACCAGGTGCTCACTATAAGACTCAAGAAGAAATAAATGAAATGATAGTGAAACTTGTAAAAGAGGGACATATAGTTGGAAGAGTTAAAGGCGGAGATCCTTATGTATTTGGTAGAGGAGGAGAAGAAGTTTTAGCTCTTGAAGAAGAACATTTAGGATTTGAAGTAATACCAGGTGTAACTTCACCAATAGCTGTATTAAATTACGCAGGTATACCAATAACTCATAGAGGAATTGCACAAAGTTTTCATATTGTAACTGGAATGACAGGAACAAATGAAAAGCTTAATTGGGAAGCGCTTGCAAAAGAAAAGGGAACACTAGTATTTATGATGGGTCTTGAAAATATAGAAAGAATAGTATCAAACTTAATTTCTAATGGAAAAGATAAAGAAACATCTGCAGCAGTTGTAATGAGAGGAACATCAGCAAAGCAAAGAAAAGTAATAGGAACTTTAGAAAGTATTGCTGATAAGGCTAGAGAGGCTCAGCTTAAGTCTCCATGTATTATAGTTGTAGGAGATGTTGTTAATTTAAATGAAAAATTATCTTGGTACGAAGAAAAGCCTTTATTTGGAACAAATGTCTGTATTACTAGATCAAGGGAACAAAGTTCAAGTTTAAAAAGTTCTTTAAGTGACTTAGGGGCAGAAGTAACTGAAATTAATTCTATTAAGATTAAATCAACTAAAGAAAATTTAAAAGAATATTTAGATAAGTTACCAGAATATGATCATATTATTTTAACATCAGTAAATGGAGTTAATAATTTCTTTGATTATTTAATTGAAACAGGATATGATGTTAGAAATATAAAAGCTAAATTTTCAGTTGTTGGAAAGGCTACTAAAAAAGCATTAATAAGTAGAGGAATAGTACCTTTTGTTATGGCAAGAGAATTTGTAGGTGAAGGATTATTTAAAGTATTAAAGCCACATTTAGTTGAAGGGGAAAAAGTTTTAATTCCATGTTCATCAAGTAGCAGAAGTTATTTATACGATGAAGTAAGTGCATTGGGATTACAAGTAGATAGAGTGCATACTTATGACACTGTTTGTGGAACAGTAAAAAATAAGAGAGTATTTGATGAAGTAGATTATGTACTATTTACAAGTCCTAGCACAGTGAATAATATGATTGATATGTTAGGTATTGAGGCTATAAGAGAAAAGAAACTTATAGCAATAGGACCACAAACAGCAAAGGCAATAAGTGCAAATAATATGGAATGCTTTGTTTGTAAAAAGCACTCGGAAGAAGGATTCCTTAAGGAAATAATAGAGTTCAAGGAGGCAGAAAATGTTTAGAAGAGGGAGAAGGCTAAGAACAAATTCTGTAATAAGAAATTTAGTTAGAGAAAATTCATTAAGTGTGGATGATTTTATTTATCCAGTATTCGTAGTTGAAGGTAATAACATAAAAAGAGAAATAAGTTCTTTAAAAGGGAATTACCATTGGTCAGTAGATAAGTTAGATGAATTAGTTAAAGAATTAAATGAAGCAAATGTTAAATCAGTAATTTTATTTGGAATTCCTGAGCATAAGGATTGTGTTGGTAGCGAAGCTTATAATGATAATGGTATAGTACAAAAAGCTATTAGAAGATTAAAGGAACTTGATAGTAATTTATATATAATTACAGATGTTTGTATGTGTGAATATACTGATCACGGTCATTGTGGTATTTTAGATGATCATAATGTTGATAATGATAAAACATTAGTATATTTAGGTGAAATTTCTTTATCTCATGCTAAGGCTGGAGCTGATATGGTTGCTCCTTCAGATATGATGGATGGAAGAATTGGATATATAAGAGAAGTTTTAGATAAAAACGGATTTGAAAGTTTACCTATAATGAGTTATGCAGCTAAATATTCATCTGCATTTTATGGACCATTTAGAGAAGCAGCTGGTTCTGCACCAAGCTTTGGAGATAGAAAGGGCTATCAAATGGACCCAGCAAATTCTAGAGAAGCAATGGCAGAAATTGAAGCAGACTTAAATGAAGGTGCAGATGTAATAATGGTTAAACCTGCAATGTCTTATTTAGATATAGTAAAAGAAGCAAGAGAGAAAATTCATGCTCCTATTTGTGTTTATAACGTAAGTGGTGAATATGCTATGGTTAAAAATGCTGGTGAAGCAGGATTGATTAATGAAAAATTAGTTGCATTAGAAATGCTTTTATCAATGAAGAGGGCTGGAGCTAAGATGATAATAACTTATTATGCATTAGAAGCAGCTAAATGGCTTAAGGAGGATAAATAATATGTCTAACAAGGAAATTTTTGAAGAATCAAAAAAATATATGCCAGGAGGAGTTAACTCTCCAGTAAGAGCATATAGAGATATGGGCATAGATCCTCCAGTAATGAAGTCAGGAAAAGGTGTAATATTAACTGATGAAGATGGTAAAGATTATATAGATTTCGTACTTGCATGGGGACCTATGATTTTAGGGCATTCTAATGAAGATGTAGTAACTGCAATTAAAGAAATGTCAGAATCAGCAATTGCATTTGGAACACCAACTGATTTAGAGCTTAAAATGAGTAAGTTCTTATGTGAGGAAATGGATAATGTTGAAATGGTTAGATTCGTTAACTCTGGTACAGAAGCTACAATGAGTGCTATAAAGCTAGCTAGAGGATATACAGGTAAAAATAAAATAATTAAATTTGCAGGATGTTATCATGGACATTTTGATGGATTTTTAGTTGAAGCTGGCTCAGGAGTATTAACTGAAGGAATAGCAGGATGTTTAGGTATACCAAATGATAGTATTAAAAACACTTTAGTTGGTGTATATAACGATATGGAGCAAGTTAGATCTTTATTTGAAGCATATGGAGACGATATTGCTGCAGTAATTATCGAGCCAGTTGCAGGAAATATGGGAGTAGTTAAAGCAGAAGACGAATTTATGGAAACTTTAAGAGTATTATGTGATGAATATGGTTCATTATTAATATTTGATGAAGTTATGAGTGGATTTAGAGTTGCTTATAAAGGTGCTCAAAGTTTATTTAATGTTAAACCAGACTTAATTACTTATGCAAAGATAATAGGTGGAGGACTTCCTTGTGGCCTTTATGGTGGTAGACGTGATATAATGGAAAAATTATCACCAGTAGGAGGAGTATATCAAGCTGGTACTATGTCAGGTAATCCAGTTGTTATGGCAGCTGGAATGGCAACTTTAAATATACTAAAGGCTAATCAAGGGATTTATGATCATATAAATAAGCTTGGTGAAAAGCTACAAAGTGGAATTGAAGATATTGCAAGAGAAAAAGGAATTAAATTAACAGTTAATAGAGTTGGGGGAATGATGACTATATTCTTTACAGATAGAAATCCTGTTAGAACTTATGAAGATGCAAAAAGCTGTGATTTAGAAATGTTTAGGAAGTATTTCTTGCATATGAATAAAAACGGATTTAATATACCACAATCTCAATTTGAATCAATGTTCTTAAGTGCAGTTCATACTGAAGAACACATAGATAAATTCTTAGAAACATTTAAAAGATTTCAACCATAAGGGAAGTAAATAATTAGTAGTCTTTAGATAGTTAAGACTTAATAGTTTTGAGTTAATAGTTGAGGAGGAAACTCCTTGGGGAGCTTCAAAAAAATATTATAAATTCAGCCTAATCAGAATTTATTCATTAACTATTAACTAAAAAAGGTGGGGGATTTTATGAGTAAAGCAATAGTTTTAGTGGCATTTGGAAGTGCGAATTTAGAGGGAATTAAACAAAGTATAGGATTATTAGAACAGGATTTAAATGAATATTTTGCTGGAGAGTATACAGTACTTAAGGCATTTACATCAAATAAAATAATTGAGCTTTTAAAAGAAAGACATGAGTATGTTATTCCTCATTTAAGTAAGGCATTATTTAACTTAGTTAACCAAGGATATGAGGAAGTTATAATACAGCCATTACACATAATGAGTACTAGTGATATAAAACGCATCGAAGAAGTAGTTGATGAGTATAAATATTCTATGAAGAGAATAGTGATTTGTAATACTTTATTTTCTAATGAAGAAGAAGCTTTAATAAAAGAAAGTAATGAAATAGCAAATATAATTTGTGATGATTCAGAGGAAAATGATATATTGTTAGTTGGCCATGGATCTAAGAAAAACTCAAATAAAATATATGATGTTATTACAGAAGCTGTGAGAAAGCAATCTAATAAAAAAGTTTATTTAGCAACTTTAGAAGGTGAAAAAACTTTAGATTTGGCGATTGAAGAAATACTAAAAGATGGCACTAAAAAATTAATTTTAAAGTCTTTATTTATAATTCCAGGAAAGCATGTAATTGATGACATATTAAATAGTAATGATTCGTGGAGCAAAAAAATAAAATCCAAGGGTATAGAAATAACTATTGGTAAAAAGTCATTGTTACAATATGAAAAAATAAGAGCAATGTATATTACAAAAATAAATAAAATAATTGAAAGTTAAGAAAAGAGTAAAACTCTAGTTAAATTATTAAGATTTGGCTAGAGTTTTTTTGTTTATAAAATTAAATAATGAAGGAAAAAGAAATAGATATTAATTTCTGCTAGGTAATTAATAAAATATGAGTTTTTTTAATTAATATTTCTATTTATTTAAAAAGTAAACCTTTATCTTTAATAGTTTGAGGAATTTTAAAAGCATGGAATTTTTTGTTTGAAAAAAGTAGAAAAAAGTTGTATCATATATAATTGTGATAAAAAAATACAAAGATTATAAATTAGGTAGAGGTGTAGAAATGTATAAGAGAGAAATTGATAATTTAACTCACTCTGCAGAAGTAAAAATTGGCTTATTTAATAAGAGTATAGCTAAATATTTAACATCTGCATTCTTAGGAAGCTTTTTTGTAAGCTTAGGAATTATGTTAATTTATACAATTGGCGGAACAATGCATCATGCAGGCGCTGAAACTTACAAAATATTAATGGGAGCATGCTTTGGTGTTGCTTTAACTTTAGTATTTATGTGTGGCGGAGATTTATTCACTAGTAATGCAATGATAATGACTGTTGGAGCTTTAGAAAAGAAAGTATCTTGGTTAGATGCATTAAAAATCTGGATTGCAGTTTGGGTTGGTAACTTGATAGGTGGTGTTGTAGGGGCATTACTATATGTACAAGCTGGACTTGCTAGTGGAAAAAGTGAATATATCGGAGAATTTATTGTAAATAATGTTGCTACAAAGATGAATACACCAGGGATGGAATTATTCCTAAGAGGTTTATTATGTAATGTATTAGTTTGTTTAGCAACTTGGTGTGCATATAAATTAAAAGAAGAAACAGCAAAAATATTAATGATTTGGTGGTGTTTATTTACATTTATAACTGCTGGATTTGAACATAGTGTTGCAAATATGGGCTTCTTAACTATGGGATTATTATTACCACACGGAGCAGATGTTACTATTATGGGAATGGCTCATAACTTACTTTGGGTTTCATTAGGTAACTTTGTTGGTGGAGTATTATTTGTAGGTTTACCATATTACTTTATAACTAAAGAAAAGAAGAATTCTTAATAATATTATTGATGACAGCTATTAAATATAGCTGTCATTTTTTTATAAAAAATAAAGTTGACTAAAATAGTAAGAAATAATATTGACAAATAATAATTATTAGTTGATAATATTAATCGAGAGGAAACTTTAATTACATTTAAATGGAGGAAGAAATAAAATGAAAGCATTTGTAGATGAAAATGTATGTATTAGCTGTGGATTATGCGAAGGTGTCTGTTCAGACGTATTTTCATTAGATACAGGGGTTGCAGTTGCAATTGAAGGTGAAATTTCAAGCGATTTAGAAGATTCAGTAAGAGAAGCTTGTGATGGATGTCCAGTACAAGCTATTTCTATAGAAGAATAATAAGTACTTGAAATAATTAAAGGTTAAAAGTAGATACAAAGGAGATGAAATTATGTCAAAAGTATGTTTATGTAGAGGAATAACAGAGGAACAAATAGTTGAGGCTGTAAAGAATGGGGCGACTTCTTTTGAAGAAGTTAAGGAAGAAACTGGTGCAGGTGCTGGTGGATGCCGTGGCGGAAGATGTAAATGTAATATCGAATTATTAATAGAAAAAAATAAATAAATTTTAAGTAAAAAATAGTAGAGGTATATTAATTTATACTTCTACTATTTTTGTTAATCAGAAAATAAACTATTTAATATCATACCTATAATAACTAAGAAAGTCTCTATATAGCCAATAGTTGTTGGAAAAGTAGTTTTTAATATTAAAATTTCATCAAGAAGTGTGAAAATAACCTCTCCAGATTGTGTTGCTTCAATTACGGCAAGTTGATGATTATTATTTTTAATAAGTTCTGTAGCTTTAAAAAATAAAATTGTAGCAATTACTCTAAAAAATTGACAAATTCTATTAGAAAATGTCCATTTAAAATACAATTATTCTACTGTATAAATCCATCCTTCAGGTGCTTCAATATCACCAAATTGAATTCCACAAAGAATTCTATAAAGTTCTTTAGTTACAGGACCAACTTCAGTTTCACTGTAGAATACATGAAGTTTATCTTTATATTCTATTCCTCCAATTGGAGTTATAACTGCAGCAGTTCCGCAAGCTCCTGCTTCTTTAAATTCATCAAGGGAATCTATAGGGATTTCTCTTTCATATACAGGCATATGCAAGTACTTTTCTGCAATTTCCATTAAAGAATATTTTGTAATACTAGGTAATACTGAAGGTGATAATGGTGTAACAAATTCATCATTTTTAGTTATCCCAAAGAAATTAGCAGCCCCAACCTCTTCAATATTAGTTCTAGTTGCAGGATCAAGGTAAATACAATCTGCAAATCCTTTATCAGCAGCTATTTTATGAGGATGCATTGAAGCAGCGTAGTTACCACCTACTTTTTGTCCACCAGTACCGTGAGGAGCAGCTCTGTCATAATCAGCAATCATAAAGTTGCAAGGAGTAACTCCACCTTTAAAGTATGCTCCAACAGGTAAGCAGAAAACACAGAATATATATTCAGGAGCAGGTTTAACTCCAATATTATCTCCAACACCTATTACAAATGGTCTTATATATAATGTACCACCAGTTCCATATGGTGGAATGTAATCTTCATTAGCTTTAACAACTTGCATGCAAGCATCTATAAATTTTTCTACAGGAATTTCAGGCATAAGAAGTTTTCTAAGGCTTGAATTAAGTCTTTCAGCATTTTTATTAGGTCTGAAAAGTTGAATTTTTCCTTCTTTAGTTCTATAAGCCTTTAATCCTTCAAAACAAGATTGTCCATAGTGAAGAGCGCAAGATGCTTCACTTATTTTAAGCATGTTATCTTCTGTTAAATGTCCATTATCCCATTTACCATCTTTCCAATTAGAAATGTAACGAAAGTCAGTTTTAATGTATTCGAACCCCAAGTTATTCCAATCGATGTTTACTTTTTTAGTCATTTAAATCGCCCCTTTTTTGTACGTAATTTTTTATGATTAGTTCATTTAATTTTTAAGATAAGTTAAAAAGCAAATTCTTTCTACTAGTATGTAACCACTACTAAATGAAGAGTGGGTTTAATTTACAAGTTGAAATTTAGAATCTTACTTATGTTTAATGCATTATCTTAATTATTTATTTTACCACTAATGTAAAAAATCTTAAATAGTGAGATAATAAATTTATTGATATATATATGTTCAAATATATATTATAATATTAATTAAATGGTAAAGATGAAGTTGTTTTATTAAATGAGAAAGTAGGAGGAAAAGTTATGAATAGAGAAGTAATACGTACTAATAATGCACCTGGGGCAATAGGGCCATACTCACAAGGAATAGTAGTTGGGGATTTTGTTTATACATCAGGACAAATTCCACTAAATCCTGCAACTGGAGAGTTAGTAACAGATATTAAGCTTGCAACTAAGCAATCAATGGAAAATGTAAAAGCTATATTAGAAGCTGCAGGAACATCATTAAATAATGTTGTTAAAACAAGTATATTTTTAAAAGATTTAAATGATTTCGAAGCAGTAAATGAAGTTTATGGAACTTATTTCACTGAAAATAAACCAGCTAGAAGTTGCGTGCAAGTAGCAAAATTACCTAAGGATGCGGTAATAGAAATAGAAGCAATAGCTGTAAAATAAAAAATATAGTGTTTAAATAGTAAAAATAAATATTAAAAAATAATAATTATTAATAAAAAGGCCTTTAGGGCTTTTTTATTTTGTTTAAATATAGTAAATTATATAATTGATGAATAGAATTATTAAGTAAAATAATACTATAATACTAAAGATAATGATATTTTATATATGGAGGGGGTTTATTCTATGAAAGGGAATAAGAGGAAATTAGGTGCTGTATTAATAAGTATACTAATTACAATTGGAATATTCGCCGGTTGTGAAAGTAAAGCTGGTGAAGAAATAAATATATTAAATTATGGTGCTAATGCAGCAGAAGGAGTCTATAAAGAATTCCAAAAAGCAACGGGAATAAAAGTAAATGAAAAAACTTTTGATGATATGCAGTATATGTATCAAGAGGTTGCTAGCGGAAAGGTAGATTATGATGTTATTTTAGTTTCGGATGATATGGCTGAAAAGATGATAAAAGAAGAATTGCTTCAAAAGATAAATAAAGATAATATACCTAATATAGTAAATATGAATGAAGGGGATATGGGTAAACCATATGATCCTAATAATGATTATACTGTACCATATATGAACGGTACAATTGGATTAATATATAATACTGAAGTTATTGATGAAGACATAACAAGTTGGAAGAGCTTATTTGATTCTAAATATAAAGATGAAGTATTTATGTTTGATAATATGAGAGATACAATTGGAGTAGCTTTAAAAACATTAGGATATTCATTAAATTCAACTAATGAAGAAGAGTTAAAAGAAGCTGGAGAATTATTAATAAAGCAAAAGAAAGAATTAAATCCAACATATGGAGCAGATGAAGTTTTAGATTTAATGAGATCAGGGGAAAAATCTATTGCTATGATTTGGTCAGGAGAGGGATTAAACTTAGAAGCTGAAGACGATAGATTTAAATATGTAATTCCAGAAGAAGGTGCTGATTTCTGGTTAGACTCTTGGGCAATTCCTAAGTCTGCAAAAAATGTCAGCGGAGCAGAAAAATTTATAGATTTTATGAGTAGTAAAGACATAGCGTTAAGAACAGCTGATGAAATAGGATATACTACACCACAAAAGCAAGCTATGGAAGAACAAGCTGATGAAATTAAGAATAATGAAAATGCATATATGCCAAAAGAAATATTAGATAAGTGTGAAGGATATAAGTTTTTAGATAAGGAGAATTTAGAATTATACCAAGATGTTTGGATTAAAGTTAAAAGTTAAGATAATTAGATAATATTCACAATAATACTTTGTGGAAAAACTAGAGTGTATAGTATATAATATTTGTAAAAGGACATGAGCTTAGGAGGAGAGAATATGGATAAAATAATTGACTTTAATGAGCTTAAAAATAGGGTTAATGATAAAGATGTAGATCAATTTGAATCATATATTTACAGTTTATATTATAAGGTTGCTGAAGGAAAGCTATCTATGGCTGATTTTTCAAACCAATTAACTGAGTATATGGTACAAAATAATATTTCTCAAGATAAGTTTTTAAAAATGCAAACTAAACTTATGGAGAGATATGGAATAGATACTACAGGCTTTGAGGAACAACTTAAAAGTTTAGGGCTGAATAATATTTCAACTGATCCTAAAGATTATGAAAAGGTTAGAAGAACTTTAGGATTTCAAGAAAAATATAAAGATAGACTTAAGGTAAAAGGTGCAACTGAATATAAAATAAATAACGATAAAAATAATCTTATTATTCTTTTAGATGAACATAACGTTATTTTAAAAAGCACTGGAAAAATAGACTTAGCTGACAATGAATTAAATGAGTTTTTATGTTCATATAAAAAGACAGTTGAGAATAATGTGCTTAAAATTTCGCTTTGCGAAGATACAAGAGAATATGATTACTAAAAATAGAAACAAATTTCTATTTATTTTGACTAAATTTTATGTATAATTAATAAGGGAGGTAGCCAATTTACAGTGGCAAGTGACAAATAAAGAGTTATTAATTAAGCTTAGTGTATAGGTTTAATATATAATTTGAAAGTGTCTAATTGCAACTAAGAGATTGGATGCACCCTTATTTTAATGTAAAAAAATAAATTTATATAAATATAGTTACTATAAATTTTACGTTGCTGGAGGATGAGAATGAGCGTTTTAACAGTTAAAAATATCAGCCATGGATTTGGTGATAGAGCAATTTTTGAAGATGTATCATTTAGATTACTAAAAGGAGAACATGTAGGGCTTATTGGAGCAAATGGTGAGGGTAAGTCTACATTTATGAATATAATTACTAGTAAGCTAATGCCTGATGAGGGAAAAGTAATTTGGAGTAATAGAGTTAGAGTTGGTTATATGGACCAACATGCAGAGCTTGCAAAAGGATTAACTATAAGAGATGTCCTTAGAAGTGCATTCCAATACTTATTTGATATGGAAGCTGAAATGAATGACCTTTATGGAAGAATGGGTGAAATGGACGAAGAGGAAATGAATAAGGCTTTAGAGAGAACAGCTGTTATTCAAGATATGTTAGATAATAATGGATTTTACGTTATAGATGCTAAAGCAGAAGAAGTTGCTAAGGGGTTAGGGCTTTTAGATGTAGGTCTTGAGAGAGATGTTACTGAACTAAGTGGTGGACAAAGAACTAAAGTATTATTAGGAAAGCTTTTACTTGAAAATCCTGATATTCTTTTACTAGACGAGCCTACTAACTATTTAGATGAAGCTCATATTGAATGGTTAAAGAGATTCTTACAATCATATGAAAATGCATTTATTTTAATATCACATGATATTCCATTCTTAAATTCAGTTATTAACTTAATTTATCATGTGGAAAATAGAAAGCTTACTAGATATGTTGGGGATTATTATGAATTCCAAAGAATTTACGAAGCTAATAAAGCACAATTAGAAGCTGCATATGAAAGACAACAAGCAGAAGTTGCACAACTTAAAGATTTCGTTGCTAGAAATAAAGCAAGAGTTGCAACAAGTGGTATGGCAAAGGCTAGACAAAAGAAGCTTGATAAGATGGAAATGATTGAACTTGCAGCTGAAAAACCAAAGCCAGAATTCAACTTCTTAAAGGGAAGAACTTCAGGGAAGGTTATATTTGAAACTAAAGATTTAGTTATTGGATATAATGAGCCTTTAACTAAGCCTCTAAATCTTTATATGGAAAGAGGACAAAAGATAGCTTTAGTTGGAGCAAATGGACTTGGTAAGACTACACTTTTAAAGAGTTTAATGGGATTAATTCCTTCATTAAGTGGAGAAGCTAACTTAGGTGAATATCAACAAATTGGTTATTTCGAACAAGAAATAAAGGATGCAAATTATAATACTTGTATTGAAGAAGTATGGGAAAAGTTCCCTTCAAAAACTCAATATGAAGTAAGATCAGCTCTTGCTAAATGCGGTTTAACAACAAAGCATATTGAAAGTAAGGTATGTGTATTAAGTGGTGGAGAGCAAGCTAAGGTTAGATTATGTAAGCTTATTAATGAAGAAACAAATATCTTAATCCTAGATGAGCCTACTAACCATTTAGATGTTGAAGCTAAAGAGGAATTAAAGAGAGCTTTAAAGGAATATAAGGGAAGTATTTTACTTGTGTGCCATGAGCCTGAGTTCTATAAGGATGTTGTAACAGATATTTGGAACTGTGAGGAATGGACATTATTCGTACCTTAAGGAAGTATTTTAATTTTATAGTTAATATATAATAGAAGTCGCTAATTAAGCGGCTTTTATTTATATATTTGTTATTTTGTACTAAGATTGAAGTCTATTTAAATATTATATAGCATAAACCAATTTTGGATTATGACACAAACCATTTTTGGGTTATGCCTTAAACCAATTTTGGATTATGACACGAACCATTTTTGGGTTAACAAATACTATTCTATTATTACTATTCTAATATAACTATTCTACTATTATTTTTTTTATAAAATCAAAGATAAAAATATAGTCGTGATATTTATTTTTTTAGGTGATATAATAAAAATACAGTAAAACAGAGTAATTAAAGGAGTAATAAAAATGGAAACAACATTATGTATTAAAGATAGTTTGTTATTAGATGATAGATTAAAAGCCAATGAAGTATTTGTATTTCTGCAATTAGTAAGATTATGTGATAGAGAAACTGGAATATTAAATATTAGTGCTAAAGACTTAATGACGGAATGTAGAGCAACTAATAAACAAAGATTATTAAATTACTTAAAGAATTTAGCAGAATGTAATTATATAGAAAGATTAGAGAATGAAAATAAAAAAGCAGTTTATAAAGTTAATAGAGAATATTTTTATAAATAGATGGTAGAAAATACTATCTATTTTTTTATATAAAAGTGTTGCTTTTTAGAAACACATTGTATATAATAATAAATGTAGCCGATAGGAAACATATCTAATAGTGGATATACAGTTTATTCCTTAAACTTTCAGTATTGAAGCACCAAGAAAAAACAAATGATAAACAAAGATAAAAGGAGTGAGCAACAATGAAGTTTAACATTATGGGATTTAATCAAGAAGCGTTAGTAAATAAATACAATAACTTAAATGGAAATGACCTAATAGTTTTAAGAACTATGGTGGATATATTACCAAGAATGACAAGAACGATTGAAGTTGAAGGTAAAGAATTTAAACAATTAACATATGAATTACTTTTAGAAGATGTACCATTTATAACTCAATCAGTATCAACTTTAAAAAAGGTAGTTCAAAAATTTGTAGATAGTAATTTAATAGAAAGATATATTTTAAATAAAGGTGGTAAATTTACTTACTTTAGAACAACAGAAAATTTAGAAGAATTACTTTACAAAGAAGAAGTTGAACTAGTTAAGGAAGTTAAGAAAAGGGAGAATAAAGGAGAGAAAATAGAGGTATTAGAAGGACAAGTAACAGTTGAAGAAGTTATAAAAATAAATGAAAAGTTAAATTTAGTTAATGAAATAATTACAGTTGGACAAGCATCTACAGAACTACAAGAAATAATTGAAACTAAGAGCATAGAAGAAGTAAAAGAAGTTATTGAAGAAGTTAAATTAACTTCAAATGGTTCAGTAACTAGCAAATATGTTTTAAATGCTTTTAAAAATAAAAATGCAGTAGATGAAGAAAGAACAACTAAAACCACTAAATTCGTAGAACATTGTCCAGCTAGAGAGGGTTTAGAAGAAATTTATAATTCATTAGAAAATAAATTGTTAGGTTGGGATAAAC
>NZ_JADPBQ010000039.1 GCF_015670405.1 Clostridium sp. 1001271B_151109_B4 | reverse complement strand
TATTTTTTATAAAATTTATATAAAAACAGAGGTAGATACATTTTTTTTACAAAATATTATATGTATTATTATTGATTTTTTTCAAAAAATATCAAAATACTACATTATGTTAAATAAATCAACATTTTACTAATTTTAGTTATTGTTTGTGTTATTTTATCTCCATGTGTAATTAATATCAATTTAATATAAATAGAAGTATATATATCTATTAAATACACTGTGATAAATTAATAAATTAAGTGATATATATCAATATTTATAGATGAATTAAAATTGATATATTGAATATTTAATTTAATATCGTCTATAAAGCAAATTATTAATAAAAAAAGTATCTAGTTTTTATACTAGATACTATAAAAATAACATTTTTAAATTTCTTCTTTTAATATTTTATTTAACTTATTTTGAACTAACCATAATTTCTTTTGTTTTCTATTAAATGCAACCATTTTATTTTTATTATTTTTGCTTTCATCAAGCAATTTTATGTACTTTTCATCAGCTATTTTTAATGCATCCTCTATTACTAAAAGCTCTTCTTTAGTAAACATAAACTATCGCCTCCAAACGCTTATTTTTTTATTTTAATTATATCATATAACATTATCTCAAATAAAAAGGACTGCTTAATTTTATTATAAACAGCCCTTACATATATTGCTTTTATTTATATCTTTTTAACTACTGATGATTTAAGCTTCATTGCTCCAAATCCATCTATTTTACAGTCTATATCATGACCATCTGTTACATCATAAAGTAGACGAATATTCTTAACTTTTGTTCCTTGCTTTAATGCTGATGTAGCACCTTTAACCTTTAAATCTTTAATTATTGTAACAGTATCACCATCATTTAAAACATTTCCGTTAGCATCTTTTATAATACTTGCTTCCTCTTCAGCAGCTTGACTTGCCGCAGTCCATTCATGACCACATTCTGGGCAAATTAAAAGACTTCCATCTTCATAAGTATATTCTGAATTACATTTTGGACAGTTTGGTAACATAACTTCATTTCCTCCATTGCTATCTCATTATTCTAAGTACATATTAGTATCCTATGCATTAATATATACTATCATACTATTCTTTTATTGACAAACCTTTGTCAATTCTGCACAATTTCTTTAATTTACTTACTTCTATTATTAAGAATTATTACTATTATTATCTGCAAAATGCCTAAATCTAAAAATGTCATTTGTAAACCTAATGTATCTGCTGTAACTCCGAATATTAGAAAAATACATACAATACCTACTGAAAAAATTATACTATCTATTGAAATTATTGTTGCTCTTTGAGCTGATGGTATTATCTTATTTATTGATTCTGATTGAATCGGATATAATAAAGAATGCTACTCATATCAGAATTCTTCATAAATGGATATACATAATCAATTTTTATATTCCTATTTATATTGTTTTCTTTCTTATTTATTAAATTTATCATTTTTACATTTAAATTAGAATAAAATTCATATTTTGATTTTTTACATGAAAAAAGCCTAACACTTAAGGGGGACTCTCATGTTAGGCGGCCTTTATATTTCAAAAGGAGGATTATTATTAATCATTAATTACTTTGCATTAACTACTTTATGTGTTTATAATAATCCTCCTTTGTGTCATTTAGGTGTCATATTATTTTGAACAATAAATTTCTATTGCTTCCGCCATTAATTTAGCAGTTCCTTCACCATTCTTATCAAGATTTTCTTTAAATCTTTCATCCTGCACATACATTAAACCTAATCCAGCTAATATTTCATTTGTACAAGTATAGAAATTATCAGTAATATACTTTTGCCATGTTCTAACTAATTCTTGTACCCCTTCGCTTCCTGGATCACAATCCCTTAATTTAGCAAATGCTTTAAATATCTCATTTGTTTCTTGATTAATGTCTCCCCATTTTTCTTTATTGTATCCACTTATTTTCTTTTCACTTTCTTTATATGCTTTAGTATTTCCCCAACGTTCTTTTACCTCTTTAGCATATTTCTTTTTATTTTCTTCTATTTCATTCATATCAAATTCCTTAAAACTCATATTATTATCCCCTTCTATTCTTTTATCTATTAATTTTATTAGTCCATCTATCCTTTGTCCTTGCTGAATTAGTAATTCTTTTTGTTTTTTAAGTGCTTCTTCTTTATCATAATTAGGATTATTCATTATTTCCTTTATTTCACTTAGCGGAAAATCCAATTCTCTAAAAAACAGTATTTGTTGTAATATTTCAAGATCTTCCTTAGAGTATAACCTATAACCAGCCTCTGTTATTTTATTTGGCTTTAACAGCCCTATCTCATCATAATAGTGTAATGTTCTTACAGTTATTCCTGTTAGCTTTGCCACTTCACTTATTCTCACTAATTTTATATGCCTCCCTTCATAAATTATTTTATTTATCTTAACTACAAATATAATTTTAATTTATTACGCAACGTCAGAGTCAATACTATTTTTTAAGCTTAAATTATATCATTTTAATTCTTATAAAAAAGATGCCTATCTCCCTAAAGAGTGGCATCTTTTCTCAATATATTATTCCTGTTCATAAGCTAATATTTCTGCAGTATTAGCATCTATTTCGTAATTATATTCTTTATTGTTATAATAGAATTCTACTTCATACTTTTGTATTCCATTATCAAAATCTAATTTTACTTTTGCAAATGTAACTTGATCACTCGTTAAGTTTGCATGCTTTAATGCAATTTCTTTTGCTTGTTCTTCTGAAATATTAGCTGTGCTATTTGAATTATTTAGACTACTATTTTCATTACTCTTGTCATCTAATTCGTATTTAATTATTTCTCCGTTAGCTACATTAATTTCATAATCATATTCCTTATTATTATAGTAGAATTTTATATTATACTTTTCTACCCCATCGTCAAATTCGCTTTTAGTTTTAACAAATGAAACTTGATCTTCTGTTAATTCTGCATGCTTTAAAGCTATTTCTTTAGCCTGATCAATTGTTATCTTATTAGTATTAGCTATTCCATTATTTGTTATACCTGAGTTTATTTCACTTTGATTTGATACATCTGAATTATTACATGCTACTAAACTAATAGAAATTATTATCATGACTACTACTAATTTTAATTTGTTCATTTTATACACCTCTTATATACATCTTTTCATTAGTATGTTCATCAATTACATATCAAAATATTATAAAATTTTCACTAAGAATTATATAATATTGATCTTTCTTTTTCATACTATTTTTCTCGGACAAATAGAAAAAGTTTTAATTCAAAAATAATATAAATATATATTCATAAAAATAGCCTTAGTCAAATTATTTCAACACCTAAGGCTATAATAAATAATAAACATCTCTTACTTATGGTACGATTGTCTGTGACAATAACAAGTAATGCTTTTTATTTCTTCTTAAAAATTTTCCAAATTATAATGTATATTTATTTTTATTAACTTTTATATAACTATATATTAATCCCTATCCCACCCTCATTCACAAGCCAACATACGGTCGTTACATTAATTTATAACTTTACTCTTGTAACATTACTGAACTTAATTTTTATTATTTGCACATTGTTCCGTACATGCTATCATAGTACTAATTTACACCTCAATTAGTAGAGCTTATGTTCACCCTTGCAAATTACCATCTAAATTCTTAAGAAATAATATCGGTCGTCCAATTTAATCCTTGCAATTTAGTATCTATTAATCTATATTCTTTTGAAAGACTATCTATTTCCTTCTGTTTTTCAGCTACATTCACTGTACTTAAAATTTTTATTTCTTTGTTTGAATATCTCTCAATTTTATCGGCAGATTCACTAATAAAGCTTCTTAAAATAGATAATTTCAATCCTAAAGTATCTCTTTTAGCTATAATATCTGAAATACTTTCATTGTCTATATAAGTAGAGCTATTAGTTTTATTTATTAATTTTATAATATTTTCAAGTTCAATAATATTATCATTTAGCTCATTTAAAAGCATATTAGGATCTTCTGATGGTGTATCCCCTTCTTGAACCTTAGCATTTTTTATCAATCTTTCTCTTAAGTTTGTAATTCTTTTCTGTAGGTCAGCTCTTAAATTTAAAGCTTCAGCTAATTTCATTTAAATCACCTTACTCTTAACAATTTTTCTGTTATCTACTATTTATATAAATAAATTTTGCATATTTCTTATTTCAATTATACATAAATTTTGCATATAGTCCACAACTACATAATAAATAATCCACTTCAACACATTTCTATACTACTGGATTTCATGGTGGAGCCGACGCGTAAATAACATATCCCTTATATTTAATTATCCAATTTCAGTAAAAACCTCACTTGTTTGTCATATGGAGAACCGTATCACAAATAAGTGAGGTTTCTTTATTAATTCATCATAATATAACTAAAAATATTATTTCTTAGTTATAGTTATTTTTTGTAATTTTTTCAAACTTAAATATATACCTATAATAACAATAAAAATCTCTAATCTTCCAAGCAACATACCTAACATTTCAACAATTAAAGTAGCATTATTAGTAGTTGGGCCTGTTATTCCTATAGATAATCCTACAGTTCCTAGTGATGATGCAAATTCAAACATTGCATCACTTAATGAACAATTCGCTGTTAAAGTAACCAGTAAAGTTCCAATTATAAAAATAAATATATAACAAAATATAAATCCTACTGTATCTGATTCCATTGCTCTATCGATATATGTTTTACCTTGCGCTCTATTAAAATATGGATTACTAACTGCTCTTGAAGGTGATATTCTTTTCTTTATATTTTCTTTTACTATACGACACATCAAATATGCCCTAGTAAGCTTCATTCCACCTGCTGTGGAACCTATTCCACCACCAATAATCATTAACAATATCATTATTCCTATACTAAAAACTGGCCATTCTGAATAGCTCATAGTTGAAAATCCACTTGTAGATAAAGCAGATACTATATTGAATATAGAAACTCTAAAAGCTTCTCCTATATTCATATATAATTGATAGAAAAGTGATGCTGCAACCATAGGTACTGTAATCATAAGAAGTACAAATAAAAATCTCATTTCACTTACTTTAAAAAACTGTTTAATTTTTCTCTTTGAAAGTAATAATAACGCTGCAAAGTTAGTTGTACCAATAATCATTAAAAAAATTGTAACCGCTTCAATACCAATACTATTGTAAGCTCCAATACTATCAACCTCAGTAGAAAATCCTCCTGTTGATAATGCACACATAGCATGATTAATTGCATCAAAAACTGGCATTCCAAAAAATGTATAAAAAATAGTTCCAATTAAAAAATATCCAAAGTACATAAGAAATATTGTTCTTGCAGTTTTTCCTAGATTCGGAGCTAATTGATCAGAATGTCCTTCTGCATTGTATAAACTCATAGCTTGCTTTCCTTGGATTAACATAACCATTACCATTACAAATCCAAGTCCACCACAATATTGCATAAAACTTCTATAGAACAAATATATTTTAGGTACATGTCTTACATCCATAACTGATAGTCCTGTTGTAGTCCATCCACTAACAGATTCAAATAACGCTTGTATAAAAGTTAATTGGTTTCCAAATACAAAAGGTAATGACCCTATAAAAAAACTATATAACCAAATAAATAAAACTGTGATGCTTCCTTTCTTCATAGTGAAAGGCTCTTCATTATTATTTTTTGTTGTTGCTATACAAACTATTATTGATAAAATTACAGAAATTAAGCCAGTCATAAGAAATGATGAAATATATTTCATATCTTCTGGATAAAATAACAATAAAAGTATAGGGGATGTAACAAGCCCACTTACAATTAGCATCAACTTACCCACACTACTAGAATTTATAAATATATTTTTCATATTTTTTACCTTCCTGTTAACTCTTTAATTGCTAATATTTGATTCTCCTTAGATGATATTATTATAAGAATATCTCCAGCAAGTAATTCAGTATCCCCTCTTGGAACCATACTATTCTCTCCTCTTAATATACAACCTATAATAACTTCCTTAGGTAAATCTATTTCCCATATTTTTTTCCCAACACTTGGAGCAGATTGTAAAATTGGTACTTCTGCAATACTAATATTTCCTTGCGTTAATGGTAATATAGTAGCAATTTCATTGATAAATGCTTGTTGCTCAATAATACCTGTAATTGTGTTTAGCGCACATACCACTGAATCTATTCCCATTTTATAGAAAAAACTGGTTTTCTTAGGATCATTTACTAAAGCTACTGTTTTTCTTATTCCAAATTTCTTCTTACACAATTGACAAATCACTAAATTTTGCTCATCATATTGTGTTAAAGCTATAGCTATTTGATTATCATAAGCCTCTGCATCTTCTAATACATATGGCTTTGTTCCATCCCCATGAATAACTTTTAACTGATTATTTTCAGCTAATTTCATGCAATTCATATAATTTTCATTAATAATTGTTACTGAATATCCCTTGCTTATAAGAGAGTTTGCTAAAGCACTTGTTTTATTAAATCCACCAACTAATAATATTTTATTTTTCATAACCATCCTCCTATATGTTTAAGATTCTATCAACTTCAGTGGAAGATAATAACGCTGGAAAAATAGTATGTATATTACTATCTTTATAAACACATTCCTTTTCAGGATCATACAATCTAATAATTACTTCCTCTACTCCAAAGAGACTTTTTGCCATTTGTGAAATTAAAATATTAGTATTATCATTATTAGTAACTACATTTACTACATCTGCTTTTCTTATATTGGCTTCTTCTAAAATATCTATATCCATACCATTTCCCTCCATTAACATTCCTGAAAAAGATGGTGATAGTTTTCTAAAAGAATCTTTCTCTATATCAATTATAGTTACATTCATATTTTTATCTGAAAGCGCATTTGCAATGCTTGCTCCAAGTCTACCACATCCTATAATTAATACATTTTTATTTACTCTAATATTATTAATTTTCATTTTTCGTCCTCCTTACGATATATCCAATATGATTTTCACCATATTCTAATTTATATGAATTTTTTTCTTCTAAATAATTAAAATCACTTTCATCAAATGCAATCTTTCCACTTGAATGAAATCCACCATATATCTCAAGATTATATCTTGCTGGTAAATATGTTGGATCTAAATCTGACGCCACTCTAAAATGTTTCATCGCTAATAAATGCTCTCTACGTTTTTCTAATAATATTCCCAAAAGGTTATGTGGTTCAGGTGCATGTGGTGACTTGATCATCCCTTCTATAATTAAGTCATAACAAGCTTCATCTTCTCCACTATTAATCAAGTTTCTTACTTCATTACATAATGTTTTTAAACTATATTCATTTTTATAACTTGTCCCTTGTCTCAATATAGATCCCTCCCTCAGTTACTATATATATTTTAAGTCAATACTTGTTAGGACAGTGTTATTATTTCTTTATTGGTGTGAGAATTCTGTGAGATTTTAAAAAATTATAAAAAGTTATTCACATAACAAAATTCTTACATTCTCCTAAAAAAAAAGACCGATTCATTTAAAATGGACCCTATATAGTAGACACTCAAAAAAAGAGTATCTATCTATATAGAG
>NZ_JADPBQ010000038.1:6454-7891 GCF_015670405.1 Clostridium sp. 1001271B_151109_B4 | reverse complement strand
GGTGGATTTGGTGAAAATCAAAAAGTTATGTTAGCAAAGACAATAGCGGAAATACATGGGGTAACCACTCCAGATATTAATAAGTTAATTAATAGAAATATTACTAGACTTACTCAAAACGACCTTATTGATTTAAAAAATAGTCAGTCATCTAATGACCAACAATTATTAGAACTAGATTTTACTAATATGCAAATATCAAAATCTAATAATATATTCTTATTATCAGAAAGAGGTTATACAAAATTAGTTTCAATGATGGATAATACAAACGAAATTAAATGGCAAGTAATGGATAAGTTAATTGATGAATATTTTGCTATGAGGGCAATAATAAAATCAGATGAACAATTTACAAATTTTAAATCAACAAAAAACTATCAATTCAAGAGAAGTGGCGGAAATGATGGGAAGGAACATAAATATATTTTAAGAGATATAGAAGGAACAGAAAAAGTTAAAGGGATAATTCCAACTTTACTAGGTGCAAACTTGCCCCCAGCTAAATACTTCATAGAAAGCAGCTATAAAGATGGTAGTGGAAAAACAAATAAATGCTATGAAGTAACAAAAATGGGTTGTGAAGTTTTAGGAAAGTAAGATAATAGGAGGGGTTAAGCCCTTCTTATTTTTTTATAAAATACCCTTGTGGATTTGCTTAGGAGTGTACATTATATAATATAAGCGTAGTCGTTAGATGGCTACTCTTTACCTCTTTATTGAAGTTAAATGTAAGAAAAACTATTAACTTAAAATTGTTCTATACCTCTAATTTCTAATATTTTTTGTTAATTACATATCGACATTACTCAATAAACTTGTAAGGCTATGGCTTTACAAAAAAATTCCTCCATTCCTGGCTTGAGTTCGTTATTCTTCAACATTAAATTCTTCGCTTAATGCCAGGTATCTTTTTAATGCTGCTTTATTATGATTTATCATTTTTCCATTTCTCATAATAATCACCTCCAACAACTAAGGCAGCATTAAAAAGATAAGGATAGTTAAACCCTAGAATGGGTAATAAAATTATTTCTTTGTTATCTTCTGGAGAAGATAGGTTTTATTAGAAGCAGAAATGCTTCTATTTTTTTTACTAGAATAAAAGTCATTTAAAGACTTAAACAATAATAAATAAATTGAAGGGAGTTAATTATGATTAAATTAAATACTAAATACATCAAAAGTAAAATGATAGAAAAGTATAAACCGTATATATATCCAGGTAATAAACAACCAATCACATCAATTAAAGGTATGGCATCATGTGATTTAGGTGTATCAATAAGAACGATTGATAGATTTGTAAATGGTGGTAGATACTCAAAAGAATTATTAGAAAGATGTATCTATATTTTAGAACTAGATACACAAGAATTATTTATAGAAAATTAATTAAGAGTTATGGAGCAACAAAAGCTTTATAACTCTTTTTTT
>NZ_JADPBQ010000038.1:0-6329 GCF_015670405.1 Clostridium sp. 1001271B_151109_B4 | reverse complement strand
GTTGAAGCTTATGAAGCACATGAAAAAGAATTAGCTGCATTAAATGCAACTATTGAAAAATTAGAAACAAGAGATAAAGGGGAAATTATTATGGATAAGAAACAAATAGAAACTAGAGATTATGCAGAAGAATTAAGAGTTATGACAACTGAAACTAATGGGGCATCAATTCCAACTACTATTGCAACACAAATAGTTGAGGAATTAGAAAGAATATCACCAGTATTTAATGAAGCACCAAGATATAATACACCTGGTAAGCTAGAATTTTTAATTAATACAAATAATGTTGAAGCTGAAATATTAGGAGAAGTTGACACATTAACAGATACTAATTTATCAGACTTTAAGAAAGTTATACTAGATGCAAAAAGAGTTGGTTTATGTGTTCCAGTATCTAAGCAATTACTTTTATCATCTCCACAAATAACAGTAGATTTTTTAGTTAAAGAACTTGCTAAAGGATATGCAAGAATTTGCGAAAAACAAATGTTTAAGGCTGATGGAACTGCAAAGAGTTTTACATCTGGTTTATTAAAATCTAAGAATGTTGTAACTGGTGTGGTTTCAATTGATACAGTTAAATCATTAATAATTAAAATGCACCCTTCTTTAATTGCTGGAGCAAAATTATATATGAATTTAGCAACATTTGAAGCTTTATCATTATTAAAAGATGAAACTGGTAATTACTATGTTCAATTAGCATCTTCATTAGTTGGAGAAGAACCACAATACAGAATATTTGGTAAAGAAATAGTTGTTACTGAAACTTTAGAAGCTGATGTAATTGTATTTGCTAATGTTGCGGAAGCTATGAGAGTTAAATTAAATCAAGATATGCAAGTAACTGCATTAACTGATAGTGTTTACGCTAAGGCTGGACAAGTTGGAGTTATGATTGATGCGTATTTAGATATGGCATTAGTAAATGAACAAGCAGTTTATATATTAAAAGCAGCAACAAGAACAAAATAATTATCTAATACAAACATAAAGAGTAAGAAAGAGAGCCACCAGGCTTATTTTTTTTACTCTTTTTTATTTTTATATAACAAAGGAGAAAGTTTTTAATGGCTAATAGAATAGTAGGTTTAAGAAATATTCACATTGCTCAAATAACTGGTACAGATGTACAAGGTAATTATACATATGGAATACCAGTTAAATTAGAGGGAGCAAAAACATTTAATACTACAAATGAAGTATCTGAAAATGCTTTTTATTCAGATGATGTAATGGATTATTACTCAAAAAGTATAACATCAATGGAATTAGAAATAGAGTTAGCATATTTAACTCCAGAAATAGAAAGTTTAATTACTGGCAAAAAGTTAGTTAATGGGGTTCTTGTTTCTGGTGCTAATGATAGTGCTGCATCATTTGCAATCATGTATGAGATGACCACTTTACAAGAACCGATTAGAAGAGTTATTTACGATTGTATATTATCAAGAGATGAAATTTCAAGTGCATCTAAAACAGATAGTGTTGATGAACAATTAGTAAAATTATCTGGTAAAGCTAAACCAGATGCAAAAGGAAACTTTGATGCAATATTAGATAAGAACTATATACCAGAAGGCGAAGAAGTTAAATTTAATAAGGTTTGGGAAGGCTTTTTTACTAAGGTTCAAACACCAGTAGTAATTGAAGCAACAACAAGAGAAGCAGCAAAGTAATTTAATGGAGGGGTTAACCCTCCTTATTTTTTTATAAAGGAGTTTAAAAATGGTTTTTTTTAATAAAACAAAAGATACAGAAGTAAGAAACTATAATTATAGTGCAACTATTGAAAGTCTTTTTAGTAATAGAGTTTTAATAAATAAAAATAGTATTGAAAAAATACCAGTAGTACAAGAAAGCTTGAAAAAGATTTGTGGGACTATTGCAGCTTTACCAATAGAACTAATGATAAAAGATAGATTTAAAAATACTGTTATTGAAGATGATGTAAGATTATATTTATTAAATACTGAAAATAATAGTTATCAAACTTCATATAACTATAAATATAGAATTGTTGAGGATTTATTATTATATGGTAAACACTATTCTTATATAGAGCGTAAAGGTACTAAAATAGATGGTTTATATCCTATTGAATTTAAGACAGTAACGGAACAAGATGTAATAAATGATAATGGTATTATAGTATCAAAAGACATACATTTCACATTAAATACAAGAGTATTAAATAAAAATGCTTATGAAGTTTTAATAATTGATACTGGTAATAAGGGGATATTAAATAGTGATAAATTATTATCTTTATTAATGGCACATGATGAAATGTTAGAAAGTGTTATCAATAATATTTCAATGCCCTCTGGTTATTTAAAAAGTTCTTCAAGATTAACAGAGCAAACAATTAACCGAATGAAAGAAAGTTGGAAAAACTTATATTCTGGTGGTTCAAATGCTGGTAAAACAATTATCTTAGAGGAAGGAATAGATTATAAAACTTTAGATATTGATTTAACTAAATTTCAATCATTAGATAATAAAAAAGCATTTATAGAAGATGTTGAAAGATTATTTAATTTATATAATATAAAGAATGATAGTGAGTATTTAAAATATACTATTGCTCCATTAGTAAGTTGTATTGAAAATGCTTTAACTTGCCAATTATTATTATCATCTGAAAAAGAAAAGAATATTATTTTTAGGTTTAATTGTGAAATGGTTGATAGAGCAGACGAAAAGACACGAATAGAAAGTATTGCTTTAGCAGTTGATAAAGGATTATTAACAATAAATGAAGGTCGTTTAAGATTAGATGAAAACCCATTTATTTTAAATAATAAAGAAGAGTTTTTAAATTTATCACAAGGTAAAGTTATGTTATTCCCAGATGGAAATATAATAATACCTAATATGGGAACTGCGATTAATGCAGATGGAAAACCAATTGCAGCAGCACCAGGAGAAGGAGAAAACAATGGAAAAGCAATATAGTAAATTAGAAGTAAGGGAACTAGATAATAGTTCTCTTTTAGTTTGTAAAGTAAATGATTATGGAGTGAGTAAAGAACTTAGGGGAAAGAATGGAGCATTTAGGGAAGTAGTACCAAAGGAAACATGGCAAAAGGCTATTAATGAAAATGTTAAATTCTATTATAACCATAAGCCATATTTTGAATTAGCTGAAAAGGTAGAATTGAGAGCCGAGGAAGATGGAGTTTATTTATATGCAACATTAAAAGATAGTGAAAAGGGTTTATATGATGCGGTTAAAGATGGTTTAATAACTGGAATGAGTTTTGGATTTAGAGCATTAAAAGATAGTTTTAAACAAGTGGGAAATTACTTAGAAAGAACTATTGAAGATATGGAATTATTCGAGGTTTCAATATTAGATAAAGAACCAGCTTACAATAATACAATGGTTGAAGCTAGAGAATTATATATACCAGTTGATTTAGAGATAAAAAGAAAAAGATTAGAGTTATTAAGGAGATAATTATGAAATTTAGTGAAATTAATTTAGATATAGTTTCTCAATATCTTCAATTTCCAATAAATAAAGAAAATCTATTGGAAGTAATGGAATTTGAAATATATATTGATGCAGCTAAGAATTATATTATTGAATATACTGGATTATCTATTGAAGAATTAGACCAAATACCCTTTATTGTACCACCAACATTATTATTAATATCTGATATGGTAGAAAATAAAACAATGGACGGAAGCCGCTATATTAACGGTACTTTTAAGGCTTTAATTAATATAAAGAAGAAGGTAAATTTATAATGGCAGCTTTTAAACTAAACCCTGGAGAATTAAGAACACCAATTAAAATTCAACGTTCTATACCTGGAAAAGATGAAGATAATAGACCAATTAACATTTATAAAGATGTTTTATCATGTAGAGCAAAAGTAACAAGTTACAAAGGAAAACAAGATTTAGAAGCACAAGGAAAAATTTATATTGATGAAAAATTAATTACTATAAGAAAGCCGAATTTTGAAATTTTAGATACTGATATAGTTTTATTAAATGGTAAGAAATATGATATTACATCTATTATTAATGTTGATGAAAAAAATAGATTTTATGAGTTAAAAGTGAGGTACGCAAAATAAATGGCTTATGTTGCAGCAGATGGATTAGAAGATTTATTTAAAACCCTAGATGAATTAGGGCAAGTTGGTAATAGAATTGGTGTTAGTTCATTAAGAAAGGCAATGAAACCAGGGTTGGAGATTATCAAAAAAGATGCTCCGCATGATACATATGAAGGACGAGATAATTTAAAGATTGGTACAATTAAAAGATATAAAAACGGTGGTTTACAAGGTGCAATGGGTATAGATAGCACGAATTGGGAGCAATGTAAACAATTATGGTATCAGCATTGGGGTTATAACAATTATGGTGGTAGACCAAAAGCATTTAGAGGAAGAGTTGAAAATCATGTAGGTTGGTTTGATAAAGCTTCTGATAATGCAAAAGATACAATATTAAATATATTAGAAGATGAAGTTGGAAAAGCATTAGACAAAATTTTAAAGTAGGGGTAAGTGTATGGAAGAAAAGTTAATAAATTGTTTAGAAGCTTTAGGAATTTCAGTTTACAATCTACAAAGACCAGAAGAAGAAAGAGAATGTATAGTTTATAACTATTCAGAAGATACTTTTTCAACATCAGATAATATAGAAGATATAACAAAGTATGTAATATATTTAAATCTATATTGTGATACTGGTTTGAATAACTGGAAAAAGAAAATAAAGAAAGCTTTAGAGAGCAATGGATTTAGTAAGATGTATATTCCACCAGCTAATTTTAAAGATGAAGCTGGTTTAATAAATCAAGCATTTAATTATACATACTTAGAATTAAACCCATAGTACATATAGGCTATATGATACCAGGAGCAGTTTAATAGCTGCTTTTATTTATAGGGGTATTATGTAGCCTATATTATTTATAGCCATATACAAGGAGCATAGACAATGAGAATAGATATTAAAGATAATATAGAAATAAATAATATGATATTAAATATTAATAAAGATAAGTTTATAAATAAACAAATGAAAGAAGAAGAAATAAAAGAATTAATTATAAAATTAAATTTATTTAATGTAACAAGAAAAGAATATATCACAATAGAACAGTTAATTAATACTCTTAAACATATAAATATAAATACTTCTATACATGAATTAATAGACCTCAATTCTATTGATGATAATAAGACAGTAATTATTTATAGATTTGATTAGTTTAAATTGAGTTGTAACAAATAAAATAATTTTAAATCAATTCAATAGTATAAATATAAGATTGAAAGAAAAGAAAAAATTTAAAATAAAAAATGAAATGAAATAGAGAAGGTAACGGAAGGATAAAAAGAAAGTTGGAAGGTATACCCCCATGAAAATAATTTAATTTTTTTGAGGTACTCCACAGAACAGCCCAACCCTTTCTTACAACAAGTGTTATAAATAGTTGTTTTTTTGATTTATAGCACTTGAAAAGGTTGAAAACCTAGTAATACCAATGGTTTGATGACATTTTATTTATAGCACAATTATAGCATTTTAATATAAAAAAGGAGAATTAAACAAATGAGAGGAAGACCAAGGAAGCCATTACATGAATTAAGTGAAAGTAGAAGAAAGCATCTTTCAGCAAGTGAAATTTATATAAGAGAAAAGGAACTTGAACATTTGGAGCAAGTGCAAGAGATAAAACAGAAAAGTAAGAGAATGAATAAAAATATTTCTTCTTATGTAAAAGAAATTAGAAGTTTAAGCGATAGCCAATACCAATTAATTGAGCCGCTATTAATTGAACTAATTTCATGTGATAAATTATTATCAGTATGTAAAGATAATATAGAAAAAAACGGTATGTTAGATAGGCTAAATGATGGCTTAAATCCTATTTTTTCAGCTTATACAACTTTACAAAAACAGAAAATTTCTTTAATAAAAGAGTTAAATAATGTTATTAAATCAATAGAAAAAAATCAAGATGCAGCACCAGTTAATTTTAATTTTGATGTATCAGAACTATCAAAAATAATAAATGAATAGGAGTTAATTAATATGTTACCTTTAGTACCTTATGAAAAATTAAAAGATAGTGATTGTATGAAAAGAAGTTCAATAATAAAAAGTAAATTTGGTTCTATAACAGAAGATGTAAAAGATTTAAGCACAGAAGAAATAATAAGAAATATAGTTGAATTATTACAGATGAATATTATTCTTGAACCTATAGAATTTGGAGTCTATGGTGTAGGTATACCAGTTTTAAAGTTTTATAAATTAATGTTAACAATGATTTGTAATTTACCCCAGCA
>NZ_JADPBQ010000037.1 GCF_015670405.1 Clostridium sp. 1001271B_151109_B4 | reverse complement strand
ACTCTCAAAAGAATTGCTGGTTTACTTTAACTATATTCTGTTCAATTTTCAAAGACCATTTACTCTGTCGCACCGAAGCGACTTCCTTATCTTATCATTTCTTTAATTTTATGTCAACAACTTTTTTTCAAAAGTTTTTTTGACATTTATCATCGACATGATAAGTATCATTCGCCTCACCAATCAACTCATTTGTTTGATTTGTCATCAGCGACGTGTTTTATCTTAACACTATTTATTTATTATAATTTTCATTTTTTCATTATTTTATTCAAATAATTCTAATTTTATATGATTTTTCTTACTTTTTCTTCATTTTTCTACTATTGATATACTAGGTACCGTTTGTGTTATAATTATGTAAAATTCATAACTTAATATCTAAAATACACTTAATAGAGGTGATTAAAATGAAACAAATATTAAAAAATGACTGGAATGAACTTTTAGAAGATGAATTTTCAAAAGAATACTATTTAACTTTGAGAGATTTTTTAAAACATGAATATAATACAAAAACAATATATCCTGATAAATATGATATATTTAATGCCTTACATTATACGCCTTATGAAAATGTGAAAGTTGTTATTCTAGGGCAAGATCCCTATCATGGACCTAATCAAGCTCATGGATTAAGTTTTTCTGTAAATCCAGGTGTAAGAATACCTCCTTCATTATTAAATATATATAAAGAACTTAATTCTGATTTAGGATGCTATATTCCTAATAATGGCTATTTAAAAAAATGGGCTGACCAAGGGGTACTTTTATTAAATACTTCACTTACAGTAAGAGCTGGCGAAGCTAACTCTCATAAGAATAAAGGTTGGGAAATTTTCACGGATAAGATAATATCTTTAGTTAATAAAAAAAATGATCCTGTTGTTTTTCTATTATGGGGTAACAATGCTATTAGTAAGAAAAAATTAATAACTAATGATAAACACTTAGTTCTATCTTCAGTACATCCTAGTCCATTATCTGCTTCAAGAGGTTTCTTTGGAAGTAAACCATTTTCAAAAATTAATCAATTCCTTACATCTGTTAATAAAAAACCTATTGATTGGCAAATAGAAAATATATAAAGAAAAAGTTAGGTCATTTTTATAATGGCTCTAACTTTTTTCATATTAATCTATTTTAACAACTTTGTTTTTATGTGACTTTATTTTTCTGTAATAAGAATATACAAATGCTAGTATAATTCCAAGAACTCCGCCTGCTGCAAATCCAAGTATTATATCTTGTAGTAGCATTCCAATAATGGTTCCTATACCAACTCCACCTGCTATTCCTTTAGTTAAATATTCATAATCCTTATCTGAAAGCATCATCTTTTCTACCATCTGCATATCCTCCTTATTCTTTATAATTAAATTATATAATTAAATTATTAAATATATCTTAATTTAAACTTAACAATAAATGAATTTACTATAAATTCATTTTACTCCTTATAACATTTTTTGTAAAGAGTTATTATTTACTTTTTATAAGGCTTTATAAAAACTTATTAAATAATTAATTTTATCTTTTTTTATTTATTTATTACTTCTAAATTTATAAGAACAAAAAAAAGCAACTCACTATTTAGTAAGTTGCTTTCCTGGTGGCTCGACCAGGAATCGAACCAGGGACACGAGGATTTTCAGTCCTCTGCTCTACCGACTGAGCTATCGAGCCTTAACAACTTTAATATACAATATTTTTTATATTATGTCAAATATTTTTTTAGTTAATCTATAAGTATATTTTTTATTAGTAATTTTTTATGACCCTCTAAATATAAATATATTATATAATAATTATTCTGGAGGTAACTTTGAAATACATTATATTTTTAGTATTAATATTAATCATTATATTTATGTATTTTTATTACGAAAAAAAATTAGCAGTAGCCAAGGATAGAATAAGAAGAACTACCTCTCAATTTAATAGTATTAGAAATGAATATAGAAATTCTATTGCAAAAACAAAATATCTAAATGTTCAATTTATTCGCCCATCAATAACAACTGCAATAGCCAATAATGAATCTATTATCTTTCTAGCACCTACTACCGATTCACCAAAGCTTAAAACATTAAATGTCAAGATGGAGGTTAAAATATTAGACAGTGCCATTGTAAGTAATGAAACTTGGTTTTATGTAAGTTTACCTGTTGATACACCTTATAACTGTCGAGGATGGATTAATAAAAATGATTTTTCTTTTATTTGCTCTACATCCAAAGACATATCAACAAATTTCTAATAATAAAAAGTCTATGTAACGAAAAACTATTAATAGTCTTTCATTACATAGACTAATATTATATACTACATAATTAAACTTATAATAAATCTAATAATTGGTACCCTTAGCATAAATATAAAATAAAGTATTATAATAAAGCTAAATTGCATATTAAATATTTTCTCATCACTATTAGAATGCCTTATACTCATCTCTTCTTTGGTAATTATTCCTCTTCTAATATTCAAATTTGCTAATTTTTTAAGTATAAAAAAAGCTACTATTCCAAAAGCTAATGCTATTATTCCATATGTAGCAGCCATTACTAATTTTTCTCCGACAGGTAAACTTCTTATACTTATTTCCGAAGCTTCTTCCATTAATGAATCGCTTTGTGGGATTAAGCTAATTACTTTCTGTATAGTTATCGAAGTTCCATTAATCAAAAAATGAATTAATGAAGAAGCAAATATTGTATTTGTTATTCTAACAACTAAAGCTAGTACAAATCCTAAAACTGTTGCATATAAAAACTGTTGTGGATCTAGATGCATTATTCCAAATAATAATCCTGTTATTATTGAGGATAAATATATATTCTTATTTTTATATCCAGATAATACTACTCCACGTATAGTTATTTCTTCCGTTATTGCAGGTAATACAGCTACTAAGAGTAATAATATAATATACGGTGAGCTAACTATTTCAGTCATAAAGTTACCTATTTCATTTTCAAAAAAGAATTGTGATATTAAAGAAAAGAATGTCATTATAGGTTGACATACAAATGCAAGCAATATAATTAGAAGTGCATCTTTAAAATATAGCTTGTTTAATTTTAATACATCCTTTGCTGATTGCTTAGTAACTATTAAGTATATTATCGCCGGAATGATAAATGTAATTGTATGACTTATAAAAAGCATCAACCTAACATCTGTTATATTAAATAAACTGAATATTTTTGATACAGGCAAAAATAGCTGTAATAGTATAATTGTTAAAAAGTATGTATTGGCTCTAGCAACCTTTTTCATAAATTTCTCCTTTTATTAAAAATTTTATTTGCTTAATGTATATTAAATTTAAATGATGACAATAATATAAATGAAGTTTTAAACTTCATAGTTAATCGCCTCTCCCCCATTTTATTTATATACAAAAATAATCCCGTTAATGTTTTAGATAATATTATTGGGATTATTTTTCGTTATCTAAATTATCTATAATTATTCTCCTTAAGTTCTTTTATCATCATATTAATTGCATAATTTGTAGCTAAATCTCTTACTTCATTCCTATTCCCATCAAAATTACACTTATCCACTTTTGTCTTTCCATTAAGATATACAGCTATATAAACTAATCCTACCGGTTTTTCTTTACTACCACCACCTGGTCCAGCTATACCTGTTGTTGCAATTGATACATTTGATGAACTTTCTTTAGCAATTCCTTCAGCCATTTCTCTTGCAGTCTCTTCACTTACTGCACCATATTTTTCTAAAGTGTCTTTTTTTACTCCAAGCCTTTTAACTTTTGCTTCATTTGAGTAAGTAATAGCACCTTCTAAGAATGAACTAGATATTCCTGCATATGATATTAACTTTGCTGCAACTAATCCACCAGTACAAGATTCTGCTGTAGATATAGTTAAATTATTATTACATAGAATACTTCCTATTATATTTTCTATAGAACCTTCATTATTAACCTGTATATTCATTTAACTCACCTCAAAATAATTTCTAACTACAATTATAAACCATTATTTTCTACATTTACATAAATATTTTTTAAATAAAAATCTCTAAAGTTAAGTACTTTAGAGATTTTTATTTATATTTATTGGCACTAATATAATAATCCCCTAAATTATTTATTCCCTCTTCTAATATAGAAAAATTACTTTCTTTTAACATGGAGGTAATAATATTTACATGTTGCCTATTTAACTGATCTACTGTTATAGTAAAATTATCATTCTTATCTACTATCCCCATATAATCATAGATATCGCTATATTCACTAAGTCCTAGTTTCCCTCTAATATCCATTTTATAGTCTGGCATTGTTTTACCCTCCTATTATTTCTCTCATACCCCATATTATTATATATAATATTTCTTAACTGTCCTTATTTTATGCATCTTTTATCAATTTTATTCTACATATTTTATTTTTTATAAAAATAAGCCATATCGATTTTGATATGACTTATAAATACTTTTTTTATTATGCTTCTGCTCTTATTCTTTTTGTTTCATCTAAAATCTTATTTACCTCACTTGCAGGTACTTCATCATATCTTAAAAACTCACTTATAAAAGTTCCTCTTGCTTGTGTCATAGATCTTATATCTGTTGCATAAGTAAACATTTCACTCATAGGTACTTCTGCGTATATTTTTTGTATTCTTCCTTCTGGTTCCATTCCTATTACTCTTCCTCTTCTTTTGTTAATATCCCCCATCACATCTCCCATATAACTATCTGGTACTAATATTTGAACACTCATAATTGGCTCAAGTAAAATAGGTTTAGCCGCTTCCAATCCTTTTTTATATGCTATTGATGCTGCTATCTTAAATGCCATCTCTGAAGAATCAACTGGATGATAAGAACCATCATATAATGTTGCTTTAAGACCTATTACTGGATACCCTGCTAAGACCCCACTAGATATACAATCTCTTAATCCCTTTTCTACTGCTGGTATAAAATTTCTAGGAACAGCACCACCCACTACCTTATCTACAAACTCTAAATCCAGCTCTCCATCTTGCCTTGGTTCAAATTTAATTCTTACATCCCCATATTGACCATGCCCACCTGATTGTTTCTTATGTTTTCCTTGTACATCTGAAACCCCTTTAATAGTTTCTCTGTAAGGAACCTTTGGCTCTTGTAGTATTACATCTGCACCAAATTTACTCTTAATTCTATTAGCTATTACTTCAAAATGTGTTTCTCCTAATCCCCAAATTATAGTTTCTGCATTTTCAACATCTCGTTCAACCTTAAATACAGGATCTTCTTCCATTAACTTTGATAATGATAAAGATATCTTCTCTTCATCACCTTTAGACTTTGGTAATACAGCCATAGGCATTACTGCATTTGGTAAATTAATTTTATCATACATAATCTTTAATTTATCACTACATAATGTATCTCCAGTTGCTGTATATTGTAATTTTGCTACTGCTCCTATATCCCCAGCTGAAATAACTTGTGTAGGAATTTGATTTTTACCTTTCATAAAGAATAAATGGTTTAGTTTTTCTTGCTTATCTTTATTAGTATTTAATGCAGTCATTTCTCCACTTATCTTTCCAGTCATTACTCTAAATAATGATATTTTACCTACAAATGGGTCTGCAATAGTTTTAAATACAAAAGCAGAAAATGGTTTCTCATCATGAATATTTATGAAAACCTCTTCATTGGTACTTAAATTAATTGCTTTTTGTGGAAGTGAATGCTCCGGTGATGGAAAACATTTAATTATACTATTAATCATTGATTTGATTCCAATCATCTTTATAGCGCTACCGCATAAGACTGGTGCTATATCACCATTAGCACAACCCTTTATTAATCCATTATATATATCTTCATCACATAATTCACCATCATTTAAATACTTATCTAATAGTTCTTCATCAGTTTCGGCAGCAGCCTCCATTACCATTTGCTTGCATTCTTCAACTTTGTCTTTTAACTCCTCTGGTATTTCTGACGGTTCCATTTTGGAAGTTTTAGCATTATATACTAATGCTGTCTTTGAAATTACATTTATAATTCCATTAAAATCACTTTCTTTTCCTATTGGGTATTGAATAGGAACAACACTAGTTCCAAACTTTTCTTTCATTTGCTCTAGAACACTATCAAAGCTAGCATTTTCTCTATCCATCTTATTAACGAAAAATGCCCTTGGTAATTTAATCTTTTCACAATAGTCCCATGCCTTTTCAGTACCTACTTGAATACCAGATGCAGCACACACTACGATAGTTGCAATATCTACAGCTCTCATTCCTTGAGCCATCTCCCCTTGAAAATCAAAGTATCCTGGCATATCTACTATATTAATCTTAATGTTATTCTCTTCAAAAGAAGCTACTGATGTTGATAATGATATTCCCCTTTTTTTCTCTTCCTGTTCATAATCCATTACAGTAGTACCATCTTCAACTTTTCCAAGCCTATCTGTATTATTTGTATAAAATAATAATGATTCAGCTAAGGATGTCTTTCCTGTTGCTCCATGTCCTATTAATCCTACATTTCTAAGGTTTTTATAATTATATTCTTTCATAATTTATTGATAATACTATTTTATAGTATTATCCCTCACCCACCTTTCTTTATATAGATCGATTAATTGTCATTTTTATTAGCTTTTATTATTTAAAGTCATACTTAATCTTTATGAATTTAATGAACTAAATAGTACATAATTCACTTTCTTCTCTTTAAACTTCTAGCAATTCCATTAAAATTATTAAGGTAAATTTAAAATTTGACGTATTAACACTTTCATTCTTATCTCTATCTACATATAGTTAAATAGGTGTATAATTTCTTTATTTATACTTAGGTTATCTATAATAATTCTATTATTCCTAAGCTATAAAAAAGGATCATTGCAATTATCTAGCAACAATCCTTGATGAACTATTTCTATTAACTTTTTTATTTTTAAATTTATGCAATAGCAAATCTATAAGGCAGCCAAATAATCCACCTGAAAAATCAATCATCACATCTCTAAAAGCCATTTCTCGTCCTGGTATAAAATATTGATGCACTTCATCTGTAATTGCATATCCCAATACTATAGCTAAAGAATATATTCTTGCTTTCTTTATTTCAATATAATTTTTAAATACTGAAACAGCTAACCAATATAATATAAAATACTCAGTAAAATGTGCTGTCTTTCTCACAGCAAATGATGCTATTGATCCTAAAGTACTATTTAAATCAATTCCTATAAATGAAAGTATATTTATAAATAAATCACTTTGTTTATTAGATATATCTGCTGGCTGATTGGACATTACAAATATTAATATCATCCAAGCTATTAATAATATCCAATTCATTATTATTCTTTTGTTTTTCATATCTTCTCCCTATTATAATTTATAAAGTTCTATTATTAGTTTTTTTCAACTAAATATCTATTAATATACGCTAACGATTCTTCCAATATTCCCTGACTACCTTCAAGATCCTGCAATTTAACTTCTACATTACATACCCTTTGTTCTAATTGATACATTAATTCCTTAATATCATTTAATAACTTCACTTCATAAGATACTTGAATTCCATCTGAGTCTATATATATCTTTTCTGGTGTTGAACCACATTCAACACATTTTGCATATATTCCTTCCTTTTCAGTATCCCTAAATACCTTAAAAGTATCGTTATTACATTTAGAACAATTTGATAATATAATAAAATCATAATAACTTATATCAAATTCATATTTGCTCTTACAATGTTCACATGTTAGTACCAAATTATTATCTTGAGTTTCTATAAAAAAAGTATTTCCTGAACAACCTTCTTTTTCGCATACCACTGTTCTTATCATAAATAGTCCCTCCTATATTTACATGAAAATATAATTCCCTCAAGAATTATTATGATATTTTTGAATATAATATGCTTAAATTAAAATTGTTATAAAATTTATTTTACTATCAAAGATAATTTATCTAACTCATTTTTTATATTGTTGATTTCATCATCAAGTTCTTTTGTATCTTTCCCAGCTAGAACTAAATCCCTTTTTTTCAATTTCAACTGAATTATTCTTTGCTCTAAATTTATTTTTTCTTCCATATGATCACTCCCATTCTTATTTTTATATAAGAACACATTATAAATCTATTTTAGAAATACTATATACACTATTATATAATACTTTATTAAAATCATAGCAAAAAAACAATAATATTTTCAATTTATTTTACGACAAATTATTACTAATTTATACAACAAAAAAGCTACGATTTAAAATCGTAGCTTTGGTGGAGGTAAAGGGATTCGAACCCTTGACCCCTTGCGTGCA
>NZ_JADPBQ010000036.1 GCF_015670405.1 Clostridium sp. 1001271B_151109_B4 | reverse complement strand
TAAGTGCGGTAACGTATGTAGCTGACTGATACTAATAGGTCGAGGGCTTGACCAATAAAAATATAATTCATGTGCAATTTTGAGATAACAATCTCAATAATCTGGTGATGATGGCGTAGAGGAAACACTCCTTCCCATTCCGAACAGGAAAGTTAAGCTCTACAGCGTCGATGGTACTGCACGGGTGACTGTGTGGGAGAGTAGAACGTTGCCAGGTAAGAAGATACTTAGTTTATACTAGGTATCTTTTTTTGTTATATTAAATTATAGTTAAATGGTTAAGGGAAATGTTGGAGTTTTAACGAGTGACTTAATAGATATTAATTTTAGCATTAAAAATGACTCTTATAAATGTTGATATGTAATTAAAAGCAAATGTTGAGTCATCCGGAGAGGATGCCCCTTCGAGCAAAAACATAAAATTTATATCTCTAAGACATGCCCTTTCTATATCTCGTGAAGAATAGAAACCATTCATATATCCATAAAGTATAATTTTTAGCATGTTCGTTGGCGATACTTGATTTTCTCTCATCTTAGAATAAGTAGAATATAGTTCAGTTAAATCCATCTATTCTACAAACTGACTTAGTAATCTCAATGAATCATTTTCTGGAATTATGCACTCTATATCAAAAGGAAGTTTTATCACTTAAAACTTTCGATTTACAGTATAATTTTTGTGTAAGATTTTTTTGTTAGAATGAAAAATATTTTATCATAAATCCTAGACTTGTAGAGTCTTGGATTTATTTTTTTATCAAAAAGAAGCTGTGCACTAATTATTTAGTGCTACAGCCCCTTTTTTGTAAATGGAAGCTTACTTTGAAATATAAGATTTCAAGGTGTTATAAAAACATATAATTAAAAAAATATATTAGCAAATTAAAAAAAAAGCAGTGTAATATTTTCTGAAAAATAGACAAAAAAGAAAAAATAACACCCTAAAAACAACAAAATACAACAATAAAAGGAGTGATATGAAAATACATAAGTGGATTTATCAGATTAAATGTCGCTTAAAAGAAGTTGAAGAGTATAAATGCTTGATGGTAAAATTATAAAATAAAGGATAAGATTTGCTAAAAAACAATTTACATCAGTATAAAGATGAGGGGGTATTTACATGAGAGGAGAAAATGGAGCAGCTATTAAGAAGAGTAATACTAAAAAGACAATTGAAGATGTTAAATCAGTTAATAAAAAAATAAAGAGTAAGAGTTTAGATAATGATAAAGTAAGTAAGACTACAAGAAAAAAGGTGAAATGTGAGTTAACTCCTGAAAACATTAACTTATTTCATGAAGGAAAGCATTATGAAGCATATGGATTTATGGGTGCACATCATGTTTCAGAAAAAAGAAAAAAAGGGGTAAGATTTACAACTTGGGCTCCAAGAGCAAAAAAGGTGTATGTAGTAGGAGATTTTTCGGATTTTGAAATAAAAGATGAATATAAGATGGAAAAGGTATCAGATGAAGGTATATGGAGTATATTTATTGAGGGAATAAATGCAGGAGAAAAATATAAATATGCAATAGAAAATATATATGGAATCTATAGTTTAAAAGCTGATCCATATGCATTTAAATCAGAAAAAAGACCTGATACTGCATCAATTGTTAGTGAATCTGATAAATATAAATGGAATGATAGAAGTTGGATGATGAAGAGAAAAAAATTTAATATGTATGACAGTCCAATAAACATCTATGAAATGCATTTGGGATCATGGAAAACTAAAAATAAAGAGTTTTTAACATATAAAGAGATTGCTGAAGAACTGCCAAAGTACTTAAGTGATATGGGCTATACACATGTAGAGATTTTACCAATCATTGAACATCCATTAGATGCATCTTGGGGATATCAAGGTGTAGGTTATTTTTCAGTTACTAGCAGATATGGCTCAGCAAATGATTTTAAATACTTGGTTGATGAACTTCATAAAGCTGGTATTGGAGTAATATTAGATTGGGTGCCAAGTCATTTTTGTAAAGATGCTCATGGATTATATATGTTTGATGGAACTCCAACTTATGAATATGATGAAGCATGGAAAAGAGATAATAAAGGATGGGGAACTTTTAATTTTGATTTAGGAAAGCCTGAAGTTAAAAGCTTTTTAATTTCGAATTTATTCTTTTGGATAAGAGAATTTCATATAGATGGTATTAGAAATGATGCGGTATCAAATATGCTTTACCTTAGCTATGGTAGAGAAAATGATGAATGGTATCCTAATATTTATGGAGAAAATGGAAATTTAGAAGCTATGCAATTTATAAAAGAGTATAATACTGCGATTCATAAAGAATTTCCGACAGTAATGACAATTGCAGAAGAGTCTACAGCATGGCCTAAAATATCAAAGCCTGTTGAAGATGGTGGATTAGGATTTAATTTTAAATGGAATATGGGATGGATGAATGATACTTTAACATATATTAATGAAGATCCGTTGTATAGAAAATATCATCATAATAAGATGACTTTTTCTATGGCTTATAATTACTCAGAGAATTTTATTTTGTCAATATCTCATGATGAAGTTGTACATGGTAAGGGTTCTTTAGTTAATAAGATGTGGGGAGACTATTGGAATAAGTTTGCTGGGCTTAGACTTTACTTAGCTCATATGATGGGACATCCAGGGAAGAAGTTAATGTTCATGGGGTCAGAATATGGTCAATTTACAGAATGGCATGAGTATGAAGAGTTACAATGGAACCTAATAGAAGAAAATGATATGCATAAAAAGACACAATTATTCTTTAAAGATATGAATCATTATTATAAAGAAAATAAAGCACTATGGGAAAATGATTATGAACCAGAAGGATATGAATGGATTGATGCAGATAATTGTGATGAAAGTATATTCTCTTTTATTAGACATGATAAAAAGAATAATGAATCTTTGATATTTGTATGCAATTATACTCCTGTAGTTAGATATGATTTCAGAATAGGAGTTCCAAAATTAGGAGAGTATGTAGAAGACTTTAATACAGATAGTGAAATATATGGAGGGTCAGGACAAGTTATAAGTGATGTATTGTTAGCAGAAGAAATTCCTTACAACAATCAGCCATATTCTGTAAAAATAAAAGTTCCACCAATGGCGGCTATTATTTTAAAAGTTATGAATAATAAATCTAAATAGGGAGTGTGAATAGATGAAAGTATTGTTTGCAGCATCAGAAGCGCATCCGTTTATTAAGACTGGTGGTCTAGGGGATGTAATGGGGGCATTACCTCAATCCTTAACTGAACTAGGTGTAGAAGCTAGGGTAGTAATACCCAAATATAAGAATATAAAGGATGAACTAAAGCAAAATTTACAATTTATAAAGTGGTTTACAGTTCCTGTAGGATGGAGAAATCAGTATTGTGGAGTTTTTCAATATAAATATAAAGATGTTGTATATTATTTCATAGATAATGAATATTACTTTAATAGAGATGGGTTATATGGATATTATGATGATGGGGAAAGGTTTGCATTTTTTAATAGAGCAGTTTTAGAATTTATTAAAGAAATAGATTGGAAGCCGGATATAATCAATTGTAATGATTGGCAAACAGGTATGGTACCAGTCCTATTAAATTTAGAGTATAAAAATAACGAGTTTTACTCAAATATGAAAACTGTATTTTCGATTCATAATTTATTGTTTAAGGGTAACTTTGTGCCTAATGTTTTGCCTGAGCTATTTGGATATGACTATATGCCATTAACTAATGGTAGTGTTGAATTACATGGATCAGTTAGCTTTTTAAAAGGTGGAATAAATTATTCTGATCAAATTACTACTGTAAGTAATACTTATGCAGAAGAAATAAAGACACAACAATATGGAGAAGGGCTTGATGGATTACTAAGATGTAAAAGTGATTTCTTAAAGGGAATAGTAAATGGGATAGATTATGAAGAATTTGATCCTGAGAAGGATAACCTTATATTTAAGAATTTTACTTGGGATTCAATAGCAAATAAGGTTGAAAATAAGTTATCTCTTCAAAAAGAACTAGGATTACCACAAAGGGCAGAGACTCCTATGATTGGTTTAATATCTAGATTAACTCATCAAAAGGGATGTGACTTAATAGTAAGCATAATTGATAGACTTCTTCAAAAAGATATACAATTTGTTGTTCTAGGAACAGGAGATTATTGGTATGAAGAAACATTTAAGAATCTGCAATATAGATATCCAGATAAAGTTTCAGCAAATATTAAATTTGATAATTCATTAGCTCATAAAATATATGCTGCAACAGATATGTTCTTAATGCCTTCATTATTTGAGCCTTGTGGATTAGGACAATTAATTGCTTTAAGGTATGGTACGATACCAATTGTAAGAGAAACAGGAGGATTAAAAGATACCATTTGTCCTTATAATAAGTACACTGGAATAGGTAATGGTTTTGGATTTAAAAACTTTAACTCAAATGAATTAATGCAAATAATAGAATATGCATTAACAATCTACGACGATAAAGATGCTTGGAATAACATAATCAGACAAGCTATGGATTCAGATAACAGCTGGAAAAAATCAGCTATGCAATATAAAGTATTATATGAAGAAGTAGTCAAGAGACCTTAATGGATACAAGCTATTAGGAGGTAGATATATGCTATCAATTGATAAGAATTCATTTAAAAGAGATTATAACAATAAATTCGTTCAATTACATGGAAAGGAATTAAAAGAAGGAAATAATCAACAAAAATATGAAGCATTGGGGAGTTTGGTTAGAGACTATGTAATTAGTACTTGGATGGATACTAATAATAGATATAATCAAACTGGAGAAAAACAAGTATACTATTTCTCAATGGAATTCTTATTAGGAAGGCTATTAGGTGATTTTCTTTTAAATTTGGGAATAAGGGATATCTGTAGAGATGCTTTAAGTGAATTAGATATTGACTTAGAAGAAATCGAAAATTTAGAACATGACCAAGGTTTAGGAAATGGTGGACTTGGAAGATTAGCAGCTTGTTTTTTAGATTCAATGGCATCTTTAAATATTGCTGGTCATGGTTGTGGAATAAGATATAAATATGGATTTTTTGAACAAAAAATTGTAGATTGTCAACAGGTAGAGGCATCTGATAATTGGTTAAGAGAAGGAAATGTATGGGAAATTAAAAAACAAGATAAGGCTGAAATTGTTAAGTTTGGGGGAAGTATAATTTCTGATTATGTTAATGGAAAGCTTACATTTACCCATGTTAATTACGAACCTGTATTAGCAGTACCTTATGATACTCCTATAGTTGGGTATGAAAATGAAGTTATTAATACCTTAAGATTATGGAGTGCAGAGCCAGTATCAAATGAATTTGATTTTTCATCCTTCAGTAGAGGTGATTTTTTAAAGGCAATTTCATATAAAAATTCAGTAGAGGCAATTTCGTTAGTTTTATATCCTGAGGATTCTTTCTATGAAGGGAAAATGCTTAGATTAAAACAACAGTATTTCTTTGTATCAGCAGGAATACAAAGCATAGTTAGACACTATAAGAAGCATAAGGGAGATATTAAATTACTAGATGAAAAAATAGCAATTCATATTAATGATACTCACCCAACATTAGCAATTCCTGAATTGATGAGAATACTATTAGATGAAGAGGGTCTATCTTGGGAAAATGCTTGGAGAATAACTCAAAATACTATTTCATATACTAACCATACAATTTTGGCTGAGGCTTTAGAAAAGTGGCCAGTAGATATGTTTAAGAGTTTGCTACCAAGAATTTATATGATTATAGAAGAAATAAATAGAAGGTACTGTGAAGAATTATGGAATAAGTATGTAGGACAATGGGATAAGATATCAAGAATGTCTATTATAGGTGATGGATATGTAAGGATGGCTAATTTAGCCATAGTAGGTAGCCATAGTGTAAATGGGGTTGCAAAACTTCATACAGAAATATTAAAGAAGAGGGAAATGTCTGATTTCTATTACTTATATCCATCTAAGTTTAATAATAAAACAAATGGTATTACACATAGAAGATGGTTAATAAGGTCTAATCCTAAATTAACTAAGCTTTTAGTAGATACAATTGGGGATAGCTTTATAAAGCATCCTACTGACCTAGAAAACTTTAAAAATTACTTAGATGATTCAGCAGTATTAGAAAAGCTTAGAGAGATAAAAAAGGATAACAAGGAAAGATTAGCAAAAGAGATTTATAAATCAAATGGAATAGTTATTGATACTAATTCAATTTTTGATGTTCAAATTAAAAGAATACATGCATATAAAAGACAAACATTAAATTGTTTAAGAATAATGGATCTTTATAATAAATTAATTGAAAATCCTAGTTTAGATATAATACCAAGGACTTTTATATTTGCAGGAAAAGCAGCACCAGGATATTATCTAGCAAAGAATATAATTGAATTAATTTGCAGAGTTGCTGAAACTGTAAATAACGATCCAAGGGTAAATGATAAGATTAAAGTAGTAATGCTTGAAAATTATCAAGTATCTTTAGCAGAAAAAATAATTCCTGCAACAGATTTAAGTGAACAAATATCAACTACTACTAAAGAAGCCTCTGGAACATCTAATATGAAATTCATGATGAATGGTGCTATTACAATAGCAACTTTAGATGGAGCTAATATAGAAATTAAAGATGAGGTTGGTGAAGATAATATTGTAATTTTTGGATTAAATGCTGAAGAAGTATTGAATTATCATAAACAAGGTGGATACTCATCATGGGAAGTTTGTAATAATGATCCGAGATTACAAAGAGTAACTAACGATTTAATTAATGGTAAATATTGCAATGATAAAGATAGATTTAGAACAATATACGAGAATTTATTAACATATAATGATGAGTTCTTTGTATTAAAGGATTTTGATGCTTATTTAGCAGCACAAGATAAAGTAAATAAACTTTATATGAATAAAGAAAAATGGCAAAGGATGTGTGGAGTTAATATAGCACATTCAGGTATCTTTTCATCAGATAGAACAATTAAAGAATATGCAACTGGTATATGGGGCTCTACTGTAATATATAAGAATTTATAGGAGGAATGTGAATTTGGATGATATACAAGTTTTCCATGATTCGCATAATCTTCAATTAAGAAATCCATTTGGGGCAGTTACTATAGGAACTAAAGTGCGAATTAGGATATGGACTAGTAAAAAATGTTCAGTTTATATTAATTTGATCAATTTTTATAATAATCAAGTAGAAGTTCAAATGAATGAAATAGGATGGAATGGATATGTAAATAATTGGGTTTATGAAAAGGAAATAGATACTAGCAACTGCTTTGGATTGATATATTACTATTTTAGGGTGAACTATTGTGGTAGAAATATTTTATATGGTAATAATATGGAATCCTTAGGTGGAGAAGGGCAAACATACTTTAATGATCCTAAAAGTTATCAAATAACTATATATTCTAATGAGGAGGTTCCTAACTGGTATAAGAAAGGGATTATATATCAGATATTTGTAGATAGGTTCTTCAATGGGAATAAAGACGGTAAAGTATTAAATCCGAAAAAAAATACTTTTATATATGGAAAATGGGATGATGATCCAATGTATATAAAAGATGAACACGGGGATATAGTTAGGTGGGATTTTTATGGTGGAAATCTTTTAGGAGTAAAGGAGAAATTGAAGTATATAAAATCATTAGGAGTAAGCACAATATATTTTAATCCAATATTTGACTCACCAAGCTGTCATAAATATGATACTGGAGATTATGAAAAAATCGATCAAATGTTTGGAGATGAAGAAATATTTAAGGAACTATGTAGTGAAGCTGAAAAGTTAGGAATGAGAATCATATTAGATGGGGTTTTTAGTCATACAGGAAGTGATAGTAAGTATTTTAATAAGTTTGGGAATTATGATTCTTTAGGAGCCTATCAATCTTTGCAGTCACCATATTACCGATGGTATAGATTTAATGATTATCCAAAGTTATATGAAGCATGGTGGGGATTTTCTAATATGCCTAATGTTGATGAATTAAATCCAAGTTATTTGGATTATATAATTAGAAATAATAATTCAATAATAGAAAAATGGTTAAAACTTGGAGCGAGTGGATGGAGATTAGATGTTGCGGATGAATTGCCAGATGAGTTTATTAAAATTTTAAAAAAGAAACTTAAAGCAGTAAAGAATGAAGGGGTATTGATTGGTGAGGTATGGGAGGATGCATCTAATAAATATAGTTATAATAGAAGAAGAGAATATTTATTTGGAAGTGAGTTAGACTCAGTTACAAATTATCCTTTGAGGCAAATAATTTTAGATTTAGTTAGAAATTATATAGGAAATAGATATTTTATTAAAAAGTATATGTCTCTTAAGGAAAACTATCCAAAAGAATATTTTTATTCAACTATGAATATTTTAGGAAATCATGATACTGAAAGAGTATTAACTATTTTGAATAACAATATTAGCTTGCTAAAATTAGCAGTAATTATTCAAATGACATTGCCAGGTGTTCCGTTAATATATTATGGAGATGAAGCAGGACTAACTGGAGGTAAGGATCCTTATAATAGAAAGGCATATCCTTGGGGAAAAGAAAATAAGGATATATTAAGTTTTTATATTAAGATATCTAATATTAGAGCTAATGAAGAGGCATTGAAGAGTGGAGAAATAAAATTCTTAGACTTTAATAATGAAGTTTTAGGATATGAAAGGCTAATAGGCAATGAAAAGATATTAGTTGTAGTTAATACTATGGAAAAGAAAGAGAATATTTCATTGAATGATGTTAATGATGGAAATACTATTATTGATTTAATGAGCAATGATAAAAAGTATGAAATAAAGAATGGGCAAATTGAAATAGAGTTAAAATCTCATGAATATAAAGTTTTAAAGATTTTATAGAAAAAATAAGGCACTTTTCTATAAATAAAGTGCCTTATTAAAAAGATTGGTTCCAAAAATTTAAAATAATGAATGAAATTTACAAATGTTTAATATAGATTTAATTTTTATATGCTTTTAAAGAAAGCATTTTAGTAATAGATTAATTAGTATGAATCTATTAGATAGTAATTATATAGTCAAAAAAATAAATTTAACATAAATAAGAAAATGTAATTTAGTAGCGTAATAAGTATATTACGGCATATTAAATTAAGAGGGGATGGGGATAATAGTGAGAAAAAAAGAAATGGTTGCTATGATATTAGCAGGAGGACAAGGATCAAGGTTAGGTGTACTAACAAAAAAATTAGCTAAGCCAGCAGTACCTTATGGAGGGAAGTATAGAATAATAGATTTTCCATTAAGTAATTGCTCAAATTCAGGAATTTATTCAGTTGGAGTTTTAACACAATATAAACCTTTAGAATTAAATGCTCATATTGGAATAGGTACTCCATGGGATTTAGACAGAAGAGATGGAGGAGTAAGTATATTACCACCATACCAAGAAGAAAAAGGAGGCAACTGGTATAAGGGAACAGCTAATGCCATTTATCAAAATATTGAATTTGTTGATAGATATGATCCTGAATATGTATTAATTTTATCAGGAGACCATATATATAAAATGGATTATGATAAAATGCTTCAATTCCACAAAGAAAGAAATGCTGAAGCAACAATTGCTGTAATAGAAGTTCCTATGGAAGAGGCTTGTAGATTTGGAATAATGAATACTAATGATGATTTATCAATATATGAATTTGAAGAAAAGCCAGCTAATCCAAAAAGTAATATGGCTTCAATGGGAGTTTATATATTTAATTGGAAGGTTTTAAGACAAGCATTAAAAGAAGATGAAAAAGATAAAGAATCAAGTAATGATTTTGGTAAAAATATAATTCCTAAAATGTTAAATGAAGGTAGAAAGTTAGTTGCATATCCATTTAAAGGTTATTGGAAAGATGTAGGTACAATTAGTAGTCTTTGGGAAGCTAATATGGATTTATTAAAGAGGGAAAGTGGATTAAATCTTTATGAAGATGACTGGAAGATTTACTCTGTAAGCCCTGTAAGACCAGCTCAATATATAGGAAAAGATGCGAATGTTAAAAATTCATTAGTTGTTGAAGGATGTACAGTTCATGGAACAGTAGAAAATTCAGTATTATTTGAAGGTGTATATATAGGTAAAAACACTGTTATTAAGGATTCTGTAATTATGACAGATGCTAAGATTGGTGATAACGTAGTTATTAATAAAGCTATAATTGGTGGAGAAGCAAAAATAAGAAAAGATTGCAAAGTAGGAAATGGTGAAAAAATATCTGTTATAGCATCTAAAGAGGATATAAAAAGCGGTAGTGTGATAGAAGCAATGGAAGTTTAAGATAGAGGGGTAGATAAGAAGATGAATAACTGTATTGGTATAATTAATTTAGATGAAAATGAACAAAGAACAACGGAGCTAACGAGACATAGACCGTTAGCTTCATTACCTATAGCAGGTAGATACAGAGTAGTAGATTTTATTTTATCAAATATGACTAATTCAGGAATTGAAGCAATAGGTATTTTTACAAAAAATAAATCAAGATCATTGATGGATCATTTAACAAATGGGAAGCCATGGGATATATATCGTAAAAAAGATGGATTAAAAGTATTTAATTTTAGTGATGAGGATCCAGTACACGATGATGTTCATAATTTTTTAGATAATATTGATTATTTTGACCATAGTAAAAAAGAATATACATTAATTTGTTCGTCATATATGGTTTGTAACTTAGATTATAACGAATTAATTAAATATCATATTGAACAAGGAAATGATGTAACTACTGTTTATAAAAATGTTAAACATGTAGAAGATAATTTTATAGATTGCCAAGTATTAAACTTTGATGAAAATTCAAGAGTTATTGGAGTTGGCGAAAATGTTGGATTAAAAAATAGTGCCAATATAAATATGGAAATGTATATAATGAAGACTGATCTTTTTATAGATATGATATATGAATGTATCAGAGGTGGAAGATATAAGAAGATTAAGAACTATATTAATGGAAATATAGATAAATTAAAGGTTGGAGCATATGAGTTTAAGGGGTATTTAGCTTGTATAAACTCAATAAATGCATATTTTAATGCAAATATGGACTTTTTAAATGAAAAAGTAAATAAAGAATTATTCTATAATCACTTTCCAGTTTACACAAAGCCAAAGGATGCTTGCCCAACTCAATATACGTCTACAAGTAGTGTAAGCAATTCTATAATTGCAAATGGTTCTTATATTGAAGGTGAAGTTAAGAATTGTGTTATAGGAAGAAATGTTTATATTGGAAAGGGAAGTATAATAGAGAATTGTGTAATTCTACAAAATACAGTTATAGGAAGTAATGTAATGATGAATCATGCAATTACAGATAAGGGAACATTAATTGATGATAATGAAGAGGTAAAGGGATTAAGAGAGAATCCAGTTGTAATTCCTAAAAAAAGAGTAGTTTAATTTAATTTTCAAAAAGAACATGAAAGAATAGCTTTTGTGTTCTTTTTTTATTTTTAATTTTATAGTTAATTTAATTATTAAAAATATTTGATATAAAATTCTAAGATAATAATATAAAGACTAATAGAATCTTTTAAATAAAGGGAAGAGAGTAAATAAGAAAATACACTTGTGGATAATGTTAATTATGTTAATAAAGGTATAATACTATTGATATAAGCTTGTGGATAATGTGCGTTAAGTGGATAACTTTATAGAAAAAATATAACACTGCCCCTAGTGTATCAATATGAGTAAAAGAGAGTATATTAATAAAAAATAGAGTATATTGAATATAATCTTATATAATAATATATTATCAGATATTTTAATCAATTTTAGGTGATATTATAAGTCTTGTCCTGAGGGACAGCAAGTAACTCGAAAGAGCGAAAGCAAATTTTTTATTAACACAAACAACACGAAAAAATGTTGAAAAAAATGTGTTGACAGAAAAGTTTCTCAGTGATAAGATAAGGAAGTCGCTTCGGTGCGACAGAGTAAATGGTCTTTGAAAATTGAACAGAATATAGTTAAAGTAAACCAGCAATTCTTTTGAGAGT
>NZ_JADPBQ010000035.1 GCF_015670405.1 Clostridium sp. 1001271B_151109_B4 | reverse complement strand
ACTCTCAAAAGAATTGCTGGTTTACTTTAACTATATTCTGTTCAATTTTCAAAGATCATTTCTTGTGTCGCACTCAAGCGACTTCCTTATCTTATCACTTTGTCACTTTCGTGTCAACATTTTTTTGAACTTATTTTTTCAAGTTTTTTAACTTGTTTCAGTTCTAAACTGTTTCCCTCAAGGACAATGACTATTCTATCACAGCTTTTTCGCCTTAAATATATTATAAATATTATTATTGAAAACTATTCACCATTTACTTTGTTTTTTCGTTATTTTTCTCTCTTTTTCTATTATTGATACACCAGGTATAGAGTATGATAAAACACCTAGTATTTTTAGAGTTTTATATGATTTTATAGTTATTTTTATGTATTTACACTCTATCTATATACCACATACCTATCAATACTCTTACTAAATAATATATAAAAAAACTAATTTTATAGAATTTTATATTTTTTAATATTATAATAAATAATATATTCTTTGCACCTATAGCTCAGTTGGATAGAGTGCTGGACTTCGAATCCAGGCGTCGGGGGTTCGAGTCCCTCTAGGTGCACCATATGAAAAAGGTATCGCAATATTGATAATGCGATACCTTTTTTCACTATTATATATCTAAATAACTATTTATAACTTTTGCAAAATTATTATTCTTTAAAACACTTACAGTAACACCAACAATCTCATAACTACTCGTAACATTATTATCTTTACATGTCATAGATAATTCCTTCATTATTTCATTGCATAATAATTTTATATCCGAATTATTAAGAACAATACTTATGTCACTTGCAGAATTTTTTATACTTCTTTCTAACTTATCAATTTGGAAGTCTTCAAATCTTCCGTTTCTTTTTATAACCTTCATATGTATCCTCCCCTGTTTTCTTTCATAACATAATCTCCTACTTATAAAGTAAAAACTTTATGTTACTCTATATTTTAAGGTATTCCAATTCATTATTCAATACTTACCAAATCAGTAATTTTTATAAAGATAATATTATCCTTATAACTAAATATATTAAATAATAAAATTAAAATCTCAAATTCACTAATTATTATTTTCTATAAAATAATTCAAAGCAAATTTGAGATTTCATTATGTCATTATTATATATTAAAATGGAACTTCTTCCTGAACTACCTCATTAACAGCCTTTTTCTTACTATCAATAAAAGTAAATTCACTTAATATTATGTCTACTTTATATTTCTTTTCACCTTCACTATTTGAATAGTTACTAGTCCTTAATTTCCCTTCAACGGCTAGCTTACTTCCCTTACCAACATTATGAGCTAATATTACAGCCTTCTTACCAAATGCCACTACTTCAACGAATGTGGCAATTCTTTCATTCTTTCTAACGCTGTACTCATTAATTGCTAAAGTAAATCTAACATACTTACCTTCACCTTCATCATTCTTATAATCTTTTAACTCTAAATCATTTACTACATTACCAACCAAAGAAACTTTATTCATATTTCTAACCTCCAAGAATTATTTATTTTAATTCTTGACAAGCTCGTTCCTTATTATACATATAAATAATACTTTTTTATTTTAATTTATAATCACTAGTAATCATATCTACCCCTATATCTATAAGCATATTAGCCTCTTCTTCAGTATTTACTCCCCATACATTAACTATTGCTCCATTTTCATGAGCTAGCTTTACATTTTCAGCAGTTATTCTATCTCTTCTAACATCTATTCCATAATTACCATACTCTTTTAATAAATTAATATTTTCTAAACTTATATCATTTAAATATTGAAACTGAATCTTATAACTATACTGCCTAATATATTTTATCCATTCATATGATGTTGAAATTATTATAGCTTCATCTTCTAAGCCATACCCCTTAATCTTATCAACAACTTCTTTTACATTCTCAACATTAATTTCCTTAAATTCAATTACTGGAATTAACTTATTTTTCTTACAGCATATTAGATATTCATCTAAAGTAGGTATCTTTAAATTCTTATACTTTTTAATATTATTTCCACTATCAATATTTAGCGCCCTAACTTCAACTAAACTCATACTTTGAATTTTACCAACACCATTTGTCATTCTATCAACATCATTATCATGGAATATAACAAGGCTTCCATCTCTAAGCGAATACAAATCACATTCTGCTCCCCACATTCCAAGCTCTGCAGCTTTCACAAAAGAGGGAATAGTATTTTCTGGTTCATATGCACTTGCTCCTCTATGTCCTATTAATTTTACATTAATATCTTCATAATCAAACGCCTTAATACTGCTGCTAGGAAGTATTAAGATTAAAGTTAATATTAATACTCTAAAACCTTTATTTATTATTTTCATTTTTATATCTTCCTTCTTTTATACTTTTCTCATGTCCCATTCCCCCTAACTATTAACTATATTATTAATCTTTATTGTCATAAAAATACATAAATAGAATTATAAAAATAGGCGCTACTTTCATAACGCCTAAATAATACTATTTAATTATAGCTTCTCTTAATTTATCAGATGCACTTGTTAATGCAGTTTCCCAATCTTCTACAGTTTTAGTTCCATTCATTATTGAATCAATTATTAATATATAAGAATCATTCCAAACTACTCCTTCAACTGGTTCTGTTGCTACAAATCCTCCCATAACTGGCTTTGCACCATTATCATAAACACTTAACATCTCAATTTGTAAGTCATCTAAATATTTACTAGCAATATCAATTGCACCTTCTACAGGAACCACTGATTTACCTAATTCAGCAATTATTCCAACAGCTTCATCGCTATACATATAAGCCATAAATTCTTCTGCTAATGATGTATTAGCTGCATCAGCTGGTATATACATTTGTTCAAAATAGTTATAAGAATACATGTCTCCACCATCTTCAAATGCTGGATATGCAGTAAATCCCCATTCAAATCCCTCTGCTCTAGGAGCATCTTCCATTTCACTTGGTAACCAATCCCCATTAGGAATAAATAGAGCTTTATTATCTAAAATTAACTGTTGATTCTTTTTAAAATTATCACTATTTGCATTTGCAACTACTGAAGGTTCTGTATAATCTTTTAATTTTGCTATGGTTTCTAATACTCTAGTTGCATCATCTGAAGTCCAAAATCCATCTTCATAATTCATTGCTTTATTAAATGCCTCTATTCCTCCAGAAGCAGCTAACATTGCTGGCATTACAGAATCAAAATATCCCGCTGTTGGATATGAAAACAAATAAATTCCTTCTTCCTTTGCCTTATCTCCTAAAGCAAAAAACTCATCCCATGTCTTTGGTACCTCATATCCCTTATCTTCAAATAATCCCTTATTATAAAACAGTCCTGTTGGACTATAAAATAAAGGAGCTAAATAAACTTTTCCATCACCATATGGAGCTGTAGCTGATGTTTCTAAAAATCCTGGCAATATCTTATCCTTCACCTTAACATCTTCACCTGGTACAGTCATATTCATAACATTAGTTAAATCATGTAGAGCTTGTTCATTTATAAAAGTTTCTGTTAATGCTTCAGGTCTTCCAGTGGCTAAATATATTAAATCCGGTACATTCCCACCTTGAATTTGCGGTCTAATTATTTCTTCTAAATTAGAAGCAGCTGTTAATTCAACTGTAACGCCTTCATGAGTTTCCTCAAACTTTTCAGCAAGCTTGTTCCAGTGTTCAACTCCACGACCACCATCTAATGCAGCTATTTTTAATATTGTTTCTTCAGAGCTTGAAGTTGCAACATCTTCATTAGTCTCTGCGTCTTTACTTGATGTTGAGTTTCCACAGCCCGCAAACAATGTTGCCACCATAAGTGCACTTAATATCACTGATAATTTCTTAAACTTCATAAAATTCTCCCCCTCACCTTTTATAACTATATACTATATTTTTGTAAACGTTTAATCAATAAGCTTATTGTTATATTTTTTAGTTATTTTGCGTTTTTAACAATTTAATTTTATTTTATAAATCAAATTTTTCTTCAACTATTTTGCTTATTTTTTCTGCCTTTTCCAAAGTATCCATCTCAGCAAATACTCTCAATACAGGTTCTGTCCCTGAAAAACGAACTATTACCCAGCCACCATTTTTAAAATAAACCTTATATCCATCTTCATAGGAAACTCTTTCAATATCATAATTAAATTCAATTGCTTCTCTCTTAACCATTAATATATCAATAAGATCTTGTTTTTTCTTTTGGGTCATTTTATAATCTCTTTCAGTCATATATAATCTTCCATATTCATTACATATGTCTTCATATATTTCTGATAAAGACTTTCCTGTTACAGCTATCATTTCAACTAATAAAGAAGCTGCATAAACACCATCCTTGCCTTGAATATGACCTTTAACTGTTAATCCACCACTAGATTCCCCACCTATTATTGCATTAGTTTCTATCATTTTTGAAGAAATGTGCTTAAATCCAACTGGCACTTCATAACATTCTTCTTCAAAACTATGTGCAACTCTATCTAAAAGTTCTGTTGTAGCAATATTTCTAACAACAGGGCCATTCCACCCCTTATATTTTAATAAATAATAATATAATAAAACTAAAATATCATTAGGATGTAAAAATCTTCCGTTATTATCTATTACTCCAAGCCTATCTGCATCTCCATCGGTGGCAATCCCAATATCATATTTTCTATCTATAACATAATTTTGAAGAGATTTTAAATTAGCAGCATTTGGAGTAGGTAGTTTTCCCCCAAATAAAGTATCATGCCTTTCATTAATAACATCCAATTCACATCTTGCAGTTGCAAGTATAGTTCTAAGCGATGTTTGACTTACACCATACATTGGATCTAAAACAACTCTTAAATGTGCATTTCTAATTGCTTCTACGTCTATTTGTGATAAAATACAATCTATATATTCATTAAAAGGATTATCATACATTACTAATCCTTTTTCTATAGCCTCTTCAAAACAAATTGATTTCAAGTCTTCATTTTCATATTTATAAATATACCTTTCAACATCATTTGTTACTATTTCATCAGCATCTTTCCCTCCCTTAGTAAATAACTTTACCCCATTATAAAGTGCAGGGTTATGACTTGCAGTTATTGCCATTCCATAATCTAAACCTAATCTTTTAACTTCAAACATAATTAATGGTGTAGGTACTCCCCTGTGAATAAATAAAACTTTAATTCCTTCATATGCTAAAACTTCTGATATCCACATTGTAGCTTCTTTGGATAAAAATCTCCTATCATATCCTACAACTATAGTTTTATTTTCAACTTTTTCATCTTTCATTTTTCTAGCCACAGCTCTAGCTAATTGCTGAACATTATCTTTTGTAAAATCTTCTCCAATTATTGCCCTAAATCCACCAGTACCAAATTTAATCATACTATTACCCCTCTACTATATTATTACTTAAACTTTTATTTACTATATTTTTCATTTCATCTAGCTTTTCTTCTATATCCTTAACAAGTTTAAGTTGTGTTCTAGTCCTATCAAGATTTTGATTATTATAGCTTGTTTTATAATAAACATCCCCATTTAAATAATCAGTTAAAAATCTCATTCCCTGTTCTAATGTAATTACTTTTACTGACATTGGTAATAATTCAATTTCTTTTTCAGTTAAACTATTTGCTGTCTCCTCTAAAAAACCTTTTGTAAATGCTTCAAAAAATTCTAAATCAATAAATACTTTATTTAAATCTTTTTCATCTTCTAAAACATGTGTTGCTCCACTTCTAATTGCATCTCCGAAATCATATAAAGAAAGTCCTGGCATTATGGTATCTAAATCTATAACACAAATTCCTTCTTTAGTTGTTGCATCCATAAGAATATTACTAATTTTAGTATCATTATGAGTTACTCTTAAAGGTAATTCCCCCTTTTCAAGCAAATCTAACAATATAGATGTATCCTCCTTTCTCTCAATAATAAAATTAACTTCATTTATTACATTATCTAATCTATTTACTTTATCAATTTCAACAGATTTTATAAATGACTTATATCTTTCCTTTGTGTTATGAAAATTAGGTATTGTTTCATATAGTTTTGCTGCATTATAATCCGATAGCATATTTTGAAATTTTCCAAATGTTCTCCCTACCTTATAGAAATCTTGCGGTGATTCACTAACATCATAAGTTACTGTATTCTTAATAAACTTAATACTTCTCCAACAATTCCCCATAGAGTCACAATAAAAATTCTTACCCTTTTTAGTTGGAACTACAGTAATAGTTTGCCTATCTACATCTCCACCTCTTTTTGATATTACAGCTTTTAAATAATCACATATATTACAGTAGTTCTCCATTAATTGATTAATATTTTTAAAAATTAAATTATTTATTTTTTGAATAATATATTGATTTTTATTTCCATCTTTATCATTGCAAACTACTAAAAATGTATCATTAATTATTCCACTTCCAAATGGTACTACTCTTATAATATCGCCCTCGAAATTAAATTTTTTAAGTGCCTCAACTGTTTTTTCTAAACTTTTGTCACACATTTTCTCTTAATTTCCCCCCACAAATTCTTATGATAAACTCCTTGTTTAATCATATTTTCAATTGCACTTCTTACAATGTCTTTATCTTCTTTATAAGTTACCCCATACCATTTATCCTTTGATTCCATAACCTTAACAGATATTTTACCATTACTTAATAACTCACTTACAACTGAAGGTATAAAATACTCACTCTTCTTTGGATTTAACTTAACTTCTGTATCTAGAAACCTTTTAAATCCTATTTCTAATTCTTCAAATATGTTAATATTAAATGCCCACATATTCATTGATACAGTTGAATTATAATCAAGCTCTATCCAGTTTTCCTCATCTTCCGTATAAAAAGCAGCTTCATCTTTTTTTATTATTTTTGTTCTTTCAATTACTTCCTCCAAATAACCATCCTTAACTTTACAAACACCTCTTGCAACGTGTCCATTTTCTGAAAGTGTGTTACACAGCTTATATCCTACCATTCCATACATATTTTCCTCTTTATTATTGATTAAAAACTCATATATCTTTCTAAATGCCTCTTGCCCATAAAAATCATCTGCATTTATTGCTACAAATGGTGCATCTATAATATCTCTTGCGCATAAAATAGCTTGTCCTGTTCCCCATGGTTTTGTTCTTTCATTTGGAACTGTATATCCTTCTGGGAGATTACCTATTTCTTGAATTACATATTTTATCTCTACATATTCTTCTAATTTATTTCCTATAAGCTCCTTAAACTCCTCTTCAATTTCTCTTCTCAAAATAAATACTATTTTTTCAAAGCCTGCTTTTATAGCATCATGTACAGCTAACTCTAATAATATCTCCCCGTTTGGTCCAATCTTATCTATTTGCTTTAATCCACCATATCTACTTCCTAATCCAGCTGCCATTATTAATAATATTGGTTTCATATATATTCTCTCCCTTTTATTGATATTTTCTATTGTATGAATATAACTCTGCAAGTAAACATGCTAATCCTATAAGCATAATAGACAATCCTTTATATCCATGAATTGTGTTTCCTTTTATAACTAGTGATACAGATACTATAAATACCAAACTGTAAATTAACTTTTTAATCATAAAATCACTCCTATAGGTAGTTATGAATTTTTAGTTAGAAGTTTATAGCTAATAATAAAACTAATTAACAAGCCTATATTACACTCTTTTTAAATTTATAATTTATAACATAATTTATACGTTAACTCCTAACTACTAACTAATCTTATTCCACTTAATTTCACCTGGTTGTAATTCAATTTTCGTTTTATTACCATTTCCATCATATACAATAGTACTTTGCTTCTCATGAGAATTATTAATTACAGCATATTTATTGCTTTCTAAATATGCTGATACTTCACAATTCAAATTATCTGCATACCATTTTTTCATTTCCTTCTCCTTATGTGATGCATAGAAACAACTTCTCATAAGTATGCGGGTATTTTGAGTTGAATATGGAAGTCCTGCAATATATACTGCCCTTCCTTTTCCATAATCATTTGAAGACATCAATAAATCTCCATTTTTATAACAAATTATTTCTGTTTCTTTACTCTTTGAATAAATATTTTTTTGTCCTTCCCCAAAATCAATTTCTTCAATAACATCCTCTGTAATGAAATGTTTATCAAGTTGAGTATTAAAATACTTATCTGTACTCAATGAAAATCCCAATTCTTTATCTACACCTAGCGCTTCTGATAATTGAAAGAAATGTCCTCCATATAATATTGCTGAAGGTTCTCCTACTCCAACAAAACCTCCACCATTATAAATCCACTCTCTTAAAGTAGTTATTATTTCTTTATCAAGCCACTTATCGCCTCCACTAAATGCAGTACCTGCATCACCTGCATTAATTATTACATCTATATCATTTGAAATTCCCTTTTCCTTAATATCATCAAAGCTTATAAATTCAACATCAAAACTCATACCACTTAGTGATTCTATTATTCCTAAGTAAGTATATATTTGCTTATACCATAATGCATGTGCAACCATATGAGTTTGCCAACTTCTTAGTTTTCCCCAACAGTTAAGTACTGCAACCTTTAATCCACAGTAAGGTTTATTTCCTCCAATGTTATCATATATTTCTCTAAACTCTTCACAAACGTTTTTGATATAATCAACAAACTTCGGAAACTTATATGCTAATGATAAATATCCACCATATCCAATTCTATCTACAGGTTTTCTCATTAATGCTCTTCTTGCAGTTACCCAATTTTCTTTCGCTTCTATTGTAGGATCATTTCCTTTATAAAATGTATCTGGAAAGAAATATGGTAAGAATCTACCCTCTGTATATTTGACACCTGGAATATCTGAAATCATTCTAAGTGTTGCTCCACTACCAACAGAACCAACTACTCCATCTATTCCTATAGAAGAAAAATATTTTCCATAAGGTTCTGTACCAATCCAATTATCACCTAAAAACATCATGACTTCCCTTCCATCTTCATGAACAATATCTACAAGTTTTTTCACATTTTCTGCAACAAATTTTTGTTGAAAATCCATATAATCTAAATATTCTCTAGAGGGAACTCTAAATGAAGAATTATAATATCCTTGATCAACAATATGCTCTGGCCTTAATGCATAACCTTTTTCCTTTTTAAATTCTTCTAAACACTCTGGACTTACACTTGAGCTATATCCAAACCAATCTACGAACTTTTCTTTAGCTAAATCATTAAACACTAAAGTAAAATGGTAAAAGAAAGTAGTAAATCTAACTATGTTTGATTCCTTATGTTCATCAAGCCACTTATGCATAGCTTCAAAAATATATTTATTAGTTTTTGGCTTTCTTGCATCAAAAGGCATTTCATGTGGTTTATTTCCCCAGTTATTTGTAATGTGATTATACATTTGAGTTGGATCCCATATACAATAAGCCAAAAATGTTACTGTATATTCATGCCATTTAATTGTATTTTCTATAATAACTTCTTGATTTTTCTCATTATATTTCCACAAAGAAACATCTATAACCTCATTACTCGTTCTATCAATTACTTCCCACCAAACTTTTATATCATGATAAATGTCTGGTTGAACCTGCTGTCCAAAATATCCATCCATTATTTTTATTACTAGCTTATCTTCAGTTGCAACATGATGCTTTGTCATTAAATATGTTTGTTGTAATTCTTCCTTATTAGCCTCTGCCCATTTATTATCTCCACGAGCAACGAAATAAGTTGAATATATTCTTTCAGCCAATCCTTTTATTTCTTTTGGTAGCTTAAATCCATCACAATCTCTAATTCCATCAGCCCCCCATTTTTCGGCTATTTCCATAGTTTCCTTTATAAAATTATCATCTGTAGGTATCGTAACTCTACCTTTACTCATTGCTATTCCCCCTATTCTTTTATACCGCCTACTGTCATTCCTTCAGTTAATTGTTTTTGAACCAAAATATAAAGTATTATTGTTGGAATCATTACTATAGCTAATCCTGCATACATTGCACCATAATCTGTTGCCGTTTTTTGTACTTGCATTAAATTCAATAAACCAACTGGTAAGGTTTTTGACGAATTAGGAAGTAGTGTTAATGCCATAATATATTCATTCCAGAAAGCTAAAAATTGAAATAATATTACAGTTATAATACTTGGCTTAGCCATAGGTATTATTACTTTAATTAAAGTTTGCAAATAACTACAACCATCTATCATTGCTGCTTCTTCATAAGCTCTCGGTAATGTTTTTAAATAATTAGATAGCAAGTAAATAGTAAATGGTAGTGCTGTTGAAGCATAAACTAAAGCTAGTACAATTTTGTTATCTAAAAATACAGTCATTGATAATGGAAGTGCAAATATTTGTTTTATTGCTTTATCTGCATCTAATATTAATAAGAATATTGGTACTACAATATAGTTAACATTTATAAATAATCCTGCTGCAAATATAGTATTTAAAAGTTTTTTACTTTTAAAATTAAATCTTGATAACACATATGCTGCTGGAATTGAAATTACTAAAAGAATTGCTAATGCTAAAGCAGTTACAAACAAAGAATTTAAAAAATATTCTCCCATATGTGATTTGATAAATGCAGTTTTAAAGTTTTCTAAATAAAATCCTTCTGGCAATGTCCATGGATTTCCATAAAACTCTGATTTATGTTTAAATGCTGCAAGTATTGACCACCCTAAAGGTATCAATATACTTAATGCAAACAATATTAAGCATAAATATATAAAAGCTTTCATTAATTTATTAGATGATTTTCTTTTATTCTTCTTTTTTATTACAGAATCTTTATTGGTATTTATCTTACTTTCAGATATGTTTTGCATACTTACCACCCCCTAATACTCAATTACATCTCTTTCTGTTACTTTGCTAATTATTAATGATAATCCAAATGAAAATAAGAATATTACAACTCCTATTGCCATTCCATATCCATATGAAGAATTACCATAAGCTTGCTTGTACATATATCCTAAGAACGATTCTGATGCTCCATCAGGTCCCCCACTAGTCATTACTTTTACAAATAAGAAACTTAAATTAATACAACTTATTATAAAGAATGTTAATGTAGTTCTTATTGTTCCCCATACAAGAGGTAATGTTATGCTAAAAAATTGTTTAAACTTTGAAGCTCCTTCTAATTCAGCTGCTTCATATAAACTTTCCGGAATACTACTCATTGCTGACATATACATAACCATATAATAACCAACAGCTTGCCAAATCATTGCTACTGCAATACACCATACTACTGTACTAGGATCTCCAAGCCACATTCGTTTCCAATTTTCTAATTTTAATAAATCTAATGTTGCATTTAATATACCTTGACTTGGATCTAAAATTGCTGAGAATATTGCTGATATTACAACTACAGATAAGATATTTGGTAAGTAAAAAACTATTCTAAATAAATCATTGAATTTAATATCCTTTCTTATTAATACCGCTGCTAATGCTATTGCTATTACTAAAGTAACAATGGTTACAAATACTATTAAAAACAATGTATTTTGAAATGATTTTATAAATTTTTCATCTTTAAACAATATAAAAAAATTATTTAATCCTACGAATTTCTTATTATTTGTTAGTCCTCCCCATTTAAATAATGACATCCAAAATACATTTAAAGTTGGAATAATCATAAATATAAGAAATAAAATAAATGCTGGAATAACTGATAGCGCTATAAATAAATTTTTAGATTTACTATCTTTTTTCAAATAAAATCACTCCCCTTGTTTTTTCTTAAATCCTTGATTTTATTTTACTTTTTTGTAAACTTTTACACAATAAATTTATTGCTCATTTTTTTAGTTATATTGCTATTTGCGCAATATAACCTAAATATCTTTTATTCTTTTATAATTACTATAATTAATGTTATAATTTAACTATTGAATATTATTTGGAGGTGATTTATGAGTAATACACGATATATGTTTAATGAAAAGAATATATATAATATTGATTTTGAATTACTTTATATAAGTAAATCTAAATACGGTAATGATTGGCATAGCACATCTCATTCACATCCATTTACTGAAATCTTCTTTATAACTCATGGGCATGGACTTATGGATATAGATGGTGTTATCGTTTCCATTAAGGAGGGGGATTTAATCATTATTAATCCCAACTGCTCTCATACAGAAAAATCTACTAATAATTCTTTTGATCAATTAGAGTATATTGTATTTGGAATAAATAACTTGGCCTTAGCTAATGATAGTATCCCTTATTTAGGCCTTGAGGTAACCCCTCCTATTTACTATAAAATAATGAATTTTAATAATGATAAAGCTGAAATTTTAAGTTATTTAGATAACTTAGTACGCGAAGTTGAAAATAAAGATTCCAACTATGAATTGGCATGTAAAAGTATTTTGACTTTATTTATTATATATATATCTAGAAATGCTAAGTCTAATTTATTTATTACCACTAACCCTGAAAAGCTAAATATTGAATGTGTTAAAATTAAAAATTATATCGACTCTCATTATTCCGAAAATATTACTTTAGATATTTTATCAAGTTTAAGTTATGTAAATAAATTTCACTTGGTTCATTTATTTACGAAGCAAATGGGAATATCCCCTATTAATTATTTAATTAATAAGAGAATTGAAGAAGCTAAAAATCTTTTAGTCACTACAAATCATTCAATTCGAGATATATCAACTATAGTTGGCTTTTCTAATTCATCTTACTTTAGTCAAATGTTTAAGAAATCAACTGGTACTTCTCCTAGAGGTTATAAAATTTCACACTCAAATTTAAAAACAAAAAAAGACAATCATTAAGATTGTCTTTTCTAATGGAGCGGGTAGTGGGAATCGAACCCACCTTTCCAGCTTGGAAGGCTGGAGTATTACCGATATACGATACCCGCATATTTGGAGCGAAAGACGGGACTCGAACCCGCAACATCCACCTTGGCAAGGTGGCGCTCTACCATTGAGCCACTTTCGCATAAATGGTGCAGATGAAGGGAGTCGAACCCCCACGCCAAAGGCGCTAGATCCTAAGTCTAGTGCGTCTGCCAATTTCGCCACATCTGCATTTTTTTGGTGGCTTACCGGGGAATCGAACCCCGGACACCTTGATTAAAAGTCAAGTGCTCTACCGACTGAGCTAGTAAACC
>NZ_JADPBQ010000034.1:12578-17939 GCF_015670405.1 Clostridium sp. 1001271B_151109_B4 | reverse complement strand
CTGGAATCTTTCTAAGCTTTTGTAATGGGTAATAAGTAGTCATAAGCTTAGCATGTGCAGTGTGTTCTAAAATGCAACGGTAAAATTTCATTTAATAATTGAAAGTTATTTTTTTTTTAGACTCTTCATTACATCCAATTATATTAACATTTACTTGCTGCGTAGATGAATCATAAGTAATACTATCTACTAATAAATCTATTATTGATTTCTGTTGTTCTGACGGATATGACTTTATATTTGCACATTTATCTAATAATTCAGACACTATATCTATTGAAACTTTTTCACACTTATCGTACATAATACTATCTTCTATTTTATTCAATTCAGTTTCTAAAGTTCTAACTTCATCCTTTAACTTTTTAATTCTTTCTAAAATTATATCTGATATGTCATCTGATAAAGCAAGCTTGTCAAGTAATCCATTGATCACTTTATTTTTATCATTAATTTCCTTTTTTATATTATCAATCTTTAATTTTCTCTTTTTATTTATATTGTTAATATCTTTACTTTTTTTAATCCTATCTAAAAACTCTTTTTTATTTTTTCCTAGCATCTCTAAAGATGTTAATACAGTTTCCTCTAACTGATCTGACTTTATATTTTTACTTTTACATAGCGCACCCTTACTTTTAGTTTTCATAGCACATGTATAATAAAAGAATTTCTTACCTGTTTCTTTTGAAACTCTTCCATGAACAACCCTCATGTATGATCCACATTCACCACATCTAATTTTTCCTGTTAATAATGCATTATTAGTTTTGCCTAATCTCGGGAACTTATCTTTATTTTTTTTAAATTGTTCCTGCACCCTTATCCATTGATCAGAATCAATTATCCCTGGACAATTTGACACTGCAGCTATCCACTCATCCTTCTCTTTATTAACCTTTACATACTTACCATCTTTAATTATTGATTTTGTTTTATTATAACTTAATAATCCTGATTTACCATCTGGTTCTCCATATACATTCCAACTATTATCATTTAAATACTTTATAACTTCTTCATCACTTTTTACATAGATAGGATTTTGTAAAATTACCTTTAAAGAAGTTTTTTCTAATAATACACCTGTTGTTGATTTAATATTATTTTGCGTAAAATATACTTCTGTTTTATGAAGTGATCCTTCTTTTAAATAAGTTTCATAAACTAATTTAACAACTTTTAATTCTTCTTCATCAGGTATAAGTCTAACTCCACTTCTTTCTTTTCCATCTTCATCAATATAAGAAACTTTCTCACTCTTATACCCCATCGGTAGCCTACCGCCTGACCACCTTCCATTTTTAGCAAGCTCCATCATATTATCTCTTACACGTTCTGCTATCGTTTCTCTTTCTAACTGTGCAAAAACACTAGCTATATATATCATTGCTCTTCCCATTGGAGTACTAGTATCAAATTGCTCCTTTATACTAATAAAATTAGTTTTATGACTTTGTAAAAAGCTCAATGTTGATGAAAAATCTGAAACTGTACGGGATATTCTATCTAATCTATAACATATCAATGCATCATATTTTTTTTTAGGGATATCAGCAATTAACTTTTTAAATTGCGGCCTATCAGTTACAGCACCTGTATAACCTTCATCCTCATATTCAACAAAAATTATTTCTTCTTCTGGATAGTTTCTATTTATATAATCTTTACACATTTGAATTTGATTCCCTATAGAATCTCCTTTTCCTGTGTACTTACTTTTTCTACTATAGATTGCTACCTTCACAAATCTTCCCCCTTATAGCATCATATATAATTAATTTTATTATTATATCTTATTACAATAAATTGGTTTCACATGTATTAAGGTGTTCTTGATGAACACCTTAATAGTTTAAAAACACCAAAATAAGGCTCAAAATATATTATATAGTTATCCATTTCCACATATGTCCCATATCTTTGCTTATAATAATCTATGGCTTGATCAAGAAATTCCTCTGTTACTTCTAAATACTCTGCAATTTCATATCTGCTCTTTGCCCCAAATTCAAAAGCCTTAATGAAATCAACAACATGTATTAACTTCTTACTAGCCCATTTTCTTGCTATATTCTCCTGTTTAACTGAATTAACATCTTTTTTATCAAGTATATTGCCCGAAGTCATGTAATGATGTCCTAATTCCTCTGCCAAAATACACTTCTTTTCTGTTTCTGTATCTATATTACTATTTATAATAATAAAACTATCACAATAGTACCCCTTAGCTTGTCCTTTAAAAGAGGCCTCAATAATAGTAACTCCTTTTTTACTTTCATTTTCTATTAAATCATCATATCTCATAATAATCCCCCTTATTCAGTCTGTATCGAACACATGTTTACTTGAATAATATATTAATACCTATTTTTTACTATGTCAATAAAAAAAGTAGCACTCTAAATGCTACTTACATTAATAAATTATTTAGTTATTTCACTTTCAATCTTTTCTAATGCCCTTATACATAGTCCATTAAAAATATCATCCTCTTTTTCACTTTTAGAGTTTCTTCCCATTCTAAATAAAATAATACATATAAATATTCCACTAGCAGTTATAAAATCCCATTCATTAGAAATAAAATACTCTTTATTTAATACTGCTCTACATATTTCACTTACTGAAAATTTAATAAACTCAGCTATAATAGTGGCCATCAATCCAATAAGAAGAGCCCCATCAATTGACAATATATTGTTAATTCCACTCCCCCTAAATGAGCCAAAACTATTTTCTGCATATAGTTTTTGTTCTTCAATAAAGCTAACCTTTTCTTCTATATCAATAATAGAATCTATATATTTTTTATAATAATTATAAATAAACTTATATTTTTCTGTAATATCCACTTCAAATTTTATTTGAGTTAATTCCTTTCTCTTTAGCTTAGTTTTACTAGCATACACTTCTACTTCTGCATTGTTATTACTTTTTAACTCTTTATTAGCTCTTAAATTAGCCTGTTTAAGTAACTGCTTCTTCTTTATATTTTCTATTTTCTTTGCTTTCTTTACTTTTTCATTATTATTTATAAATGCCTTTTTGATTTCAATTCTAAAATTTTTTTATCTCTTTGTTCTTCTAGTAACTCTTTTACCATATAATATTACTCCTTATATTTATTCTAATAAATAATAATATTGTTATATTTTTTAATACATCTACTTTTAATTATTTTCTAAATTAAATATAATCCTCACCAATTTATTGAACAAATTTCATTATTATATATTATTTTCCTCTAAATTTTATTATATCAAAAATTATTGTCAAATTATAGTCTTTATAGAAAACGTTTTCCGTGTTATTATTTAAATATAGTGTTAATGGACAAGCTATATAAATTTAAATTCTAAATAAAAGAGGTGTTATTATGAAAAGTGTATTCAAAAAAATTGCTCTAACTTTAACTTTTGTACTAAGTATAATGTTTACTACTCCGATAATAGAAGCTAAAGCATATGAGAAAAATAATAAGCAAGAGGATGTATATGCTGAAAAAAAAGTAGAAATTATAACTATTGATGGAATTAACTATACATATAAATATTGCTATAAAAATGGAAATAAAGTAATAACAATAATTAATGATTCAAATAATAATATAGAAAAAATTGTGCAAGATAAAATATCTAAAGATATATATTTGAATAACGAACTTGTTATGACTGAAAAAGAAACTATTTATGAAGAATCATTCTTTTCTCCAAGAGCTTATTATGAATGGGAAACAAAATCAAGTAGTAGCACTTATATAAGTTGGGGAAAAGCGACTACAGCAGCTGCTCTTGCTGCAATAATTGCAACAAAAGTAGGTACCCTTGGTCCTAAAGGCGTTATTGCTGCAATGGGAATAGGTGCATTAGGTGTTATAGCAAGTCAATGTGCAGGTGGACGAGTTTATACAAAAATACAAATGTTTCGTGCACCATTAACAAACCCTCAATATCGTACTATTTGGGCATTCAAGGCTAGTACAGGAGATTATTATGGAGATTATATTTATCATTGGTAATATATAAAGGAGTATTTATGAATAAAAAATTTAACAAATTTAAATTAATAAATGTTTTTTTATATCTTTTATGGATATCTATAGCTATTATTCTCATTAATTTACCGACTATAATGGGGGATAAATTTTCACTTGAATTAGGACGTACATTTGTTTTTATTTATATCTTAAGTATTTTTATTGTAACTTATGTAGTTAACCGTTTTATTAAATGAAAAATAGAATAAATTAAAATTTAAGTCTAACTAACTGGCTAGTAAATAGGATTTCTCCTAACTACTAGCCTCCTTATTATCTATATATTAAACATTCCCATGTTTTCTTCCCAATAACTCCATCTGGTTCTAATCCATTAGCTTTTTGAAAATTTACTACTGCTTCATAAGTTTCATCTCCAAACGCTCCATCTGCACCAAACTTTTCTAGATCATATCCTAAGCTTATTAATTTTTCTTGTACTAATTTTGTAATGTTTCCTTTTGATCCCCTTTTTAGTACTGGACATCCTGCCAATGTTTTTGGTCCAGGATAACCATCTACCTTTTGATTGCTAAACCCTTGCTTATTACACTCAGATTGTAACTCCCAAACCCATTGATTTATATTACTTTCATTTGAAGTATCATTATTAATACTTTGTTGAATAGAATTACTTATATGCTCGTCCAATGCTTCTACAATGGCTTTTGCAACTGCTTCATGACCTACTGATAAATACTTATCTGCATCATCACTATCTACAAAGCAAACTTCTATCAACATAGATTTAGCTTTTGTTCTTTTTATTACATAAAGTCCTGTACCACCTTTTACTCCTCTATTTGGAATTCCTAATACACTTGATATATTATTACAAACATCAATAGCATCTTGATATTGTCTACCTTCATATGTGTAAACTTCTACTCCCCTTCCTCCTGCTGCATTAAAATGAATTGCAATAAACCAATCTAACTCTTGTCTATTTGCTTGTTGCACTACTAGAGCCAAGCTTTCATTTGTAGTACTAGCGTAATCTACAGTGCAGTTATAAACGGTATTTCCTCTTTCTTTTAATAATCTTCTTACTTCATTTCCTACCTTTCTTGTATGTTCACCTTCTTTTATTCTTCCTACTGCTCCTGAACCTGGTCCACTTATTGTATGTCCATCATTTACTCCAAAATTTAAATTACTCATTATTATTCCTTCTTTCTTAATATATTTTTATAAATTAAGAGAACAGGGTCTACTCCTACTCTTCTTCAATCTTTTTAACTGTTCCTTTTACTGTTGATTGTCCAAAATAAAAACTGACTATCATTATTGCTACTGTAGTAAATTGTTCTGTACTAACTACT
>NZ_JADPBQ010000034.1:0-12568 GCF_015670405.1 Clostridium sp. 1001271B_151109_B4 | reverse complement strand
AACTACTTCTTTTGCACTTAATATACAAAATACTGTTATAACTATTAGCGCTATAATCTTTTTTACTTCAATTAAACTTGTTAACTTAGTTACAAATTTACTCATATATTATCCCACCTTCTCTAATTTAATCTTTATATCTATAACATCTTCTTGGATGCTTTCGACTACATCAAATTTCTCTGCTAGTTCTGAAATTACTTCTTGATTTTTATTTATTATTCCTTGAAGCTTTTCTTCCCTAGATTTACTTTCTTTTCTCGTATCAATCAGCAACCAAACAAAAAGTACCGCCCATGCCCCTTGACTTACTATTGTTTTAATAAGTTCATTTTCCACTGTTGCTCTCCTTTCTACAATCGCTTGGAATTTTAAATATAAAAAAAGAACCCTTCGGCTCCTAGTTTTTTCTATGAATATATTTGATGTTTTCTCACAAGATATTATTGTGAACTATTTCACCTTAGATAAGAGAATAAGTTACCTCCTGATAATAGGTTCCACTTAACAACTTATTCTCTTATTAAATTTATTTTATTCTTTCTTTTATCTTTTCTTCTAATTGTTCAATTAGATTATTTGTTTCTGGGTCAAGTACAACAAAACTCTCTTTGTTATTACTTGACAGAATAGTTCCAGTTTCATCTACCTCTGATGTAGTATAAGCTATCCTATTTCCTACGTTATCTTTTACTATTGCAAATCCTGTTAAAAGTTTCATATTTTATTCCTCCATTAATAATAAATCTTCTAATTCAAATGTTAATGCGCTCATTAAAGCATTTTCACTTGTTCTTACTTTGAAATCTTCATCTCCGAATAATTCAATTTTATTTTCACCTTGTATTTCTATCTCTTGGGTTTCTAATCTATTGTTTTCATATCCAATTCTTTTACCCATTAGCTGCCAACTAAAGTTTGTTCCTGGCTCTCCTTTAATTACAACATATGTTTTATATCTTTCTATAGTTTTTATTGATCCATTATAAACTTGTGTAAAAACATGATACTGAGCATTTGTATTTACACATTCTAAGAATATATCATCTATATATAATAAGCATTCTCCATATTCGTTGATTTTGCCAAACCCTAAATCTCCAAAGTAATATTCTGCTGTTTCATAAGCATTTATAAGCCTTGAACCATAATTTTTAGTTTCTTGTAAGCAGTTCTTACTTCCGCTTACACTTAATGATGTAGCAACTATTTTAGCATTATGGAATGTATAACCGTTAAAATTATAATTCCCCCAACTGATTATATTGTCCCCTGTTCCTGGATGTGATCCTTCTGTTACTAGAAATCTTGCTTTTAAATCTTCTCCAGATTTATATCCGAGGATAGCACCATTGTCCCCATACAAACCTAACATATTAGTTACTGTACCAGTTCCATTATTCCAAGATACAGCCCCACCTATCTCAGATAAGTGATTTGTACCTGAATATAATTTTATTCCTTTATTAATGTATAAAGGTGAATTTACTGTCATTCCTTTATTTCTGGTAGAACCACCAAAGGTTTGAGTTCCACTCCATAACTCAAAGAAATTATATGTAGTATCTGCACTTGACCATCCATTATTCAAATCTGCTTTTGCAATATGAGAAAACCTTATAAAGTCACTATACTGTGGCATAGCAAATTCAACACCATTCATATCCCTATTAGCTGTGAAATAAGCAAGTCCAACTCTTAACATCTGCTCATTTCTTTGAGAGTCTTGAAATGTTAATCCACCAGAATTAAGCGCAACCCACTGCTGGTTATATTGACTTCTTATTTCTCCTGTTATTTTTAAGTTTCCATTAGTATCACTATTTAAAACTGTTGTTCCAGCTTTGTTTTGGATTGTTAACGCACCATTTTTTATAGTAAGTCCACTCTTATCCATTACAAATTGTGTTGTGCTTATAGATGAAGTTCCTCCGCTTATTGCGCTACTTATTGTGGTAGTAAGAGAAGTTGCTGTTAATTTACTTTCAGCAGTAGAAACTCTATTGGTTAAACCACTTATATTACCATTAATAGTTGTTATCTTTGATTCTGTAGCGCTTACTTTTTGAGAAATACTATCCGTTGTAGCTTTTATTTCTGCTACTTTATTAGTTATAGTTTGATTTACAGTTGTTATTTGACCATCTGTATAACTTTTAGCACTATTTACAGCATTAGTTTGAGCTGAATTAGCTTTTGAAGTTGCATCACTTGCTGCAGTACTTATAGCAGAGTTCTTAGCTGTATTTATTCTACTATCCACAGTTGTCAACTGACTTGTATGTGTACTTACTGTACTTTCTGTACTTGAAATCCTTTGAGTAATGCTATTTAAATTAGTTTCTATAGTTGCTACTTTATTGCTTGTTGTAGTTACTTGTGTTTGTACATTAGATATAGAATTGTCTATGTCAGCTGAACAAGGTATCCAAGCTGATGCTTTTGTACCTTGCTGAATTTGAACATCACAAAACCATACATAACCATTATCTGCAAAGTTAACAGAATATAGATTTAATGCAAAATCAGTATTTGAAGTAGTAGTGAATGTCGTTTCAAATCTGCACCACTTATCTAAAGTAGATCCGCCACTAACAGGATTTATATCAATTGTGTGGATATTTGCATCACTACCTTGCCTATCCCTAACATTAACTTGTATTTTATTTACTCTATGTCCTGCACAATATCCTGAAATAGTGTACTTAGTTTTAGGTATAAGTTTTATAGTAGAACTTATAACCCCATATCTATTAGTAGTATTTGTACCTCTTATCACTAACACTTTTTTGTTATCGGGTTTCCAATCACCTCCACCATTTTCAACAGCAACTGATTTAGAAGTTCCACCTGAACTCATATCATGTACCGACCAATCACTCATGCTATAAGTAAAATTTCCATTTCTTATAACATTATCTCCACCAATTTTTAAAGATGTCACAGCATTATTAATATCGGTTTGTTCAACTTTTAATGAAATTTCATTTTTTAGCTGATTTATACTAGACCCTTGTGTACTGACTGTAGAATTTAATCCATTTATCTGTGATGTATGACTACTAACTGTACTCTTAGTTCCTTCTAAATCTCTTTGAACACTATTAATCTTAGTATCTACACTTGATATACTTCCTGTTAATTCATTTAGTTTAGTTGTATGTGTTCCAATTGTACTATTTATAGAATTAACTGTAGCAACTGTCCTATTGTAATCATCCTTTAATAATATAGTTTGTCCATCTTTAACTATTTGAGTATTATTAATTGCTGTTGCTATTTGCCCTTGCATTACATTTATAGTAATGCTATTACTTTCTGTTATTTGTTTTACAGATTCTATTGAACTGTCAACATCTTCCGGAGCAGCAGTCCATACAGGATTAGGATTGTCACCTTTCTCAATCTTATATTTATTAGTGTTTTCTATAGATACTCTAATATATTTTACACTTGATGGTATCGTATATTTTAAAACCCTGTCTGTTTCTACTAATCTAGCACCTAATCTGTTTTTATCTTTATCAAAAACAACTATACGATGGTAACCATCTGCAGCAAATTTACATAGTGTATATATTTTGCCTTCATTTACTTCTATATAATCGCTAGTTCTATAACTTGAAGAATCAATAAAATCAGTATCGTTATAATATCCATCCACTGTATTTTTTTCTATAAATAAATTTCTAGTCTCTTTACTATCTACATTAGTTTTAAGAGAATTAAAAGCTACATCTAAAGTTTGTCCTGCTAAATCTATTGCCACTTTACTAGCTTTAATTAACTGTGTATTAGTATCCTTATTAAGTCCAGTAATTAAACTTGAGTAATTAATTTGCTTTTCTCCTATGGCATCTGTAGCAACCATATTCCCTTTTATTAGATTATCAGCTATAGCTTTTTCTTTTATTCCAGTATGGTCTATAAGTGTTGTAGTTCCATCTGCTCCACGCAAAATAAAGTTAAAATTCCCTTGAGTATCTTGCCCAATCTGAATTCTAACTTTATTATTCCTATCCTTAAATTGCATTGTAGGTCCTACTATAGAAAGTCCTCCATCTGTAGAAGCTATAGTAAATTTATTAGTAGAAATTGTACTTGCTTTTAAATCCTGTACACTAATATTAGATGCTATTAAATCTTTTATTACTGCATCAGCTATAACTACATTTGAAGCAGTTAAATGAATTAATTGACCAGACTCACCACTGATATTACCAGCAAGTAAATTTTTAATATTTGCAGTATCACTTTCAAGTACATTTATAGTACCCTTAACTGCATTTAATTCTGTTATATCTGCTTTATTTATTAATGCATTATTTATTGTTGCATCTGCTGCTATTAAATTTTGTATGTTTGCATTAATTGCATTTAAATCTGATATATGAGCAACATCAATTATAGCCTCTTCAATCTTCGCGGTTTTAGCTTCTAATGTTTGAGTTCTAATAGATACTGCTTCTACATCTTTAATATTAGCTTTTTCTATTAATGCTTCTTTAATTATTGCTTGTTCTATTACAGCTCTATTAACTTTGTTTGTAGTACTCCCAGAACTTGAAAAACTATTTTTATTTTTAGTTTCTCCCTTTGCTCCTATTTCAGAAGTTAATCCACCAGTATAACTTAATTTTTGAGATAGTATAGGAATCTTTCTCACAACATTTTTTATATCTGTTACAGTTATAATATCGTAAGGATCTAAGGATAAATCTCCTTGCCACTTCATGCTATAACCTAAATATTCAACTGATTTTAACTTATTATATATTTCAGTTAATATAGTTTCAGTTACCCAAGGATTTTCAAATCCCAACTCCATAGAATCTGTTCCAGTTGAACCTTTGGATAAAATATTATTTTCATCTACCTGGCAAGAAATTTGACCTACTTTATATTTGACCTCTTCTCTTGTATAGTCGAAATAATTATTGCCATCTATAGATTTTTCAACTTCACTTAAACTTTTAATAGTAAACTTACCATCTCTAGTTATAACAGCATTACCACCACAAATACTTGCTACATATGAAAGAACCTCTCTACAAGTAAAACCCTCCAGTTTACTTACATTGTAATCGGGAAGGCTTCCTTCAAATTCTACTCCTGTTTTACTTGATAACTCATTGACTACTTGCTTTAATGTTGGCTTATCACCTAATTCACTAAAATAATCAGTTTCAAATTTTATCATATTGTCATAGGCTGTAATTTTAGTTGTATAATCAGTTTTTTCAATATCATCTATATTGAATATACCCATTAATATATATTCTATTGTAGAATCTATTTTTAATCCTATTTCAACTTTAATTTGGCTTGTACTATAAATAATATCTCCTCTATTTAAAAGTGTTAAATCTAAACTTTGAGATATTGTATTTCCTATCGCAAACCCTTCTTGTGGTTGACTATACTCTAAAGTTAAGTTAACTAAATCCTCATTGGTATATATATTATTTCCTATTGTAATCTTACATTCAAATGACCTGGAAGGTTTATTTATTTCTAATTTATAATCTGCTGTTGTATTTTGCATATTAACCCTCCTTATTTTTTATTAATCATTTATCATAAAATCAATTGCAGCTAATTCAGCTGGAGAAATGCTATAATCTGAACTTAATAAATCATCTAACTGGATCATGTGTATATCTATTTCATTTTCTATAGATAATAATTCAGCCATATCTCTATTCCACTCTTGAATATACTCTTCTTTTAAAGTTACATTTCCGTATTCATCAGTTTTTAATTTACCTTCTTTATCTTTTTCAGCGTATTTATCAATTAACTTTGCTTTTTCCTCATTATAAGCTTTAAGATCACTATTTATTTTGTTAATATTCTTTGTAATTGCATAAGCTACTTTAACTGGTAACTTAGCATTATTTAAATCTCCTAATACATTAATCGTGTTTACTATTTTTTCATTGCTTAAAGTTAATTTCATAATTATTTTTCCACCTTTCTTGTCTTTGTTACTTCTTCTGTAGATTCAGCCTTTAATAATTCATCTTCCAATTTATAAACTTGTTCCTCAAATTCTGCAATATCTGCTCTAACTTCTGTTTTATTAGCATTATATAATTCTTGATTAGTTATAGTTTTATTTACATTTGCACCTGCTCCACCATCACTACTTATAGTTGCACTCATATAAGCTACTTGTGCTCCGTTAACTAAACTTGCACCATTTAAAGTTATATTCTTATCTACTTTTAACATTATTCCTTCTCCTTTTTATTTTTTTATTATCTTATAATTACCTAATCCTTTAAGTTCCTCTTTTGATTTTACAGCTCTTAATTCACTTATATTAGCTGTAGTTTCTTCTATGTTGCGAATACTTCCAGCTAACACTAAATCTCCCTTTAATATTTTGGTAACTTCAACTCCATCTATATTTAATATAGTCTCAATACCTTCAATTTCTTTTTTATTGCTTGGCTTACTAACAGATAACGTTATTTCTTCTTTATCAAATGTCACTGTTGTTTCATTTCCTTCTGAAGAACCCACTTTAATTATTGTTCTATTTGCTTTAGGTGAAGTATTCTTGTAATTTAGTACTCCTATATCTTCTGGATAAGGCTCCCAATTAGTTGGAGTTGAAAAACTAGAATTTTTCTCCACATTTATAGCTCCAGTTTTTAATTTATCTACTTTTGCTTTAGTAGCTACTAAAGTATTTATTTTAGCTTCAATTTGACTAGCTAATTCATCTATAAATTCAGTATTTTCTAAAGGTACAACAACCTTTTCATTATAATTGCCAAAACTTAAAGTAGGCATTTCTCCACAAATATTTTGAAAGTCAATTGCTTTTTCTTTTTGAGCATTTAATTTTGTTATATTGCTTTCAAGCACCAATACTCTTCTTTCCAATTCCTTCATTCTATTTTTTCTTTTAAATAAATTAAACATTTTTATTCCTCCTTGATTTTCATTTAAATTTATTTTTCAATAAAATTCATTTTTAATCCACTCCACTTAACCTCTTTAGTTTTTTCATCATAAAAATATGCTGGAGCTGTTCTATCTCCTACATACATTGTTTTAGTTGTAATTCCTAACTCTGGATCTGGAAAAGTAACTGTAAAAAAAACATTACTTACAGCACTAAGTAATGTTGATATTTCCCCTTGAGTTAATGGTCCCCATTCGCAATTTAATTTTCTCTTAACTGCTATCCTATCTCTAATCATTTCCCCGTTAGCATTTCTATTACTTTCTCCATCTAAATCAGTTATACTTGGTTCATAACCCTTAGGAGTAGCAATTGCTACTCCATTAATACTAAGCATATTACTTCCTCCTTTTCTATACTGGAATTAATGTAATTCCACCTTGTCTTTGCATTTTCTTCAATTGATTTAAGGCAACTTTTCCTATAATTGAGCCATCTATTTGTAGGATTAAATCTCCCACGCCATAACTTTCATTTGAACTTCTGACTCCACCTTGCATTGCTTGCATAAAAGCCGAAGTCATTATTCCTCTTAAAGTATCCATCCATTCAGTGTTATTTTTTAATGGTACCACGGCTTCTGAACCTTGCTCCCCTACGATAGAAAGTGTTGCTTTATCTACAATACCTCCCTGTGCAAGCATAGGAATTTTAGGAATATTAATTCCCATTCCTCCAAATCCAGGCACCCAATCAGGAAGCTTAATTTTATTTAATCCACCAATCATACTGTTAATTGCTTTAATAATAGCGTTTATTGGCTTTTTTGCTATTGCTTCAATACCATTGAATATACCTCTAAATATATCAACAATTCCTTGCCATGCTTTTTGCCAATTGCCAGTAAGTACTCCTACTATAAAATCTATTAAACCACTAAACATTGTTTTTAAACTATCTAGAATAGGTTTTATATAATCTCCTATATTTTTAAATGCTTGTATAAATGTACTTCCTAACCAATTTACAAAAGGTTTCAAACAAGTATCCCATACCAACATTACTACACCCATTATTTTTTCTATAGTCGGCTTCCATGCTTCCCATATTTCACTTAGTCCGTCAATTATCTTTTTAAGACATTCACCTAAAAATTTAACTACTGGTGCTATACAATTAGTCCATAACGACATTGTTATCTTTACTATATTATCTACAACAGTACACCATGCATCCCTTAAAACAAGTAATATAGGTGTAAGTACAGTAATTAAAATATCTCCTATTAATAATAAAGCTCTCTTTATAGCTTCCCAATAAGGTGTTAACGCACTAATCAATGCATTCCATCCATCAATTAAAGCTTGTCTAAAACTATCACTTGTTTGCCATAGATATACTATTGCAGCTGTTGCCGCTGCAATAGCTGCTACTACTCCCAAAGCAACTGGACTAATCCCAAATAAACCATAACTAAAAACTTTTAATGGTGTTGAAAATTCCATAGCTAAAGCTAAATTTTTAAACCATGTAATCAAAGGTATAAATATTCCGCTTATTGTGCTAACTATAGTCCCCCAATTAGCAGCAATAAAAACCCCTATAATTCCTACTACTAATCCAGATACTAGTGAAATAATAATTTCTTTATGTTTCTTTATAAAATTAGCAATACTTATAAAAGCATTTCTCACTTTAAGTGCAAACTCTTCTACTTTCCCTGTTAATTGTGTAAGTGCACCTTCTTGTTCTTCAATGTTGAAAATTGGAATATCAACTCCACCTGCCGAACCTCCACCAGATGATCCACTTCCTGAATCTGAATCGGAACTATTTTGATTTACTTTATTAATCTCATCAAATCCAGCCAAAAATCCTTTTGCATCTTTAGTAGCTTTTTTAGCACTCTTTCCTGCATTGTTATATGCATCACTAACACCATTAACTGCTGTACTAACTCCACCAATGGCACTTGTTGTGCTTCCAGCAGATGAACTAGCAGAAGTTCCAAATAATGCATTCATAAACCTAGCTACTACGCTAGTTACTTTTACTAATGCTTGTGCGAATGAATTTAATATAGGTAGCACCACTTGTACTATTGGCATAAAAGCATTACCTAATTCGATTTTTAACAAATTCAAATTATTTTGTAATACTCTTAATTGATTTGCTGGCGAGTTAATTGTTCTCGCTAAATCTCCACTTGCTGTTGCTGTTTGTTGTTGTATAGCAATATATCTAGCCATTACTTTCTCTGTATTACTTAACTCGCTTCCTGTTGTTGCTATACCATTTGCATAAGCATATTGTTTAATGGTGGCATCATCTACTAATATACCTAATGCTTTAAGTGGTTCTGTCTCCCCTGTTAAACCAGCTCTAATCTTATTAAATGCTTCGTCACCACTTATGTTATAAAAACTCGCCATATCTTCGGCAAGTAATGTCATGTCTTTAGAAAGGTTTAGGGCTTCACTTGATGCTAACCCCATTGATTGAGTCATATTATATAAAGTTGCTACATTTTCTCTAATGGCATAACCATTTAACCCTAGTGTGTTCTGTAGTTCCTCTGACCATTGCCGCACATCATTAGCGAGGGAACCAAACACAGTATCAAACATAGAGTCACTTTCTATAGAGTCCATAGCTGTTATAATGCTATCTTTTATAACTTTACCTATACCAAGAGCAGCAATCCATTTACCTACTCTACCAAAAATATTTTTTATATTTCCTAGAGATTTATTAACTTGTTTCTCCATACTACTTACTTGCCTTGTTACATTTGCTATTTGTTGATTGAATTCTCTTGTTTGAGCTTCAATAACTATCTCTAATTCTTCTATAGTCATTTAAGTATTAGTTCCTCCTTTCTTGGAGTTTACGCTATAAGCAAAGGCAGTAAACTTCGCTTTATAAGCTTCCATTTCTGCCTCTCTTGCTCTTTTATCATTTATTTCTTTTTCTTTTTGGAATAAATCAGGGTATAAATCCCAAAGTTGAGTTACTTTTGCATCTTTATCAAATAAAATGGCAACATTCTCTCCTATTTGTCTAGCTAACATATAATTTAAAACTATATTTTCTTTTTGTCTGGCTTCTTCTCTTCTTTCATAAGATTTAATTAAATCAATTAATTCATCTATTGTACTTTCGTGAAATAGATTTGGTGTAATACCACAATCTAAACAAATAGGATATAATTCATTAATTAATTCAGTAAAAGATCCATAGCTTCTTTCGCTTGTTCCTTGTCCACTTCCTGATCTTGGCTCTGTGGACTCTCCTTGAAAAAACCGCTTGCTTTCATTATTTCCATACACTCCTGTTGGAGTGTAAATAAATCTCCATCATTATCTATATATTCATCAATAAAATTATCTACCTTTTGAGCTGTCCATCCATGCTCTAAAGGTTGTAATGATGCATGAAGTATTGCTGATATATCTCCAACACCTAATACCTTTTTTCTCATTAACATTAGCATTAATGATTCTCCACCTAGTTTTTCTTCAACTTTTCTTGTGTTTTGTGTAGTTAATCTACATTTCAATTCTTGTCCATTAATTTCTAAAGTATAATATTTCATTACTTTTCACCTTCCTCATTTTTTTAATCTCCTGGATGTTCTATATCAACATCGCTTTGTAATGCCATTGATAGAGTAAATGTTATTAATGCATTAACTCCTCCACCACCAATTTTTACACTTACTTGTGCATCCCATTTAAATTTTGTTTTGTCTGGAAACGTCATTTGAAATTTAACTACTTTTTTATTTGTTTCAAATCCCTTTAATATTCTAAATGGTGATGTTCCTGATGAATTGTCATATTTAAATGTAAATTCTAAATCACCATAATCCCCTATCCCTTGCTCATATTTCTTTGCCTTGTCTGCTAAGGTAGTTGCATCAACCTTTTCAGGCTCTGAGCCAATTTCAGGAACTTCTTGAAGTCCTACTAAGTCTGTATAGCTTGAACCATCTTCTGAATATCCTAACGTAATTCCATTTGCTAACATATAATATCCTCCTTTAATTTCTTTGATATACTCTAAATGTTTTAATATCAACAATACCTTCATATCTAAGAACTTTATGCTTTAGATTACTTGGATTTGGAGCATCCTTGCAAAATGTTCTCTTTAATCCAAGTTGAGTTATTGCTTCATCTATTTTTAAACCAATCTCTGAAGTACTTCTATCATTCCATACCTCTATTCTGTATATAATTCTACAAGTAGCTTCTTTATTGTCTACTATCTCATAAGTGGAATTATCTTCTTCTGAATAAGTTACAGCAGGTAATTTACTCCAATCTTTTGGATATTCTTCACTTACTTTAACCCCTTCAATTTCTTTTTCGATTTCTTTTAATTTTTTATAAATGATAGGTTTAAAATTAACCAAGTTATCACCTACTATTACATATTCTTTTTATTTCTTTGTTTATTTGATATCTAACTATATTACCTATAGCTTTTTCTTTGCCTACTACTGCTGGATACATATAAGGTTGTGCTGCTTGTCCTTCTGAATAGTAAAAATCAACTCCACCAATGGTAACTAGTTTAAAATGGTATTGCTCCGCTACTGCTGGTTCAATCTCGCTAGCTGGGATATACCAACCATCTGATTTATAAGTTATTTTCCCTGCCAATTTAGAAGCAACTCCACCGCTTTTTGCTCCTACTGGTCCTGTTCCAAACTCTACATAAGCTGCATACTCGTGATTTGTAACAACTCTCCCTTTGGTTTTCTTACCTTCTTTCTTAACCATCTCAAAATGAATTGAATCTCTTAAGGTATCATCACTTAATCCACTTTCAGGACAATAATCTTTAGCATATCTTTCTATTGCCTTTCCTGCCTTTTCTACGGCATTTTCAAATAAAGCCTCACTATTACCACCTAGTTCATCAAGTTTCTTCATAAGCCTTTTTATGTTAGTTACAGCCATTATATTTTCTCCAATTCTATTAATTGATGTGAATATGGTTTAATTGATATTATTCTATAATCAGGTTTACTATCTTTATCTACAAAAACACATATTCCATCACCTTCATTTAATTTTTCTGGGCCATCATAAAGCATATTAAATATATAATTTAATCTTTCTCCATATATTTCAGCTTGTAGCTTCCCACTAGCTGGATAGATATTTGCTTTTATTTCAATTGGTTCAGAATAATCAGCATACACATTACCTTCATTATCTTCGGTGGTTATTTTTTTCTTAAGCCAGTAAGCTTTTTTATTCTTTATTCTCATTAGCTAATCTAACCGCCTTTAATCTCCTATATGAGTTTAATCTTCTCTTAATATTTTCAGGGATATCAGTACTATAACTTATAGATACTCCTCCCTCACTTCTAGAGGATTCCCCTTCACTCCCTAGCCTATTATAATAAATAACAGCTAACTCTCTTTGTAATCCAAGCATACGTGGTAATAAGATATCTCTATTGCAGTAATCTAATATCTCGGCTTCCGCATCTTCTAAAATCTGATTTAAAAGTATAACATCATCCTCATTTGTTCTTATTTTTAATTTTTCAAGCTGTGTCATGAAATCACCTCATAAGAAAAAGGGGCTGTATCAGATTGAATTAATAAATTCAATCTGAATACAACTCCTTTTT
>NZ_JADPBQ010000033.1 GCF_015670405.1 Clostridium sp. 1001271B_151109_B4 | reverse complement strand
GAGTGCCGGCCTGTCACGCCGGAGGTCGAGGGTTCGAGCCCCTTCTGAGTCGCCACTTTAATTTGCTTCATTGGCTCAATGGCAGAGCAGCTGACTTGTAATCAGCAGGTTGTTGGTTCGACTCCGACATGAAGCTCCAAAAACTCCACAAAAGTGGAGTTTTTTTGTTTTTAAAATTAAATTAACATTTTTAAATTATATAAAAAATAATACGTAAAAAGAATACATACAATATAGATTCTTTTTACGTATTTTTGAGTTTTATAATAATACACTATAAAGAAAAGTTACGATTTATTTTTTATAAGATACACTATAGGCATCCTATTTATAAAATTTAAAATTAATTTAGCAACAGTTTTTTATTTTTGTCTTTTTAAGTTAAGTTGAATTCTTATATCTTCTGCAAAAAATTTAAATAGCTTAAATTCGCCAATTAATCTAGAGGATATTCTTTCGCTATATCTTTTTGAAATTAGAGGCAAACTTAAATTAGTAGATATAAGCATTTTTTTATTTTTTAATATTTTTTTATTAATTAATGTAAATAATTCTGTAGATGAAAAATCAGTGATTTGCTCTGACCCTAAATCATCTATAATTAATAAATCACAATTAATAAGAAGATTTTCTAAATCTGTGTCATTATTAAATTTTATATCCTTTAATGCACGTAAAAGATCATCAGAAGTCTTATATACAACTAGAAAACCTCTATCTAATAATTCTTTAGCAATACACCAAGATAAAAATGTTTTACCTGTACCAGAATTACCATAGAATAAAAGATTAGTATTGGTGTTTTTAAAGTTTGGCAAGTATTCCCCAGTTATATACTCTAATATATCCTCGATATTTTTACGAGGTGTATATCTTTCATCATTTAATTTATGATTAGGATATAAATTAATATTAAAGTTTTTAAAATTATTAGTTTTAACTGCTTCTTCTAATTCTGAATCTTTATAATAAAGTTTAATTAATTTAGTTTTAAAACAAGAGCATTTTTCTATTCCTATGAAACCAGTATCTTTACATTTGGTACAATTATAATGCAAATTTAGATAATCAGGACTATATCCATGAGATACAAGCATTTCATATTTTTGAGCTCTTAAATCAGTAATTTCATCTTTAATATTATTTAAATCATTTGGATTAGTAATACCTTTTAATGCAGCCATAGATAAATTTAAACAAAGTTTTTGGATAGTTGTATCTAAGTCTAATATTTCAGGATATTTATTTTTAATTTCTTCACGTCTTTTTGCTAATTTACGGCTTTCTTCAGTACGAGTCTTTTCGTACATATCCATAAGTTCTGCTTGGTAACCTTTAATCATCTTTATCCCATCCTAACAATTTCTTTTCTAATGAATCATAGTCATATTCGCGAGCCTCAAAGTTATTAAATTTAAGAGGATTAACTTCTTGAGATTTAGTGGAGTTAAAGTTTCTATTGGCTTGTGATGATTTATAACTAGCTTCTTTTTTCTCAATATCAGCTAAAGTTTTTAAATTATTTTTGTTCCAGCTCGATAAAATACCATCAATATATTTAAAGTCAGAACGATTTAATCTTTGGAAACAAATATTACAAGCCTTTTCTATTACTTCTAAAGGAAAAGCATAATCAATTATCCATTTTTCTAACATTTCTTCTTGGGGTTTCATTAATTCAGGATTTTTAATTCCTAAATAATTTAATATATGACGAATTTTTACCCATTTATCTTCAGTCTTCTTTATATAGTTTTGTGCATCATCAATAGTAGTTATATTCATGTCGTGCCAAGCAATAGCGACTTTTTCTATATATCTATAGTCGCTTTTACCACGAGAAACACAATATTCTAATAATATAAGAATTAATTCAGATGAAAAATTAAATTCATCTTGCCAACTTAGATAAGTAGTCATTTCTTTAGGGGATAGTGGTCTGCCTAATAAGCGTTCAATATCATTTAGCATATCTTTTGTTGATGTTTTATTTAATGCTTCAAGTAAATTTATTTCTTTATTTTTTGATTTAGAATCCTCAACCAAATCTATAAATTCAACATTATAATTCCCCATTTTATCTATTGGTACGAGTCTTAACACACCCTCGTCATGCCAATAGTTTAGAGCATTCAATATATCTGATTCTAGTAGGTTTAATGATGAGGCAAGTATTGTTGAATTTGCACCCATTTCGCCAGAGTTATTATATTTTAACATTAGCAGATAAACCTTAATAAATTCTCCACGAGCTTTTGGCATGTATTTTTCAATAAACACATTACTTACTGGGGTAAAATTTGATGAGTTGTTTTTTAGCATAAAAGTGCTCATAATTTTTATCGACCTTTCTTAAGATTGATTAGAATTTAAACTTAATCAGTCTATATATTCATTAACGTAATCAACTATAATTATAAACAAAAAAGCTGATTCATAGTACGCATTAAATTTATTATAACAAAGGCGAAGTTAACCCTCAACATAACAATTTATATAATGAAATGTATAAAATTATAAAAGAGGGGAAAAGTAAGTGATGTGCTTAAAAAATTAGCAATTAGGAGGAAGTAAAAAGATGGACTTGAGTAAGCAGAATAACATAAGTATACTGTTGAAAATACTAGTTTTAGTAACAGTTATGCTTATGAGCTTTATGTTTATAGTACCAGATAAAAATACTAATGCAAAAAACAATAATATATATGAGAAAAATATAGTGAGTGCGGATGATGAAGTTAATGATGATAATATTGAGGAGAAGTTAAGTGCAGTAAGTGTATTTAAAAATAATTCAAGCACAATTACAAATATTAATTTGCAAGGGCGTAATATTAAAGTATCGGATAGTACAGTTTGTTTTTACTCTTCAATAGAAGATAAGTATTCAATTCTAGAAGAAATTTGTAATTCCTATGTAAAGGAGCTTGGATTAGATGTAAATAATATAGACCATATAGAAGTTTTAGGGGTAATTACTTCAGATACAGAAAAGGACAGAATATCTAATTTGAGTGAAAGTGGAGAAATTGCTAAAGAAGTATATAATGCAGAAGTTATAAATAGTGACTTAGCAGGACTAAGGTTTAAAGTTAGTTTGAAAGAAACAGAAACTGTGGAGCCTGAAGTAGTTATAGAAGAAACTACTGAATTATTGGCAGGGGAATCAGAAACTATTAAGGGGGTAGAGGGTAAGAATCTACTTTACAAAGAGATAACATACTATGGATTAAATAAAGCTGAAGAAACTACTGTAAAGCAAGATATAATTACTCCAGTAGTTAATACTATTGTAAAAAAGGGTATTAAAAATCCTTACGAAGCAGGTATAGCATTTTTATCAAAGCCAACTGAAGGTGGGTATATAAGTTCTTTATTTGGAGAAGTTAGAAAGTCTTCAGTTCATAAGGGAATAGATATAGCAAAAGATTTAGGAGCAAATGTAAATGCTTCATTGGAGGGTAAAGTAATTCAAGCTGGATATAACAATGGCGGCTATGGAAATTTAATTGTATTAGAGCATAATAATAATATGAAGACGTATTATGCACATTTAAGCAATATATATGTTAATGTAGGGGATACGGTAAAGCAAGGTGATATAATTGGAGCAATAGGAAGTACAGGTAATAGTACAGGGCCACATTTACATTTTGAGCTTAGGGTAAATAATGAGCCTGTTGATCCAAGTAAATATATAGAGTAATAAAAAAACACCTTTTATAGGTGTTTTTTTTATGGCTTTAATACTTTATTTATATCTATTTTACCTTCACCTTGTTGGTTTCTAGGAAGATCTAATGGTACTGAAGCTACTTTCAGTAATGATAAAATATCATCGAATGAAAAATTCGGGTTTTGTTCAAATAAAAGGGCACAAAGGCCAGCTACATATGCAGCAGAGATTGATGTACCAGTAAAACTTTTGTATGAAGTATCTAATTTAGGAGCATGTATTCTAGAATTATTTTTATAAGATATATATGAAGTATTTGAATTCAAGGATACTACATCCACACATGCAGCACAAAAGTTTGGTTTTATATCTTTTTTCACTGCACCACAAGATGAATATTCATAGGATTTTATAGTTGATGATGTTGTATCTATTCCAGAAATTGTTATGCAATTATTACTTAATGCAATGCCTGTAATTGATCCATCGGTATTCTTATTACTTCCACTAGGAAGTATGCAAATTATTGATTGAAGTCTTGCTATTTTCAATAAAGAGTCAAAGAGTGTAAAAATAAACTTATTATAATATAAGCTTTCAAATGGAAGACAAATAACTTTTATATTATATTTATCACTCATAGTAATTAATTCTTCTAGAGAAAATAAAATATCAGAAACATATCCTTTACCCAATTTATCAAATGCTTTAAAGCAATGAATAGTAACTTCAGGAGCAACGCCTGTATATATTTTATTAGATGCTAATCCATTACCAGCAATTATTCCGCAAGTACAAGTTCCATGCCCATTATCATCATATGGATAAGGCAAATCATTAATTAAGTCAACAAAAGTACTTATTCTATTAAATGGATAAGTTAAGTCACCATGAGGATATACACCGGAATCAATAACACCTACACTAACGCCACGTCCATGTACATCTAATTTAGAAGATAATCTTACTTTATTTGCAGTTGATATGCTCATACCACATAAAGTAAAGTATTGATCTAAGCAAATATATTTAACCTCTGGATATTCTAATAATAATTCTATTGAGCTTGCCTTTAATTGAGCACATATTATATTACAAGATTCAATTTTTCTTATAACATTGCCATGATACGAACGTATTTTTTTTGAAATTGAATCTGGAAAGTTTCTATATTGTATTAAAATACGATAATCTTTTATACTACTAGATGCTAAAAGAAATTTAAGATTAGGATCTAGTTTTTTAGTTGAAGAGAACATAAAAAACTCCTAAAATTATTCACATTACTATAGTATATGATTTAGGAGCTTTTTGTTAATATAATAAATTTAAAACTTCCATTTAAATAATACTATTCCAGCTATCATTATTGCTATTCCAAGAATTTCATGAATTGAAAATGGAACCTTTTCTGTGCCAAATAGTCCAAAAGCATCAATTAAGGCTGATGCAGATATTTGAGCTACTAGAATAACAGCTGTTCCGACGGTTACGCCTAATGATCTCATACTTAACATGACTGTGAATGTTATTATAACTCCGAGCACCCCGCCAAGTAAGTAGAGCTTATTAGTTGACTTGATTTCTCTAAATGTACCATCTTTAAAGAAAAAAAGTATTATTAAGGATAAAATAAGTCCAGTAGCCTGAACAAATGTATTTGTTTCCCATGTGCCTATCTTTTCACTTAGTTTCGTATTAAAAACGCCTTGAAGGCTCATAGAAATACCTGAGATTATAGCACTTATTAATCCAAACAAAATTATCACCTCCAGGTATAGTATTCCTAAATAGACAATAATATATTAAAGTTTATTGTAAAAAAAAGCATTAAGATGTATGTTATTATTACATCTAATGCTTTTTTAAGGTTAATATATAAAAGAATTGAAAATTTCTTCTTCTGAATATCCTAAAGTTACTCCAAGACTAAGAGCGTCTTCAAGTAGGGTAAAGAAATGATCTGTAGAAGGTGAGATTATTAGATCATTAATATCTATATATAGATTTAAGAATTGATCGCTTAAGCAATAATCGTTAGGTCTAAGTACTACTTCATAATTTACAATATAATGCTTATCTATACCTAAATTGATTACATGTGTAAGAAAATCAGCATATTTGATAAATACAGTTTCTTTATTTAAATTTAAGCCGTCATCTATCCAGTATTTATAACACTTAGTTTCTTCTGCAAGTGAGCTCAATTTTACTTGAAGTTCAAGATGCTTTCTTGCCCATAATTTGTATTGTGAGAGATCTTTATTAATTAAAAGTCCATGTTTTTTTTCTTTTTGTAATTCCACAATTGGTAAAATGTTCATAAGTGTCCTCCCTGTCTACTAGGATTAATATAATATATTTTACAGAAATTATTAATTCTTGAAAAGGTCAGTAAACGAATACAAAAAAATAAAGTTTTAATTATAATTTTAATACGTTTCAATAAAAAAAGGAGCATTTTAAAGAAAATGCTCCTTAAATTCACAAAAAATATATTAAATTGTTTTTAAAGGATATGTTTGAATTAAAGTTTCCCTACGATTATTAGAAATTTTCCAAAGTTCAATTCTATTAACTTTTAATGTTGAAATACTAGGTTTATACTCAACAACTGAATCAAATTTCTTATTATCTTTATTTAGATAATTTATATTAGCTAAAGAAAGATGTAATTCATCATTTCCACCCTTTACATTAAAACCATATAGTTTTAAGTTATCAGCAATTAATCTATCTAATTTTTTTATATATCCTATATTTTCAATTTTTAAGTTGAGAGTTTTATTTGAATCGCAAAGTGTTACAGTTGATGACAGCTCTACTTTAAAATTTTTATATGGCTTTAGAATTTTATCCATTACAGTATTGAGTTTATCTATATTAGGATTTTCTATAACCTCTAAAGGTATATAAGGGATAGGAGAATTCCTATTTGCTCTAAATCTTTTTGACAAACTTCTTTGAATCGGACTTAAGTTTTTATAAGACACATCATCAAATAGTGCTACCAAATAATATTTCATGTTATAACCTCACAAGTTAAATTTTGTATTATACTTTTATATTAAATTATATCATACATAAACTTAAATTGACAATTTATATATTTGCTAATAACTCATGGAAAAGTTTAAAAATAAGGGATTTTGGAAGAAAAAACCCTATTAACTCATGCATACTTTATGATATAATCAATAGTGTTGACTAAAAAATTATAAGGATAAATTAAAAAATACCTTATAAAACAAAAAATGGATAAATTTTTATATTATAGGATAAATTAATATATATAAATTTGGATAAGGGTGAATAGGATGGAAACATTAATCATTAATGGAGGCAAAGCATTACAAGGCGCTGTAGAAATTAACGGAGCTAAGAATGCAGCAGTTGCTATTTTGCCGGCAGCTATTTTAGCTAGCGAAGGAAGATGTATTATTGATAATATACCAGATATAGAAGATGTACATTGTTTAGAAAGAATATTAGCTAGTTTAGGATGTAGAGTAAATAAATTAAATAGTAATACGTTAGAAATTGATGCTTCAGATATTACAACAGTTAATGCATGTACTGAAGATGTAAGAAGAATGAGAGCATCATATTATTTTATAGGTGCTTTATTAGCAAGATTTAAAAAGGCTAGAGTTGAACTTCCAGGGGGATGTCCTATAGGAGTAAGACCTATAGATCAACATATAAAAGGATTTGAAGCCTTAGGAGCTGAAGTTGTTATAGAAGATGGAGCTGTAAGTGTTAACGCTGAAAATTTACATGCAGCTAATATTTTCTTTGATGTAGTTTCAGTTGGAGCTACAATAAATGTAATGATTGCAGCAACTATGGCAGAAGGAACAACCATATTAGAAAATGTTGCTAAAGAACCACATGTAGTAGATGTAGCTAACTTCTTAAATACTATGGGTGCTGATGTTAAAGGTGCTGGAACAGATGTTATAAGAGTAAGAGGAGTTAATAAGTTAGTAGGATGCAATTATAGCGTTATACCAGACCAAATTGAAGCTGGGACTTTCATGATAGCAGCAGCTGCTACAAAGGGAGATATAACTATAAAGAATGTAATTCCAAAGCATTTAGAGTCTATCTCAGCTAAACTTATGGAAATGGGAGCTATAGTTGAAGAAGGTGATGATAGCGTAAGAGTTACTGTTGATAAACCTTTAAAAGGTGTTAGTGTTAAGACCGCACCATATCCAGGGTTCCCAACAGATGTACAACAGCCTATGTCAACTTTATTAAGCATTACTAATGGAAGAAGCTTAATTGCAGAAAGTATTTGGGAAAATAGACATAAGCATACTGATGAGTTAAAGAAAATGGGAGCTGAAATAGAGGTTGAAGGCAGAACTGCTATCATAGATGGTGTTGAATCATTAAATGGAGCTAAGGTTATTGCTACAGACTTAAGAGCTGGAGCAGCTATGGTTATAGCTGGTTTAGTTGCTAGGGGAGAAACTGAAATTTCTGAGATAGAGCATATTGATAGAGGATACCCTCATATTGAAGATAAGTTCAGATCATTAGGTGCAGATATAAGAAGAATAGAGAAATAAACTTGGGGGAATTTTAAATGAATTTTTGCTCATTATATAGTGGAAGTAGTGGAAATAGTATTTTTGTAGGTTCAGAAAAAGCTAAAATTTTAATTGATGCTGGATTACCTGGAAAGAAAATCGATGAAGCGTTAAAGCAAATTGGGCAAAATCCAAGTGAAATAGATGGAATTTTTATAACTCATGAGCATATCGATCACATTAAAGGTGTGGGAGTTTTATCTAGAAAGTATGATATACCTATTTATGCACCACAAGATACTTGGGTCGAAATGGAAAGAATCATTGGAAAGATAAAAGAGCATAATATAAAGGTTATGGATAGAAGATCAATAGTGGCAATAAAGGATATAGAAGTTAAATCCTTTATTATTCCACATGATGCAGCATCACCAGTAGGATATACAATCAATGTTAATGATAAGAGAGCTAGTGTAGCAACAGATTTTGGGACTTTTACAAAGGAGATTGAAGATAATATCAAAGATTCAGATGTTATTTTAATTGAAAGTAATTATAATCCTGGAATGCTAGACTTTGGTCCATACCCTTATAGCTTGAAGCAAAGAATAAAAGAAGCATATGGTCATTTATCTAACGAAGATTGTGGGGAAGCAATTGTTAAAATATTAAAAAATGGCTTAGGAAAAAATATTATCCTAGGTCATTTAAGTAATACTAATAATACTCCAGAGTTAGCAGAGCTTACAGTAAGAGATATACTAACTGCTAATGGTATTAAAGTTGGTTCAGATTTAGATTTAAGTTTAGCCAATAGACATAATCCAAGTAAATTTATTACTTTATAAAATATTAATTTATTAAAGTAGAAGGTGGAAAATATGGAAAAATTATATGCATGTGAAGAACATATGGATGAAGCAATGGATGAAGTTATAGATGGAAAAGAAACATTTCCTGTAATTAATAAAATTACAGGATTCAAATGTACATATTGTGAAAAAGAAGCTAAATATGAAGTCAAAATGGCTTAATATTATATGTTGAAAAATGTACATAATATTTAGTATAATTTTTATATAATCGTAGAGAAGAAAGAGGAGAAATGAATATGAGTTTATATAAACAATGGACAGATATGGTCGTAGAATACGTTAAGACTAAAGGGGAAGCAGCTTTCTGGAATGAATATACTAAGATTGAAACTGCTATATATAAGGATTTATTAGCTAATAGCAAAGAAACTATAAAGATTACAATTGCAGATTTTGCTAAGAAGTATGAAACTTCAGAAGAATTCATAATGGGATTTGTTGACGGAATCAATGATAGTTTAAATAATCAATATGATTTAGAATCTTTAAATTCAAATGATGAAGTAGTATTAGATATAAACTTAGAAAAACTATTCTTTAATATGTTAGAAGCTAAGGCTGAATATCTATACAACTTACCACAATGGGATGCTATATTCTCACCTGAAAAGAGAAGAGAAATTCAAAAGGCATACAGAGAATCTTGTAGTGTAAGAAATGAAAACAAAGTTGGAAGAAACGATGCTTGCCCATGCGGAAGCGGAAAAAAATATAAGAAGTGTTGTGGAAAGTAATTTCTACTTATTTAAAAGAGCTTTGATATCAAAGCTCTTTTTTGCATTAATGAAAGAATGATTTAGTGTCAAATAGCAGTCTAGATAAATAAATTATAATAGCATAATTATTTATTTGGAGGTGCTTATATGCTTAATATATTTCCATATATATTTTCAACTACTTTTAATACTATAGCTAATAATATGAATGTAATTGATAATATAGTAGATAATGTTGTAAATAATATTGTTAATAGTGATTTCATGGATAATTTAGTGAAAAATATAGATAATATGGCCCCGGTTGAGGTACAATTTAAAGAGCATAAGAGAGGGTATACTATTCAATGCTATTTGCCTGGAACTAAGAAGGAGAATATTAGCTTGGAGTATGATAATAATTATATTACTCTACAAGTTAAGAGAAATATGTTTTATAGTAATAATCAGAATATAGCTGTAGCTATAGTTCAAGCTGGCGGAGATGTAAATGAGGACTATTATGTAGAAAATGCAGACCCTAGTGGAATTAGGGCTGTTTTTAAAAATGACACTCTGAATGTATTAATACCTAAGAGTACGTATATAAGTAAGGATACTACTATCGTTGATGTTGATGCTTTCAAGGAATAATGAATAAATTTTGAAATGTTTTACTTAGGAGGAGAAAGTGATGAATATAACAGTTATTTCTGTAGGAAAACTAAAGGAAAAATATTTGAAGCAGGCTATTGATGAATATTCTAAAAGATTAACTAGATATTGTAAAATTGATATTATAGAACTTCCAGATGAGAAAACGCCTGATAATGCATCTGAAAAGGAAGAGCTTCAAATTAAGGATAAAGAAGGACAGCTTATTTTATCTAAGATAAAGGATAATATGTTTGTTATAGCAATGGATTTAAATGCTAAACAAATGACCTCTGAAGAGTTCTCAAAGTTTATTGAGACTCAAGGGGTTATGGGTAATTCAAACATAACTTTTGTTATAGGTGGTAGCTTGGGGTTATCTCAGGATGTAATAAAAAGAGCTAATTATAAGGTGTGTTTTTCTAAAATGACCTTCCCTCACCAATTGTTTAGAGTAATGTTACTTGAGCAAATTTATAGAGCTTTTAGAATAATGAAGAATGAACCGTATCATAAATAAGTTAGCTTTTTACTAAAATTGGATATGATAGATAAAGGGAGTATCTAATGATTATATAGAATAGTTCCACTTTTCAATAAAAAGGAATATTTATATAATATATTGTATTTTTAAGAAGTTAACATTATTATATTAAAAATACATTGAGGATTGGTATAACATAAAAGGCTACACTATTAGCTTAGTTAGACAAGTTAACATAAATAAAAAAGTATTAGCTAAAAGTGTAGCATAAAAAAGTTTGACTTTTTGTATAAAATATATTGACGTAAGATGAAGTAAATTAAGAGTGCTTTTAACACTTAACAGTAGAAGTTTCTTAGGTTGAAAAACCTCTTACTAATAATAATTTAATTAAAATATCTTTATTAAATTTAGGTATTTTCTATATCAATTAAGTTGCTTATATATTTTGTTTTTCCGTTTAATACATCATTGTAGAAAGATTGTTTATTATCAATAAAGTCAATATATTCATTAAGTTCATTGACTTTTTTCAATAAAGATTTTCTTGACTTATTAAGCATTTCTTTTCTTTGAGGAATTGTAGATGGACCTTCTATACAATGATTCATATATAATTTCATATCTTTAATACTCATACCGCATTTTCTCAAACATTACAAACCTCTTAACCATGCGATATTTTTATCATCAAAAATACGATAGTTATTTATATCTCTTTTACATGCCTTTTCTACCTCTCGTGAACTGTGAATATCATTTAAGTTTGTATAAATAGAATACAATAAAAAAGAGTTTTTGGCTAGATTACTGGATTTCTACCATTTGCAGAGTATACATTATATAATTCAGAATAATCTATTCCCTCCGATACTGTTCTTAGCAATCTAACAGAATCATTTTTTGGTATCATAATTTCTGTTTATATTAGTAATACTAATTGTTGATTAATATTATATAAACTGAATAGTTTCATGATTTAAGTTTATGTAAAAAAGTGGATTCTATTAAATCCACCTTTCCCCTTTTATTCGGCTAGTTGCTTTTGAAACACTCCCTTTTATTTTTCAGAATAATAGAAAAATGTAACAATAAAAGGTATAAAAAATATTGAAAAAAATTTTAATAAAAATAATTGAATTAAAATTATTTTCATGATATTATGTAAATGTATTCAGAAGAAAAATATTTTCAAAAAAAGTAAAGGGTAAAAATAATTTTCGATAATAAGGGAGGCATATAAATGTTTAAACAATTACAAAAAATTGGAAAGTCTTTTATGTTACCAATTGCTATATTACCAGCAGCTGGTTTACTACTTGGTATAGGAGGAGCATTATCAAATCCTAATACTGTACAAGCTTATCCATTCTTAAATGTTTCTTGGTTGCAAGGAATTCTCTCAATTATGTCATCTGCAGGAGATATAATATTTTCTAATTTAGCACTTATTATGTGTATAGGTCTTTCTGTAGGTCTTGCTAAAAAAGATAAAGGTACTGCAGGACTTGCAGGTGCAGTTTCATTTTTAGTTATGAATGCTTCAATAAAAGGAATGATTACTGCTTTTAACCCAGCAGTTGAATCAATTGATACAGGTGTTGTTGGAGCTATAGTAATTGGATTAACGGTATCATATCTTCATAATAAATATGGAAACATTCAATTACCAGCGGTTTTAGGATTCTTTGGAGGATCAAGATTTGTACCAATAGTTTCTTCATTCTCAGCAATTTTTATTGGAGCTATCTTCTTCTTAATATGGCCAACATTCCAAGGTTGGTTAGTTTCAGCAGGGAATGCAATAGCTGGATTAGGGCCAATAGGAACTTTCTTATATGGATTCTTATTAAGATTGACAGGTGCAATTGGATTACATCACATGATTTACCCATTATTCTGGTATACAGAATTAGGTGGAGTTGCAACAGTTGCAGGTCAAACAGTTACAGGAGCCCAAAATATATTCTTTGCACAATTAGCTGATCCAAATCATACTGGATTATTTACAGAAGGAACAAGATTCTTTGCCGGACGTTTTGCAACAATGATGTTTGGATTACCAGGAGCATGTTTAGCTATGTATCATTGTGTACCTAAAGCAAGGAGAAAATTAGTTGGTGGTTTATTCTTAGGAGCAGCAATAACATCATTTGTTACTGGTATAACTGAACCAATTGAATTTATGTTCTTATTCGTTGCACCATGGTTATATGTAATCCATGCATTCTTTGATGGATTATCATTCTTTATATCAGATATACTAAATATATCAATTGGTAATACATTCTCCGGTGGATTAATAGATTTCACATTATTTGGAGTTCTTCAAGGTAACGAAAAAACAAATTGGGTATATTTATTAATAATAGGAGTAATTTGGTTTGCATTATATTATTTCACATTTAGATTCCTAATAACTAAGTTTAATGTTATGACTCCAGGTAGAGAAGAAGAAAGTGAAGAAGTAAAAGTTATCACAAAGGATAGCATGAATGAAACAGCCTCTCAAATTTTAGAAGCATTAGGTGGAAAAGAAAATTTAGATGACGTTGATGCATGTATAACAAGATTAAGAGTAGCTGTAAAAGATGTAAGTAAAGTAGATAAAGATAGAATTAAAGCTTTAGGAGCAACTGCTGTTTTAGAAGTTAAAGGCGGAATTCAAGCAATATTTGGAGCAAAAGCAGATCCACTAAAGCAAAAAATAAATGAAATTATAGGGAGAGAGTAATAAGAGTGAAAGTAATAGATAGAGGATTAATCGTATCATGTCAAGCACTAGCAAATGAACCACTACACAGCTCTTATATAATGAGTAGAATGGCTGTAGCGGCTAAGGAAGGTGGAGCTATAGGTATAAGAGCCAATGGCATTCAAGATATTGTAGCTATAAAAAAAGAAGTTGATTTACCTGTAATAGGTATAATAAAAATAGATTATGAAAATATGAAACCATATATAACTCCAACAATGAAGGAAGTTGGTGAACTTGTTGAAGTTGGAGTTGATATTATAGCTTTAGATGCTACAATAAATCAAGATGAAGAATTTTTAAAGGAGATATTTAAAAAGTATCCTTCACAAAAATTTATGGCAGATATATCAACTATAGAAGAAGGTTTAAGGGCTGGAGAATTAGGATTCCATTATGTTGGGACTACCTTAGTTGGATATACAGAGCATTCTAAGGAAATGAATAACTTTGAAGTGTTAGAAGCTTTAATAAAGGACTGTAAATCAGAAGTAATAGCAGAAGGAAACTTCGATACTCCTGAAAAGGCAAGGCTTGCTTTAGAAAAGGGAGCATGTGCTGTTGTAGTTGGTAGTGCAATAACAAGGCCACAATTAATAACAAAGAAATTCAATGATGAAATTTTAAAAGTATTATAATACTTGTGAGGTAGAGACGCAAATATCTACCTCTTTTATTTAGCGTACTTTAATGTTATTCTAATATATATACTTCAAATAATGTTTTAACATTATTATTGGAAAGATCAATTGATTACTTTATATCTTTAGATATAGTTATGTAATTGAAGTCATATATTTTATATTTTTGAGTAAATACTTTAATTATGTTCAGTTAAAATAGTTAGGGTTATATATAAGAAGACTAATATATATATTAGAATGCGGGGGATATTAAGTGGATATTTTATGCGAGGTACAAAGAAAATATAGTGAGTTTTCTGGCAAAGAAAAAGATATAGCAGACTATATTATGCAACATGGTGATAAAATAAAAAATATAAATATCACTGATTTAGCTAAAGAAATAGGAACATCAGGAGCAACAATAACAAGATTTTCTAAAAAAATCGGATGTGATAGCTTTGTAGATATGAAAATAAAGCTTGGAGCAAATAAACTGGAATTACCCATAAATGATGAAGAGGGAATTTTCTCATATACATATCAATATTATAACGAAGTTATAGAAAGAACTAAGATGTTAATAAATAAAGAAGAAATATTTAAAGTAGTAAATGAAATAAAAAAAGCTAAGAATATCTATATTTATGGGGTTGGTAGTTCAGGATTAACAGGTGAAGAAATGATGCAAAGACTTTTGAGAATGGGATTTAATATACATTGCATTTCAGACTCTCATATGATGATTATAAATAGCTCTATTGTCTCAGAAAATGATTTAGTTATAGGTATATCTATTTCAGGAGAAACACAAGAAGTAATACACTCTTTAAGAAAATCTAAGGAAAATGGGGCAAAGGTAGTATCTATTACTGGATTTGAAGGAAGTAGTATAAGCAAGTATGCAGATATAAAGTTTATAGTTTATAATCCTAATTTTGTAGATAGAAGTAAATTTATTAATACACAATTTTCTGCCATGTATCTCCTTGATTTAATATGTATGGTATTATTAAAAGACGTTGAATTAAGTAATAAGATGCAAACCACTATTAATGCGATTATTAATAATTAATAAAGGAGGTGTCGCAAAAGCCATTTTTATTGTGCGACATCTCATTTTATCTTAATGATCCCAATATATATTAGAATATAAAACTATTTTAAAAATTGGCTAGTCTTTACCATATTGTAAGCAGTTTTTATAATGGATTCTTCTTCATTGCTTATCTCTTTATTATACATTTTACTAAATTGTTTAAATAAAACATCAGTATCGAGTTTAACTTTAGATTTATGGATTGTAAATTTCTTTAAAACTTTTATATGTATAAAGTGCATCATAAAAGGCATCATGGAAATTATCTTCAAAATCTATGTTTAACATTTCAACAGCAGTTTTTAATCTAATTTATTTTTCCTTTTTTGAAGATTAAACAGTTTAGATGTATGTTTTTAAACATCAATATATTTACTAGGTAATAATAATAATGTAGATAATTTACTGAACTTTATATTTCTTAGAAGTTCAGTAAATTCTGATATTATTTCTAGATTTTCATTAAGTTTTACAGCTCCAATTTGAATTATTTCAAATTGGAGCTGTTTTATATATAAAAGGAAAATATTGAGGTTAGTAATTCATAAACTGGAGACATAGCTTATGAAAAATAAGATGCTTTTGATATAAGTGTGAGAGGTGAGTTAATATCAGTAGATACATCTTATAGTGAAGTATTATTAATTAATGATGAAGTAAGATTCTGTGTCTACAAGGCAACCAGAAGAGGTGATGAAATATATATTCCAAGAAGTCTTGATGTAACAGAACTAGAACTAATAAAAGAATCAATAAGAGAGAAAGTATTTTCAGAAGAATTCATTGAAATGTTAAAACAAGAAATAAATAAAATCTAAAAGTCTTAATTGCTATAAGGATAGTGATTAAGACTTTTTCTGTTATAGGGAGGTAAAAGGGGGTCAAGAGAATTCTATGTGTAGGTGTAATAAGAGTTGGAAAGATGACTATAAAAACTAGTAATGATAAGTAGATAAAGAAATATGTTCAACTATATTATTCCCTGGGTAATATTAACAATTATAGAAGGTGAAGAAGTTAAGCAAATATAAATATTTTCAGTATGATAGTAAAGAACTTCTTGGGGTAATGAGGTTCGATTTCTATGATGGAAGGTTATCTAACCAATGGAATCCTAGAAAGTTAATAATTGAAATGAATGATAGGAAGTTAATAGACCTAAAGAAATTACAAGAAGAACTTAATTATATTCAATTTACATTGATAGAAGAGTTCAATAAAGTTGTAGTTATGATAAAGAAACTCTAGTATACATAGAGCTTGAAGAAGGAAAGTATGTAATAAAGCTAATACCTGTAAAAGATAGTTACTCATACATATACACGTAAGTGAGAATAAATAATAGAAATAACTATAAATGAAGCAAGAGAAATAGATTCAATAAAACTAAAAATAAATGATAGTCTAGTAGACTATATAAGTAAAGAAGAAGGAGTATCTATAGAGGGTACTCCTTCTTCTTTTATGTTGAGAAACATTGGAATCAGTGTATTGAATTTAGATGTTGCTATATAATAGATTATAGAATCAATAAAGGAGATTTTAAGAATGAATATTGATAGTTTAGTTGAAGTAATAAATGAAAGTATGAGTTCTTTTAGGAAGAATGAATTAGCATATCTTTCAATGACAGGTAAAAATGAATTGCTAATAAGAGATAGAATTGCATATGAGCTATATAGTAAATATAATAATTATATTATTTCTAAAGAGTATAATCCAAGTGGAATAAAATCTAGAATAGATTTAGCAATAATTGAAAATAATCAAATTAAAGATATAATAGAATTAAAATCTATGTATACATTTGATTCAGTTGATATGAGTGGTTATATAAATGCAATAAATAAGGATTTCGATAAAAATAGTAAATTAGTTATTAATGGAGTAAACCAATATGAAATAATAATAGCTACTCATATTAAAGCAGTGCCTAACAAAGAATTCAAAGATTATGTGAAATATTATAGGTTGATAGACAAGCATACATCAAATATAGAAAATAGCAAGATGTTAGTTGAGAACTTAGATTATATAATAAGAAAAGAATTTTCAAGAGAAAGATATGAAATAAAAAATTTTAATGTAACTGCCGGACAAGCTTTTGGTGTAGATGTAGACGTATGTTTTTGGGTAGTTAAAAATAATAAATAAAACCTCATTTAGAGGTGATACGGAGAACCGTACCATAAGTAAATGAGTTTAATATTCTTAGGTAGTGATATCATTACTATAAGGCTATTTTTATTTAAATTTGTAATAGATATAGAAGTATATATAGTTAAATAATAAATATTGTTATAGGTATAAGGTGAAAAACAATGATTAAAGTAGAAAATACTATAAATGATAAGATTAAATCACTTTTTTTAGTAAGCTTATTTTTAATATTAGCATCTTTAATAGGATATTTGTTTAGAATATTAGGATTTTCAGAAACTAATATAGTAATAGTATATATATTATTTGTTTTACTGTCTTCTAGGTTAACATCGGGATATATATATGGAATAATTTCTTCTATAATATCGACTTTTGTTTATAATTATTTTTTTACTACACCACATTATACATTTGATGTTGATGATTCTGGCTACATAATAACTTTTATTATTATGACAATAACATCTATTATTACTAGTGCTATGACCTCTAAAATTAAGGAAAATGCGATTGAAGCAGATAGAAGAGAGACAGAAACTAGAGCGTTATATAAGTTAACTAATAGACTAATAGAAGCTAATGAAATGAATGATATTGCAAGTATTGCAGTTGGAACAATTAGTGAGATAATTTCTTATAAAATAGGGTGCCTTTGTTTTGATGAAAATGGAATGCCAGAGAGAGTATTTATTCAGAAAATTAATAGTGATAAACAAATTTATAGAGAAGTTGATGATGTTAATAAAATTAAATATAACATAGAAAATTTAAAAGGAAATTATTATAAAGGAGAAGAATTTTGCGATTGGCCAATCTATGGAAGAGAAGCAATTTTAGGAGTTTTAAGAATTCCTAAAGAAATATCTGATAAGTTAAATCAATCACAAATAAAGTTACTTCTTACAATGCTAGATAGTACAGCATTAGCTATGGAGAGATTAAGAGAATCTAGAGCACGTATTAAATCAAAAGAAGAAATGATTCAAGAACGATATAGAAGTAATTTATTAAGAGCCATTTCACATGATTTAAGAACCCCTCTTTCTGGAATAATGGGAACTACAGAAATTTTAATGGATATGACAGAAAAAAACACAGAAGTATTTGAATTAGCTTTAGGAATATATAAAGATGCAGATTGGTTACATTCATTAGTAGAAAATATTTTGAGTTTAACAAAGTTACAAGAAGGAAAATTGATTTTAAATAAGGAATACGAAGCTTTAGATGACCTTATTGGAAGTGCGATTAATCATTTTTCACGAAGGACATCAAAATTTGAAATTATAGTTAATATACCAGAGGAGATAATATTAATACTGGTAGATGCCAAGTTAATTACACAAGTAATTATAAATCTTTTAGATAATGCAATGAAACATTCAAAAACAAGTAATGAAATTATTATTGAAGCCCAAATAATAGATATGGAGAAAAAAATTGAAATATCAGTTGTAGATAATGGAGAAGGTATTTCAAAAAAGGATTTACCTAATATATTTAAAATGTTTTATACTTCTGATAATGGTATTACTGATGGACAGCATGGTATTGGATTAGGACTAAATATATGTCAAGCAATTATTAATGCACATGGGGGTAATATTATAGCTGAAAATAGAAAAGATAAAAGTGGAGCAATTTTTAGATTTACACTTCCAATGGAGGGAAAATATGAAAAATTATAATGAAAGTATTTTAGTTGTAGAAGATGATTATCAAATACGAAATTTTATTAAGTATATAATACAAAAGGAAGGGTATAGATTATTTAGTGAATGTAATGCAGAAAGTGCATTAAGTATAATGGTTAGCGAGAAAATAGATTTAATTATATTAGATTTAGGATTACCTGATTTTGATGGAATTGAAGTTATAGAAAAAATAAGAGAGTGGTCAGAGGTACCAATTATAGTAGTATCAGCTAGGGATCAAGATAAAGATAAGGTGCTTGCTCTAGATACAGGAGCAGATGATTATATAACTAAACCTTTTTCAGCATCAGAATTATTAGCACGCATTAGAGTTGCAATTAGACATTTACATAAAAATAGTATAAATGCTGTACAAACATGTTTTTCAGTAGGGGAGTTAATTGTAGATTTTGAAAAGAGAATTGTTTTTATTAAAGGAGAAAAAATACATTTAACTCCCAATGAGTATAGTTTAATAACTTTACTTGCAAAAAATGCTGGAAAGGTAATTACAACATCAGTAATTTTAAAAGAGATTTGGGGGGTAAATTATGGTTCAGATACACAAGCTCTTAGAGCATTAATGGCTGGACTTAGGAGAAAAATTGAAGATGTTCCTGCTAAACCTAGATACATAATTACAGAAATAGGTGTTGGATATAGATTAGTGGATGAATAAAGACTGATTTTTAATTAAAGTGGACCCTATGTCAAGGACATTAAAAAAAAGGGGCTAAGCCACTAAAAGCTGATTTCTGTATTTTACAGGAGTCAGCT
>NZ_JADPBQ010000032.1 GCF_015670405.1 Clostridium sp. 1001271B_151109_B4 | reverse complement strand
AATATGCTTTGAAGGAATTTGCTGAGAATGTTGTGTTACTTGATACTGGTCATGCAGTATATTCGAAAGTGCAACATATAAGGAAATATTTAAAAACTATTCGTATAGTCTGATAGAGCTATTATATGGCGATATGTAAGTTAAAGCATATATGGAAAAAAGCTTATGAATCAAAGATTTTTACTAGTAATGTAAGAAAGAGTATTCAAGCAAACATAGTATATTCATTATAGAAGATTAGTTAAAATAGAAATATATAAAATAAAAGATGCATTGTGCATCTTTTATTTTATATATAATTTAATTATTTCAATTATTTTAGTTGTAAACATAAAAGATAATATTCCGAGTGCTATCATCGCAATATATATTATTAAACTAACCCAAAAATAAATATGAAATCTAATTTTAACTTTTTTTGTAATACTATCTTTATTAGTTATTTTATCATACTGTTCATTACCTAAAACTGGTTTGAAGTAATCTAATTTATTATTATGACGTTTAATATATGTTAAATATGATAAAAACTGAGTTGTAAAAGAATATATACAATCAATAATCAAAAATGCTGTATATATCAATAGAGATAACTTTAAGATAGTTATATTTTCATTCTTTAAATAAACATAGGATACTCCAACAAGAGTTGCTATAGTGCTTAAAAGTGTTTTATTCATTTTTGAAGTTAATTCACTAATTTGTGATTGGATATATTCTGTACTTTTATCTAAGAAATCATATAAATTATATCTAATAGAAAAATAACTTTCAACATTCCCTATAGTTAATATATTCAAATTTTCATTAGAGGAATCTAATACTTGATTGGCTTTTAGATAAAATAAATCAAGCATTGTATGACTACAATCATCACATAAATATATACAAAGCATATTTCTAACTAAGTATATATTTTGAATATTAATAGAATTATAACACAAATAATATAATTGAATAAGTTTATCATAATTAAAGTGATTTTTATTAAGATCGTCTATATTATAATCTATAACTATGGATTTATTAGATGATATTTTAGAAGACACTATGGTTCCATTTAAACTTGAATTATTACTTAAATAGATTATAAAAAATAATACAAATAAATTATTATAAATTATTTTTAAGCTTTCGTCTAAACTATAAATTGAATTACTATAATCAAATATAAATAAGTCAGGAACTATATTTGATATATTAATTTCAATATTGCAACAACTTCTACGCAAATCCTTTTTTAAAATTAAGTTTGAGTCAATAGCATTAAAATCGTCAATTTTACTCAGGTTATTAATGTCAATAATTAACGTAGAGTTATTCTTTATATAAGTATTAGAATCTTGTAATAATATAATTATATTTGGTTTATAGATTGTATGAATTTTTGAGATAGTATCTATATTATTAAAGGGATTTAAAAGAAGTTTTTTGTAAAAAGCTTCTTTTAAGAACCAAATGTAATTAGTATCTTCATTACAATGTAATATACTATTTTTAGGAATTACAAGTCTATAGTTAATGTTTTTTGTAGCAAGCCTTTCAGCATGATTTAGGTGCTCTATAATATAATTAGGAAATGTAAATGATGATTTCTTATTAGATAAACTAGGTTGAGTAATAGTGCTTTCGATGGTAATTTCTGAAGGATTTAATTCAATGATTGATATAATGGTATCTAAGAAAATTTCGTTTGATTGAAATAGATCCTTAAATAATGATATTTTAATAACTTCTTCTGTTTCTGACTCTAAAGTATAATTACAATTTTTTAGAATAGAATATAAGTTATTAATTTTATTAAACATTGAAACTCCTCCTTAAAATTAAATTATCTAGATTTAACACTTTCATCAACAACTTTACCTGTTAATGAAAATGTAGTTGTCCCATTATCACTAATAGTTCTATTATAATAATCAGTATATCCGTCATCGGTAAGCAAATCAATAGGCAGTTTTATTTCTACATTATTATCTAACTTTATTTTATGAACCTTGTAATCATTTGTAACATCATCAGTTAGTAAAATTTCTTTGTTTATAAGACCTTTTCTTTCTAGATGAGTGTTGTAATCCTCTTTGAACTGTTCTAGCTCTTCTATAAAAAGAAAGTTTTGAAAGGCTTCTATATCAATTGTATCATTATCAGTAATTGATGAAATACATTGACTTTTTACATTCTCTAATTTTATCTTAATTTCAGTTGATATATTAGGGCGATCACACACAGTATTAACCCATATAATAGTTTCTTCAATAAAAGTTTGTGTAGATTTTCTATTATCCATTGATTCTCGAGCTTGTAAAAACGTTGAAATAAAGAAATCAGCATTGTTTTTGTCATTTATTACAAGGTTATAATCACTATTTGGATCATATTTTTGTATTAATGCACATTTTTTTAGTTCAGAGGAACTAGATGCAAGAATAGTTAAATGTTTAATTAAAGCATCATTATTATTAATTTCATGGAAAAAACCGGTTGAAAACTCAAGAAGTAAAACAGCTATAAATTTTTCATTTTCATCATTTTGGTATTCACAGAATATTAAATCATATGGACCATACGATCCGTCTTCACATATTTGATTCAAATATGTAGCTAACTCAATAGAATTTTCAATAAAAGCTTCATCATTTTCCAGCATGAGATCAAATCTAGTTAACGAATCATTTTCAGCGGTAAACATATAATTAGCTGCTTTTCTACCACGTCTCTTTGCCGATGATTTTATATGTTTAATTAGAAAACTATTGAATTTAGAGTCGTCATTAGGCAGGAGACTTCTATTATAGTGAGAATCGCTATTATTTATAATATGTAGTATAGCCTTATTTATATTAATACGTTTAACATTTGTTATCAAAAGAATCATCCTTTCGTTAAATATTATTTAGAGTTTTAAAAATATATTATAAAACTTTTTATATTGTCTAAAAAAATCTTCACTAAAGTACTAATTATCAAAATTAATAGACAATCTTTTTGAACTAATTAACTTAAAGTGTATCATTTAGTGAGTTATTAAATCGACTTAAGAAATTCATTTTTATCTAAAATCTTTAAATATTAATCTTTTTCAATAAGAATTTCAGCTTTGTGCTTAGAGTTTTTTGATTTCAATAAACTTATCATAATATTCTCTTTTTTATCCATATATGATAGAGTTTCTGAAAAACAATGATTTGCCTAAAAATTCGAGATCTTCATCAAAGTTTGTAGACTTAGGTTTGAAATTTAATTTTCTAGCAATTTTTTTGTTTATTAATAATATTGTATTATATTTTTGATAAATACTATCTATATGATATTTAGTTATCCAATTATAGATTTAAATAATATTATTTTTTAGAACTTGTTCACTTTTTTCTTAAATTATTTTATCACTTCCCTTTCTGTTAAAATGAGTGAATAATACCTATAAAAATAAAGTGAAAATATTACTGTAATAATATAAAAATATAAGTGTTCTTTAAGAACACCTTATTTTTATATTTATTTAAATAATAATTTATATTAAGCTATAGATTACCCTAAAGACTCTCTAACTAAGTCACCAATTTTAATTTTAGAATTATAATTAGCTAATCCTCCTGTTGCTTCTGACATATCAACATTAAGTTCATCAGGAACTTTCTCCCCATAACCATAAGCTGATTGGAGTTGACTACTTAGAGTAGTAAGAGCAGTTGCCATTGGATTATTATCAACTTTTTTTACATTGACACATACGCTCATATTTAAATATAAAGTTTCTATTTCTATCTTAGCTTTAATAAAATCTAAAGTACCTAGCTCCTCTTTAGTATCAGGATCAATAACCATATCACCTTTTACAAAAATTTCGAATTTACTTCCGCTCTTGAATCCATCACTAGCACCAGCATTAATTACAATTCTATTTTCGTCTATAATCTTAACTACTTTATATTGATCCATGTTTCTTCCTCCAGTTCTGAAAGTATTTTACGGTGAACTTCATTAGCATTTACTTTGAAGTTCTTAACAATATCATTATTAGGTAATATAACATAAGCATCTTCGATGCAACCTAAAAGTGAACTATAACCGCTTTTATATGTGGCAGATCTTTTTTTATATTTTTCATTACTTTTTAAAATAACTTCTTTATTATTGTTTAAAGTATTAACTTTATCTTGTAAATCTTTAATCTGCTTTGTAGTTTCAAACACTCTTTTGTTAAGAGTCTTATTGTCATCTATAATAAGCAATCCAATCTTTTTACAATCACGTAATTTAGAAATCAAAATTACAATAATAATAATTAAAATTAAAAAAATTGCAGCTGTAGTATATAGTAATTTTAGCTTAAGAGATAATTCACTTATCCAAAGAAATATAGTAACCAAAGCACTAATAAATCCTATAAAAGATCCAATAACAGTAGAAGTATCTTTTAAAAAAGAACTTGCTTTATTAAGTTCTTCAATTTTTTTCTTATAAATGTTTTCCATGATAAACCGCCTTATTTTATCATTAATTAAATTTAATAAATAATAAAGAGTATATTATTTATTAAATTTTTTTTTAGAAACTATAAATTTAATAAAATTTTCTATATCATCTAAATCATCTTCGGTAAATTCTTCACCGTCAAAATGAGCAGCTAATGTTTTAAGTCCATTAGTACTTAAATTTTCGCTTATTGAAGTTAAAGAAAAATTATCGTCATAATTACGAATATCAGATTTACCTAATAGGTAATCAATAGAAATCTCAAAAAAATCAGCAAGTTTTTCTAATGTAGGTGTTTCTGGAATTTGCTTTCCAGACTCATATTTTGATATTGATGATCTATCTAGATAAAGCTTTTCAGCTAACTGAGTTTGATTTATATTATTTTTCTTTCGTTCGGCTTTTAATCTTTCAGCAAAAGTTGCCATTATATCACCTCTTATATTAATTTTATCATAATGTGATTTAAAATCCATAAATGTGACTTATAATCACAAACATTCTTAAAAACAATTGACACAGTGATTTTAAATCACTATAATAAACGTATATAAGTGATTTAAAATCACGAAGGAGGTGAAAAATTGAGTATAGAAGATTTAAAGGTTTTAAGGATAAGACGTAGACTTAAACAACAAGATATTGCCAAGGAGCTTGGAATAACTACAAATAGCTATACTAAGAAAGAAAATGCTATAAATCCGTTTACCCTTAAAGAGGTAAAAATACTTAAAGAATTTTTAAATATTAGTGATAACGAAATAATAAAAATTTTTTTGTAGTATATGTGATTTTAAATCACATATGATTATAACTATATTTTGAATATGTATAAATGGTAAAAAGTACAAAAAGGAGAAGGAGTATAATGACAATTTATGCATTGATTGTGTATGTAGAAGAAGAATGTAAGCCAAATGGAATTATACCTACATGGGAAGGATTTAAGGAGTTTAAGAAAAATAAATGGAGGGATTGAAATGGGAAGATTGCCATATAAGGCTATTAATAATATTTACTGTAAGGCAAGATTAAAAGCTGCTGAAAGTAATCCGGTTTTTCAATCAAGAGAAAGTACAGCATATGAGTTAAATATTCCTATGGATTCTTTAATATCGTATGAATTGGATTTATGTAAAAGTGTTCCAGCAGATAGAGTTGTACTTATGGCCAAAGCTTATAATGCAAGTTATTTGTTAGAGAATTATTGTTGTAGTTGTCCTATAGGAAAATTGTTTACAGAGCAAAGCTTACTTGAAAAACTTAATAATAATCAGCTTGATTATGAAGTGGAATTACTTAAGAGATTAGAGTTAGCAGCTAGATTTTATAGAAGAAAGATAGAAAGAATTAGAAGTAACAAAGAGGATAAATAAATCATATATTAATATGATATTTTGGAGGATGAGGTATTTATATGACAGTAGTAGTTAATTACCCAGAAGACCTTACAGAGGTTAAGGACAAGCTTTTGGACTTTATGGTTGAATATACCTATAGTATTTTAAAACCTCAAGAAATTGAAGCACTTATAGAGCATGGGGATGAGGTTTTAGCAATGGAGGAAAATAAGAAATAGATATTTTAAGGAGGATAAAATGAGTAACAAAGTTATGAGTCGATTTTTACATTTGTCAGAATTAGCTATGAAGGTTAATACTTATACAGAGCATGATGTATTTATAACATTTTCAGGACATGTAAATCATATGGTAATTCATTATAACAAAGATGGTTATAAATATGGTGAAAGTAATAAAGTAACTTTATTTGATATATATGCAGGTTATGAAAGTGAAAAGGATATTTTAAAAGTATTTAATGCAGCAGAAAAGAAATTAATTGCTTTAATGTAAAAAAGAACCCTTATAAAAGGATTCTTCAAACACTTTTTGAGTTACGGACTGCCATCCGTAACTCCATTATATAACATAAAGGAGTATATGTAAATATGGAGGATAAGTTTAAAGTTATAGATTTAGATATAGATAAATTAGTGCCATCTAATAAGAATTTCTATGTAATTAGAGAAGTTGAAGAATTAGCAGAATCTATTAAAGAAAGTGGATTAATGCATAATCTTGTAGTTAGAAAAAGAGAAGACGGTAACTTTGAGATATTATCTGGTGAAAGAAGATATAGTGCTTTAAAAATGCTTGGATATAAAAAGGTTCCTTGTCAAGTTAAGGAATTAAGCGATTTAGATTCAGAGCTTTTACTTATTCAAGCTAATGCTAGGCAAAGAGAGTTAACACATACTGAAAAAATGGAAGGTATCAATAGATTAAAGGAAATCTATGAAGAAAAAAGAAAAAATGGTGAAACTCTTAAAGGTAGAACAAGAGATTTGATTGGCAAAGATATTGGTCTTTCAGGTGTACAAGTTGGAAGGTATATGAAGGTTTCTAAAGGACTTATAGATGATTTTAAACCACTAGTTGATGAAGGAGATATTACATTAACTGATGCTGTAGTTTTAAGTGGATTAAGCAAAGATGAACAAGCTGAAATTTATACGCAGGTAAAGGATTTGGACCCTAAGGAAGATAAGCAGGAAATTAATATTTTAATTCAAGGAATAAAACAGCCTGTAGAAAAAGCTGAAGATAAAGTATTACTAGATGAAATGACAGCAGAAAATAAAACGTTAGAAGAGTGGTATGAATATAAGAAAAATAAAATATTAAGTTGCTTAGGCGATGATCCTGCACCAAAGGTTGTATTTAACAGAGATGACTTTCATGGAATATTAACTACTAAAAAAGTAGAAATATTAGATACAACTTTAGTTATAAAGATGGAAAATGGAGAAATAAAGATAAATATAGATTTTTTCTATACTAGAAATGTGGATTGGATTGATTATAAAGATGGAAAATTAAAGCCACAGAACTCATGGAAGGTTAATGATGAAATATATCTATGGTTTAAGTCATGGAATAAGAGGGGAGCATAAGGATGAAATTTACACATTTAGGTTTTAGTCAAAGAGTTGCAATAGATATTGGGTTAGATGATAAAGATTTAGCTATCTTAAGGTGGTTTATTGACTTTAAAGATAGTAATAAAATCACTAAAAAGGTATTTGATGGCGAAATCTTTTACTGGGTTAAATATGATGCTGTAATTGAAGAATATCCTATTTTCAAATTTAAAAAGGATACTGTTTACAGACGTTTAAAGGCTATGTCTGATAAAGGAATACTAAAGCATAGGACTTTAAAACAGGGTGGTGTATGGAGCTTTTATGCAGTTGGAGATAGATATATAGAATTAATTTCTGATGAACTCAAAGAAGATAAAAATCCTAAAAAAGAACCAGAAAATGACAAAGGTATAAGTGAATCTAAAGAGTTCGGATTTAAATCCGAACAGGTCGGAGCACAATCCGAAGGTAACGGATTTAAATCCGAATCAAACGGATTGAAACCCGGAATGAAAAATCCATCTACTATATCCATCTACCATAATATATATAGTGCAAATGATGCACAAGATATTTGGAGGTTATATCCTAACAAGAAAGGCAAAGCTCAAGCTATGAAAAAAATACCTAAGTTACTAGAGACTTTAGGAAAAGATGTACTTGTTGGATGTATTAAAAAGTATTTGGATGAAGTTCAAGGAAAAGATAAACAGTTTATACTTAATGGATCAACATTCTTTAATGGAAGATATGAAGATTACCTAGATGATGTGATAGAGGTTAAAGAAGAGATTAAAGATAATACTTGCAATAATGAAGTACAGGAAAATAAATATATATTTAACTTAAGTGAGGATATGTAACTATGAGAGAAGAAGTGTTAAAGGAATTACCAAGTAGCTTAGAAGCTGAACAAGCATTACTTTCAAGTATGATAAATGTTCCAAGTAAGATAAAAGAGGTTGAAGATGTTTTAGGTATAGATGATTTTTACTGGGATAGGCATAAGAGAATTTATAGAAATATTAAAGAGTTATCTAGAAGGGATAGCGAAGTGGATCTTGTTCTATTGCTTGAAGAAATTAAAAATAATGGAGATGTAAAAAGTTGTGGTGGAATTTCTTATATAAGTGATATTGCAGGTAGTGGATTTTATGGAGCTAACGTTGAAGGATATATAAAAATAATCAAAGAAAAATCTGATAGAAGAAATTTAATAAAGACAGGAAGAGAGCTTGTTGGTAGATGTTATGATGGTGAAGCTTTAGATAATTTAATAGGATTTGTTGAAGATAATGTGTACAAGGTGTCTAATTCTAAAGATGCAAGTGAAATAGTCGATATAAATCAAGCTATTACCGATGTATTATCAAGAATTGAACATAATTATCAAAATGGAGGAAAAATCTTAGGAGTTTCTACAGGATATGAAGAATTGGATAAAACAATATCAGGGTTACAAAAAGGTGATTTTATAATAACTGCAGCTAGACCATCAATGGGAAAAACAGCATTTGCACTTAATATAGGGCAATATGCATCAAGAGAAAGCAGTGTTGCTATATTTTCACTAGAAATGACAAGGGATCAATTAATGGAAAGATTGTTAGCTGCAAAGTGCTTAGTTGATTTTAGTGCTATTAAAATCGGGAAACTAAGTGATAAAGAGTTTTTAAAAATAGCTAATGCAGCAAGTGATTTAAGCAATAGAAAAATATTTATTGATGATAAAGCAACATCATTAGCAGATATTAAGGCTAAGTGTAGGAATTTAAAGATTAAAAAGGGTCTTGATGTAGTTATAATAGATTATTTACAACTGATTGAGAGTACTGAAAAATCTTATTCTAGAGAGCAGGAAATAGCAAAGATATCAAGAGAACTTAAGAAGCTGGCTAAAAAGTTAGATATAACAATTATTGCATTATCACAGTTATCAAGAGCACCAGAAGCAAGGGCAGATAGAAGACCTATACTATCTGATTTAAGAGAATCAGGTTCAATAGAACAGGATGCAGATATTATATTAATGCTTTATAGAGATGAGTATTATAACAAAGAATCAGAAGATAGAAATATAGCTGAAGTTATAGTTGGTAAAAATAGAAATGGTGAAGTAAAGACATTAAAACTAGGATGGTTTGGGAACTATCAAAGATTTACATCACTAGATAGGAGGCAATTAGGGTGAGTAATTTAAGAGAAGCAAGTATAGATGAATTAATAGCAGAAATAACTAGGAGAGAAGGAGTAAGATCAATGCAGATAAGTAAAAATGAGTACGTTAAAGCTCAAGTACATTTATCAGCAACTTATGATAATGGGACAAGATATCTAAAGGGATATGGTCCAGGAATTATATTAGAAATTACTAAAAGAGGGTAAGCAAGTATGATTGATAAAGAGAAGTTAACTAATGCAGTTATTAAAAGAGCTGTTAAATATTATTTTAATGGAATTAATGTTGTAGAAGCTATTGATGATTTTGAAAATACAACAGTTAAGTAAATATCTAATTAGAGGTGGTTTATGTGAAAGATTTAGAAAGAAGATATAATGATTTACCGACAACAGTAAAGGGCAATATAAGACATATAATAGATGGTGCCTTTACTTGTTTATGTGGTGAAAAATGGGAATACGGAAAACATTCATTAAGTATAAGGAACTTATTTAAAAATATCCAATGGAAAGGCTTAAGCGATGTAAATTGTGAAAAGTGTAGGGAGTTGTTTATTAAGAGCAAACAAGAAGATTAATTCAAGGTAAGTATTTATAATATAAAAAGTGATCTTTGAAAATATAATAATGCAGAGTATAAAAAAATGTTGAATTAAAAGCCAATTCTTACTATTATAAAATTATAAGGAGGGAATAAATTATGCTTGAAAATGATTTTAGTTCAATGGTAATTTTAAAGTGTCGTGAGAGTTTGATTTTCGAATCTCAAAGAATTGGTAAATTAGAATCACTTACATTTACTAGGGAGGGAACTTTATTTAATAATTTTAAAATTGATATAAATGATGAATATTCTTTAATAGAAAGCTCAATTACTTGGAATGAGGTGGAAGAGGATATTGCTTTTTATGATTTTGAAAATGATAAGATAGTAAGTAGTGATATAAAATCTGTTAAACAGTGTAAACTTACTTTGTGGCAATTTGCACCTAATAGTGAAAATGTATTTATGTTCTTACAGAGAACAAATTTGAAGAAAGCTGCATTAGTATTGAATGCAATATTCAAATATTCTAATTTTAAAAGAATTAATTTAGAAAATGATTTTTTTGAATATATAATAAATAATTATCATAATAACGTAATTGGAAAAACTGTAAATATTGGATTTAATAATATTAATATAAGTAAAAACGGTAAATATGATAGAGATGAAGAGCGAATAACTGAAGTAAAACTTGCATTTTATTTTAACCATAATTTAAATGTTAAAATTAACAGTAGGGGTATTGTGAAGATACTACCAAAAGCACAGAGGCATGAGGTTTATGAAATTATAGAAATAATAAACCATGCAATAATGAAAGTAGATTAAGGGATATTATTATGTATGATATATTAGAATGGTTAAGTAAGAGTAAGGCGTTTGTAGTTATTTCGGGTATTGCATCGATTGTATCACTAATAGGTGCAGTTTTTTGTACAAGTAACCAGTTGTTATGGTGTATTTTAACTTTGATAATAATAGTTTTAATTCTTATTATAGGATTATTTTCATATAATAAAAAATTACTAGGAAAATTAGATAATGTTAATTTGCATATAATAGGAGAAAATATTGAATTAGAAAGTGATTTTGAAGAAAATATATATATAAATAAGGAGGGGGCAATTGTAATTATAAGTGCTAACTTGTCGTTGGATAGGGTTAATGAACAGCATAGTGTTACCTTAGAGCTCAGATTACCTCCATATTTAGAAATAAGTATAGATTATATAAATGGAGTAAAGAGTTTAGGCGGAAGCAGTGATTTTCATAAAATTTCAGTTCCATTGACTAAAGAAATTAATTATGTAAAAATAAAGTCATTTTCTGTAGCAAGTGATAATTATGATGCATTCCTTAAGACTGGTAAAAAAATAGATGTAAAAATAGAGTCTAAATTAATAAAAGAGGATAAAAATGATTATATATCATTTATTTAAAATAGAATATATTTGATATTAAAAGGTGTTCATAATGAACACCTTTTAATGTAAAAAAATATATTTAATTAAATAAAATTGAGGGGATGAATTATTTATGAAAGAAACATTAATAGAAAAGAGATTAGTTAATATTAGAGAAAAACTAGAATTATATCCAATAAGAAAAATTAAGATTGAGGATATGAAGTTAGAATTAAAAGAGCTAGAGTTAGGAGAAAATTTAAAAGCGCAAAGCTATGAAGAAAAAACACAATCTTCAGGAAAATGTAAAAATAATGATGAATTATTATATAGAAAGGAAAGATTAATAAATACTATTGAATACTATGAGACTATAAATAATAGAGTTGATAATTGGATTAAACTTATTAAGAATGAAAAAGCTAAGGAAGCAATTCAATGTTTATACATAAATAAGATGAGTAAGACACAGACTTGTAAAAAGCTTGATAGAACAAGAAAAACAGTTGAAAATTTATTAAAAAAAGGAGAAGAGGAAATTTATAATTCTATATATTCAGTAGATGAAGAAGAGCAAAGAGTAAGTGCATAATTACCCCAAAATCTAAAAAACAATAAAAAAATTACCATAAAATTACCCAATATCTTTAAAAATAGTAGAAAAAATTACCCGAAAATTACCGAAAAATTACCGAGAAAATATGGTAATATAGTATTGTGGAAAAATTTAAAGAGTACTTAGCAAATCGCTAAGTGCTCTTTTCTTTTTAGGGGGGATTCAATGAACATAGCTGAACTTATTAGAGAAAGCAATTTAAAAACTTATGATAAGCTTAATGTTATTAGGAGAAAAACAGTAGGAAATCTTTCAGAAAGAGAAATAAAAGAACTTATGAGTCATAGCTCATATAGAAGAAGTGCCAGTGGAGCTATAAAGCAGGTGAGATAAAATGGCTAGAAAAAAGAAAAAAATAGTTGAAGAACCTGAAAGGAAAAAGAAAGTACCGGCACTTCCCATTCAAGAGCGTGATTATAATAGATTCAAATATAAGTTAGAGGAAATAAGTAAAGATTGTCCTGAAAGAAATTTAATGATCTTTTATATTGGTGTTGCAACTGGATACAGGTTAGTTGACTATTTAAGCCTAACAAATGGAGAGTTAAAAGAGTTTTTGGATGAAGATAAATTTATTATTCAAGAAAGTAAACAATATAATGCATGGAAAACACATATTGCAAATAATCCTAATTCAAAAAGAAAGCCACCAGCTCCTAGAGAGTCAATAATTCAAATGAATCTTAGAAAGAAAGTTAAAGAGTATGTTAAAGGTAAAAAAAATAGTGAATATGCATTTGAAAGTGAAAAGTACCTTGGTGAGCCTATAACTCCTAAAACATATAGTGCAATATTAAAAAAGGTTGGAGAAGAATTAGGATTAAAACATATTACTGGACATAGTTTAAGAAAAACATATGCTCAAAGGTTATGGCAAGAAAAAAGAGATTTAGAGTTTGTTAGAAAAAGTTTAGGACATAAGTCAATAGAAACTACAAAACATTACTTAGGATTAGATAATGAAATTAAAGAAGATGCATCAAGAATAGCAGATTCAAAATTATAATTTTTTTGTACTTAATACGAAAAAAAGTAACGGATGCATATAAGAAAGAAAAAATAAAAATTACTACTAATATATGCACTTAAAAAAGTATATCTCCAATCATAGGGGTTATTTCGCATAAGGAAGTGATAAGAGTAATGGGGTTCAAAGTATTGATTTTAAAGGCTTTAAATAGTTTTTTATCAATAATAATTAAAATTTTAAAATCAAAAAGAGTTAATTATAAATCTGGAAACTCAACCTAAACAGTATTCACGTGTTATAAGAACTTGCTTTAAAGGTATTAAAGGATAGTAATGGAGGTGTGTAATGGCTAGAAAAAGAAATCCTAATAGAGATTTAGCTTATGAGTTATTTAAACATTCTAAAGGAAAGCTAACTTGTAAAGCTATAGCAGAACAACTAAATGAAAAAGAAAGCAATATAAAACTGTGGAGAAGAGAAGATAAATGGATTAATAAAGGTGGAGCACCAAAAGGCAATAAAAATGCATTAGGAAATATAGGACAACTTAAACATGGTATATATTGTGATGAATCAAGATTTAGAGATAATAAGTTTTTATCTAAATATTTACCTAGAAGTATGGTGAATGTAATAGAAGAGCTTAAGAGTGAAAATCCATTAGATATGCTGTGGAGCAATATATTAATACAACAGGCTAAAATATTAAATATGCAAAAGATTATCAATGTAAAAAATAAAAATGATATTACAAAGGTGAAAACCAAAGAAGCATATGGGGAAAACTCATCTACAGAAGAATGGCAATATCAATTTGCTTGGGATAAAGAGAATGCAGCAGTAACAACACTATCAAAAGCTATGCAAACTTTATTTAATATGATAAAGCAGTATGATGAAATGGTTAATAAGAATTGGGATCTAGTAACAGAAGAACAAAAATTAAGGATAGAAGTATTAAAAGAAAAACTAAATAAAGATGATACTTTAGGGATTAATAATAGAGTTCAAATTGTAGATGATATAGATGGTTAAAGTAAAGTTAAAAAGTATAATTGCAAGTAGCTTTTATGATTCTCATAAGGATATAAAGAATGAACTTCATACTCATTACTGGTTTAAAGGTGGCAGAGGAAGTACAAAATCATCTTTTATATCCATAGAAATAGTATTAGGTATGATGAGAGATGCACAAGAAGGTATAATATCAAATGCTTTAATACTAAGAAGAGTTAAAGATACTTTATCAGAATCAGTAAGAGACCAAATAAAATGGGCCATAGATACTTTAGGTGTAAGTGATGATTGGCATGTTCCAGAAGCTAAATTAACTATTACATATAAACCTACAGGGCAAGTAATAAGATTTAAAGGTGCAGATAACCCTAAGAAAGTTAAATCTACTAAAGTACCTAAAGGATATATTAAATATATTTGGTATGAGGAAGTAGATGAATTTGAAGGAAAACATAAAATAGATACTATTAATCAATCTTTGATGAGGGGTGGTCCTAAATTTATTGTATTTTATTCTTTTAATCCACCAGAAAGTCAAAGAAATTGGTGTAATCAAGAAGTTGTAGAAACTAGAGAAGATAAATATATACACCATAGTGATTATAGAACAGTACCAAAAGAATGGCTTGGAGAGCAATTTATTATAGAAGCTGAACATATGAAGAAAGTTAATCCAACTAAATATGAACATGACTATTTAGGGGCTGTTACTGGTACTGGTGGAGAAGTATTTAGAAATATAACAGTAAGAGAAATAACAGATGATGAAATAAAAGTATTTGATAGATTAAAGAATGGATTGGACTTTGGTTATGCAGCTGATCCTTTAGCTTATTTATTAATGAATTATGATAAGACTAGAAAGAAGCTATATATATTTGGTGAAGTTTATAAGGTTCAGTTAAGCAATAGTAAAGCAGTTGAAGAAATAAAGAAGCTTAATAAATTAAATAAAAGAGTTACAGCAGATAGTGCAGAACCTCGAACAATAAATGAATTTAAAAATTTAGGGTTAAATATAGTAGGAGCAAAGAAAGGGCCAGATTCAGTTGAACATGGTCTTAAATTTTTGTCTGAAGAATTAGAAGAAATAATAATTGATCCAGTAAGATGTCCTAATGCAAAAAGAGAGTTTGTAGGTTATGAAATAGAAAAAGATAAAGATGGTAATTTAAAGGGAGAATATCCTGATAAAAATAACCACACTATAGATGCTTGTAGATATGGAATGGAAGATGAAATTAATTCAACTAAAATTAAAGTTAAGAGTAAGGTTAAGTTAGGATTAAGATAATATAAAAATAATAAAAGAGAGGTGAGGAAATGCCAATAATTAAGGATAGAGATTTATTAAATGAAGATGGAAGTATTCCAATAAAACTATTAGTTAAATGTATATCAGAGCATAGAACTATAGTAAATAAAAAATACAAACTACTTCAAGAATATTATGACGGAAATCATAAAATTTTAAACAGGATATTATCTACAGAGTCTTTACCTAATAATAAAATAGTTGCTAATCATGCAGAATATATTACAGATATGGCAACAGGATATGTTTTTGGTTCTCCAGTAAGTTATAGTGGAGATGGTTCAGAAGAATTAAATAATATATTTATAGAAATAGATGAAGATAGTCATAATAATGAACTGGCTTTAGATTTATCTATATACGGTGTAGGATATGAATTGCTTTATATGAATAAAGAAGAAGTTCCTTACCCAGAGTTAGCAGTAGTAAGTCCTTTAAATTCATTTATAGTTGTAGATAGTACAGTTAAACATAAACCTATATTTGGAGTTACTTATTTTCCTAAATTTGATATAGATAATACTTTAAAAGGATATGACGTTAATGTTTATACAGATAATTGTATAACTTATTATTCTTTTACAAATTTAACTGATGAATCACCTGATATTAATGACTTGGAGGAGCATTATTTTAATGATATTCCATTAATAGAATATAAAAATAATAAAAATTTTAAGGGAGATTTTGAAGGAATAATAACTTTAATAGATGCTTATAATTTACTTCAATCTGATAGGGTAAATGATAAAGAGCAAGTTGTAGATGCTATTCTTGCTGTTATAGGTGCTTCATTAGGTGATGATATTGATGAAAAGGTAGAAACAGCTAAGTTACTAAAAGAATTAAAGATTATTGAACTAGACCAAGGTGGGGATGCTAAATGGCTGGTTAAAAACCTTAATGAAACAGAAATAGAAGTTCTTAAGAAAAGCCTTAAAGATGATATACATGAGTTTTCTAAAGTGCCTTGTTTAACAGATGAAAACTTTGTTGGTAATGCTTCTGGTGTTGCTATGAAGTACAAATTATTAGGCTTTGAACAGTTAGGAAAAACTAAAGAGAGATACTTTAAGCAAGGATTAAGAAAGAGATTAAAGCTTATTTCTAATATTGAAAATATAAAGGCTAAAAATATAGATTCAAGTCAAATAGATATTATTATGAAAAGATCACTACCTGTTGATGATGAATTACTTGCTAGAATTGCACAAGAAACAGAGGGCTTTATATCTTGGGAAACTAGACTTAAGAGGTTTGATGAGGAAATTGATATTGAAGAAGAAAGAAAAAGATTATTAGAAGAGAAAAAGCAGAATATTAAAGAACAACAAGAAGCCTTTGGATTCCCATACGATGAAACAGACAAGCCTAATAATAACGTTGAGGAAGGTATAGAAGAATGAAAATAATTGCTTGGATAGTATTATTTTTTAATATTTTATTTACATTAAAAATAATTCCGAATGTATTTGATGGTGAAACTAAAATTCATAGAATAAGTAGTTTCGTGGTTTGTTTAATCACTATAGCAAATTGGACACTATCTATTTATGTTTTAAGGTTATAGTATGAATAGTAGAAATAATAGTTATTGGGAAGCTAGAACAAATGCCATAATGGATACACAACAATTAAATGCAGATAAAGCATTTAGAGAATTAAGGCGTGCTTATATAAAGGCTATAGCTGAAATAGAAGTAGATGTTAGAAAGATATATAATAAGCTTAAGAAAAATGGTGAACTTAATGATAAGCAAGTAAAAGAATTTTTAAATATTGAATTATCAAACTTAGATAGAAAGCAATTGAAGAAATTAATTCTAAATACAAAGGATGATAAGTTAAGAAAGTTTTTAACAGCTAAATTAGATGCACCAGCTTATGCAGCAAGAATAGCAAGAAAAGAGGTTCTTAAGGAAACATTAGTAGATAATTTAAAGCAGATAATGAATGCAGTTGCTATTAATGAAATGGTAGTAGACAAAAACTTATTTATTCAAAATATGAATGAATCATATTATACCCATATGTGGGAAGTTCAAAGAGGTATGCAAATAGGATTTGATGTAGGAGCTTTAGGAAAAGAAACTATTGAGTCTATATTAAAAAGACCATTTGCAGGGGGAAACTATTCTAAAAGAATATGGGGGAATACATCAAAGTTAACAGATCAGCTTTATGAAACTGTATTATCTGGATTATTAAATGGTAAGCCATTAAAGAAAATGATAGATGAATTAACTGAAAAAATGGAAGTTGGTGAAAGTGCAGCTAGAAGATTAGTAAGAACTGAATCGGCTTATTATACTAATATGGCTGCAATAGAAGGTTATAAGGAATGTGGAATAGAAAAGTATAGATATTTTGCTAAATTAGATTTAAAAGTAAGTAATATTTGTAGAGAGCTAGATGGTAAAATATTTGATATTAAAGATGCACAAGCAGGAGAAAATCTTCCACCAATGCATCCATGGTGTAGAAGTTCTATAGGCCCTATAATAGATGGTGGAGTAGCTCAAAGAATTGGTGTTAGAACTAAGGATGTAGTTACTGGTGAAAACAATGTTATTAAAGGGGATATAACTTATAAAGAATGGTATGATAAATATGTAGTAGATAAGTATGGGGAAGATAAAGCAAAAGAACTAGAGAAAAAAGTTAAAAATGAATCTAGTGATAAAAGAACATATAAAAAATATCGAGAAATATTAGGAGATCAAGTTCCAAAATCTTTTGAAGAATTTAGGAAAATGAAGTATAATAATACTAAAGAGTATGAAGATTTAAAAACATTATATAAAGATGTTAATTGGCAAATTAAATCGCAAGAGAATATTATTAGGGGTAGTGAACATAAGGTACCTTTTAATGCTAAACCTAATAGTGTTTTTGATAATTATAAAAATGGAGAATTAGAGTCTAGAAGATATTATGGTAATACTGGAAAGCCACGATTGGATATTGATTTAACTGATCATGGAAATCCAGCACAACATAGAACAGTACCTCATCAACATAATTGGTTAAAAAATGAAGATAATCATGACGATATAAAAAGACCTAAAGATTTGCCATTGACTAAGGCTCAAATGATTGCTAATAAGGATATTTTGAAAGGAGATTAATATGGATTTAGAAAAGTTTAATAGTTTAAATGAACTGATAGATTCAATTAATTTAGGGTTAGATATAGAATTTTATCTTTACGGAACTAGATATAATATATCTCCTGGAGATGATGAATATTTTATTTGTGAATGCCCTAATGGAGATGCAGTATATTATAAAAATGGATTAGATATGGTTAATAACCATAAAATAAATGATAAATTATTAAAAGATATATGGGAAGACATTGGATTATATTCAATGTAGTAAGCACTTACTAAATTAAATAGTAGGTGCTTTTATTATGCTTAAAATTAAGGAGGGGCTGAAAGTATGGAATTAAAAGATACTATTGAAATGATGGTGAGTGCAGACTATAAAGAGAGATTTAAAGCAGAGTATTTACAATTAAAAATAAGAATAAATGGATTAAGAAATATGCTTAAGAAATACAAAGTAGGTGATTTAACATTTAAACCATCTTGTAGTTATGATTTATTAAATGGTCAATTAAAATCAATGGAAATGTATGCTCAATATTTAGAAGAAAGAGCAGAAATAGAAAATATAGAATTGGAGGTGCGTAAATAATGAATGAAAAAGAATTTTTAAAATGGTGTAAACAAGAAGTATGTGATTATACAAATAAACATCTAGATAAAGCAGACAAAAAGGAAATTACAACAGATGATGTATTTATGGTATGGTGCTGTAAAACACTGCAAAATAATAAAGCATTACTTAGCACTACTTTGTTTGATGGAATGTATTATGAGTGTACATACAATGGAGATAAAAAAGAAATGTATGTAGATGCTTATAAGAAATGGGAAAATTATAAAGTTGAAAGAATAATTAAGTCTTAGAAAACTAAGGCTTTTTATTATGCCCAAAACTTGCTTAAGGCTTAAAACTGTGCATGGAATTTAGTCATACGGACGTTAAATGGAGGGATTTTATGTTTATAAAAATTCAAAGGATGTTAGAAGCAGATACAGGATCAGGAGTTAATGGTGCAGGTAATAATAGTAATTCTGATACTACAAATCAAAATGAATCTAATTCTAATGAACAAAATGAAACAAATCAAACTGAAAAAACTTTTACTCAAAAGGATGTTGATAAGCTAATTCAAGATAGATTAGCAAGAGAGCAATCTAAATGGGAAAAAAGAGTTCAGGATGAAAGAACTGAAGCTGAAAAAATAGCTAAAATGAATGCAGAACAAAAAGCAAAGTATGAAGAAGAAAAAAGAAATGCAGAGCTAGAAAAAAGAGAAAAAGACATAACTGTTAGAGAGCTTAGAGCAACAGCGCATGAAATTTTAGCTGAAAAGAATTTACCTAAAGAATTAGTAGATATTCTTAATTATTCAGATGCAGAGCAATGCAATAAAAGTATTGAAGCTGTAGAAAAAGCTTTCCAAACTGTAGTAGAGAGAGCTGTAAATGAAAAATTAAGAGGTGGAAACATTCCAAAGGGTGGTCAAAGTAATAATAATCAATCATTTGGCTTTAACTTTACAGGTGTAAGAAGTAAAAAATAATAAAAGAAAGAAGGAGAATATTATATGACAGCATTAAATTACGCACAAGAATACGCACAAGAATTAGCACAAGCTTATCCATATGTACTTTATAGTGGAGCATTATGGAATACTGAAAACTCTAGCAAGTATAGAGTAGTAGATGCTAAAACAATACAAATACCATCAATTAGTGTAGGTGGTAGAACAAATGGTAATAGAGATACTATTGGAGGGTTTACAAGAAATTTTGATAATGCTTGGGAAACTAAAACATTAAAAAATCATAGGATATGGCAAACATTAGCACATCCTAAGGATATAGATGAAACTAATAAGGTTGTATCTATAGCTAATATTACTAAGGTAATGAATGAAGAAGAAAAGTTCCCAGAAATGGATGCATATATCTTCTCAACTATATACCAGTTAAGAAATGGACAAAAGGAAATTACTCCATTAGAGAGTGATTTAACATTAGCTAATGTTTTAGATAAGTTTGACGATATGATGGATTCTATGGATGAAGCAAGGGTTCCTAAAGCAGGAAGAATATTATATTGTGATACTTATACTAAAACTTTAATTGATAAGGCAATAGCTATAGTAAGAAGCAATGCAGATAAGAAGATAGTAAGAGATGTTGAAAGACTTGAAGAAGTAAATATAGTATCAGTTCCTACAGATTTATTTAAAACAAAATATACTTTTGATAATGGATATAAGGTAGCAACTGGAGCATTAGATATTAAGATGTTATTAGTACATCCATCATCGATTTTACCGATAGTATCATATGAGTTTGCACAATTAGAATCTCCAAGTGCCATGTCTCAAGGTAAATATGTTTATTTTGAAGAATCATTTGAGGATGTATTTATACTTAATAAGAGGATTGATGCTATACAAATTTGTGTTAAAGCAGCTATTCAAGAATAAAAAGGGGCTGTATCAAAATAAATTTTGATAATAGCCGATAAAAAAAGGAGGGTTCGAA
>NZ_JADPBQ010000031.1 GCF_015670405.1 Clostridium sp. 1001271B_151109_B4 | reverse complement strand
CTCTATATAGATAGATACTCTTTTTTTGAGTGTCTACTATATAGGGTCCATTTTATAGAATGCTGCTCTTTAATTTATAATGCATTAAGCCCATTAAATATTGATGGAATTTGTTATATTGGTATAGATGATGTAATAACAAGAAGGTATTTAAAAGAAAAAGGGATAATTGGAAAAGATAATTTTAATAATAGAGAATTTATTGAAAGTAAAAAGGTTAGATACTTAGGTAATAGTGTTGCAGCAATATTAGATAACGATGATAAAATGTGTTTTCATTTCTTTACTAGTGATATGGAAAGTGATTTGTCAAAATGTTCAGTTGATTATTATATAGATTTAAAAGAAAGCGAAATCATTGATATTGTAAATAGAGTTTATGAGAAAAAGAAAAATGATCCAATAGAATTAGGTGATATTAATAATGAAACTTTAAGTAATAAAATTCTTAAGGCATTAAATAAAAAAATCTATTGTTTTAGATATGGAGAAGTTATAACTGTAAGTCTTATAAGAGATAAAATCGTTGCAATTAATGATTTCTATCCAAAGGCTAAAATTTATACTAGTGATGAAGCATTAATTCTTATAGATATTATAATCAATAAAATAGAAAGCACAAAAAGTAAGGGGTATTCAATTGATGAAAATATTATGGCTAGTGGATATGAAGTTATGAATAAAATAATAAGATTTACTAATATTCGATTTATGGATAAGGAGAATAAATCAAGTGTTTTAAAGGTGAAGTTTAATTTGTTTGATGAACTTGAAGATTTGTTTGTAGAATTATCATATATATATTTGCAATATATTAATAATAAGTTAAGTACGAAAGAAGCAATAAATGAATCTATGATTCTATTTAAACAAATGTATAGTTATATAGGCATTATGAAAGAATTACGTGAGGAGATTGAGAATGAAAATGAGAATTCAATTGAGAGATATAAGAGGTTGAATAATAAAGAAAGCTTATAAAGTTTTATGAAGAGGTTTAGGAAATGAAGAGTAGTGAATATTTTAAGAAAATAGATATTAATAAATATTTTTTATCTTATAAAAATGATTTTTTAGAAGTAGAATATATTAAAAATTATTTAACTAAAAATGGTGATGAGGGTTTAATTTTATTTTCAGAAATGTTTTGGCATGAACCATCGTATGGTATTAAAAAGATAAAAGAAGAATTAGGCATTCCTAATAATATAGCCTTTGTTGATATTATAAAGTCTTATCCAAGTGAGCTTTATATTCAGTTTTTAAAGGAAATATATTTAGAGAGAGTAAGATTAGAAGAGGTTTCATTAAAATATAATATTCCAATAAATAGAATTAAAGAGTTATTAATATATCCAGTGATAGAATTAGAAGAAAGTTGTCCAAAATGTTTAAAGAATAAATTTTCAATAGACATGTTAAGAGATAATGTGAGGTATACATGTGATAATTGTAAAAAAATAACGGAAGCATTATTGAATGAAGAAGAAAAAAATGAAAAACTAGAGATACTTAGAATAAAGGAACAGGAGTTTGAACTATATATTGAAGGTATTTACTCACAGATAGATAATGTTAAATGTCCAAAGTGTCAATGTTCATTAATAATAATGAAGGATATGAAAAGATATAGTTATAAAATATTATGTGAAAAATGTGATTATATGGAGTCAGATTACAAGAGGGTTATCCAACAATATAAACTGTGGGAGAAAAGGGCAGCAATGATGCTTGCCATTAAGGCAAGAGAAGAAAGAATAATTAAAGATTCACTAAAAAGTAAACAGCTACATGAAATTAATTTTAAAGAAGTAGAAATTATATATAAAAATGAGTTTTTAAATAGAATTAAATTTTGGGAAGATTCAAACTGCTGGAATAATGAAATCATAAGAGATTATGAGATATTAAAAGACATAATTAAAGGATGTACAAGGCTAGAGATAAATATGCTAATTAAATTAATTGAGATTGCTAATTCAAAGGGGGCTGAGTTAAAATTAGTAGGACAATACATATCAGTGAATTTTGATTATCCATTAGTAGGTGAATTAATAGATATAACAGGAATAATTGATGTAAGAACAATATTAAGAAGTTTGATGAAAAAAAATGTAATAGCTGTTAACGAGGAAGATAATATAATAATAGTTCCAAAGTTTATATGTAGAAAATCAAATGAGATAAAAAGTTTAAATTATGTTCAGGATGTTAATCCGCAATTAAGATTTCTAGCAATGGCTAGGCAAAATTTTGCATGTAGCACTTGTGGAGAGTGTGGAAGAAGATTAAAGATAGCTTATCTTACATCAAATAAGAACACTTTAGATTTGAATGAAATTGTTGTATTATGTGAAGATTGTTTTGAACTACTTACTATTAATGAAATAGTTATTGATGGAGCAGTTAGTTTTGATAATGGTATTTCAGATATAAGTAAGAGTATGAGATTTTTGGTTAAAAATTTACCAGAAGTTGAAGGTTCAACAAGATTATATGAAGCTATTGAACTAATGGAAGAAGAGTATGGGGTTGAAGAAACAATAAAAGCATTAGCGATTACATTATATCAAATAGAAAATAGAAGAGTTGATAAAGAAATTGAAAAAATAATAAATTATACATATGGAATTCTAAGAAAGACGGTAAGTAGTGAGAGTGAAAGTATTGTAACAATGTATGAAAGTGTTTATAAGAGATATAGATTAGATAGATATAATATTGATGATATTTGTGTAAAAAAGTACTAATATTGAATACTTATAATACTGTTATAACTTAATACAGAATTAAAAATAATAAATAACAAAATCATAGAGAATATCCACAAAAAAATCAAATAAATTCAATGGTTAAAATGTAAAAACACATAGGGGATATATAGTATATGTTTTTACATATGATATCGATAGTATATCTTATACATTACTTTGAGAAGCTACGAATTTGGCTTTTGGGGAAGCTTATGTTTGGGTAGTGAAATATTAAATTAATTTTTAGATGTAAAATAAAGTAAAAGCAGTTGCAATCATTTTGTAGCTGTTTTTACTTTATTATAAAGTTATGTTATATTTAAGTTTTAGTATAAATATAGGTTCATTTAGTAGAAAGTACTTAAAAAGATAGTTATATAACTTTATAGAAATCTAATATGCAAGTAAAGGGATAAATTGCATAACTACAGTAGGGCTAGTTCAAGTTATATGGTATTAGTTATAGATTTAAATGAACAAATAAATGTAACAACTATGTTAATATGAAAAAGAAGAAAGTTGCTAAAAAAGAAACTATAGATGTAGATAATTATCAAGACAAGGTTTCTTAAATATAAAGTTATAATAAGTATTATGTAACATAATGTGTAGAGTGTATTTTAGTAAAGTTTTTGAATAGTGGAGAAATAAATTATATTAGATGAAATGTTAAAGTAAAAAGGGTCTAATTTGAATAGGTAGAGTATAAAAGTACTTATTTAGATAGGTAATTTTTATTTTATATAAATTAACTTACATGTTTATGACTAGTTTCGACATAAACATGTATATTAATCAATTATAATAGTAGTATAAATTTATAATGATAAAAGATATTTAAGAAAATTAGTAGATTATTTAGGTTTAAAATATATTAAAGAAGAAATTCTGTAAGGAAATAATCTTAATAATGAAAAAATCGAAAAAATATATTTAGAAAAGAATAGAAAGGGTATGATGTGATGAAAGGTTTCGATGCTATAGCAAGTGAGTCATTTTTAATTGATTATGGGGTAGAGAAGAAAGAAGTTGATGATAAGATAATAAAATTATTTAATTTGTTTTTATCTAGCAATTCAGATTATTTATATAATAAAACTTACATTACAGATTTAATTCCAAAGTTCATTAAGAAATTAGAAGTATTAAAAAATAAAAAAAATGAATGTTGTAAAATTGGTGATAAATTAAAAGAGAATAATAATACGAATTTTTTTATTTTGGCAGATAATTATTATATTATATTACCTATGTATGGAACTAATGTTATCAGTTATAATGAATTGTGCAGTATGATATCAACTGATAGTAAAGGGGTAAATATCTTACAAAAAATAAAAAAGGATATAAATAGTTATATAGAACCTTTGGATATTTACAATATAGATGAAAAAAAAATACATTTGAGGATTTTTTACAAAGAAGATAATTTTGTTTATATCATAAATAGGAAGTTAGGGACTAAAGATATAGAAATATTAAGTGAAGAGATTGACATTTTCATTAAAGAATGTTCGGCGTATGAGAGGTAAAATAATAATGAATAATAAAGTAGAATCAAAATTATATAATCAGGTGATTTCAAAACAAAATATTTATAATGCAATATATGGGTTAAATTCATATATTTTTGAGAAAGGGTTGTTAGATAAAAATGATTTAGAGTTATATTATAAATTACAAGATAAATATGATTTTGAAACAATAAGTGATGTTATAGAGGAATGTGAAAAAAAATTAATACAAATTTTAAAAGATGATAATAGTTTATTTGATATAAAAGTATTTTTTAAGATGAAAAAACACAAAGACAAAAAAGTCATTTTTAGACCAATACATACAGCCGATTTAATAACGCAAATTTGTATAGTATCATTATTAAATGTAATAGTATTTGATGATAAGAGTGGTAAGAGAGAGCTGTCAGATGTAAGTGAATTAATACCATCTAATTTTTATGGGAATATACCATCTATAGATGTAAAAAATATTTTTTATCCTTGGAAGGAGAAGTATAAGGAATATAGCAAAGGTGTTATTGATACCTATAATTTATGTGAAAAAACAGGTAAGTTTAAATATGAGGTGTGTTTAGATTTACAAAATTTTTTCCCTACAGTAGATCCTAATTTTATATATAATATCTTACTAAACAGATTAAAAGTAGTATTCCAAAACGATGAGGAGATGTTAAAGCGTATTTTAAAAAAAATACTAATTTTTAACGTAGAAAATATTTCAGAGTGGTATGAGGAGTATTATGGTGAAAACTATGAGAGTATTAAGAGTAAAAGCAAAAAAATGTACAACCCATCTATGGGAATTCCTCAAGGATTACCACAGTCTTATTATTTTGGAAACATATGCATGAGTGAAATTGCAAAGATAGTAAATAAAGTTTTTCCAGGTGATGCTTATTATTATGTTGATGACTCTGTAATATATACAAATAATGAGAATGCAAGCTTATCAAACTTTAAAGAAAAAATAAAAGAAATAAATAATTTGGTTAATGAATACATAAATAATAATCTTGGTGAAAAGTGCTATGAGCTTAAAGAGTTGACATATAAAATAAAATTTCATGAAGATGAAAAAAGTATATCAACAGATATACAGCATACAGAGAAGTATGGAAGAAGTTTTTTAAGAGAAATAATATTTGGAGTATCTACAGTAGCTTTTGATATCGCTACAGCAGTAGATGAATTACAAGATGAAACTATTAAAGATAAAGTAGAATTATATTTAAATTCTATAAATAAAGAAATAGAATTAGTAAAACAGAAGATAAAAGTTGAGGGTGAAAAGGAAGATGAGTCAAAAGAAGCTTATTTGAAGTTACTTTTTAGATATAAAAAGTTTTTTAAATATAGATTGAAGATGTTAAGATTTATTAAAGCAGATTTTGAATTTGAAGAGGTTGAAAAGTATTATGAAAAATACAAAATGAAGGCAATTGAATATTTAGAAGATGATTATGAAAATATATTTAGAGAGTTTGAGGAAGATATATTTTTAGCAGAGGCTTCTTTATTTTTAAAATATTCAAACAGTAAAATTGAACAAGAAAAGATTATATCTATAATAAGTGCTTTTGAAGAAAAAATAACAAAAAAGATAGGTAAAAACAATTTGTATTTTTCAACAATACTTAAGCAACAATTATTGATTAATCAAGAAGTTGACAAGTATAAAACGATTAAAAATTTGCCGTGTGAATATATTGATAGAGCTAGGACTTTTAATAAACAAGATAGTTTTAGAATTATGAATAAACTTATAGCAGATTACAACAAAATAAAAGAAAAAGGTATTATAAGAGAAGAACTAGAAAAAAACATTTTATTTTTGGGATATAATTTTGAAGAGTACATGGAGTTCATAATTACAAACTCTAATGATATGAAAAGAGAAATTCTTAATTGTGTGTGTTCAAAACTATTTAGTGTTGATATTAACGATAAATTTGTAATTACTAAAAAAAATGGTAGAACTTTAGAATATTATGAATTAAGAATACTAGTTTATATAAGAAATTCCAATTCTACAGTGGAAAGTATATTAAATTTTGTTAAAGATGTAGTGAAGCAAGCAAAAAAAGATCACTTGCAAGAAAAGATAGACTATTCAATTATTGAGGTATTAGATATTTTTATAACATACGTAAAAAATCCAGATTATATAGATCAACTTATCAATACGCACAAGTATATAATGAGCGTATGGAAAAATGGTTCAAAGCATTTATATTTTTATACTTTGCATAATCAAGAACACTCTGTAGAGTTAATACGTTCTTGTATTTCAATATGTAAGGCTATAGACTTTTTTAAGATAAAATCGATAGATTATTATGTTTTATTTCTAGCATGTTACTTCCATGATATCTCTATGATTATACAACCAGATTTGAATCAGTTTTTGTCAGATGAAAATGATGCAAAAGTTATTTTGAATGAATGGAGAGTAAATTATAGAAAAGTAGAAAAATGTAATAATTTTTCCCAAAAAAATAATATGATTATGCAGATGTTAGTTAATTCATATAAGAAAATGGATGAATACTTTGAAAATATAGTTAGATCTAAGCACACACAACAGAGTTCAAATTTTATAAGAGATACTAATGATTTAGATTATATTGAGCCTACGATAAAAGATATTGTAGCAAAGGTATCTGAAGCACATGGATTTTATGAGCCTGATGTTTATGGATTAAGGTCGAATGGGGAGAGAGAAGCTGTAAATGTAAAGTTTTTAATGATACTACTTAGATTAGCAGATTTAATGGATATGTCAAAAGAGAGAGTAAGTATTAATATAATGAAATTAAATATAGAGCAAATGAGTAAGATATCACAATTCCATTGGATTTCGCATGCGGCTATAGATGCTTGTAATATAAAAAGTACTTATAGTTATAGTGTATCTGAAGGTGAAATTAGAACGTATCTAGATAAGGAATTTTTTATAGAAAACTGTGAAATCCATTTATTTTTAAATACTCAAAATTTGATGGCTATGAATAAGCCAAGTAAATGTTGTGGAGTTGATTGTGAACTGAATTGTAGCCAAGATGAATTAAGATTAAAAATAATTAATAAAGCTAATGATATTGTAGAATGTAAGGCTCAATGCAATTTTATGTGTAAATGGATGAGTGAAAAAAATCATTATTTAATAAATGAATTAAAAGCTCTAGATAAATATTTGTTTAGAAATCAAGATAATAATTTTACAACAAATTTTTATATTACAATACATATGGAGAATTCTAATATTATTGCTCAGAATTATTTGGATAATGTGTTGGAATATATAAATAATATAAACTTAAAAAATATATAATATATTTGGAAAAAATAAATAAATATGAGATAATTAATAAGAGCAAAAATAATATTATTACAAGGTTCTTTTTGCTTTTATTATATAAAAATATTAGGAGAGCAGATGATAAATAATATAAGCGAAACAATTAATATATCACAAATAAATGAAAAACCAATACACGAAGATCAAATAAATTCAAATACATCAACAGGAGATAAAGACCACCTTTACCCAAAACTAAAACAAAGCTTCAAAACAGCAACAACAATAGACATAATAGTTTCATTCCTAATGGAATCAGGAGTAAAACTATTACTACAAGACCTAAAAGAAGCACTAAATCGTGGAGTTAACATAAGAATCCTTACAGGAAACTATTTAAAAATAACACAACCACAAGCACTATATTTACTAAAATCAGAACTAGGAGATAAAGTAGACTTAAGATTTTACAATAATCCCAACAAATCATTCCATCCAAAAGCATATATGTTTCATAATCCACTAGATTCAGAAATATACATAGGTTCATCAAACATATCAAGAGGAGCATTAACATCATCAATAGAGTGGAACTACAGATTCCTAAAATCAAATGCTCCAAATGACTTTAAAGTATTTTACGATACCTTTGAAGATTTATTTAATAACCATTCATTAGTAATAACTGATGAAGTATTAAAAGATTATTCAAAACAATGGACAAGGCCTAATATATATAAGGATTTAGAAAAAGAAGAAAGTAAAGAAGAGAAAGTTGTAAATATATTTGAACCAAGAGGAGCTCAAATTGAAGCATTATATAGCTTAGATAAATCTAGAGAAGAAGGATTTGATAAAGGATTAGTAGTTGCAGCGACAGGTATAGGAAAGACCTATCTGGCTGCATTTGATTCTGCAAAATATGAGAGAGTTTTATTTGTAGCACATAGAGAAGAAATAATAAAGCAAGCAGCTCAAAGCTTTAAAAATGTTAGAAATTCTGATGATATTGGATTCTTTTACGCTAATCAAAAAGATACAAACAATTCATTTATATTTGCATTAGTTCAAACTTTAGGTAAGGATGAATATTTAAATGAAAAATATTTTGCAAGAGACTATTTTGACTATATAGTAGTTGATGAATTCCATCATGCAGTTTCTAACAATTACAATAAAATAATTAATTACTTTACACCAAAGTTTTTATTAGGACTTACTGCAACTCCAGAAAGACTTGATTCTAAAGATGTATTTGCACTTTGTGATTATAACATGGTTTATGAAGTTAGGTTAAAAGATGCAATAAATAAGGATTGGCTAGTACCTTTTAAATACTATGGCATTTATGATGAAACAGTTAATTATGAAGATATAGATTATAAATATGGTAAATATGATGATAAACAACTTGAAGAAGCATTGATGCTTAATAAAAGGGGAGAACTTATTTTTAATCATTATCAAAAATATAATTCACAAAGGGCAATGGGATTTTGTAGTTCAAGACATCATGCAGAATATATGGCAAAGGTATTTAATGAAAATAAAGTGCCTGCAGTAGCTGTATATAGTGGAGAAAAAGGAGAATATTCAGAGGAAAGAGATATAGCTTTAGCTAAATTGACTTCCGGTGAATTAAAGGTAATATTCTCAGTAGACATGTTTAACGAAGGATTAGATGTACCTGGAATTGATATGGTTATGTTTTTAAGACCAACGCAATCACCAACAATTTTCTTGCAACAGCTTGGAAGAGGATTAAGAAAGGCTAAGGATAAGAAATATTTAAATGTTTTAGACTTTATAGGTAATTATAAAAAGGCTAATTTAGTGCCATTTTTATTAAGTGGAAAAGAATATTCAGCTGTAGAAAGTAAGAATAATAAGCAAGGCGATTATGAATTTCCTGAAGAATGTACAGTAGATTTTGATTTTAGAATTATTGATATATTCAAAAAGCAAGCAGAAAGAGAAATGAAGGTTAGGGATAAAATCAAAGAGCAATTTGATATTGTATCTGATATGTTAGGTCATAGACCAAGTAGAGTTGAGTTATTTACTTATATGGATGATGAAGTTTATCAAAATATTAAGAGTAAAAATAAATCTATGGACCCATTTAAGAATTATTTAGAGTATATAAAAGATAATGATGAATTAAGTTGTGATGAAGAGATAGTATATAATTCTAGAGGTAGAGAATTTATTAATATGATTGAAACTACAAGTATGAGTAAAACTTATAAGATGCCAGTTTTATTAGCTTTTTATAATGATGGAGATATAAAGATGGAGATATCAGAGGATGATATTTATAAAAGTTTTTATGAGTTTTATAGAAGAGGATCTAATAAGGTTGATATGCTTAAGGATAAAAGTACTAGTGATTTTATGAATTGGGACAAGAAGAAGTATATTAGCTTAGCTAAAAATAATCCTATTAAGTTTTTGATTAAAACTCATGGTGATTTCTTTAAAGAGAAAGATGGATGCTTGATGGCTCTTTATGATGATCTTAAGGATATTATAGGTAATGAAGATTTTAAGAAGCATATGAAGGATGCTATTGATCTTAGAGTTGAAACTTATTATAAGAATAGATTTTTTAATAAAGAAAAATAGTATATAATAGGAATTAAAAGAAGTCATTTATTGTGACTTCTTTTAATTTATCTAGAAGGAAGTAGCAACATTGAAAAATAACACATTAGATTTTTACAACAACAATTCAAAAACATACATAGAAACAACACTTACAATTGATATGAGCAATTTATATAAAGAATTTTTAAACAATATCCCAAAAGGTGGAACTATCCTAGACTTAGGGTGTGGAAGTGGTAGAGATAGTAAAGCCTTTATAGATAAAGGATACAAAATAACAGCAGTAGATGGTTCCAAAGAATTAGCACAAAGTGCATCAAAACTAATAGGTCAAGATGTTTTAGTTAGTAACTTTGAAGAGTTATCATTAATAGACAACTTCCATGGAATATGGGCATGTGCATCATTACTTCATGTTAATAAAAGAGATATCCTAGATGTTATAAAAAATGTATCATCAAATTTAAATGATAATGGAATCTTTTATATGTCATTTAAGTATGGTGCAGATGAATATATAGATGAAAAAGGAAGATATTTTAATTGCTATACTGAAGAAACTTTTAATGAATTAATAAATAAAGTTGAAGGTTTAAAGATTATGAAAGTTTATAAAACCATTGATATTGTTCCAGGAAGAGGAGATATCACTTGGTTAAATGCAATTTGTGTTAAGGAGAGTTAAGCAATTATGAAAACTTATAATAAATTAGTAAGAGATTTAATACCACAAGTAATAAGACAATCAGGAAAAGAATGTGAAATAGAAATAGCTCCAAAAGAAAAAAGAGCAGAACTTCTTGAAGCTAAACTTATGGAAGAGGTTAATGAATATTTAGAAGATAAAAACTTAGAAGAACTTGCAGACGTTATGGAAGTTTTATTTGGACTAGCGGCTAATCTTGGATATAGTGAAGAGGATTTACTTAATAAAAGGGAAGAAAAGTTAAAAGAGCGTGGTGGATTTAAAGAAGGAATTGTATTAAAAGGTGTTAAATAAAAAATAAATCGATATGATACTTAAAAGAATGTTTAATTTGAAACAACATATTAAATAATATAAAGAACTTTACTAAAAATTATAAAGTAGAGTTCTTTGTATTTTAATTTAAAAGAAGTTTAGTTACTTTATAAAGAAAATAGTATTAATACCTATGATTACTTATAAGTACGAATAAGCATAACAACTACTGCATATGAGTAATAAAATAACATATATTATATAGGATTTTATTTGCAGTAAGATTTTATTTAGGGGGTCAAATGTATTAAAAGATTGCTTATTGTAAGTATTTATATTTTTATAAAGGATTTCTTGGAATATCAGATTATCAACTTAGAATAGTTTATGTTATATTAAATAAAATAAATTTATTTGCAATTTTATTTAATAAGGCCAAGGAATTTTTTGTAATAAGTGATAATGATAAAATTACTGAATACATCAACGAACAGGCATTAAAATATTCTAATGTTCCTGATGAGCAACTAAGACTAGAAATGTATTATAAGTTACTAAAATTAAGCAATATTAACTTAGACAAGCCTTTTACAGATAAAGTATTTAAACAAAGTTTACATAATATAGTTGAGGTTGCATAATCTGCAACTATTAATTCTATAGGTAATTCTTCATATATGAGTGCATTTAGTATTTTGTTTAGAAATTTAAATGTTTTAAAATCAAATTTATTAGTAGAGTGTTTTAATAATACAGGAGCTTTGATTAGTTCAATTATTACCTCTTTATTAATTTTAATAACAACAAGGCAAGTAGATAATTTAGTACAATATAAAAAGGGGTTACTTCAGCTATTTATTATGCAAGTGTTGATTAATACATCTAGTATCGAAAATGTAAAAAATATTGATAATTTATTAAGTAAAATGCAAAAGCCATGGAATGACAAGTAAACAATATATGTAGAAATGACTTATGAAAAATTTTTAAAGGTAAATTTATTAGATACAAAAATATTAAAAGAAAAAGAGTTAAATGATGAATGTAGAAAATTATTATTAGAGAAAAATGTATTAATAGATAAAATAAATATGTGTGAAAAAATGTTTAAGAAGACAGTAGTGTCATCAACTAAAATTAATGAATTATATTCTTATAATAAGTATAGTAGTCTTTGCAATGATAAGGTTGATTATGAAATAAGAAGTAATGAAATAAGAAATAAAATAGGATTATTTAAAAGTTTAATTAATACAGATAGATGAAAAAATGAAATTAATATAGTGAAATTAAATACTTAAGACTAATAGAAACTAAAATATAAGGTATTATTGAAGTTTATCCAGATGTAAAATATGCATTAGGATAAGAAGTAGTAAAAATGATATAGTCAAGATGAGATAGTGGTATTTATATAATAGGTAGATTAGAGGAGTGTATATAATGGAAGAAAATAAAATTGTAGAAGAAATAATAGATGAAGAGAGTGTAAGGAAAGCTTATATAAATGTAATATTATTAAGAAATAACATAAAAAATCAAAAAGATTGTTTTAAATTTTTAGCTAGTGCAAATTTATTAAATTCTTATGTTAAAAAAGATTATGCTATAGAAGAAATAAAGAAGAGTTATACTTTTAAAAATATTATATCTGAAGTTATAGAAGATATAATAATTAATAATATAAGTGGAGTACATATGTATTATACGAAACAAGTTGTTTACATAGAGGTAAACGGATATCAATTTAGTTTCCATAATGTAAAGGAAACTGACATAATTAGAGAATATAAATATAGTAGAAAAAATATAAAACAAGAATGGAAGGAAATAAGGTTACAGCAAATAGCAGTATCTATATTTAATAAAGCAGTATAATTTGAAGGTAATAGAATTTTTAAATTTGATTTGCTTAACTTTTAGATTAAGTATAAACTTATAATGATATATAGTTAAAACTATATTATGTTAACTCTTGAGATGATAAGATCTAGCTTAGAATGCCTAATCCGGTTATATGATATGTATTATAAATAAAAATATCCTCACATTTATAAAAGAAATTATTAAGTTGAAATTTTTTACAATTAGTAAAAAAGATGATAAAATTATAACTATAAAAATAATATTTTTATTTAAAATAAAAGGATAATAAAGAGATGTAAATGGAGGGGATCATATGTTAAAGAACAAGGTAGCTATTATTACAGGAGGTAACTCAGGAATTGGAGAAGCAACTGCACTATTGTTTGCTAAAGAAGGTGCAAAGGTTGTAATAACTGCAAGAAGAAAAGAACAATTAGAAAATGTTGCCCAAAGAATCAGGGGCTTAGGTGGAGAAGTATTAGTAGTAACTAGTGATATTTCTAAAAAAGAAGATTGTAAAAATGTTATAGATGAAACAATAAAAACATTTGGTAAATTAGACGTTTTAGTTAACAATGCTGGTGTACTAGATCATGCACTTTTACCTATTGAGGCTGTTGATGAAAATGATGTTAATTTTGTAATAGATGTTAACACAAAAGGAACTATAAACATTACAAATGTAGCTGCTAAGGTAATGTTAGAAAATAAAAGTGGTGCAATTATTAATGTAGCATCAGTTGCTGGTGTTTATGGTTCTGGAGGAGCTGTATATTGTGCTAGTAAAGGAGCAATAATTGGATTAACTAAAAATATTGCATTAAGAATGGCTAAGGAAGGAATACGTTGTAATGCTGTGTGTCCTGGATCTGTAAAAACGCCAATGTATAAATCAGAAAATTTAGCTAATATGAATATGGATATGATGAATGCTATGATGGCTCATGCAGATTTAAAGTTACCAGTTTGTGAACCAGAAGATGTAGCTAACACTATAGCTTTCTTAGCAAGTGATAAGGCTAGAGCAATAACAGGTCAAGTATTAGTAACTGATTTTGGTGCAAATTTATAATAAAATAAAAGTTAATTATTAAGCTAAGTAAACTTATATAATGAATTTTATTATTAGGGTAATATAAAAATAGTAAATAAGTAATACATTTAAAAAGCTAGAAAACATTAATTAGTTTTCTAGCTTTATATTATTTTTGTATAGTATTTTATATAAAATGCTAAGTGTTCAGATTTTTAAACATATTTCTAGAAAAATAATAGGCTAAGCAATTTTCCTCCGGGGAAAATGCAAAGCTTATTTTTTTATATTTCAGTATGTGTTTAAGTTATAGCACAATGTGTTATTAGCACTGTACTTATCTAGGAAAGTTTTCTATAATCCTTATTATAAGAAATATAGGGAATAAATGTAAAACAAAAGAAGTTTAAGTATCTTATACTTTACTAAAACATGAACAAGAGATAGATAGATCGGATGTAGCATAAAAATATAGGAGGAGATATCATGAATGAATTTATATTTTCATATCCAGTAAAAATATATTTTGGAGAGAAAGCAGCACAAAAGAATCTACCAGAAGAATTAAAAAAAGTTGGTAATACAGTTATGCTTGCTTATGGGGGAGGTTCTATTAAAAAGAACGGAATCTATGAGGAAATAATTACATTATTAAAAGAGGGTGGAAAGAAAGTAGTTGAGTTTAGTGGAATTATGCCTAATCCAACTTATGAGAAAGTTCAAGAGGGAGCAGCACTTGCAAAGAAGGAAAATGTTGATTTCATTTTAGCAGTAGGTGGTGGATCTGTTAGTGATTGTTGTAAGATTGTAGCATCACAAGCAATGTATGAGGAAGATATCTGGAACATGGAGTTTGTAGATCATAAGTTTCCACAAAAAGCTTTGCCATTTGGTGTTATTGTAACAGTATCTGGAACAGGTTCAGAACAAAATACTGGAGCAGTAATTACTAATGAAGAGAAAAAGTTAAAGTCAGGTCTTTGGGGAGCATCTGCAGATTTTGCAATCCTTGACCCAGCATATACAATAAGTGTTCCGCTTAAGCAAGTAATCTCTGGAGCTTTTGATACTTTAAGTCATTCTATGGAAACATATTTTGGAAAGCCACAGGAGAATTTTTTATCTGATGAAATTAATGAAGCGGTTATGAGAAATACAATTAGAAATATCCGTGAGGTAATAAAAAATCCAAATGACTTAACTCCAAGAAGTGAGTTAATGTGGGATTCAGCAATGGCTGAGAATGGTATTTTGAAGATTGGAAAAGTAACAGATTTTCAAGCTCATATGATTGAACATCAATTAGGGGCTTACACAAATTGTAATCATGGAGAAGGGCTTGCTGTAATTCATCCTGTTATGTACAAACATATTTATAAGGAAGCTGTAACTAAGTTTGCTCGTTTTGCCACAGAGGTATGGAATATTTCTAGTGAAGGAAAAAGTGAGGAAGAACTTGCATTTCAAGGAATTAAGGCTCTAGAAGATTTTATTAAAGAAATTGGGCTTCCTACAACTTTTAAGGAAATGAATATTGAAGATGATGAGATATTACGTAAGGTTGCAGATACAACTATATTAACAAATGGATGTTGCAAGAAGCTAACACCAGATGAAATTTATGAAATTTTATTAGAATGTAAATAGAAAATTTAAGGAGATGGAAATATGGATATTTTATTTATTAATGGAAGTTCTGAGAAAAATGGTAATACAGCAATGTTAGCTAAACAAATGTTAGATGGAAAAGAGTATGAAACTTTAATGTTGCCTGATTATAGGGTAAATGTATTTGGGCAAACTTTACCAGGAGATCAGTTTGAAGAAATTTTATCTAAGGTTGAGGAAGCAAAAACTATTGTTATTGGTTCACCTTTATATTGGCATAATATTTGTGGTTCTGTAAGAACTTTTATTGATCGTTTTTATGGAACTGTAGAAAGCGGTGGACTTAGTGGCAAGAAATTGGCCTTTATTTTTCAAGGTGCTGCACCGGAAAAGTGGATGTTAGAAGCAGGAGATTTTACAATGAAAAGATTTGCAGGTCTTTATGGAATGACTTATTTAGGTATGGTGACAAATAAGCAAGAAGCAAAGAAGATGATGGATAGAGTATAAGTTTTATATTAGTAATAAAGGAAATAGTGTGGCTATGGTGAAAATATTAAGTTTTTGCTATAGCTTTTTATTTTGTAAAATATTTTTAGAAATTTGATTATATAAAGAATTATTAATTTATGCAAAAAAAATAAACCTTATAAAATATAAGATTTATTTTTCTTGGTTGCGGGGGCAGGACTTGAACCTACGACCTTTGGGTTATGAGCCCAACGAGCTGCCAACTGCTCCACCCCGCGATATTATGTCTTGCAAACTTGTTTTGCTTAACTTATAGGTTAAGTATAACTTTATAATTACATATAGTCAAAACAGTAATATCTTATATTAAGCCTTTAGATGACAAGAAGTAGTTCAGAATACTAAATATAGCTATATACTATCAATATAACAACTTTTAAGTATTAATGATTTTTTAATATATTTAAATTAATATAGAAATAAATTTATAAAATTAGAATAGAGGTACAAGTATGATAAATCCCAAAAGAGAGTGGAGAAAATTTGAATCATCAGAAGAAAAAATAGAAGTTTTAAAAGAATTAAAACTAATTAGTCCTAAAGCAAATGAAGTTAAAACATTATATTATAAAGGAGCATATACAAATGATGCTGTAGAATGTGATGTTGTTGGAATAGTTGATAATAATGAAATAATATTAGATATAAATGGTGAATTACATAGCATACACCCAGATTACTTATTAGATATGCAGAAAAAAGAAAGATTCATAATTGTAGACATAGAAACACCAAGAAGCTTTAGTCCAGCTGATGGAATAAGAGAAGTTGCTGCAATAGTTGTAGAAGATTATAGAGTAATTGATAGCCTTCATTTAGCAATTATCAATGATGAAGAAAAATATAAAAATGGATATGGTGATGGCTTAGATGCAATTGAAGAAAATGAAGAGCTTAAGTCGAAATTCAAATCATTAATTAAAAAGTATAAATGCCCTTTAGTAGCACATAATGCAAGTTTCGATAGAAACTTTTTAAGATATTGGGGCTGGGTTGAAGATAATCAAGAATTTTATTGTAGTATGAATACAATAAAGCAAAAGGAAATATTACCTTCATATAAGCTTGTTAATTTATTAGAGCATTACAATATTAAAAAAGGACAGGCTCATAATGCATTACAAGATGTTTTAGATTTATTAGAACTATTAAAGGTTATTAAACCTGAAAGATGGTCAGCTTTAGGTACACCAACATCAACTTCAGTTGCAAAGAAAAGTAACAAAGATAGCAAGAGTGCTAATGATGCTAATGGTGCTAAGCAAGCTTCAGCTCCAATAGCAAATAGATTTAGAAAGTTTGCAAAAGATAAGGAACAAGTTGCAGAAGAGAAAAAAATGATTGAGTTTGCTAAAGAAAACTTAATAAAAGATATATTTAATAAAAAGAAAATAGTCTTTACTGGTGATATGTCTAAAAGTAGAGCAGAAATGAGAGCAACAGCTATAAGATATGGAGCTGACTCACCAACTAGCATAAGTGGAAAAACTAATATACTTGTAATTGGAGAAGGTGCTGGAAAGAGCAAGTTAGAAAAGGCTAAAACTCTAGGAATAGAAATAATTACTGAAAAAGAGTTTTGGGATATTATTAATAAATAATGATGACATAAAAATAATATAATGGTTGTCCATAATTGGACAACCATTTAAATACTATTATATCTATTTTTTCATTGCTTCAAAAATTTCCAAACATTAATCTCACTTACTTTTTATTTAAACATATTTACACAAATCATTAATCCACCAATTAGAGTTAACACAATTCCTAAGCTTCTGTTTAATATTTTTTCAGATGATTTATTTGCAAATTTAGCAGCTAATTGTGCTCCTAAAAATGTAAAAATGATACATAATGATAATATCTTTAAATCAGGAATTTTATCAAGAGCAAAATGGGATAATGAACCTATAAGAGCTGTAAAAGTCATTATAAATACACTTGTTCCAACAGCCATTTTTAGTTCATAACCTAAGACAGTTGTTAGAATTAGTAAAAGCATCATACCTCCACCGGCTCCAACAAATCCACAAATAAATCCTACTATAATTCCACATAGTATTGACTGGATTATCTTTGTTTTTTCTGACTTTTCATTCATAACTTCTTGTGTTGTCATAACTGGTTTTACAATAAATTTTATACCCACTAAAAATGTGATATACATAGAAAAGTTACCCATTACTTTATTTGGAACTAAGTTTGATAAATAACTTCCTATTAGTGTAAATATTAATACAGTTCCTATCATTATAAGTCCATTTTTAATATCTAGTTTCTTATTTTTCCCATATGTGTATGCTGATACAGCACTTGCTAAAACATCTGATGCTAATGCAATGCCAATAGCTTGATAGGCAGGAACATTAAGAAACATAATCAGCATAGGTGAAATAACTGCTGCTGCACTTAGTCCAGCAAGTCCAGTTCCTATTCCTGCACCTAATCCTGCTATCAAACAAACTAATATTAATTTCATAATCTATTCCTCCATATTACTTTAGTGATTAAATGCAAAATCTTTTACAAGATCATAAATATTATTAACTAAGGATGATAGTTTTTTTTATTGTTTTTCATTTGTATCCATAAAACACCTCCTACAATTCAATAGTTTGTGGTTCTATCTCAGGATAATGATTAGCTATAATTTTTATACAATTTTCTTTATGAACCATATCTCTAACCCATTGAAGTGTTTTAAGTCTCATATTTTCCAAAGAATCTATTGCATACCCACAATCAGCTGTAAGAAGTACAAACTTTCCATTGTTTTGAATTAAAGTTGCTGCTGTTCCTTGTGAGTGTCCTTTTATATCTACCATTAATACTGTTCTATCTCCAAATACATCATAGCTTCTGTTAAATGGTCCGTACTTTGAGGGTTCCATTTCAAATGTTTTTATATTTATATCTTTAAATAATCTATTAGAATATCTTATTTGACCTTTAGTGACAGCAGATAACTCATCTTTACTCTTTTGGGGTTTTGAAAAAGTCCAGTATAGGATATTGGATTTTTTGATGTATCACGAAATGGCACTGCAGTGTCAATACCAACTTCTCCTGTATGGAATACATATATTTTTATTTTCAGGTTTATAAAGCATCTTAACTGTTTATGATATTTTTTTATTTTTGTTTAAACTTTTAAACCATTATATCATAAATTTTTTAAAATAAATCAATGGTAAAGAAAATCAAGACCAAAGATAAAAGTATAATGTGGTGACATAACTCAGTATTAATTGGGGATAATAATGAATCAATTTGAGAAAGTAAGGTAGAAATCACTGATGAAATGCTTGTAAAATATAAAGAAAAAAATTGAAATATTATTAAATTATTATAAACTTTAAATTCCTTAATTTAATATAAGTAATTTATTGTAAACACTTAACATATAGTATCAATAGAATAAGTTAAGAGGTACTGTATGGAAAATAAAACAAAGAATTTATTTATAAATGCAATATTATTATCAATTACAATGATGATAATGAGGAGTATAGGTGTTGTATTTAATGTATACATATCCAATGAAATTGGTACAGAGGGTATGGGATTGTACAAGCTTATTGGAACAGTAAGTATGATTGCAATAACCTTTTCAACTTCAGGAATAAGTTCAGCAGTAACAAGAATTGTAGCAGAAGAAATGTCAAAGAAAGAGTACAATAATGTAAAATATGTGGTGTTTAAAGCATGTACAATATGTGGAGTATTAGGAATAACAGCTTCTATTATATTATTTACTTTTTCTAAAAATATAGCTTTAATATTTTTAAAAGACACAAGAGTAATACTTTCATTAAAAATATTTGCAATAAGCATTCCTTTTATTTCAATATCATCTTGCTTAAAGGGATATTTTTATGCTGTTAGAGATATATTTATACCAATAACAACTCAGCTTGCTGAAAAGTTTATACAAATTACAGTAATAGTATTATTATTACATTCAGCTGTATCTATAAAATTAGAATATGGTTGTGCAGTTCTTGTATTAGGAAGTGTTATAAGTGATATTTTATCTTGTTTATATGTATTTATAGCATATAAGTTGGAGAAAAAGGAAATTAAGTATTTAAGTAATGTACAAGGAAATACAAAAGGATTGACTGAAAGGTTATTTAAAATATCTATACCTATGGCTACTAGATCCTACTTAATGTCTGCATTTAGTACAGTGCAAATGATATTAATACCATTATCTCTTGTAAGGTTTGGAATGTCTGAAAGTGAAGCTATAAGTGTATTAGGTGGAGTTATGGGGATGGTTTTTCCCATAATTATGTTTCCAGCAACATTACTTATGTCTTTAGCTAGGGTTTTGATGCCAGAGATTTCTAGAGCTAAGGCTATTAATAATAAAGAAAGGTTAAATAGTGTAATTAACAGGAGTATTGGATTTACCAGTATAATAGGTATTATATCTTTCTTTATATTTTTCACATTTTATAATCAATTATCTATATCAATTTATAATAGAGAAGATATAGGAGCATATTTTAAAATACTTTCTTTTATAATTCCATTTATGTATATAGATATGATTATGGGTGGAATTTTAAATGGATTAAATGAACAGTTTAGAGTATTGGAATATCAAATAATGGAGTCAATATTAAAGATTTTAAGTATATATTTTTTAGTACCTATAAAGGGAATAGAAGGGTTAATTATAGCAATGTCTATATCAACTATTTTTAGTTTTACAGTAAGTTTTATTACTATAGTTAAGGTTACTGATATTAAAATAGATTTATTAAATTGGGCATTCATGCCTATAATCTTTGGGTTAATATCAACTATATTTGGCAGATTAATATGGAATTTGTTAGCTAGAAATACTTTAGTAATTGGAATAAACACAATAATAGTAATTAGTTGTGTTGGAGTTGTCTACTTTATATTATTAAAAACATTTAATTGTATAAAAATAAGGGATTAAATAAATATGAAAATATATAAGGTATTAGATAAATAATTTAATTAAAGTTTAGTAGAAGTGATTATTTTTATAAAGCATGTTCAGAAATTTTAATTAACGTATAAAGGGGCTGTATCAGATTGAATTAATAAATTCAATCTGAATACAACTCCTTTTT
>NZ_JADPBQ010000030.1 GCF_015670405.1 Clostridium sp. 1001271B_151109_B4 | reverse complement strand
ACATTGGATAATAAATCATTGGTTTATCATATATTGGCACCATTTGTTTTGACATTGCTTTTGTTACTGGATAAAGACGAGTTCCTGATCCACCAGCTAAAATAATACCTTTCATTTACCATTCCCCTTTTTATAAATTTTGTATATTTTAATCATTATTTACCTTTATTTTTCTATTTTATTTTTTTCTATATTTGTAGTTTTATGGGTTAAAAACTCGAAACTTATCCAAAAGACTCCATCAGTCTCTGCTTAAAGTCTTAATTTTCCGTACTTCCTACATTTGTTAATTACTATTTATTTAATGTCACTAATGAGCATTTTTATCCCCAAACAACACAAGTACCGTCTTAAATATAAGCTTAATATCAATCCAAAGATTTCTCTCATCAACATATTTAATATCAAGCTTCATCCAATCTTCAAAGTCGATATTATTCCTTCCACTAACCTGCCAAAAGCAAGTAAGTCCTGGCTTTACACTCAATCTCTTATACATCCACTTTTCAAATTGAGCCACTTCCTTAGGTAAGCTTGGCCTTGGTCCTACCAAACTCATATCACCTTTAAGAACATTCCAAAGCTGAGGAAGTTCATCAAGTGATGTTTTTCTAATAAACTTCCCAACCTTAGTTACTCTAGGATCATCTTTCATCTTAAACATAGGTCCAGACATTTCATTTTGATGTGCTAGTTTTTCCTTAAGCTCTTCAGCATTTACAACCATGGACCTAAACTTGTACATATCAAATAATTCACCATTTTTACCAACTCTTTTTTGAGAGAAAAATACAGGTCCTTTAGAAGTAAACTTAACAGCACATGCTACTACAGCAATAACTGGACTTAATAAGACAATTCCACTTCCTGCTCCTAGAATATCTATTCCCCTTTTACAAAATTCATAAAAGCTAAAGCCTTCTTTGATCTCTTCCTTATTCTCAAATTCAAATTCAAGCCCTTTCACTCATGTCCCCCCGCTTCATTATTTTTTACTTATATATATAAACCCCTAAAATATTATAATTTGTAAAGTGTTATTTATCTGATAGCTAGCCATTATAACACTTCCGCCTATTTAGATGGGTGATAACAATTTATACTCCTCTATACTAGATTCCCTTTGGATATAACGAATTCTAACCCCAAGAATTCTATTTATCTTCCCCATAATAGTAGTTATATTTGTTCTTACTCTTATCAACAGCATGAAGAACTGTTCCTATAATATCTGCATTGACCTTCTTTAATAAAGAAATTGAATTATTAACATCATCCTTCTTAGTTTTTCCTGCTCTTACAACAACTAAAGTTCCATCAACCTTAGTAGATAAAATCTGTGGATCTGCTACTGCTTGAAGTGGTGGTGTATCTAAAATTACATAATCAAAATGCTCTTTCATTTCTTCTAAAAATAAAGTCATTGCTTTAGATGCTAACATTTCTGCTGGGTTAGGTGGCAACTTTCCAGTTGTTATAATACTAAGATTTTTATTATAACAATGAGCTACATCCTTAACCTTTTGTTTTTGAAGTAAGATATCAGAAATACCATATGTGTTAGTTATTTTAAAATTTTTATGCATAGAAGGCTTTCTCATATCACAATCAATAATAAGAACCTTTGCTTCTCCTTCTGCTAAAGTTAAAGCTAAATTACCAGCAGTAATAGACTTACCTTCCCCTGGGTTTGCGCTAGTTACTGCTATACTTTTATACTTTTTATCAACAGAAGAATATTGGATATTAGTCTTTAAAGTTCTATAAGCTTCTGCTGCCACTGACTTTGGATTTTTTTCAACTACAAACATCTCTTTCCTCCTATACTAAATCAACATCTGGAATTACTCCAATTACTGGTATGTCTAATTCTCTTTCAAGTTGATCTTTATTTTTATATGTATTATCTAAATATTCAAGTAAGAAAACTATCCCTAAACTTACCATAAGGCCTAATAAAAATGCTATTGCAATATTCATCTTTTTATTTGGACTTACTGGATTTTCTGGAAGTTCAACTTCTTCAATAACTCTTACATTTCCATTAGCAACCAATTCTTTAGCTGTTACTATAAATTCATCTGTTACACTCTTTAAAACATCTTTAGCTTCTTTTGGATCTTTACTTTGATATTTAATTTCAAGAATTTGAGTATCTGCTACAGGATTTACAGTTAATGCTCCAACAACACTGCTTGCTTCTAAGTCATAAGATAATGATGATATTGCTTTTGAAACTAAATCTCTAGTTTTAATAGTTTGAGCATATGTTTGTAATAACTTTTGATACATTTGAATATCATTAGTGCTATATGCTACTTCATCATTTTCTTCTTTACCAACAAACACCTTAGTGCTTGTTTCATATACCGGATCGATAACAAAGAATGTTATAATTCCCGATACTATAGTAGCTGTTAAAGTAATTGCTACTATCATAATCCAACGCTTTTTTAAAGCATCAAAAATTTCTGAAAGACTAATTACTTGTTCTTCCATTTCATTCATTTAATCTACACTCCCTTTTGCAAGTGACAAATAATAAGTGATAAGTGGCAAGTTGTTACTTAAAGCTTTGTTGCCACGGTTCACCTTCACTTATCACAATTGATTTTTATATTTATTATTAATTATTATTTAGCCTTCAAAATCAGGAATAACTCCAATAACAGAAATTCCTATTTCCTCTTCTAAGACTCTTTTATTTTTAAAAGTATTATCAAAATACATTAATGTAATTACTATGCCTATACCTGTTAATAATCCTAATATTAATGCAGCTCCCACAATCATAATCTTTTTACTAATTAAATCACTATAATCAACATGAACTTGCTCTACAACTTTGATATTAACAGTTGGATATAATTCCTTAGAATACGCAATTATATTTTCTGTCATCGAATAAAGTAAATCATAGCTTTGCTGTGGATTTAAACTACTATATTTAAGTTCAATAATTTGAGTATCTGTTATAGGATTAACAGTGAAATTACTTATAACAGATGAATATGTTATCTTTCCATCTCTATCACTTAAGTAATTAACTTTAGAATCATTAATAGATTTGCTAATAAGTTTTTTACTCTTAGCAATTTCAGAATAGGTAGTAATCAGCCTTTGATATAAAGTAATTTCTTCATTATCATAAGTTCCTGCAACATTTATAAATCTTTGTTTACCAATAAAAACTTTAACCTTAGCTTCATATTCTTGTTTTGTAAAAAAAGTAGTATATATACCTCCAATTAATAAGAAACATAAAATAACTAAGATAATATTCTTCCATTTCCTTTTTATCTCATCTAAATAATCTACAACAGTTACCATTTATCCCCCTATTTGTTTCTATATAACTTTTCCTTACTTTCATCGATATTATAGCATAGAATTTTCCACAGGAAAAATTCCTCATTTCATTATAAAACAAGTCGATGTAAACGTATAATATTATTTTTTTGTTGTAATTTGTACAATTTTTTTTAAAATTTTTTCCAGTTTTTAATTTAATTCACTTTTTTCTTTAACATATATTTTTACTTTCACTTTATTTATAAAAAAGCAGTTTCCATTTGTCGTAATTTGTTTTATTTTTTTTAAAATTTTTTTAAAAATTTAAAAGTTTCAAAAGTAATTTTTGATTATTCATTACATTTAATTCTATTTTTTATATTTTTTATATTTTTGTATAAAAGCGGTGTATCTTTTAGGAATGATTGATTTGTATTTTCATTTTTAAATTAATTTTCCATCTTTATAGTTAATTGTTGGTGATATTAATTGGTAATAAATAAAAAAAATATCCTAAATCAGCTTTGCTAATTTAGGATATTATAAATATATAGAACTATTTATATTCATCTCTTAACTATATAAAAACTTCCATAAATTTTTCCTATAATTTTTAATATTATAAATATTTAAATTTTTTTCTTACTTATTCTAAATGTAATCTTAAAGGTATTATTTTTTTAATATTGTCAACACCTATATTAGTAAATTAAATGCCTATTGCTAGTCCCATTCTATTCTTTTACCATAAAATTCACAATATTTATATATGCTTAAAGTAATTCCTTAATAAATTCTGCAACTCTTTCTGTTGACTTTCCATCTTGATGCTCAAAATATTTATCTTTAAATTTTTTTATTTCATAATTATAATTTTTGTTTTTCTTTATTTCATTAACAATTTCATATTCATTCATACATATAGGACCTGGCATAATTTTTTCATAGTCTTCATATATACCTCTGTCTTTTTTATATTTTTCTAAATCTGGCGTATAAAAAATCATTGGTTTTCCTAGTATAGAAAAATCAAAAATAATAGCTGAATAATCACATATCAAATAATCTGTAACTGAAAATAATTTTCTTATTCCTTCTTTATTTCCATTTATTATTCCATCTTCATCTACTATACTTACTTTTTCTAGCCAAGGATGCAGCTTATAAATTAATATATAATCTTCACCTAACTTATCTTTTATATACTTTAAATTAATTTCTTGATATTCTACATTCTTTATTGGATCTCCCCTAAATGTTGGAGCATATAATACTACCTTTTTATTTTTTATTTCGGGATATTTTTCAAGTATACTTTTTTTATATTTTTCTAATCTTTTTTTATTAAATAAACTATCAGTTCTCGGAATACCTAATGGTAATACATTATCTTTTGATACATTGAATGCTGTACTGTATATACCCTTCCAAAAACTAGAAGTACTTATGACGTAATCATAATTTTTTATTGGATATTCTCTTTCTATATCATTTCCAAATTTTTTAATAGCACCACTAGCATGCCATACTTGTATTACCTTAACTTCTTTTTTCTTAAAATGAGATACTACAAAGTTATTATAATCTAAAATAACAACCTTTGATGTATTAATATGATATATTTGCTTAATACAATTAAATAAGTATGCAATATTCCCACCAAAGTTATTTTCATATTTTATTAATATATAAACTAAATTATATTTATTTTCTTTTTCTAATTTTTTAGAAATTAATTTAAAGTCCTTTTCAAGTTTATTACTTTTATAAGATATAAACGTAATTTTATTTTCTTTTATTTTACACCAAAATAACATTTTATTTATAAAAGCTAGTATAATATAAACTATAATTCTCTTCATTATTATATGCCCTCTATTCAAATCATCCTATGATACTTTCAATTACTCTCTTACTACACTGCCCATCTTGCAAATTGTTATATATTTTATTGAAATCTTTAATTATTTGTTTATTTGATTCAACATATAGTTCATTTTGCTTTAACATTTCCAACAATTGTTTTTCTTCAGTAATTATTTTTCCTGGCAAATCTTTATATATATTTAGATAAAAACCTCTTAAATTTTCTTCATATTCTTTTAAATCATACATATAAAAATATATAGGTCTTTCTAATATAGCATAATCAAAAAATACACTTGAATAATCTGTTACCAATATATCACTAATAACATATAACTCATTAATATCCTCATCTTGATTTATCAAATATAAAAAGCCTTCTAAACTTTCATTACTTTCTTTATTAACAATTAAATAATGTGGTTTAAATATAACGACATATTCTTTTCCTAAATCTTTTTTCCATAAATTAAAATCTACATTAAGTTCAAAAACATAACCTTTCATGTTATATGAATTATCTCTCCAAGTCGGTGCATATAATATTACTTTTTTATCTAATGGGATATTATATTTTATTTTTAATCTATTAATTTCATCTTCTTTAATATTAGATAAAAAATCATTTCTTGGATATCCACTTTCAAGTATTATATTTTCATTAACTTTAAATGCACTTTTAAATTTTTCTGTTGAAAATTTATTTGGTGATATAAAATAATCATACTTTCTAACATCACTATCATATGAATTAGTCATTTCTCTCTTAGAAACTTTTGTTCTATAAAATGATGCTCCTTCACCAATTTCTATATCATGAGCTAACCTTTTTAATGGTGTTCCATGCCAAGTTTGAAGATAAATTTGCTCTTCTTTTTTCAATACATGTTTAGGCATCTTGCAGTTTATTATCCAGTATTTACTTCTAGCTAAATAATAATAATATATAAGCCCATTATATTTAATAACTTTTGCATTTGATATATTTACATTATCTACTTTCTTTACGGCCCATATAAATTTATAATCACTATATTTACTATCATTAATCATATATTTATGCAAATATTTTGGGTTACACAAATATCCTCTCCCATGATATGCTATAAACATAATAGTTCTCTCATCAACAGGTATATATTTATAAAATATATTATAAGCATACTTTACAGTTACAAGAAAAATTTTTTTCATTTTAGATCTTATACTCACTCTATATCCCCTTATCTAATTAACAATATATTTAAAGTTTAAATTCATCATCGCTATCTTTATTTTAATAATCATAAATGAATTGCTTAAATACATATAATTGAAAAAATATTATATAAAAACAAAATATTTATTTTACATTTATATAGTAACAACAAATCTCATTATTTCTCTATTTTAAAAGTTATTAGCCATATTTAAGAAAGTCTTTTTTAACAGTAGTCCTCTATCTAAAAGAATGTCATTAATAGTCTACCAATCTTATACTCAATACGAAATATTCTTTAAAACATGGCCAATAAAAAAAATTCATTCTATATATTTTTTTATTTAAAACTATTTTTTAATACTATGTTATTAATTTTCTTTTTATTTTTCTTACTAAAGATTTTATCTTTTTATTTTTAAGAATTTTTTTTACAATTTTATTTTTTCTTATTTTACTTAATATTATTTTTTTATTACTTTTACCATTAAATAAATTTTCTTCATTTTCTATAATTGCATTATAAATTCTCTCACAATTTTTAGAATCTACAAAGGAAAAATATTTACTTCTCATATCTTCATATTTTTGTGGCAATTTAAATTCAGATTGAATATATCCTTTTATACTTTCTATTAATTCCTCTGGATTCTTTGCACATTCCCCGAACAATTCATTATCTAAATCTAAGAAACTCCCTTGATATTTCTTATAATCCTCAACATCAAAATGATAAAATAATGTTGGCTTATTTTGATGATACATTTCCCACGATACACTTGAATAATCAGTTATTAATAACGATGATTCCATTAATAAATCATTTACTTGATATTCTCCTGGAGTAATTACTTTTATTCTATCAAATTTAGTATTAAATTTATCTAAATAATATTGAAATTTTGGATGTACATAATAATTTATAATAATATTATTATCTCTTAATATTTTATTTAATTCTTTAGAGTTAATAATACTCATATAGCTCTTGAAATAATCCGAATTTTCAAATTGCTCTTCACTAACTTCATCAAGCCAATTTCTCCATGTAGGCATTAGTAATATTTGTTTTTCTGATATTTCTCCTGATTTATCTTTTAATACATCCCATCTTGCAAATCCTGTATTTATAATTTCTTTGTCATTATAATTAAAATATTTTTTAATTATTTCTCTTTCATAATCTGATGTAACAACAAATAAATCTGCCCCTCCAGTATTACCTTTTTTATAAGTTCCTTCAACTCTCTTTAATGCTGTTACTCCATGTTGTAAAAATACTGCTTTCTTATTCATCAAACTTCTCATTGCATGTCCTATTTGTACCCTCCATGCATTGGCATGAATTCTCGATTCTGATGATATTATTAATTCTGATGCCATAAGTATTACTAAATGTTTAATACTCATAAAATCTAATAATCTACCTTTATATTTTGATAACTTTTCATACTCTATAGAATCCTTATCTATTATGTAGTAAACTTTCTTTTTATGTTGATTTTCAAAACAGTATTTAAAGAAATAAAACGAATTATCTTGTGCTGTTTGAGCAAACTTTTCAGTAATAATCCATATATGTTGTTTATCAAGATAAAATTTAAACATTTTATATATTATTCTAGCAATTTTTTCTTTGATCTTATACTGTCTGCTTTCATATTTTCCTCTTTGTCTATATCCAAAACATATTGTATTTTTCGCACTAATATATGGGTATAATATATTATTACCTTCAAAGTTCTTTGTAAATTTAATTGTATTGTTATCAATGTAATTAATAACTCTATTTGATGGATTTTTTACATTTATTCTCATAAATTTGTCATTGATTTGAACATTTAAATATAAATCCCAATAAAATTGATCATATTTAAAATTATCAGTATCAAAATTTATGGAATATTTAATATTTCCATTTTTCTTATATTTTACTGATACAGGTAGTATTAATTCCGTTGCTTTTTTTGTTTTATTCCTTAATTTTAATACAGCATAATTAATTAATATATTTTCTTTTACATCAAACTCTAAACTACCATTAATAATATATTTTGATGATTTTATTGCTATCTTATCTACTGAAATTTCATAGCTATACTTATTGTTTAATACAGAATTTATAGTATTAACATATAAAGAGATCTCATTTTTAGCAGTTATATATATACATCCAGCCATATCATTATCTTCATAAATATTTTCTAGAAACTCTTTTTTACCCAATTCATGATATTTCTCATTATATCTAATGATACCTTTATACATCATATTTTCATTTCCTACATCAAGAAACAAATCCCAAATCCCTTTTTCTTCAAAGAACGAAATACATAATTTATTAAAATCAATTATTACTTTATCAGATATACTAACCTCATCAATTAATCTATGTACAACTTTACTTTTTCTATTTTTTAAATAAAATCTAACATTTCTATAGTTTTTTAGATTAATATTTGCTTGAAAATATAATTTATTGTTTTCTATCTCTAAATTTCTTATATAAAATCCCCTTTTCTTCTCTTTCATTTCATTTTTTTTTTTATTTTCCATTATTAAACTCTCCTAATTGTTTAAATCTTTTTTTATTTTTGTTGTAGAAATCCCCTCAGTTCTTGGCAAATAAATTACTTTACAGTACTCACTTAAATCATCAAACTTTCCACTCCAATCATCACCCATAACAAACACATCAATATCATGTTCTTTTATATCATAAGCTTTTTGATCCCATGACTCTTCTATAATAACTTCATCTACATATTTTATAGCACTCAATATTCTTACTCTATCCTCTATAGAATGATATGCTTCTTTTCCTTTTTTTCTATTAAACTTATCACTTGATACAGCAACAACTAAATAATCCCCTAATTCTTTTGCTCTTTTCAAAATATTTAAATGCCCAACATGAAATAAATCAAATGTTCCATATGTAATAACTTTTTTCATTTTTATGCTCCCTTCTATCAATTAATATCTATTTTTCTAATATACTAATTAATAAATACACTACTCTCTCTTAATCATTCAATATACATTTCAGTACTATATTCTGTCTCAGACTCAGTTGTGTTTTCAGGATCGGTTAGAACTTCAGGTTCACTTGGTCTCTCAGGTTCACTTGGTGTTTCTGGCTCACTCGGTGTTTCTGGCTCACTTGGTATTCCAGGATCACTTGGCACTTCTGGAGTACTAGGCTTTTCTGTTGTATCTGAATTACTTGGTGAACTTGGAGTATTTGTTACCCCTGAATTAGTATTTGGACGTTGTTGTATGGAAGGTTGCTCATTGTTCCTTGATGATTGTCCATTGTTGCTAGTATTGTAATTATCATTATTGCTATTCACATCTGAATCACCATAGCTTTCTTCTTTTGCATTATTTATTTCATCAATCATAGCTTTATAATATATATTTCCATTTATACACTCTCTTGTTGATACTACAATCTCTCTTTTCAATAAAGCACTCTCTGGTATCAAATTAATTTCATCATTTGTAATTAGATTTTCTAAAACTAACTTTTCTGTTGTAATATCACTGAAGCTAATATCTATATTCTCATTATGATAATTTTCCGTATCCCCTAAGAAATCTTGCATTTTTTCAAAATTATTTTTTAACAACTCTCCTAGATATCTATTTTTATCTTCACTTGTTAATCTAATAATTCTATTTATTATTTCATTTGATACTTCTTTAAAATTATTTGTATTATCTTCGCTAATAACCCCATGATTCACTAAATAGTTTTTATCTTCTATAGCCCAAATAAAATCATTATTATTAATATCTAAATTCACTCCTAAATTTCTAGCAAACTCTATTAATTTTTCAGATTCTAAAATAAATATTTCATCAACATCTTTTCCTAATACATTTTTTTCAATATTATTAAGGTTAATCTCTGAATCTAACACATTGCAAAACCTTATCTCATCTACTAACATTAGACTTTCATAATAAAACTGAAGAGAAATTGGAATATTAGTTATACTTACCTTTCCTTCACTATCTCCTTCAATATTAATAATTGCAAAAATTGTTTTTCCACTCTGCTCGTTTAAATAACTTCTATATTGATTCTTGTACTCATCTATTTCTTCCCCTTGTATTAAAAATAGATAATTGAAATTTTTTATTATTTCTTCTTTATTTACAAGTAATTCTTTAGACTCATTATCTTCCTGAACTATTGGTGTATTTGGCTTATCATTATTAATCATTGCAATCCCAATTATACTTAAACAGCTAATTGTTATTATCATTGTTGTAATGATAGCTGTATATTTTTTTAATATTCCTCTTAACCTAGAATATAAAGTAGTTAAAACATTATTTTTACTTATATTTTTAAATTTAATTCTATCTTTTAATGTTTTTTTCTCATCTTCTTTGACTAATCTTTTTTTAAATATTGCCTCAGTAAAGGCTTTCTTTTCTTCATTACTTTTTCTTTTAATTTCTTCAATATAAGTATGATATTCCTTTGCTACTTCTTCTATTTCACCATATTTTTTAAGCTCTCCCCCCTCAATCCAAAGTGCTTTATTACAAAAGCTCTTAACTTGCTTTAAAGAATGACTAACAAAAAATATAGTCTTACCTGAGTTTTTGAATTCCTCCATCTTTTTTATACATTTAGCAGCAAATCCGCTATCTCCAACAGATAAAGCTTCATCAATAATTATTATGTCTGGATTTAAACTTATTGATATTGCAAACCCCAATCTTGATTTCATACCACTTGAATAACTTTTTACTGGCTGATAAAGGAAATCCCCTAATTCTGCGAAATCAATAACGCCTTGTGTTATTTCATCAATTTTTGACTTAGATAATCCAAGTAGAGCCCCCTTAACTTTTATATTTTCTAAACCTGTTAATTGATTATTTAACCCTGTATTTATTGCAATTAAAGATTGTTCTCCTTTTATATTCACTACCCCAGATGTTGGACTTGATATTCCAGCAATCATTGCTGATAAAGTTGATTTACCAGAACCATTACTCCCCAATATACCAACTATTTCTCCACTATTTATAGAAAAGCTTATATTTTTTAAAGCATAAAATTTTTGTTTGCCTTCATTCCCAATACCATTATTATTCTTATTCTTTTTTCTTTTTAAATCATATATTTTACAAACATCTTTAAACTCTACAACACAATTTTCTTCCATTTTATTTACTCCATTTATATTAAATCTATAAACTTATGTTTAAACTTGTACATTAATAAACTTCCAATTGAAAATAAAAATATTACTATTATCCAAAACACTAACATTCTCTTTGAATATAAAAATATACTTTTATTAAAAAGCAAACTGTTTCTATACCCTTCTGTAATATAAAACAGTGGATTACATTTCATAACTGTTACTGCCCATTTAGGTAATTTGTCCATAGTCCATAATATCGGTGTAATAAACATCAATAACCTCATTGACGAATTTACAGCCTTACCTACATCCCTTGTAAACATGTTAGCCACAGAAGTAACCATTGTTAAAGAAATTGAAAAAACTACTGCACAAAAAATATAGTATATTAAAGATAAACTATTTAAATTTAATGTAACTCCATTAATTGATATAAAAATTATAATTACAGCAAGCATTATTACATGATTAAATAACTCCTTAAATACTACAGTTGTTGGTAAAATACTTATTGGAAATTTCATCTTAGTAATTATATTAATTTTTTTATGTATGGAACTTGTCCCCTTTCGTATTGCTGCACTTAAAAAGAACCATGGAGTAAGTCCTACTAACATCCAATTTATATATTCAACCCCATTAACAGGCTTACCACCTCTTATTCCAATTCCAAATGCAAACCAATATGCGAAAATTTGAATCAATGGATCTAAAACACTCCATAACATACCAAACTTTGAATCTCTATTTTCGGCTAAGATTTCATATTTAACTATACAAAAAATTCTATATATATTTTGAATATTTTCATTAACTACATATTTACAACTATTTATTAAAGTATTCATCTTATGGTCCCCTTATATTAACTTTCACTTTCCAATAATTAATGTGTTTAATATAATTAAAAATTATTTATTTAACTATACGCTAAGTATATATCGTGATATATAATTACAATTTAATACTAAATCTAATACAACTCTGTATTTGCATATATTATTGCAACATACAAAAAGGTTGTATATAAATTACTAATTAAAATAAAACTTAATACAACCATAACCATTATTTTTATTTTTTTATTTACTATAAATCTTTTATTATACTTAATATTTCTTGTCAAACTTCTTAATATTATCTTAATATTTCTTTTACAATTGACATTATATCATAAAATTTGCTATAAAAAAATGTAGTTTCCCTTATTATGTCGGAAAATGTAAACGTATCTTTTATTTTTTCAATATTTTATAACTTTTTTATTGCTCACACCTTTTTTTGCCTTATATTAATTATTTTTTTACTAAATATTTAATATTACTTTCTGCTTATTTCTATATTTTATATGTTTTTTAACTTGTCTTAATTTGCAGTAATTTTTTTAAAATTTTAACAATTTAGCAACATTTAAATTACTTTGTAGATATTAAATATAAATCTTTTATATAAATACTGGAAACCATGTAGTATAATGAACATATATTCCAGAACAAATGTTCTGCAATATATTAAATATAAGAATGGGGTGATACTTTTTGAATGATTCTAATAATACAATTAAATCTAAATCCAAAAAATTAATTGATATAATTTTAGATGCTAAAAATAAGGACACTGAAGCCATACTTTTCTTAATTAATAAATATAAACCACTTATGATAAAATACTCAATATCTTATGTATTGAAAAACTATGAAAGTGAAGACTTAATTCAAGTAGGAACTATAGCAGTAATTAAAGGAATAAAAAAATATGATTTGTCTCACGGTGAAAGATTTATTGACTGCTATATAATAAATTCAATTAAAAATACTTATAGAAACTTAGCTCGTGCTAATATAAAATATCAAAGCGAATCTAGCCTTAATATTGAAGTCGATGAAAATAATGATATCCAATCCCTATTACCTGATGATTATAATTTAGAAAATCACATAATTGAAACTATGCAACATACTACTCTAAAAAATTTACTTAACTCACTAACTCCAGAAGAATATTTTCTTATAAAAGTAGCTTATCTCACTGAAAACTCAAACCTTTATAAATATTGCACTAAAAACAATTTAAATTACCATAAGAAAAGAAGAGAATTGATATCACTATTATCAAAACTAAAAATAAAGCTTAGTAAATAGAATTGTTATTAAAAAAATGTTTTCTAAGCAAGGTTAATCTTAAATAAAAAAAATATCTACATTAATATGATAGAGTTAATCTTAAATAAAAAAATATCTACATTGATATCATAGAGTTAATCTTAAATAAAAAAATATCTACATTAATATGATAGATAAAACTATCTATATAATGTAGATATTTATATATTAAAAACTTATATATACTTTATTGCTATATGATATATGTTTCACATTACATTTATTATATTCTTCTTAAATTGATTTCATTGCTTTATCTTATATTGCATATAAAATTCTGCTTCTATCAATTATATATCAAAAACTATGACGCTTAATTTATATAACTTAAAACTATTAAAATTAAACTTATATCTCCTTAAAATATGCAACCTTAAAAAATCCCTAAGAACTTCTTTTCCTTAACGGCAGTTCCTCTAAATAATACTTCTTCATCATCAATCATAGCACTTGCATTGCTAATGAAAGCTCTTTTTTGAGACCTCTCTAAAAGTTTAAGGGCTTCGCTCATATCTGTATCTCTTCCCCTATCCCTATGTGCATCAGATCCAATAAAGCTATAAACATTATGTTCTAAAAACTTTTGAGCAGTTTTTTTAACAGCTTTACCAAAACTACCAGTAATACTTCCAGCATTTAATTGAAATAACATTCCTTCTTTAATAAGAGCATTAATCATTGAAGGCTTTTTAATAAATTGATTGTACCTTTCTGGATGTGCAATTATTGGCACTATTTTTCTTATTTGAAGTTCATAAATAGTATTAATAACTTCATCTAAATTAAACTCAAGCATTGGAAGTTCAATAAGCATATACCTTGATCCATTTATTGTCCCAATACATTTATCATTAAAGTATTCTATAAGATAACTACTGTAGTATACTTCTTGACCTGCATATATATTTATATCTATATTATTTTTTTTTGCTATATTTCTTAAATCTTCTACTCTTTCTAAAATTTCTGGGTATTCTACATCAAATCTTCCTCTCATAAAATGTGGAGTTGCTACTATTGATTTAGTTCCTGTTAATTGTGCCTTTTTTAACATAGCTATAGTCATTTCTAAGTTTTTTGACCCATCATCAATTTCATTTATTATATGTGAATGTATATCTATCATTGCCTATTCCCTTCCCGCCTTTACATAAATTCCATTTTATATTTTCTTTAAAATAATAACTATATTATATCCCACTTACTATTCTTTTGAAATAATTCTCTAAAAACTGCATCCAAGTTTAATAATTTAATCCAAAAGAATACAGTTTGTTCTTTAAGATGATAACGACAATTGGAAAACTTACGTGAATATACCCTTTTACAATAAGATTTATTCTTTACCAAAAACAAACTATATACAAAAAATAGAATATATAAGTAAATATTATAAAAGCAAACAGTAAAAACTTTTAATCTTACTGTTTGCTTTTTGCTTAGGAGGTCTTTTTCTCCTCAAACTTTAAAGTTAACCCAACCCGGGAACAACTACTTTTTCACTTTCCACTTCACTAGGAGTTTCTATTATTTCCTCATCATCTGGAATATCTGGCCATTCTTCAAAATCTCCTGAAGAATCATCTGTTTCACCTGGCTTAACTGGTATTTCTTCAGATGGTGGAGTAACTTCTTCCCTATTTAAAACATATGCAACTATTCTTTGTACCCCATCACTATAATAATATTCCATTGCAATATGCCCTACATCTTCTCCATTATATTGCATTCCTTCTTCATATATATTTTTAATAGTTTGTAGCATATTTTTATCACTACTCTTAAACTTCTTTGGTGCATACCCTTCAGTAACACACCAAATTGCCATTTGTGTTGCAAAATATGCTGCATCATCTGAAACCGCGCCTAGTTCTTCTGCACTTTTATTAGGATATCCAGCTGCCATCATTCCAATTATATTCTTTTCTGGTGTTCCCTGAAATTCAAACCTTTCGCCACTTGGATATTCCTTTTCAACCTCTAAACAATATGCTGGTCCTACTTCTGTAGTAATCTTGTGTGCTATTAAATAAAAATCTTCATACCCAATGTTTCCAAGCACCTTGCTGCCAGTATTAATTACCATTTTATTTGGTACAGTTGATATATCCTCTACCCTATTACTAGAAGAAATATTATCATTTAAAGGTTCAATGCTATCTTCCACTAATAAAGGTTCAATGTTATCTTCTAATAAATTACTATCCTCTACTAAATTAATGTCTTTTGATAAGCTAGTTTTTTCATACTTAAGGTTATTGTTAAGATCATTTTCCAAGTTATTTTCCAAGTTATTTTCTTCAGCAAATACAGCTACAGCCTTACCATCTTGAAAATCAACACTATTTATTTCACTATTTCCATTAATATAATTTAATTTTTGCAATTTTAATCTTGAACTTTTATAAGATTGACCACCTGCTACATTTTCAACCCTAATTGACCCATCACTTCTTGTTAAAGGCTCTGCATAAACAGTACCTACCAAATTTATAGTCAATATAAGTAGCATAATAATGATAATCAATAAATTCCCCTTAATTCTTTTCATTAGTACACCTCCGTTAAAGTTATTTTTAGCTATTATTAAAAATTAGTCATAGGATATTTTTCATACGAAGCTTTACACTATCATAATTCCTAATATTATTGTTGGCCTTATATGAAAATATATACTTTTTATCTCATTAAAAATATTTTTTATTTTCAAATTTGTTTCATATTGATTCACTAATTTATCGACTTTTTAATTTACCGATTTCCCCCTACATTAACTATCAATTTACCCATTCATTAATATACTCATTCATTAACTTACCAATTTACCAAGTTTGACTATAGTTATTTATATGAGAGTTTTAAAAAACCTACTACTCTTTATCGATTTGATGAAAATGTATTATCATCTTTAGAGTCCATATCTAAAAAACTATCTTATGTTTCAATAAACGATGATGATAAATATTTAGAATTAATCTATGAAAAACTCAGCGAATACTTTAGTGCTAGAACTGTAGATTCAATAAAGAAATGTATTGATAAATATAATAGCAATAAAGATAAATTACTATCACTACCTTCTAAAATAGATATTTATTTGAAATCTGATGAGATAACAAAGCAAATTTATTATAAAAAAATGCCCAGATTATCTCACCTGCGCATCTTTGGAATTGTTGATTTATTATTTACTATTTATTGTTTATTATTTATTGTTCATTGTTTATTATTTACTATTTATAAGTTGTTCTATGTTATTTTAAGTTATGAACACTTTCAAATAGTAATTTTAATTTTTTTCTTAAAGTTATTATTTAAAATTAAAATACTGTTATGACTTATCAAATATTATATTTCTTTTTAAATAAGCTTACTACCTGTTAACTCTATGTTGAGATATAGATAAAATAATTACTTTCATTAGGTGAATCAATTATATTTTATAACCATATATGATTCTGTTATATTAAAATGTTGTTAACAACATTTTGGTATAACAGAATCATATGCTCTTACAAAACACTTTACCATAACATACCTACTTCTATTACTAATAACACTTTTATATAACAATCCTGCCTCCTATAACCAACAACATTTTGCTATAATAGCGCTTCATACAATCTCCAACAATATTTTTGTATACCAGTTCTTCATATAGCATCATCCAACAACATTTTGGTATAACAGACCTATATGTCCTAATCACACCTTCTAGCAACCACAATAGTTCGTGCATCAGTAAACTCATAACTACACGTTACTAGAGTTAAAAGATTATCATTTTCACTAAAATTAACATCTTTTTTATAAAGAGATTGCTCAGCCTCATTATATGCATAATTAATAAATTCATCTGTATTTGCAAATCCAATAGCTAAATCAATTTCATTCACATTCTTTGCATAAACAGAAAAAACCTCATATTCATATACTTTATTATTCATTATTATGTTAATCCTATTATCAGCCTCAAAAAAACTTTCCTCTTTATAAGAAGTAATATTATTAAACATAGTTCCATTTCTCATATTATGTCCATACAAAATAATATTTTTATCATTATCAATATCATTTGCACTTTCTACAAAAATCGTTCCTGAAATATTAGATTCTTTTCTAAAATTATGCTTTAAATAATAATCATTATCTGACCCTTGTACAACTGGATAATTTATATTTGTATTTTCAATTTGTATCCACATTTTATAATCACTATTTATTGATTTTAATTCATCTTCATTTGCACTATTACTTACATAACTACTGTCTTGTCCATCATTCTCCTCACTAGAATTATTACCTGCATCATCTGAATCAGTATTTCCTAAACCTTCTTCATTAATTACCGGTTGAAGATCCTGTATTTCTGAATTTAACTTATTATCTTTACTATAGTTATAATACTTATAACCAATAATACTTAAGCATCCTATAATAATAACTACTAATATAATGTTAATTATTTTTCTCATATATTTTCCTTTTTTACAATTTATGTTTTATACTTTTATTTTATCATGTTAACTTATAAATTGCTTAAATATACTTTATAAATTTACTCCCTACTTTCAACCTTTTGCTTATTAACCGCAACTAATAATGCTGCTCCAGATAATATTAATACTCCAATCACTAATCCTAACCCATCATCACCAGTTTTAGGTATTACTATATTATTATTTCTCACTTCTGCCTTAACTGATGTAGATATTGTTGCAATAATTATAAATAATGTAAAAACTGTTACTACACACTTATTAAAAACTTTATTTTTTCCCATACCTAGTTTCCTCATACCTCTTCTCCCCTTTAGTTTAAACAAATAATTTTTTGGCTAATTTTGCCCTACATATTAAGCTTATTTATTCAATAGCTAAATTATTACTAGCAACTCTCAATAAAATATCCCTTTCATTTTTATTGATATTATCACTTTTACACATTTTACCATATATTTTGTATATTTTCCATATTATTGTAATTATTATATTTAATTATTTGTTTAAAATAACTTACTTTATTAACTTTGCTATTTTATAAATTAGTAAGGATGAAGCTGATTATACATACTAATTTACTGGTATCAGGTTTACAGTTGACTAACTTCAGAATCGTTGATATCACAAACTTTACTAATACAAAAGCCTTATAATTTTCTAAATAATAAAAAAAGAACAAACTGTATTTTAAATACAATTTGTTCTATTTATAATTTAATATTTTATTTATTCATCACTCTTACCAACGCCTGAAAGAATTAATCCCTTATTGTGGTCTAAGGCCCAATTAATTCCCCAGTCATTTTGGAATATAATAAGGTCTCTATCCTTAAAGTCTTTAACTCTCTTAGCATCAGAAGTTAAGTTTAATCTATCAACATCTCCATCATAGCTTTCAATCCATCTTACATATCTAAATGCAAGTCTATCCATCTTGATATCAACATTGTATTCATTCTTAAGTCTGTATTCAAGAACTTCAAATTGAAGTACACCTACAACCCCAACTATTATTTCTTCCATACCAACATGGTTTTCTTTAAATACTTGGATTGCCCCTTCTTGAGCTATTTGAGTAACACCCTTTACGAATTGTTTTCTCTTCATAGTGTCAACTGGTCTAACTCTAGCAAAATGTTCTGGTGCGAATGTTGGAATTCCTTCAAACTTGAACTTTTTGCTTGGTGAACATAAAGTGTCTCCAATTGAGAATATACCTGGATCAAATACCCCGATAATATCTCCAGCATATGCTTCTTCAACAATTTCTCTGTTTTCAGCCATGAATTGTTGAGGTTGAGCAAGCTTTAATTTCTTTCCACCTTGCATGTGGAATACTTCTTCACCCTTAGTGAATTTACCAGAACAAATTCTCATGAATGCAATTCTATCTCTATGAGCCTTGTTCATATTTGCTTGAATCTTAAATACGAAAGCAGAGAATTTATCTTCAAATGGATCAATTTCTCCAATATTTGAGTTTCTAGCAAGTGGTGATGTAGTCATTTCTAAGAAGTGCTCTAAGAATGGTTCAACACCAAAGTTAGTTAAAGCTGATCCGAAGAATACAGGAGTTAATTCCCCAACTCTAACCTTTTCCATATCAAGTTCATCACCAGCAATATCAAGAAGTTCAATATCTTCCATTAATTTATCATGAAGTGCTTCACCTAATATTTCTCTGAATTTTGCATCATCAACAGAACCTTCAATAGCTTCAACTTCTGTAGAACCGTGATTTCCACCATTGAATGCTATGATTCTTTGATTTTGTCTATCATAAACACCTTTAAAGTCTTTACCTGAACCAATTGGCCAATTCATTGGATAAGTTTTAATTCCAAGCTCAGCTTCAATATCTTCTAATAGTTGGAATGGATCTTGAGCTTCTCTATCCATCTTATTGATGAATGTGAATATTGGCATTTCTCTTAATGAACAAACGTGGAATAACTTTCTTGTTTGATCTTCCACCCCTTTAGCAGCGTCAACTACCATTACAGCAGAGTCAGCAGCCATAAGAGTTCTATATGTATCTTCTGAGAAGTCTTGGTGCCCAGGAGTATCTAGAATGTTTATGCAGTGTCCTGAATAGTTAAATTGCATTACTGATGAAGTAACAGAAATACCTCTTTGCTTTTCTATTTCCATCCAGTCAGAAACAGCATGCGTTGATGCTTTTCTTGCTTTTACTGAACCTGCAAGTCTAATTGCTCCTCCGTATAATAGGAACTTTTCTGTTAATGTTGTTTTACCAGCATCAGGGTGAGAAATAATTGCAAAGGTTCTTCTCTTTTTTATCTCATTTATGTAATCAGCCAATTTTATGTCCTCCTAAAATTATTTATATATAAATTTAAATTAAATTTCTTTTGTTTTAAAATTAAACTTTTTCTTAATACCTTTAATATTAACTATCAAAGTATATTTAAGAATAACCATCAAAGCAATAAATAACAATAACTATATTATTGACAGTTTTATCATTTTAACTTAATTATTATATACTTTTTTCACACATAATACAAACTAATAGTTTTAAAATTTAATGTTATATTTTTTCATTTTCTCCATACCCTATGTTATTCTAAGACCAATTTATCAATTAAATAATGCAATTATAAATTAATAAAACTATCCTAATATTCTCTAAAAATAATAGACCTGATTAAAAATATCAGGTCCATTATTTAATATGATCATTAAATATTAGATTAATAATTAAATCAAATACTAATTAAAGCACTCTTTAACTGATTCATTTTTGCTACAGTCTACCAAACCCCATAGGCTACACAATCCCATAAGTATCATATAACCCTTATATACCTGCTTTCCATAGATGCAACAGTGACTTCAATTTCATTTCCCTACCATAAAATTTGCCCCATATTTTATACTTCTTATAACTTAAAACACTATAAACGATCGCTATAATTAAGTACTAATATATAATTTAAATATTAAAATACATTTATATAAAATTTGCCCCACTAATTATTTATATAAAACTTAATTCTGTATATAATTGCGCCCCTTAATAATATCACTTATATTCTTTTATCTTACTTTATTAATTAATTCAAATATTTATTTTAACTTTCAAATTAACTACTTCATTGAAATCTACTTGAATCAAGAGTTATGCCCTATTGATTATTTATCCTCTATTCATACCTTTAATAAAACTTACCCATATCATCTAATAAAATTCCATAAGAACCTATCATATTTTTATAATTTTCAAACCTAGATTCTAACTTATTAAAGTTCCTTTTTACTTCAATTGAGCTATGATTTTGACTACTAAAATCTAATGAATTTATTTCTTCTTTTATTTCATTTAATTTTGTTACTATTTGAATATTTAATAATTGTATATTTCTTACCTTTTCCAAAAATTCATCTAAATCAACCCTTACTTCTTCCATAGACACCTTAATACCCTCTCTATATTTATTTGCTACCATATTGACATTAAATATATCTCTAGTTCCTATTTCATATAAAATCAAATCTTAATTTAGAATAAAAACCCATTTTTTTACTGCAGTTATCAATTTATATCATAAATATATTACCATTACAAAATATTAAATCTAATTATCTCACTTATTCATTCAACCTTATTACTATATTAATATTTAATGACCATACACACCATTCCCCCTTTTTTATAATTTATATTTACATTCCCCCTAAAAAATGACCTTTATTATTAATTTTTTAATAAAAAATAATAGACTAATTAGTAAAAATTATATTAATTGAATATTTTTAGGCATAATATAAATTAAAAACTCTTATATATTAAATTTGAATTATTTTTTATATGATAAAATTAAAAGCTATTTTAGAAACTGATAAAATTTTTATACACCGCTCTAAAATAGCTTTATCTTATAACTCTTGAAATTTTTAATAGATTTTCAACTTATAATTTATTTAATAAAAAGGTGATTTTGTCACTATATCGCTAAACTATACTTTATTGATTATATTATTTATCAAGCTATTTAACTATAATACATTTATTCACATAGAGGTCTGTTATATCAAAATGTTGTTAACAACATTTTGATATAACAGACCTC
>NZ_JADPBQ010000002.1 GCF_015670405.1 Clostridium sp. 1001271B_151109_B4 | reverse complement strand
TTCGAACCCTCCTTTTTTTATCGGCTATTATCAAAATTTATTTTGATACAGCCCCTTTTAAATTTATAATTATAATAAGATTAGGTATTTATTACATATACTATTTAGATGAAAAAAATAATAATTTAATGAGGTAATTCATGGATAGTATTAATAAAGTATTAAATGCTATGAATGGTGGATGTAGTTCTATGAGTTGGACTACAGAAGATAATAAACATCTATGGGGAAGAAACTTTGATTTTAATTGTATTGCTGAAGAAAGTAAAATAATATATATTCCTAAAGGTAAGAGTTATTATGGATGTGGGACAAGAGTAGAAAATAACATAGTTGAAAAAACAAAAACTGTATCAAAGTATGCAGCTGTTGGAACAGGAATAAGGCTTATGCAATCTACACCAATTTTGTATGAAGGTGTTAATGAAAAAGGTGTAATGGGTGGTCAGTTAGCTTATCGTTGCTTTGCTAAATATAATGATAAAAAAGCTAAAGGTACAATAGCTGTGCAGCCCCCGTTTCTTGTTACATATCTTTTAACGAGATGTAAAAGTGTAGATGAAATTGTTGATATGATTGAAAATAAAATTACTTTAATGAATATACCCATACTTGGACAAGTACCATCAATTCATTGGATATTTTCAGATAAAACAGGTGAAGCTGTTATTATTGAGCCAGATAAAACAGGAGTAAGCATTTATCGTAATTCCATGGGAGTTATGACTAATAGTCCAAGCTATTCTTGGCATTGTTTAAATTTATTAAATTACTTTAATATTAGAAATTTAGATTATGAGACTTTAGATATTAATGGAGAAAAATTAAATAAGTGTTTCACGGGAGATGGTGCAATGGGACTTCCAGGAGATTGTTCTTCTACATCAAGGTTTATTCGGTTATCATTTTTGAAGAAGTATGCTGTTAAGGGGATAGATGAAGAGGAGGGAGTTAGCAATATTATTCATTTATTTAATAATGTTGCAGTGCCTCTTGGTTTAGTTGAATTATCAGAAAAAAATAATACAATTGTGTATGATGAATGTTTAGAACGGTATGAGTATACAATTTATACAGCTGTAATGTGTGCTGAATCATTAAGGTTTTATTGGGTAACATATGAAAATCAAAGAGTTCAATGTATAGATTTAAATGATTTATTAGATGTTGATGATTATGTTGAATATGATCTTAATAGGATACCTGATTTTAAGTATATTACTAAGAAATAGATATATATAAATAATATAGCATTATTGTATTTTTACCATATGCCTTTAGGGGGTTGGTATTTGAAAATGCTCATAATAAAATTATAGAGGAAAAGATTGAAGCAGGGGCCTGGTATTATATATTTGTTGAAAAGGCTGAGCCTAGTGCTAATACTATTAAAAATAAATTAAAATACTAATATATTGCTTTGCTTCAAAATAATGTTATTTTGATTACTATAGTATAAATGGTTAATAATATAAGTTATAAAAATAGGGATGTCTATAATGGCATGACTGACCTATAGTAGACAGTTAAAATAATAAAATTTTATATCATTTACACTGTTTACTTGATAGGGGCAGTTCAGTCATATATGGACATCCTTTTTAGTATCAAAACTTTAAAAGTGTTTATTATTATTCTTCAAATCTTTTATGAATTTAATAATTATATCCTGTTCTTGTGATGAATAATTATCAGCTATTTTTAAAAGAAAGTTATGATTTTCTTTATGAAGTTGATTATGAATTATATTAATCTTTTCTCCTAGCCTAGTTAATTTATAGAAAATCTTTTTTTGATTACTGTCATCTTTATATGTAGTAATAAGATTTTTTTCTATTAAACGATTGGCTATTTTAGAAACTCCACCTCTAGTCATGTTTAATTTTTCAGCGATCATAATTCCATTAGGTTCTTTTATATTTGCAATACAGGATATTACGTGGCATTCTGTATGTGTAATCAGATTAAAATTAATAATTTCATTTTCTTTCAATAATTGTGTAAGTTGTTCATTACTATGTGAATATTTTTTTTCCTCAAATTGTGTAATTAAATCTTCAATCTCACATGCAATAATTTCAGTTTTTGTATTCAAAAGTATAACCTCCTATCAAATGTATACTAGGAAACATAATTATTTTAATAATTTTAGTAACATTTGTAAAGCGGATGTAATACATAATTTTTAATAATGTTGACGCGGAAACATAATGGTGGTATTATAATCATGTTTCCTAGGAAACAATATTTGTTAGTTACCATGAAGAGGAGGTAAATAAACATGAAGATTTTTTATTTTACAGGCACTGGAAATTAATTATATATAGCTAAAAGATTTGGAGGAGAACTTTATTCTATTCCTCAAGTATTAAAAGGAAAAGAGTATGTTTTTGAAGATGAAAAGATAGGAATAGTTTTTCCCACTTATGGACTTTCTGTACCAACTATCGTAAAGGAGTTTATAACAAAAGTGACACTGAATAGTCCTTATATATTTGCTATTATGACTTGTGGAAATAATAATGGAGATGCAACAAAGTATTTTACTTCTTTTGCTAAAAAGAATGGGGTAAGGATCAGTTATTCTAATAAGATAGCTATGGTAGGAAATCATATACCACTTGTAGATATCGAAGAACAAAAATCTACAGATAAAAATATAGAAGAGAATATAAATCAATTAATAAAAGATGTATCTAACAATAGAATGTATATCAATAATGGAATTGCAGTAGGCGCCATTCTAAGGAATCTTGTAAAATTTATAAATGTTATTCATCCAATAGATAGTGTGGATAATTTTCATGTAAATGAAGAGTGTATTAAGTGTAGCACATGTATAAAAGTATGCCCAAGGGAAAATGTATCTTATGATAAATCAAAAAATATTATATTCGGTAAGCATTGTGAATCTTGTCTTTCGTGTGTAAATAACTGTCCTAAAAAGGCCATTAAAGTCAAAGGCGATAAGAATCCAAGTTCTAGATTTAGGAATGAAAATATTTCATTAAAAGAAATCATAGAGTCTAATAATTAGTAAATTAAATAAGTAGGAGTAACTCCTACTTATTTAATTATAAATATTATTTTAACTAATTCGTACTATTTATAATAAACTTATTAATCAAATATGTTACCTAAAATTTTGAAACAGCTCTTTAATATTTCTTGTAATTCATTTTCTCCTTCTTTTTCACCACATTTAACCCAAGATTCCAAAAATGCTGAAATACATGAGGTTAGTGTTCTCATCAAATATTCTGCTTGTATATCAGTTATAGTGGTATCAGGAAAGAAAATTCTTTATGGGGAGCTAGATATTTCATATGAGCATTGTAAATAAAGTCCATCCTATTAGAATCAACTATAGCCTTTAATAGCACTCTATTTTCCATCCATAGTCGTATGAATCTTAGAGTAGTTTCTTCGGTACTAAAATATTCCATAGTTGTATGCTCATAATTTACCTTTTCAAAAATTTGTTCACATAAATATGAAAGAACATCAGAGGTATTATCAAATAGTCTGTAGAAAGTAGCTCGACTAACAGAAGATGCTCTCTGAATATCTGAAATTGTAATTTGGTCTATATTTTTTTCATTTAGGCATTGTAAAAATCCTTCACAAATTAGTCTAGCTGATTTTTGTGCTCGTTTATCATTTTGGATATGATACATTTTTAGCCTCCCTTGTATTATAAGTTGTAGCGTTATTGTATAATAAAAAACGTTTTGATACAATAGTCTCACAAAATCATGATATATACTTAAGGGGGATAAATATATGGAAAAATTTATTAAAGGTTGGCTTTCATGCTGGCTATATGTCATAACTGCAATCGGTAGTTTTCTTACTATATTACTTATCGGTAATTGGAATATATGGACTGTACCAACTAAATTAGCTGTGGCATCTGTTATTAGTTTGGTACTTCATGTATTGGAAGAATGGAAGTTTCCAGGTGGATTTTACTATATGTATAATTTACAACATGGCTCAAAGGAAGAAATTGCAGACCGTTATCCAATGAATCAGCTTACTGATATGTTGACTAATTTCATTCCTATTGCTTTTGGTTGTATTATGCTTTGTTTTGGAATGCCTTATATTGTTTGTCTAATATGGTTTTTACTATCTGCTATGGAAGTATTTGTTCATACACTTGCAGGCTTCCAAATGAAAAAAAGATTTGCTACTAAGGGAAAGAAGACTATATATAATCCAGGGTTTGCTACTACTTATTTATGCTTCCTTCCTGTATTTATTGGTTTTATCATTTCTTTCTTTAAATATCGTATGCCTACAATTTTAGAGATACTTCTTGCTATCGTGTTTACTCTGATTATGGCAAGAATTTGTATAAACTGGGCAGAGGATATATTTAAGAGTAAGAACTCTCCTTATCCATATAACTGGGGCAAAGGCTATTTTGATAAATTTGTTTCATCTAATCAAAGTGTAATAAAATAAGAAAATTATATAAAAGCTATAAAAAATAACTGTATTTAATAGGCAAAATATTATAATTGCCAATATACAGCTATTTTTTGTTTTAGGTTATATTATTTATTAAGTTATTTTATAAGTATTTTTTCCAAGATGCCTATTTGTAATATAATCTACTTGCAAAATTCAAATTTGTTGAATTAGGATTATACTCAAATAATTAACGTATATACAAATAATAATGCTAATAAGTCCATCTTTAAAAATTGGCCAATAATTCACTCTATTATTAAAAACATATATTTCTGCTATTCTTGATAAATCTTTTTTTGTTGCTTTTCTAATATTCATTATTTATATCTCCTCAATAAATTCCTATGAAACTATATAATAATATACCTTTTTACAATCCATTTAATTGTATATCAACATGAATTAGAAAATAACTACATTATTTGTTTTAAATAGAAAATTTTCAGTTCAATACAGAAAAATTAAAAGCATAGGCGATGAGGAGTATGATTTATAATTTTATATTTGATACAATAGTAATTAGTTGGTAAAAGTGAGAGTATTTAATAATGATTAAACTTTCTTTAACAAGACAGATTTTATTTTTGTTACCATTAATAGTTGTATTACCTTTATTTATGGGCATTGATGGAATAATGTATTCTGGTCCTATTGCTGACTTTATTGCAGGAAATGTATCAATAGTAATGATATATGTTGAGTTTAAGGATATAGGTAGTAATAGGGTTTCTCAAAAGAAAGTTGTTTAATGATAATGACTTAGATGGTTCAATTAGAAATTAAGATAAAATATTTAATTGAATATAATTTTCATGGAAATAACTTGCTATCAATATGAATTATTTACAAAGTGAATTCTTAATTTAAGAAGGAATTTTAACTCTACATTAAGGTTAATATACCTATCTAGGTTCTACTAGATAGATATATTAATCTTTTATTTATCCTTTTTTATTTCAAGTGATGCAAAAGCTTGCACTCTATCACAACATTCAACTTGATATTCTGGTATAGAGTAAGGAGAGTTTATATCTTTAAGTAGTTGCACTGGTAAAATAGTAGTTACAATTAGGGCTATAATAAATGCTATAGCACCAAAAAGCCAATCCCATCCAGTTACTAGATTATTATTAACAACATACATTATGTAGTAAATGCTTATTGGAACAAATAGAAAAATTACTGAAGCTAATCCAGGATTATACCAAGTTTTCATTCCACGATTCATTTTAATTCCATGTCCTAATAATTGAAATAGATTAAAAAACATAGTTGCAAGCCCAAGCCAAATAAACTGTGGCCAAATTATAGCAGCAATATAAAAAATATAAGCTGAATTATTTACTATCATTGAAGATTGCATATTTCCAGGAAAGTTACGGAAGTTAACTTTTTCACCGAAATTAGCTTTATTTATAACAACAGGACCGCCACCAGGTAATACATACTCTTCAAACTGATGAACAAGCAGTGCCATAAAACTAAACATAAGAATATTCTGAATAGGAGTTAATATATTAACGCCCCAAAATCCCATAAAAAATGATAAGAAAATAAAAGCAACTATAGTGAGCTTATACCAATTATTACGATAAAAATTCATAATATACCTCCTCTTGGTTTAATATATATTTAACTTAATAGTATATGCTAGTATTTAAAAGGTAAGTTTAATTTGTGCATAGCAACTTTTAAATATCTAGCAAACTATCATATAATAATTATAACAATGAAATATTGCTCATCAACCAACAGTTATAGTGTTGATTGTTGGATTTTATGGAGGGATAGAAAGAGTGAATAAACAACCAGAAGTATGTAAACAAACTAAAGCAAACTTGATAGAAGCATTTTGGCATTTGTATAAGGATAATAAGTTATATAAGATAAAAATTAAAGATATAACAGATAAAGCAGGTTATAATCGTAGTACATTTTATGAATATTTTTTTAATATTGATGATTTGCTTGAATATGCTGAAGAACAACTCATTAATAAAATGATTCAGCAATTAGAAGAGGCGGTGGAGAATTTTGATTCAGAAGAGCTTATTGTGAAAGCTGCAAAAGTGTATGAATATTATGGATATTATTTAAGTATATTACTTGGTCCTACAGGAGATCCTGCCTTTGCAGAAAAATATAAAGCAGCTGTTAAATTATTGATTATTAAAAAATTTAATCTAAAAGAAGATGATTTTCGGATTGATATCTTATGTGAATATAGTTTTGGAGCTATTTTATATTCAATTACTTATTGGTATAAAAATGGTAAGTCTTTTTCAGCTGAAGAGCTTGCCTCATTATTATATACAATAATGAAAAAGGGAATGTTTTCAGTATTAACATAAATGTGAATCAATATCTTATTGTTGATTTTCCAACATACGTTTTAAAACTGTCGGTTGATAAGGCAACAGGTGTAAATTATAATTCCATTATGTAAGAAGCAAGGAGGTCATAAAATGAAGAAAAGTATTAAAAGTTGGTATTATATTTCAGTTTATATTGCAAGTATGTTTGCCTTAATACTAGCAGTGGGAGAGTGGACACTAAGAGAAAAAACATTATTGATTTCACTAGTATTTATATTTCTACACTTTTTTGAGGAATTTGGATTTCCAGGAGGATTTCCTTGGATTGGTATGAAAGTTGAAAAGAACATAAACGATACTAATCCTAAGAATTGGCCATTTAATCAAATTGCGGCAATGTTTGGTAATGTATGGTTTGCAGTAGTTGTATATTTGTTACCTTTATTTTTACCAAAGGTTCGTTTTTTAACTTTGGCTGTTATTCTTTTTGCATTTGCTGAAGTCTTAATGCATTTAATAGTATTTAATATTGCACTAAAGAGTTGGTATAATCCAGGATTATTTACATCAATATTTGGTTTACTACCTGTTTCTGTATTTTATTTAAGTAAAACATTTGGTATGCATATATATACTGGAACAGACTTTATTATAGCTTTAGTATGGATTGTATTTAACTATTGGGTTGCATTTCGCTCTCCAATATTTAAGCGTTTGATAAAAATGCCAGACTATGAATTTACAACTGAAGAAGTTTATCGTGCAAAGAAATATATAGATAAATTTAAATAAAAGAAGATTGTTTAATGACATTATTTATATTAAATAAAGTGGTAGATTGAAACTATTATAAAGGGAGTAAAAGAAAGATTTAAAGTATTTCTTTTACTCCTTTTAATCTTTGATAAGCATTGTATGGAAGTAAACAACTTTATTTCTTGAAATAATAGATTGGAGCTTTAAATGATATTTAGTATTATCTGCTTGCATTTAAGACTCTAAGCTACCTCTTACACTTTAAAGCCATAATGCAATATTATTTGACTTTGACTATATATATTTATTAGATTATACTAAGGTTACAAGTTAAGCAAGAGCGCTTACAAAATATAATATCGCGGGGTGGAGCAGTTGGCAGCTCGTTGGGCTCATAACCCAAAGGTCGTAGGTTCAAGTCCTGCCCCCGCAACCAAAAAATAAATCTTATATTTTTTATAAGATTTATTTTTTTGCATAAATTATATAAAATTAAATTCTACTATGTGAGGAGAGTAAACTGTGAGAATAATACTAGAAAATAATCTATGTGAAAATAGAGGAAGATGAAAAGACCATAGTATATAGGCCTTTTTATCTTCCTCAAAATTTAATTAATATTCTTTTAGTAAAAATAAGTTCTTAAAGTTTTGCAGATTTTAAAGCATCACTTATTGCATTGATACATCCTTTAGAACTATAAGTTGCACCACTAACAGTATCTACATTAACACTTTGAGCTTCAATAACAGCAGCAAATATAGTAGAACTTGCTCTAGTTATAAATGGCTCGTCATCAACAGAATCAAAAATATCAATATCTGATATATTACCATCTTCAATAGTTACTTCTACGGTAATATTACCATTATACCCTGAACCACTACCAGTAAAGGTTCCGTCAGCGTAAGAAGGTCTTGTTGTTGAATCAAAATTATCAGCTTTAATAGATGGATAAACTACATAAGCACAACCTAAAGAAAAAATTACAATTGTTATAAAGTATATAAAGAAAGTAATTTTCTTATTTTTATATTTTTTTGATAAAGCTTTGTTTATTCTAAGTGCAGCATAAGTTAAGTATATAATACTATAAACTAAAACATTTATAAGATATTTAGCATTTCCAGTTCTAGCCATAGGCATCATTACAAGCAGTATGTGCAAATAAGTTAATCCATAAAAAGCATAAGCAAATCTTTGAAGGTTTTTCCAAGATTTATACTTCATTTTCTTTCTTACATTAGGAAAAGATGTAATCATAAGTGGAAGCATAATAGCAATTAATATTAAACTAATGATTGCAGCTAAAAGCATATTTAGTGCCATTGATTTTGGATTAGTAAATAATGCAACAAAGTGATATCTACCCCAAATTATGTTGTGAGCAAGGGTAAGAATACTTGCAATTATTGATAATTCAGCTCTTATAGGAAACAAAAGCTTCATAAGCTTACTACCATTTTTTAATGCGCCAGTATACATAACTATTATAAATAATGATGTTGCAAAAGCACTATTTGTAAAGAGTGGTAATATATAAAATCTTATAAATTCAGGAATATTAGCCATTGCATCAGTGTATGAAATTATAACTAGTATTAAAGAAATAATAGTAGCTAATATGTAACAAAGCTTAGAGTGTTTTTTTATAAAAGCATGTCCAACTCCTACTATTAGAATAGCAATAAATAAAGAAATTAATAAATTCATATAATTCTCCTTTATAAAAATATTTTTAAATAATATTAAGTATATAATAAGTCAATGATTCTATCAATAATAATTTTCAATTGATAGAAATTTTCAAAATAGATTTATAAAAAAATTAAATATATAATTAAATTGAAATTTCAATATTCATTAAAAAACGTTATCTATAAATAAAAATAGTCAAAAGGGTTGAAATAGAATGTGATTTTAGTAAAATAATAAAAGTAAAGATTGCGAAAAAAGTCGAAACGATATCAAGAAAATGGTACTAGTTAACAATATTATTAGTTGATTTGGTGATGAGAATGAATAAAAAAGGAATATTTATAATTGTTTCTTTGTTAATTATTATTTGTGGTTTAAATTGTTTTTATCATAAGGATACGAGTTCTTTGTATATGTATCCTAATTACAAAGAGAAAAAAATAAAGGTTGGATATTATTCATATTATCCCTATTATTATAAAGATAAAAAAGGGAATGTTCATGGATATTATCATGAATTATTAGATACTTTATGTTCTAATTTAAATATAGAATATGAATATGTAGATGTTAATATTAATAATGCAATAGAGATGTTAGAAAATGAAGAAATAGATATTTTAATGGGATTATATAATATACCAAATAAAAATTCTAAATTAATATATTCTGATAGTCATATAGAATTTGATAATCGATACATATATATATATGGTGATATTAATGAATCTCAATATGCGAATTTAAATGATTTAAATGGGAAAAAGTTTGCATATCTTGATGGAGACATAAAAAGTGAATGGTTAATTCAACTGTTAGGATATTATGATATAAATGTTGAACCAGTAAAGGTTAAGACAAATGATGAATGTATAAGCTTATTAAATTTGAAAGAAGTAGATGCAATATCTTCTAGTAAAATTTATGGAAGTGTAGAAGCTTATAAAGAAACAGTAAAGTATTACGTAGGTAGTGTTTATATTGTTGGTAATGGTAAAAGTAAAGAGGTCATAAAGTACTTTGATTTTTTCCTAAATAATAAAGTTGATAAACTAACATTTATATATAATAAATATTTTCAGAAAGGGTTAATTTTAAGGAATATTATATTAATTGCTCTTTCAATAATGACAATTGTTGGTATTATATATGTAATAATATATCCATATATAAAAAAAACAATTATAAAACGAAGAGTTACTAAAAATATAACAGAAGGAAACTTTTTATTATATTATCAGCCAATAGTAGATCCCTTTAAAAATATTGAAGTAGGGTTTGAAGGGTTATTAAGGTTAAAAGATAAAAATAATAATGTTTTATCTCCTTTTAACTTTCTTAAAGAGATAGAAAAAGGGGATATGTTTTATGAACTTACACTTTGGATATTAGAAAAAGTAATTTGTGATTATAAAATAATAAGTAACTATGAAAATTACAAAAATAAAAACTTTTATTTATCTCTTAATTTATCATTTAGAGAACTTGAAAATACAGAATTTATAAATAGAGCAATTAAATTAGCAGCAGATTATAATATTAAAAAGGGAAGTATTTCTCTTGAGATTATAGAAAAGGTTCATGCTAGGGATTTAGAAAAAATACAAATAGCAATAGCTTTATTAAAAGAAAGTGGATATAAAATTGCAATAGATGATTTTGGAGTAGAATATTCTAATCTTAGTATTTTGGAAGAAATAGATTTTGATAGTGTTAAATTAGATAAATGTTTTGCAGACAATATTTCAATATCACAAATTACTAGTGAAGTAATAGCATTTATATCTAAAATAACCCTAATAACAGATAAGATCCTTGTTATTGAAGGTATTGAACAGAAATATCAAATTGAAGAAATAAAAAAAATAGTAAATAAAAATGTATATATACAAGGATATTATTATAGTAAGCCTATGAATATTGTTGAGTTAAAAGAATTTTCCTTGGAATAATAGGATTATGAAAATGATATAAAATTAAAGTAAGCAGCCTTTATGTAAGGTTGCTTTTTATTTTAGATAATTATATACACTTAGTATTTATTTAATGGACATTTGTACAGAATATAATAAAGTTTAACAATAATTTAGGGTACATAAGTACATTTTTTTAGCACCACAAAGCCTTAAATACAAAGTTAATTAAAAATATAATAATTATATAAAGAATTTATTATATTAAAAAAAGAGAGGAATTTTTATGGAAAGTTTCACGTTAAGAGAAGCAACAAAAGGAGACTCGAAAATTATTGCAGAGCTGGTTTATAAAACAGAAGATGATCCTGAGCAGGTATGGGGTTATGGAAGTAAGGATGCAATAATAGACAGAATAAAAATATTAGTTGAATGCGAGAATTCTAGATATTCTTACAATAATGTTAAGGTTGCAGAACTAGACGGAAAGGTTTGTGGAGCTATTATATTATTAAAAGGTAAAGACTTATCAAAGTTAGATTTGATAACAAGTATTAGGTTAATTAAGAATATAAATGGTATTAAAAATAAGATAAGATTTATTAGAGATATTATTTTAGAGTTTAATTTTTTTGAATGTGGTGAAAATGAACTTTATATTGCTAACTTAGCAACTTTTGAAGAGTATAGGGGAATGGGAATTGGAAAAGCTCTTATTAAATTGGCTGAAAATAATGCTAAGGAAGAGGGATATAATACTTGTTCTCTACTAGCAAAAGATAAGGGGGTTAAAAGTTTTTATGAAAATTTAGATTTTGTTTTTGAAATCGAAGAGCCGTATTATTCACATGTTTTATATCGAATGGTTAAAGCTGTTTAAATTTTAGACTTTTATAATAAGTTTTATGGTTTTAGCTATAATTAATAATTATTTTAAAGAAAAATATAGATAATTTATATAAAGATTATTGTAAAAAGTATTATAAGAATATATAATATGAAAGAATTAAATAAAATCTAGTAGGATTACTAGGAGAGGTTCGTATGACCATCCCTCTATAAAAAACTAGGCTTAGTTATAGGAGTAATATTCTATAACTTAATAAGAATAAGTTTTGTTTATAGGACCTCTAAGTTTATAACTTAGAGGTTTATTTATTTTTGGACGGCAGAAGAAATCTCTCTTACACTTACTAATTTAAGAATAGGAGTGAAAAGAGTGAAAAAAAACAATACAAACAAATTAGTACTTATATCATTATGTATAGGTATAAATGTCGTAGGAGCACTGATAGCAGTAGCATTAAAGCTTCCTATATTTCTTGACACAATAGGGACATTTACAGTAGCATTTTTATTTGGACCAATATCAGGAGTGGTAACAGGAATATTAAGTTATTTAATAACTACGGTGACATTTGACCCATATGCAATATATTTTATACCTTCACAAATGGTAGTAGGACTTTTAGCAGGTATACTTTATAAAAAAGGTGGATTTAAGAAGACGGTTATTGCACCATTTAGTATATTATTAATTGCTTCATGTTCTGCTTTTGTTGCAGCAATTGCTTCAGCTTATGTATTTGGAGGAATTACTTCATCAGGTAATTCAATTATTGTAATGTATTTAAATAGTATAGGTTTAGAATTAGTGCCAAGCGTATTTATAACTCAAATATTAACGGAATTTATTGATAAAATTATAATAGTAGTATTAGTATTTAATGTTATTAAAGTGATACCTAAAAATTTTAAGTTACAAAGAAATGCTTAAGTATAGGAGAAAAGATGGACAGGTATAATAAGATTACTAATAAAAATAATAGGGAAATTGTTTTATTAAGAGCTTTTTCATGTGTTTGGGGAAAGTGTAGTTTTTGTGATTACATAGATGATAATGGAAAAGATGAGGAAGAATTAAATAAGCAAAATATAGAGATTTTAGATAATATAACTGGTGAGTTTGGTGTTCTTGAAGTAATTAATTCAGGAAGCTGTTTTGAAATACCTAAAAAAACTTTAGAGTATATAAAAAAGATAGTAGATGAAAAGAAAATTAAGTTGTTATTTTTTGAAAGTCATTGGTGTTATAGAAATAGATTAGATGAAATGAGAACCTTCTTTAATATTCCTATAATATTCAAGATTGGAATTGAAACATTTGACTATGAATTTAGAAATAATTATCTTAATAAAAATGCTAAATTTAAGGATGCGAAAGAAGTTGCAGAAAAGTTCCAATCGGTTTGTTTAATGGTTGGAATAAAGGGACAAACTAAGGAAATGATTGAAGAAGATATTAAAATAGTTTTAGAACATTTTAAGTATGCAACTATTAATGTTTTTGTTAATAATACTACTCATATTAAGAGGGATGAGGAATTAGTACAGTGGTTTAAAAAAGAATATAGTTTCTTAGATAATCATCCAACAATTGAAGTTTTATATCATAATACTGACTTTGGTGTAGGTGATTAATAATAAAAAATTAAGAAGTGGTGTTTATATAGTAATATGTATAGACACTACTTTTTTATATTTTGCTTGAATAAAAAACAAAAAATAAATATAAACCATTACAGGAAAATGTATAAAATATTCTTAACAATACCAATATAGAATACTATAGATAAAACTATAAGAATTAAAAAAGAGATTTAAAATAAATGGAAGGAGAATAAGTTATGAAAAGCTACAATGCACAAAATGATATAAAGATAAATAATATATTTAATAACAATATTATGATGTGTTGTTCCAACTGTATGTATAAATGTACAGTTAATTATTGTACGCATTTGTATATCTGATTCTTAAGTTATTTTTTAGATAAGCAAGAAAAACAGGTAAATGTGTAATAAGCATTTACCTGTTTTTTATATATATAATATAGTTCAAAATTAATTATTGATTAGGGGGATAAAATATGGATATGAGTTTTATACAAACTCACTATAAGCTATATGTAGAAGCTGGAATTTTAACTATAAAGATTGCAGTAATAGGAATACTATTATCATTAGTTATAGGAATTATTTGTAGCTTAATTAAGACTATGAAAATACCGGTACTTAAAACAATAGTCTCAATATATATTGAATTATCAAGAAATACGCCGTTATTAATTCAGTTATTCTTTTTATATTTTGGTTTGCCAAAGATAGGCATTGTCTTAAGCTCAGAAGCATGTGGAATTATAGGACTAGCCTTTTTAGGAGGAAGTTATATGGCAGAGGCATTTAGATCAGGAATTGAAAATGTGTCAGTAGTACAACATGAATCAGCCTTAAGTTTAGGGATGACAAAATCACAAGTCTTTTGGCATATTACATTGCCGCAAGCCTTTGAAACTTCAGTTCCAGTTTTATGTGCAAATATTATTTTCTTAATAAAGGAAACTTCAGTGTTTAGTGCTGTTGCTTTAGCAGACTTGATGTTTGTAGCTAAAGATTTAATAGGTATTTATTATAAAACAGATGAAGCATTATTTATGTTAGTAATAGCATATTTAATTATCTTGCTTCCTATTTCTTTAATTTGTACATTTATAGAAAGGAGAGTTCGTTATGCAGGATTTGGGAATTCGAGTGCTATTTGAGGGTAGTAATTTCTTAAGACTATGCCAAGGAATATGGGTATCTTTAAAAATTGCTTTAATTTCAATGATTCTTTCAGTAGGGCTTGGAATTTTAATGGGAGTAATAATGACTAGTGAAAATAAAATTGTTCGTGCAGTTTGTAGAGTTTATCTTGAAATTGTAAGAATAATGCCACAGCTTGTTTTATTATTCTTAGTATATTTTGGTGCCGCAAAACACATAGGAACTAACTTTTCAGGTGAAACTGCTGCAGTAATAGTATTTACTTTTTGGGGAACAGCAGAAATGGGAGACTTAGTAAGAAGTGCACTTATTGCAGTACCAAAACATCAATATGAAAGTGGATTTGCGCTTGCAATGACAAAGACACAGGTATTTATACATATTATAATACCTCAAACTATTAGAAGATTAATTCCATCAGCAATGAATTTATTAACTAGAATGATTAAAACAACTTCTTTAGTAGTACTTATAGGTGTAGTTGAAGTTGTTAAGGTTGGTAAGCAAATAATAGATGCAAATCGTTATACTACACCAGATGCAGCACTTTGGGTATATGGAACAATTTTTATAATGTATTTTGTAATTTGTTTTCCATTTTCAAAACTGTCAGAAGTATTAGAGAGGAGGCTAAGAGATTAAGATGGGGGATAAAATATTAGAAGTCAAAAATTTAACTAAGTCATATGATAAATCAAAAATAGTTTTAAATAATCTTTCATTTTCATTAGAAAAGGGAGAGGTTGTAGTAGTGGTAGGACCTTCTGGTTGTGGGAAAAGTACTTTTTTAAGGTGCTTAAATAAGCTAGAGCCAATAGATTCAGGGAAAATTATTTTAAATGGAAAGGAAATATCATCTGATAATAATAAGGTTCATGAAATACGTGAAAAAATAGGTATGGTATTTCAAAGTTATGAGTTATTTCCAAACATGAATATAATGAAAAATTTAATTTTAGCACCAACTTTAGTGCAAAAAAGAAATAAGGAAGAGGCTAAAGCGGAAGCAGAAAAACTTTTAGAGAGAGTTGGACTTTTGGATAGAAAAAGTGATTATCCAAGACAATTATCTGGAGGGCAAAAGCAAAGAGTAGCTATTGTTAGAGCTTTAATTATGCATCCACAAATATTATTATTGGATGAAATAACTGCAGCATTAGATCCAGAAATGGTAAGGGAAGTTCTTCAAGTTGTATTAGAATTAGCAAAGGATGGAATGACTATGCTAATAGTAACACATGAAATGGAATTTGCTAGAGCTGTAGCTGATAGAGTTATCTTTATGGATATTGGTAATATCATTGAAGAATCATCACCAGAAGAATTCTTTACAAATCCAAAGACTGATAGAGCTAAACAATTTCTTAATACATTTAGTTATGAAAGTGTATAAAGAATTAAAATTAATAAATTTAAAGGGGGATTTTACCATGAAAAAATTTTTAGGAGTACTTTTATCAATCACATTAATAATGGGGCTTTTAGTTGGATGTGGTTCTAGTACAAATGATTCAAACAATGGATCAAATGATGCAGGAAGTACTGACACAAGTGGAAGTGCTAAGGCAAGAACTTTAGATGAAATTAAGGAAGATGGGAAAATTAAAATAGGTGTCTTTAGTGACAAAAATCCATTTGGATATGTTGATTCTAACGGGGATGTTCAAGGTTATGATGTAGAGTTTGCAAAAAGAATAGGTAAAGACTTATTAGGTAGTGAAGATGCAGTAGAGTTTGTTTATGTTGAAGCTGCAAGCAGGGTTGAATATCTGAAATCAGGTAAAGTAGATTTAATATTAGCTAATTTTACAGTAACAGATGAACGTAAGGAAGCTGTTGATTTTGCTCTTCCATATATGAAAGTTGCATTAGGAATAGTATCACCAGATAGTGCATTAATTACTGATGTTGATCAATTAAATGACAAGAAGTTAATTGTTGTTAAAGGAACAACTGCAGAAACATATTTCTCACAAACTTATCCTGATTTAACTCTTGTTAAATATGATGAATATCAAGAAGCATATGATGCATTATTAGATGGAAGAGGAGATGCTTTTGCAACTGATAATACTGAAGCTTTAGCTTGGTCAAACCAAAATGAAGGCTTTACTACTGGTATAGAAAGCATAGGTAATATTGATACTATTGCACCAGCTGTACAAAAAGGAAATACAGAGCTATTAAATTGGATTAATGATGAAATTAAAAGCTTAGCAGATGAAGAGTTTTTCTTAAATGATTATAAAAAGACATTAGAACCTGTATATGGTGATGCTGTAAATCCTGAAGATATAGTAGTTGAAGGCGGAGAAGTAAATTAATAAAAAAAGTATTAAAAAAATAACAAAAACAGTTATTAACATATATTTGAAATAGCGTTATATTAATAACAACATTAAAACTACTAATTCCTGCAGCGTTACAGCTGAGTGATAAGGGGGGGAATTAATAGGTGGTTTTTTACGCACTAGAGTTTATTGTCTAGTGCTTTTTATTTTGCAAAAATATACATGTATATAAATTGAATTCTTAGCTTAAGATTAGAATTCATTATCTAGGGGCATGCCTGTTGTTATATCTCACCTGAACAGATGGGAATATTACAATGGCTAGCCATGAGACAAATATTTCATAGTAAGGGTAGGTAAAAAGATGAAGATAATGTGTTAATTTTTAAAGAAAATTATTAGAACTCCTGTTATTCCAGGTTTTAATGATAATGATGAAGCCATAAATGAAATCGGAGAATTTATTAAGGACAAAGAAAATGTAACTTATGAATTATTACCTTATCACGAGTATGGAAAAAAATAATTATATTTTTTAGAAAGAGAGTATTGGAGATTGCTAATAAATGCCTTAGGAGAGGTTGCACATATGTGTATTTTCCACTAAGGCAATAAACATGTTAAAATTGAAAAAAATGTAGAATGTAGTATAATAGAGAAAAGTTAGTAAATAAAATGAAACATATACTATATAAATTTTAATGTTAAAATATATAGTATAAAAGATGAAAAGGGAGAAAAGTAAATATGATACAAGTAAAAGATTTAACTGTTGGTAACTTTCAAGGTATTATTACTCTTATTTATGAAGATAAGCCAGCAAATAATGAAACTGTTGATATTTTAAAAGCTAAGAAAGTTTTTGAAGGAAAGTCAGGTCAAGTATTTTATAAGACTACAAATGATTTAAATTATGAGATTTTTGTAGGTCTTGGAAAATATGATGAATTAGAAAGAACTGATTTAGTAAATGCTGTTATTAGAGGAATTAAACAAGCTGAAAAATTAAAGATAAATGATTTAAGTATTAATTTTATAAAAGCAAATGGATTATGCACAGGTGGAGTTACAAAATCTATAGCTCAAGGTGTAAAATTAGCAAGTTATAAATTTGATAAATATAAGGGAAATAATGAAGCTTACACTCCTAACGTAACTATAATAGGTGGACCAAAAGAAAAATTTGATAAGATGAGAGAAAAAATCGAAGAAGCAAGCAATGTTGCTGATGGAATTATTTTAGCTCGTGATTTAGTAAATGAACCAGCTAATATATTATATCCTGAAACTTTAGCAGAAAGAGCTGTAGAAGCAGGAAAAGAAAGTGGATTTGAAGTAGAAGTATTTGATGAAAAGCAAATTGAAGCTTTAGGAATGAAAGCATTCTTAGAAGTAGCAAAAGGTTCAGTTCATAAACCAAGATTAATAGTTATGAGATACATGGGTAATGAAAATAGTGATGAAAGAGTTGGTCTTGTAGGAAAAGGTCTTACTTTTGATACTGGTGGATATTCACTTAAACCTTCAACATCTATGGATACAATGAAGAGTGATATGGGTGGAGCTGCAGCAGTTATAGGAACAATGCAAGCTCTTGCTAAAAATAAAGTAGAGAAAAATGTAGTTGCAGTAGTAGCAGCTTGTGAAAATGCTATTTCAGGTGGAAGCTATAAGCCAGGAGATATTATAGGTTCAATGGCTGGTAAGACTATTGAAGTATTAAATACTGATGCAGAAGGTAGATTAACTTTAGTTGATGCTGTTACTTATATTATTGAAAATGAAAAAGTAGATAAGGTAGTTGATGTTGCAACTCTTACTGGAGCTGTGTTAGTTGCACTTGGAACTGAAGTAACTGGAGTTGTAAGTAATAATGATGAGTTTTATGATGAACTAATGGTTGCTGCAAAGAGAAGTGGAGAAAAGTTCTGGAGATTACCTAATGATAAATGCTATAAAAAGTTATACAAAGGTGATTTTGCAGACCTTAAAAATACTGGTGGACGTTATGGTGGATCAATCACAGCAGGTATGTTCATTGGAGAATTTGTACAAGATAAGCCATGGCTTCATTTAGATATAGCAGGTACTTCTTGGAGTGATAGTGGAAATGATACAACACCTAAGGGGGGAACTGGAGCACCAGTTGCTACTTTATATGAATTAGTTGTAAAGCATGAGTGTAAGCATAAATAATATATAGAAATTTATAAAGGGCAATCTTATATTTAGATTGCTCTTTATTTATAATAAGGAGCACAGTTTATGAAGTTAAATAAAATACATCATATTGCAATTATTGCATCAAATTATGAAGTTTCAAAAAGGTTTTATACTGAAATTTTAGGGCTTGAGATAATAAGGGAAGTTTATAGAAAGGAAAGAGATTCTTATAAGCTTGACTTAAAGATTGGTGATAGTGAAATTGAGTTATTTTCATTTCCTAATGCACCAGTAAGACCAAGTTATCCTGAAGCAAGAGGGCTTAGACATTTAGCTTTTGAAGTAGATAATATTGATGAAGCTGTAGAAGAACTAAATTTACATGGAGTTGAATGTGAATCAATTAGAATTGATGAATTTACAGGGAAAAGATTCACTTTCTTTGAGGATCCTGATAAATTACCATTAGAATTATATGAAAGATAAATTTAAATATTATAATCATACAATAATTATTTTAGAAATTTAATATAGTATATTTTATAAATAATAAGTGTAATATTATAGTGGAACCATATTTTGGAGGAAGATCCATGTCATCAGACATTAAAGAAATAAGCAATTTAAAAGAATTATTATGTAGAAAAAAAGTTTCTAAAATAAAAAGTAAATATTACAAAGCTGAAAAGAAGATTTATAAAAAATATTTAAGAGATAAAGAAGAGGATTCAGAATTTTTGCTGAAAAGTAGCTTTATTGAATTTAGAAAAAGATATTTTAGCAATTTGTACAAGACTATTAATAATATAGTTGATAATTCTATAGGTAACTTAGAAAGTGATATGCTTGAATATATAGCGGAACGAGATAGATATAGAAGCTTTGAAGTTATATCATTAATAAAGAGCATATTTGATAGAAATCATATAATATGGGCACTTTATGATGAATATATTGAATGTAGAAAAAATGGAAAATGTCCTGAGACTATTATTATTGTTGTAGGACAAGAATATAGAAACATAGCTTTAAATATTTTTAATGTATTAGGAGAAAGAGTAAATAATGTGGTTTTTCTTATAAATAATATAAAAGTTCAACTTGCATTTACTTTTGAACTTGAAAATAATACTTATTATTTAACTAATAATAATATAAAATACTGCATTTTAGAAGATAAAAGAATACCTATATTAACACCATAAATAAGAGATATTAATATTTAAATATAAGAACAGTAGATTTTGTATTAATTTACTGTTTTTATGTTTTCTTAAAAAGAAAAGTTAAATAATACAAAAAGATTAATAATTATAGTGTATAAGACAAGGCAATAATTATTGTAGTTGTATAATAATTATTGCTATTATATTAACTTTTTTTAGATAATACTAATGAAAATTATGAGATATATATAATATTTGGATTTGCAAGATAATTTTTAATAAATATGTTATAATAAATAACAATATACATAAATTAGGATTAAATGTTAAATTTGTGTAAAAAGTGAATAGGGGTAAATTATGTGTAAGAATATAATAAATAAAAGAAATTATACAATAGAAGACCTAGAGGAGCTATTAGATAAAATTCCTTATGAAGTTTATATTAAAAATTTAGATGGGGTATATAACTATGCTAATAAAGCAACGGCAGATAGGATAGGCTTAAAAAAGGAAGAGGTAATTGGTAAAAAAGATTATAATATACGTACACCAGAAATGGCAAGAATTTGCGTTGAAGGAGATAAGGCTGTTTTAAAAAATGGAGATAGAGCTTTTATAGAAGATAAAATAATAACAGGTGAGATAGAAACTAGTTATGAGTTATTTAAAGTTTTGTTAAAAAATAATGAAGAAAATGAAGTAAAAATAGGGGGTATTGCAAAGTTTATAAGTGAAGATAATTCCATATGTAAAAGTATTAAGAAAAATTCAAATAATATAATGAATAAATCTAGGGATTTAAATAGTACTTCACTTTATAGTGAAATCTTAGAAGATTTAAAATCAACCATTGAATGTGAGGATGTTGCATTTTATTTGTATGACAAAAATCAAAATATGATGAAATTGCATGAGCATTTAGGTGAGCACCAGGTATTATTTAAAGATAAATATATTATAACTGATGAAATTAAGAATATTTATTATGAAAATTATGAATGTGAAATTAAGGAAGAGTTAAATAATGATAGCATCAAGTATATATATTTATTAAAAAATAATAATAATTTATTAGGATGTGTACATATTTATTATGAAAATAAGCCACAAAAATTAAAAGAAGAATTTATTAAGTATATATGCATAGTTTTATCATTTACTGAAGATAAAGAAAATCTTGAACATGCTGTAGAACTTGAAAGCTTAAAGACAGAATTTTTTGCCAATGTATCCCATGAATTTAAAACTCCTTTAAATATAATATTATCTACAGTGCAATTAATAATAAATTATATAGAAGTTAATAATGAGTACCCTGATTATGATAGTTGCAAAAGATATCTTAATAATATAAAACAAAATTCATATAGACTTTTAAAGTTAGCAAATAATTTAATTGATATTAGTAAAATTGATGGGAATTTTTATAATATTAATATGGGTAACTATAATATAGTAGAAATTGTAGAAAATATAGTTCAGTCTCTTGTAGTATATATGAAAAATAATAAAAGAAACATTATATTTGATACAATGGAAGAAGAGATAATAACTGCATGTGATCCAGATCAAATAGAGAGGATAATATTAAATTTACTTTCAAATGCAATGAAATTTACAGCTCATGATGGGAATATTTATGTGGTTATGGATATTAATAAAGAATGTAATAAGCTTATTATTAGAATAGCAAATGATGGGGAACCAATAAGTCTTGAAGATAGTTCTAAAATTTTTGGAAGATTTACTCAATCACAAAGTCTTTTAACAAGAAGAATAGAAGGTAGTGGAATAGGCCTTGCGTTAGTTAAATCATTGGTTGAACTTCATAATGGATGTGTTTATGTAAATACCGAAGTTAAGGAAGGAACAGAGTTTTGTATTGAACTACCAATAAGAAAGATAAAAAATTCTGTTAATACTGATGTTAGAGAAAAAAGTATTGTTTCTAAGGTAGAAAAATTCAATATAGAATTTTCGGATATATATAATTAAATGAAGCACTCTTTATCATAATGAAGTGATAGAGGGTGTTTTCTATTATATTTTATATAATATAAAGAAGTTTTAGTATTAATAAAAGGATAGAACTTTATTTTTAAATGTAAAATATTATTTAATTAGGGCGTAAAAGTTAAAGTGCTAATATAGTGAATAAAATTTTGAATATTAATTTACTTAATGAAACTTGTTTGTGATTCAAAATATTAACTAAAATCTAAATGAAATATTTAGTTAGTGGAAAGCACAATTTAATACATTCAGCAGGTGAAGAAAGCAGAGTTTCATTAGGTTAAGTATAGTAAGAGGTGTTTAATATGAATAATAAGAGACAATATTCAGATTCATTAAGAGTAGGAATTTTGCTGGCATTAACAGGAGGATTTTTAGATGCATACAGCTATATAAGTAGAGGAAAAGTATTTGCTAATGCACAAACAGGTAATATGGTTATGCTTGGGATTAATTTTATGAAAGGTAATTTTAGAGGAATTATAAATTATATTGTTCCTATTATTGCTTTTGCAATAGGAGTTTTATTAGCTGAAGTAATAAGAACAAAGTTATCAAAAAGTGAAAAGTTCCATTGGAGACAAGCTGTTTTGGCAATAGAAATAGTATTATTAATAATTGTTGCATTTATACCATTTAATTATTTAGCAAATACAATAATATCATTTATTTGCGCAATGCAAGTAGAAAGCTTTAGGAAGTTTCATGGAAATGCTTATGCAACAACAATGTGTACAGGAAACTTAAGAAGTGGTACAGAAAAGTTAGTTATATTTATAAGAAATAAAGATAAAAAACATTTAAAAATAGCATTTCAATATTATTTTATTATATTGATTTTTTGCTTAGGAGCAACAATAGGTGGTTTAATAACTTTAAATATGGACTTAAAGGCTGTGTTAATTGCAATTATTCCATTAATATTAGCATTAATAGTAATGTCCTATGAATAAAATTATGAAGGGCGCACAAAACTTTGCGTTTAGAATGTTTTGGATATTTAAGAATTAACAAATTCCATAAAGTTCTTGACTTGGAGTTAACTTCAAGGAGTAACATTAATATAAAGGTTAAATTTTAACTAAAGAATAATTAAGGATAAAAGGAATTAGAGAAATTATTTTTTATATGAGGTGAAATTAATGGAATCAAAAAAACTAGGATTTGGACTTATGAGACTACCACTTACAGAAAAGGATAATCAAGAAAGTATTGATATGGAACAGTTAAATAAGATGGTGGATACTTTTATAGAAAGAGGATTTACTTACTTTGATACTGCATATATGTATCATAATTTTAAAAGTGAAATTGCTTTAAGAGAAGCAGTTGTTAAAAGACATAAAAGAGATACTTTTACTGTTACTACAAAAATGCCAACAATGTTTTTAAAAAAGGAAGAAGATTTAGAAAGAATTTTTAATGAGCAAATGGAAAAGTGCGGTGTAGAGTACTTTGATTATTACTTGCTTCATAACTTAGGAGTAACTAACTACGAAATAGCTAAAAAGTTTAATGCATTTGATTTTGTTCAAAAGAAAAAAGATGAAGGAAAAGTTAAAAAAATAGGTTTTTCATTTCATGATACAGCAGATGTTTTAGAAACTATATTAACTGAACATCCAGAAGTTGATTTTGTACAATTACAAATTAATTATCTTGATTGGAATGATGGTGGAATTCAATCTGGTAAGTGTTATGAAGTGGCTAAAAAACATAATAAGCCAGTAATAGTAATGGAGCCAGTTAAAGGTGGAACATTAGCAAAAGTTCCAAAAGAAGCTGAAAAACTTTTTAAAGATTATAACAAGGATATGTCTATATCATCTTGGGCAATAAGATTTGTTGCTAGTTTAGATAATGTAATGATGGTTTTAAGTGGAATGTCTAATATGGAGCAGCTTTTAGATAATACTGGGTATATGCAAAACTTTAAAGCATTTACAGAAGAGGAACATAAAATAGTAGATAAAGCAGTTGAAATTATTAATGATTCAATAGCTATTCCTTGTACAGCTTGTGAATATTGTGTTGCTGGATGTCCTAAAAATATAGCAATTCCAAATTATTTTGCATTATATAATGCTGAAAAACAAGCATTAAATTCAGGATTTTCAACTCAAAAGGTATACTATGATAATTATACAAAAACTAATGGAAAAGCTTCAGATTGTATAGCCTGTAGAAAGTGTGAAAAGAGTTGTCCTCAACACATAAAAATTACAGAAGAGTTAAAGAAGGTAGCTAAATTATTTGAATAATAATTTTAATATTATAGGGTAAAAGAAGGGCAATATGGAGGTAACTATGGAGACACGTGAGATATTAGAAAAAGTTAAAAATAAAGAAATTTCTATTGAAGAGGCTGAAGGGTATTTTAAAAGAAAGCCTTTTGAGGAAATGGGATATGCAAAAATTGATACTCATCGTAAAGTAAGATCAGGATTTTCTGAAGTTATTTTTTGTAGTGGAAAATCTGATGAGCATTTAATTAATATATTTAGCAAGCTATATGAAGCTGATGGCGAGGTATTTGGGACAAGAGCTAGTAGCCATCAATATGATTTAGTAAAAGCAAAATATCCAGAAGTAAATTATGATCCTATATCAAAAATATTAAAGATTGAAAGAAAAGATAAAAAGCATGTTGGGAAAATTGTTGTATGTACAGCAGGTACTGAAGATATTCCTGTAGCTGAAGAAGCTGCACAAACTGCAGAATATTTTGGTTCAAAGGTAAAACGTATTTATGATGTAGGAGTAAGTGGTCTTCATAGGTTACTTTCACAGTTAGAAGATATTCAAGATGCTAATTGTATAATTGCAGTTGCTGGAATGGAAGGTGCTATTGCAAGTGTAATAGGCGGGTTAGTAGATAAGCCTGTTATTGCAGTGCCAACATCTATTGGATATGGAGCAAATATGCATGGAATATCTGCATTATTAACTATGATTAACTCATGTGCAAATGGAATAGCTACAGTTAATATAGATAATGGATATGGTGCAGGATATATTGCTACACAAATCAATAGGTTGGGGGTAAGAACTTGTGAATAGGTTATACTTAGAATGTTACTCTGGAATTAGTGGAGATATGTTTGTAGCATCACTTATTGATTTAGGTGCAAGTGTTGAAGTTTTAGAAAATGCATTAAAAAGTATACCAATACAAGGTTTTGAAACTAAAATAACTAGAGTTTCTAAAAGTGGTATTGATGCTTGTGATTTTAATGTTATTTTAAATGAAAAATATAATAATCATGATCATGATATGAAGTATTTATATGGTGATAATAAACAAGAAAATTTAGGTGAAAATCATAATTATAATATAAATAATGGTAGTAATAATCATGAGGAAAAAGAAATTTTAATTGAAGATTATAATATAAATAATCATTTGGATAATCATGAGGAAAAAGAAATAATAAATTTAAAAGCACATAATCGTGATCACCATGAGCATAGAGGATTAGAAGAAATAATAGAAATTATAAATAATACTGATATTACTAAAAATGCTAAAAAAATTGCAATTAAGATTTTTAAAATCTTAGGTAAGGCAGAAGCAAAGGCACATGGAGTCGAAATATCTGAAGTTCATTTTCATGAAGTTGGGGCTATAGATTCAATAGTTGATATTATAGCTGCAGCTGTTTGTTTAGATAACTTAAATATTTCAGAAGTTATTGTACCTGTTTTATATGAAGGAATAGGCTTTATAAGGTGCCAGCATGGAGTAATTCCAGTACCAGTTCCAGCTGTAGTTAATATTGTTTCTGAATGCAAATTAAATATAAGTATAACTAGTACAGAAGGAGAGCTAATAACTCCAACAGGAGCAGCAATAGTTGCAGCAATTAGTACTTCAAATAAACTTCCAGAAAAATTTTCTATATCTAAAATAGGAATTGGTGCAGGTAAGCGTAATTATGAAAAACCAAGTATTTTACGCGCTATGATTATTGAAAATATTTCTAATGAATATGAGGCATGTAATATTGAAAAAGATGATTATATTTATAAGTTAGAAAGTAATATTGATGATTGCAGTGGAGAAGCTTTAGGATTTGTAATGGAAAGGCTTTTTGAAGCTAAAGCAAGAGATGTATATTACACACCAGTTTTTATGAAGAAAAATCGTCCGGCATATAAAATTAGTGTAATTTGTAAAAAAGAAGATATAGAAAATATTGAAGAAATAATTTTTAAAGAAACTACTACTATTGGAATTAGAAAGCAAAAAGTAGAAAGAACTATATTAAAGCGTGAAGTTATTAATATGAAAACATCATTAGGGGAAGTTCAAGTGAAAGTTTGTGAACTATCAAATGGAAAAAGAATTTACCCTGAGTATAGTTCTATAGTAGAAATATGTAAAAGTAGTGGTTTATCATATCAAGAAGTATATGACATTATAAGAAAAGAAGTAAATTTATAATTTTATAAAATAACTCTGCCTCTAGAATAATCTAATATTTAGATTGTTTCTAGAGGTAGTTTTTTATAAATTTAATGCCATATCACCATGTTTAATCCATTGCTTCTTACGCATAAATTCAGAAATTATAAATGTAAGAAGAGCAGGAAGTGCAAAGTGCATAACTATAATTTGTAATAATACTATTTTTGATGAAGTGGTTTGAATCATAGTTTGATAAGCCATGATTTGTCCTACAAAACCAGCAGATCCCATTCCAGATCCAGTTGCATTATTGGTCATTTTTAAGAAAGTTGATGAAATAGGACCAAGGATAGCACTAGAAATTATTGCAGGAAGCCAAATAACTGGTTTTTTTAATATATTAGGAATTTGAAGCATAGATGTTCCAACACCTTGTGCAAGCAATCCACCAAATTTATTTTCTCTATAGCTTGCTACAGCAAATCCAACCATTTGACAACAACAACCAACAACAGCAGCTCCTGCTGTAATTCCATCTAAATTTAATATTACACCAATTGCAGCAGAACTTATTGGTAAAGTCAATAATATACCCATAATTACAGAAACAAGAATTCCCATTATGAAAGGTTGTTGTTCCATTGCAAACATAATTATTGTTCCAAGCCAGGTCATAAACTCTGAAATTGGAGGACTTAAAAGTAATCCAACTGTAGATCCAACCCCTATACAAACAAGAGGAGTAATAATTATATCTATTTTTGTTTTACCAGCAATAAGATGTCCAATTTCTATTCCAACTAAAGCTGCAATAAATGCACCTAAAGGTTCACCAGGTCCAGCTAAAGTTATAATACCAGTATCAGTCATTATATTTCCTGCAAGTAATTTTGTTGCAAATCCACCTACCATACCGGACACTGCAGCAGAAATTACTACTAAAGGAGTTTCTTTAAATTTATAAGCAACCCCAACACCTATTCCTGCACAAGTTACAGAAGCGGCTATTTTACCTATTAAAAATATAGTTAAACCTAAATTCCCAGAAATAAGATTTCCTATTTGCTGAAGAATTGTGCCTATTATTAGTGTTGAAAACAAGCCTAATGCCATTCCACTTAAGCCATCTATAAATATGTGATGTAAATAATTCTTAAATTTTTGCATTTTGTTAATCCCCCTTTTAATAAATCGGTGTATATACACGTGTTTACATAAATTAAGTTTATCATAAATTTTACAATAGGGTCAAATATATTATGTTTTTATAAAAAGTGTTAAGTAATGTTATAAAAAGTAAAAATATTGGTAAAACTTAATAAAAGTGAAAAGAAAATAAGTTTAAGGAATTGCAGAAGAGGAGAGAGTATTAATGGTTCCAAAATGTAATATATGCGGTAAGGTTGCAAGCTATTTAGACGTTAATTCAGGACAGTGGATGTGTGAAGATTGTTATAAAGAAAATTATAATAAAATAAATTTAGGAGATTATAGAAATAAAGTTAATTATGAGAAGTGTGATGAAGAAATTCAAAATATGTTAAATACAATGGAAAATATGATTGATGATATGATGAAACATAAGATGGCAAAGCTAGATAAAAGATTTAATAGTACAAAATTTACTAATGATATAGAAGAAATATTAAAATCTATGCCTAAAAGTGATATAGAAAGTATAGCAGAAAGGTTAAACTTTGGTAAAACTTATAGGTACAATAAAGATAAATTAATATTTAACTTAATTAATAGTTATAAAGAAAAAGTGTTAGAAAAAATTTATCTTTTTGATGACAGTGCATTAAAGGCATTTAAGTACTTTTCAAAAAATGATGGAATTATAATTTTAAATAATATTGATCATAAATATGTAAAGTTTGTTGAAGGTTTTATGGCTATAGGCATTTTATATCCATCAAAAAATGAAGAAAAAAAAGCGGTATTATTAATGCCTTCTATCGTAAGGGACTTATTATCTAATTTAAATGATTTTAATTTTAGATTAAAAATTAAAAACAATTCTAAGATTATAACTTTGGTTTCTGGAATGGCAAATGTTTATGGAGTATTAACTATAAATGATGTGGTAAATAAATTAAATAAATTTGGGTTTAGTAATATGGACTTTAGAGAAGTTTACGATATTGTTAACTCAGGTAGTAATTATAGTACGTCATATGTAATAAAAGATGGATATGTTTTTAACTGCAATATTAAATATTATAAAAAATTATATGAAAAGATTAAAAGTGAAAGTAAATCGATTGAGTATAAAGAGTATTCAGAAAAGGAGTTATTAGCATTTGGAAAAGATAATTGGCTAAGAAACTGTAAATGTGGTAAAGAATTTATCACAAGTTTTACAAATTGCTTTGAGCTTGACAATGAAGAGATAGATGATTTCTTAAATCAATTATATTATATAATTCAAGAAGATAGTTTAGATAATGTTCTTAATGAAGTTAGAAATATGATTGTTGAAGAAGAGGGTAAAGAGGTTGGAGTAAACATTATAAAAGAATATATATGTAACTTACCTATTTGGTATAAGAAGGGAAAGTGCATTAATGAAATAGAAGGAAAAACTATCTAAGTGTTAATTATAATCATATTTATCTTATTAAATTAATATAAAAATTAATAGTATTCCCTAAAATAGAAAATAAATTTCTTTTTTAGGGAAAATTTTTAAAAATATATAGAAATGTGAGAAAAGTATGATATAATAAACTTGTAGAGAGAAAACGTATACAAAATTATGGGAGGGTTAAAAATGAGAGAGGATTTAAGAGTTGTAGAAAAAAATGAGGAAGTTAATGAAGAATTAAATAAAGATGAAAAGGAAAAAATTCTTAAAGAATATGAGGATGAATTAGGATACTAGAAATGACACACCAATAATTAGTATTAAATAAATTTATTTAATTTTATTATTAACATATTAGTGCTCATAAATATAAGGGTATAATATTTTCAAAGATAAAAATTAGAGGGTAAATAATTTTTATAATTTCTATGGTATAAGGATAAATTTTCAATTAGGTATAAAAGGTATAAAGGGTTAAAAAGATAGTAATTTGGACAAGCAAATTACTATCTTTTTTGTTGTAGAAAATAAAAAAATACGAAGTAAAAATATAAGAAAACATGTAAATATAACCTTTAAGTTAGTATATAAATTTAATTAATATTTTTTTAGAAAATAATTTTAAAGATAATAAAAATATTTAGTATAATGGGGAATATGGATTAAATTACTAGATAATTATATGCATATTTCGACAAAGGAATGTCCAAATAAGCTATATAATAAGGTTGTAAACAATTTTGAAGTAAGTTCTAGGGGGATGAATATGGGTAGAAAAGAAAAATTAGTACAGCAATCAATAAAAGCTATTAATTTAATTAATGAAGTTAAAAATAGTACGAAAAAAGAAAATACATTAGAAGAAGTTACGGCTAATGAATGTGGGGACACAATATTCTTTAAATTTAATAATGGGAATATTATAGAATATAGTTTAAGTGAAATAGGATATATATTTAAAGATGATTTAGATGGGTTTGGGATATTTAATATTAGAGATTATAATGGTATTTATGATGATCTTAAGTTAATCCAAAAGGAAATTCAAGGTTTGTAAAAGTTTAAGGGATTATTTTGATAATTTAACTACTTACAATAAGTTTATAGAAAGTTAGTACAGTTTAAAATACAATATTATTTTATATAGAGAGGTGTACTAGCTTTTTATTTTTATATTTCTTAGGAAATATTTCCAAATGTACAGGAGATTTTAATTTGTGCTATACTTAATAGGACATAGTAAAATTTATAGTATACAAGGAGAATTATATGTACTTAGTAGATTACCATTTACATTCTAATAATTCATTTGACAGCAATGCAACTATAGAATCAGTTTGTGAGGCTGCAATTGAAAATGAAATTGACGAAATTTGCTTCACAGAACATTTTTCGGTTAAGGAAGGAATAAAGAGCCATGGCTTTTTAAATTTAAAGAAATATAGTGAAGAAATAAGCGTATGTAAAGAAAAATATAAAGGTAAATTAAGAATTAAAGTAGGAATAGAAATATGTGAGCCACATGAAAATGAGGAGATGCTTAAAGAAGCAATAGAATATATTCCTTTTGATTTTATATTAGGGTCTATTCATAATTTTGATTATAATGTAGGACTTAATACATATATGAGTAAGAATACAAAAGAAGAAAGTTATAGCAGATATTTTAAAGAAGTAAATAAGGTGTGTACATCACCATATATTGATGTAGTAGCTCATTTAGATTTGATGAAAAGATACGCTTTTAATACTCATGGTAATTATGATTTTAATGAATATATTGATATGATTAAAGAAGCATTAATTAACATAATTAAAAGTGGAAAAGGTATTGAAGTAAATACTTCAACATTAAGATCAGCAGTAAATGAAACTATGCCATCAGTAGATATTTTAAAGCTATATTATGAGTTAGGCGGAACTATTATTACTGTGGGATCTGATGCTCACAAAAGTGAAGATGTTGGTGCTGGAATTAGAGAAAGTATTGAAGTTTTAAAAAATATTGGATTTAAGAATATATATGTATTTGAAAATAGAAAACCTATAGCAGTAGAAATTTAATCACTTAATAATATAAATATATAAATCTAAAATTTCGAATTAATGAGAAATAATGTATAATATTTAATAAAATATAAATATTAATATGAGATTGAGGATAAATATGAGTGAAGAAGTTAAAGGTACAAAGGTTTATACAAAAGTAATAAAATATATTAAAGAAAAAATACTTAGTGGTGAGTTGAAAAATGGAGATAGATTACCTTCAGAGCGAGAAATGGCAGATAGATTAGAGGTTTCAAGAACTTCAATAAGAGAAGCTATTAGAATTTTAGATATTATTGGGTTAGTTGAAAGTAAAAGAGGTTCAGGCAATTATATAGCAGATAGCTTTGGTAATTCACTTTTTGAACCACTATCAATGATGTTTATGATACAGGAATATTCTACAGGGGATATCCATGAACTAAGAGAAACGTTAGAAATAGAGTGTTGTAGAGTTGCAACTAAATTAATATCTAAGGATAATATTAATTTACTACATGAAATAGTAAATGAAATGTATAAAAATCATGATGAGGAAAAGAGTTTATTATTAGATATTAAATTTCATGATATAATAGTAAAATCATCAAAAAATCCATTAATTATTAACATTCTTGAAGTGATATCTCAACTTATGGATAAATTTATTAAAGATTCTAGAAAGATTATTCTTTGTGAAGAGAATAACAGGGAAATTCTTTTAAAAATCCATAAGGAAATTGTTTCTTCTTTAGAAGAAAGAAGTGAAGATAGGGCTATAAGAGCTATGAAAAAGCATTTTAATATAATAAAAGTTGCTTACGAAAATTATAATGAATATTAAATTATTTAAGGAAAGAATATTGTAAATATGTTTATTTGCAATATTCTTTTTAATTTTACATGGGAAATGTTTACTGTTAATATAATAACAATTATTTACATTTGTTTTTGATAGATCTATAATAAAGATAAATTGGTAATACCAATTTAAGGAAAATGGGAAAGGGGTAGATTGATATTCTTAAACAATGGATTATAGTTTTATGCGTTTATTTCTTAGGGGAAGGCGTTTCTAAAGTTTTATCATTACCTATTCCAGGAAATATTATGGGTATGATTTTTTTATTTCTTTTTTTAGTTACTGGAATTATTAAATTGGAAAAAATAGAAGTTGCAGCAAAATCATTATTGGATAATCTAGCATTTTTATTTATTCCAGCAGGCGTTGGTCTCATGAATTCTTTTGGTATAATAAGCAGCTATGCAGCACAAATATTATTTATAGTTTTAATAACAACTTTTATAGTAATGTCTTCTACGGCATTAACGGTTCAATATGTTATAAAAAAGGTTGAAGCTATGTATAGTAAAAAGCTAAGTAGCAAAGATAAAAAAACAAAAGTTTCATTTGAAAGGATTGAATAGTATGGATTTTTTAACTTCTAATATGTTTTTTGGAATTTTTATTTCCTTAGTTGCTTATGAGATTGGCCAAATAATTTATGAAAAAACAAAGCTACCAATATTTAATCCATTATTAGTTGCTATAGTCATAGTAATAGCCTTACTAAAGATATTTAATATTGATTTTGAAACATATAATCAAGGTGGGCAATTTATTAATATGTTTTTAGGTCCAGCTACAGTAATATTAGCAGTACCACTTTATAAGCAATTATCATTACTTAAGAAAAATTTTATTCCTATAATTATTGGTATAACAGTAGGGTGTTTTGTGAGTGTAATATCAATAATATTATTATCAAAAGTATTTGGATTAGATAATAATATTATTATTTCATTATTGCCTAAGTCTGTAACTACACCAATAGGAATTGAAATATCTAATAGTCTTGGAGGCGTAACTGGAGTAACTGTATTAGCAATTATAATTACAGGTATAACAGGAGCTATTATTGCACCTATTGTATGTAAAATTTTTAGAATAACTAATCCTGTTGCAATCGGTATTGGAATAGGAACTGCATCTCATGCTGTAGGAACTTCTAAGGCATTAGAAATAGGAGAAACTGAAGGAGCCATGAGTTCGCTTTCAATAGGAATTGCAGGACTTATGACAGTTGTAATTGCTCCATTATGCTTTAGCATTTTAGGAATGATATTATAAAAGATAAGAAATTTTTATATGTTTTATTTAAGTCATTTTATGATAACTTAATTCAAAAACTTAGAATTTGATATTTATAATTATTTATTAGTATATTATGCCTTTAAAATTGGTAATACCAATTTAATTAATAAATAAAGGTTATGAGAATTTTTTAATTATAGGAGGAGAAGTTATGAATATTTTAGTATGTATAAAGCAAGTGCCTGGAACATCAAAAGTTGAAGTTGATCCAGTTACAGGGGTATTAAAAAGAGATGGTGTTGATTCTAAAATGAATCCATATGATTTATATGCATTAGAAACAGCTTTCAAAATTTCTGAAGATAAGGGCGGAGAAATAAGTGTAATTACTATGGGACCTCCACAAGCAAAAGAAATTATTAGAGAAGCTTATTCAATGGGAGTAGATAAAGGGGTCTTATTATCAGATAGAAAATTTGCTGGTGCTGATGTTTTAGCAACTTCCTATACATTATCTCAAGGTGTAGAAAGTATGGGGGATTTTGATTTAATAATTTGTGGAAAGCAAACCACTGATGGAGATACAGCACAAGTTGGACCTGAAATAGCAGAGTATTTAGATATACCTCATGTTGCAAATGTTAGAAAAATTGTAGAAGTGAAAGATAAATCAATAGTAGTTGAAATGGACATGCCAAATACTATTGAGTTAGTAGATATTAAATTACCAGCCTTAATTACTGTAGAAAAGGGAATATTTGAACCAAGATTACCTTCTTATAAGAAAAAAGTAGCAACAAAAGATAGAGATATTAAAGTAATGAGTTTAAGTGATTTTAAAGATCAAAGTGAAAATAATTATGGATTAAATGGTTCAGCTACACAAGTTGAAAGAATTTTTCCTCCAAAGGTTAATGATAAGAGAGAAATTTGGGAAGGAAGCAGTGAAGGAATAGCTGAGAAGTTTGAAAGTACATTAAAAGAATTAAAGTTTATTTAAGGGGGCTAGGAAATGGGAAGATTAGTAATAAATCAAGATAAAGTTATAAATAAAGAAGAGTTAGTTAAGATATGTCCTTTTGGAGCACTTGAAATAAAAGATGATAAATTAGATATAAATAGTGGATGTAAAATGTGTAAATTGTGCGTTAGAAAAGGACCAGAAGGTGCTGTTACATTTATTGAAGATGAAAGAGTAGAAATTGACAAGAGTCTTTGGAACGGAATAGCTGTTTATGTGGATCATGTAGATGGAGAAATTCATCCAGTAACACTTGAACTTATTGGAAAGGCAAGGGAGCTTGCAGATAAGGTAAATCAAGAAGTGTATTGTATAGCTATGGGAGAAAAAATTGAGGAAAATGTTCATGAGCTATTACATTATGGTGTAGATAAAGTATTTTTATATGATGATCATGAATTGAAATTTTTTAGAATTGAGCCATATACTTCAGCAATAGAAGATTTTATAAATAAAGTTAAACCTTCTGTATTATTAGTTGGTGCTACTACAGTAGGAAGGTCACTAGCTCCAAGAGTATCAGCTAGATTTAAAACAGGGCTTACAGCGGATTGTACAATTTTGGATATAAAAGAAAATACAGATTTAGTTCAAATAAGACCAGCTTTTGGTGGAAATATTATGGCTCAAATAGTTACGCCTAATTCAAGGCCACAGCTTGCCACAGTTAGATATAATGTTATGTCAGCACCAGAGAGAAGCGAAAATGAAAGCGGGGAAGTAGTTAAATTATCTCTTAGAAGAGAAAAGTTAAATTCTAATATTAATGTTTTAGAGGTAGTTCCAAAATCTAAAGAAAAGGAAATAAGTGAAGCTGATGTTTTAGTTGTTGCAGGAAGAGGAGTAAAAAGTGAAAAGGATTTATCTATGGTAAGAGAGCTAGCTCAAGTTTTAAATGGAGAGCTAGCAAGTACAAGACCATTGATAGAAGCAGGTTGGGTTGATGCAAAAAGACAAGTTGGATTAAGTGGAAGAACAGTAAGGCCAAAATTAATTATTACATGTGGTGTTTCAGGTGCAGTTCAATTTACAGCAGGAATGAATAATTCAGATTATATATTTGCTATAAATACAGATGAAAAAGCACCAATTTTTAAGGTAGCTCATTATGGAATTGTTGGTGATATATATGAAATACTACCAGCTCTTATTGAAAAAATAAAATATGCTAAGTGTGAAAAAGCTAATATATAATGGGAGGAATAAAGTATGAATTATAAAGTATTTGAAGAAAGTGATTATAAAAATATTTTAAATTTAATTGGTGATAATGATAGGGTATTATATGGAGAAAATATAAATGAGGATTATAGTCGTGACGAACTTGGTTCTGTAAGAGTTATGCCTAATGTGGTAGTACAAGCATTAAGCACAGAAGAGGTTTCTATGGTTATGAAATATGCTTACGATAATAATATTCCAGTAACTCCAAGGGGATCAGGAACAGGTCTTGTAGGAGCAGCAGTACCAATTAAAGAAGGTATAGTCATTGATTTAAGTAAAATGAACAAGATTTTAGAATTAGATGAAGAAAATCTTACATTAACTGTTGAACCTGGTGTATTACTTATGGAAATAAGTAAATATGTAGAAGAATTTGACTTGTTTTATCCACCAGATCCAGGTGAAAAAACTGCTACTATAGGTGGTAATATTAGTACTAATGCTGGTGGAATGAGGGCAGTTAAATATGGGGTAACTAGAGATTATGTTAGAGGACTAGAAGTTGTATTACCTAATGGAAAAGTTGTTAATGTTGGAGGAAAGGTAGTTAAAAATAGTTCTGGATATGCTTTGAAAGATTTAATAGTAGGATCAGAAGGAACATTGGGTATTGTTACTAAAGCAATTTTAAGATTGTTACCATTGCCTAAAAAGACAATAAGTCTTTTAATTCCATTTGATACCTTAGATAATGCAATAGAAACTGTGCCTAAAATTATAAAATCTAAATGTATACCAACAGCAATTGAATTCATGCAAAGGGCGGCAATTGTTGCAGCAGAGGAATTTTTAAAGAAGCCATTTCCAGATAATTCTTCAGATGCATATTTGTTATTAACATTTGATGGTAATTCTAAAGAAGAAATAGAAAAAGCATACGAAGGTGTAGCTAATATTTGTCTTGAGTCAGGGGCATTAGATGTATTTATATCAGATACAGAAGAAAGACAAGAAGCAATTTGGAGTGCTAGGGGTGCATTTTTAGAAGCAATAAAAGCATTAACAACTGAAATGGATGAAGTTGACGTAGTTGTTCCAAGAAATAAGGTTGCTGAGTTTGTTAAGTTTACTTATGAGGTAGAAGAGTTGCAAGATATAAGAATAAAGAGCTTTGGTCATGCTGGAGATGGAAATCTTCATATTTATATATTAAGAGATGATTTAAATGCTAGTGAGTGGAATGATAAGCTAAATAGTGTCATGGAAATATTATACAAGAAATCAAGAGAGTTAAATGGGCAAGTATCAGGTGAACATGGTATAGGATTTGCTAAGAAATCATATTTAAATCAATCTTTGCCAGAGGAATCTATTGATATTATGAAAGGGATTAAGTTAGCTTTTGATCCAAAGAATATTTTGAATCCAGGTAAGGTTTGTCAATAAATATTTATAGATTAAAATTGTAGCAAGGCATTATTTTGACTTTAGAAGAAGATTTAATTTATAATAAGCACCTTATAAAAAAGAATCAACAGCTTATTTAGCTGATGATTCTTTTATTTTTATGTTTTTTGGTAAATTAGATTTAATTTGTTTTAATAAACTTTTTGAATCAGTGCTTACTACAGTACAAATTAATAAGTCAAATTTAGTTGTTATCTTTAATTCATAAAGATTTTCTTTATCTTTTTTTGATTTTTCTAAAACAACACTTTGTATTTCATTTAATTCGGCATAGTTATTTTTTACTACAACACAATCATTATAAATACCAAAAGTTGTGCAAGAAAGATGAATACATGTAAATACAACTATATTAACTGCAACTAAAGCTATTAAATAGTAAGGTGAAATGTTATTTGCTATAGAGTATATAGCAAAAATAATGCTAATAATAGCAAAAATAATTGAAGGTAAGTAAGTTGTAATTGATGTTGTTTTAAAACTAAATTTTAAATTATTTTTATTTTTAAATATCTTTTTATAGTAAATGGAATAAACAACTGTTAAATAGTATACAGGTACTATTGCAAAGATTATTAAAAATATTGTGACCCAAATATTACTCATGGATAGTCCCCCTAAAATATTAAATTATTATAAAAAATATATAAATAACATTTTAAACTAATAAATTTACATAATCAATATTATTATATGTTATAAATTTATGAATGTTTTATAAAAGAAGAAGGAGAGTTAGTTTGAAATATAAATTTAAAATATAGATAAAAAATAATTATAATAAAAAGATACTTAAAGATTGAAAAATATATAAAAATGAAAAATTAATAAACCTAATATGAAAATAAAAAGACAGAATGTAGTATAGAAGTAGAAAATATAAAAAAAAAGTGCATGGAAATTATTTACAAATAATAATAAGAATAGTATACTAAATTCATAGTAGTTCTTACTTTTAAGTAATTCTTTATTATAAATTTTAACTACTAAATTGATAGATTTTATAATGTATAAAGCTAAAGGGGTGATGCTTCTCAATGTCGTTATTAGAAGATGTTCAGTTCATGAACAAATATGATAGAGAGGGGGCTTACAAAAAAATTAAAAACAGGCTTTTAAATAGTAATAAAATCAAGCCTTATAAAGGGTGGAAAAAGGAGATGATCCGATTTATCTAATATACTTAGAAAGGAGGATAGACTTTTTTATAATCATAAAGTAGATTTCAATTTTAATAAATAATTAAATAATGTATATACTAAGGAGCTACTTTTAAATAGCTCCTTTTATTTTTAATTAAAAAAGGTGGAAAGAATAATAATGGAATACATTACCGCGATAATTAAGAAAATAAGACCTTTTGTAAGCATTTTAATTTTCTTTGGTGTATTTACAGTTGTGTTTATGCTTGTATCAGGAACTATAAAATATACTTTGCCGTTTATTGTTGGACTAATTGCAGCATCGATTTTAGAAAAGCCAACGGAAGTTCTTATTAAGAAGTTTAATATGCGAGGTGAAATAGCAGCAATTATTTCCACATTAGTTTTTTATGCAATTACAGTTACATTATTGGTGGTAGGAATTATTTATTTTAGCTCTGAAATTAAGGATTTAGCTACAGATGGGTATGAATATATTTATGATAATGGTTCTAAAATAGGAAATTTAGTTCAAAATTCATTGTCAACATTTGAAAATATTGATGAATCAGTTTTAGACACCTTAAAAAGTAATATTAATAAATTAATTTCAGATGCATCAAATTACATTTTGGAATTTAGCGGAAGTATAGTTAATTATATAATTAACATAATATCCGCATTACCTTATATTGTATCAGTAATAATATTTGCTATATTATCAAGTTTTGTGTTTTTAAAGAAGTTTATAGGAAAACATTATTCACAAAATAAAGAAGTAAAGCTTAAGGCGGAAGGTGAATACGATAAATATATTAAAATAATTCTTGAAATTAAGGATGTTGTATTTAAATATATTGGAACATATTCAATTTTAGTTTTTTGTACATTTATTATTACTTTTATAGGTTTTAGTATTTTAAAAATTCCATATACTTTACTACTTAGTTTTATGTGTATGCTTTTAGATTTGTTACCTATAGTAGGTATGATATTACTATTTTTACCGCTTATGGTTATTTACTTTTTTAGTGGTAAATATATAACTGTTATCTTCTTAATTATTTTATTTTCAGTAATAATGATAACTAGAAATATATTAGAGCCTAAATTATTATCAGCATCGTTAGAATTATCACAATTAAGTGTATTAATTGCCATATTTGTTGGTTTAAATGCTGGCGGATTCAAAGGAATGATATATTTAATAGCATTATTCATTGGGTTTAACTTTTATAAGAAGTATGCAAATTTTGAGGGAGATTTTACTGATTGTAAAGATAAAATTAAAAATGAAGAACAATAATAAATTATGGTGTTCTATTATGAAACAACTCTTCTAAAAAAATAATAGGTAGTAAGATTAAGTAATTTAACTGAATTGATATTCTAAATTATAGATTTAATTAGTATAAGTTGTACATGATGTGCTAAATTGACTTATAAAAGAAAGAGTTTTAATTAAATTAATATTTAAAGATACTTATATAGTATATTATTTATTCAGTAAGTGAAATTCAAAAAAATATATTTTGTTAATTGAACTTGCCTGAAATTCCAAATTTCAATTTGGTAAGTTGAAGGTACACTTTAGTGTACTCAGCGACTGAAAGCAGTCGAATTTCCGTATTACTATATAGTAATGTATAGATGAAGTAGTGCTGAAGGTTTATTGTAGTATTTGAAATTTAACTGTAGTAATTAATTATAAAAAAGCAATAATCTAAAACGGAAAAATTTTTGGAAAATATGGCTATGCTATAAATCAAAATAAAAACGTTAAGAAAGGAATACAGGGGGGAGTTGCTTTGGTAAAAATTTTAGTTGCTGATGATGAAGTTAAATATGGTAGGAAGTTTCAATATAGTGTTGAAAAAGACATTTTTTTAGAAGATTGGATGCTAGGGAAAGTAAAAAGTTGTGATTTGCAAAGAGAAATTGATAAGTTTGGTATAATATATACCAAATCTATGGCTTTAATTGTTATTAAGCCTTTAATAAGCAAAGAATTATCTGATAAGATAGATATTCAAGATGAAAGATTGAGCTTTGCAATTAGTAGTATTGTTAAAGAAATAATGAGTAAATTTAAGGGATTAAATATATTTGTTGATTCTAAAGATCAAGTAGTTATTTTATGTGATGTAAATCCTATTAAAGAATGGCATTCAGTTGTAAATAATATTGAAAATGCAATTAATGCTAAATTAAATATTAATGTAGTTATTTGTGCATCATTTTTAAGAGAAGATCCTGTTCAAGTAAATATAGTATATAAATCTTTATGTAATAGATTAATGGACAAGAGTAAGAGACCAGATACGCTAATAGAGGTACAAAAATATATTAATAGACATTATTTTAAAGAAGATTTGTCTATAGCTGAAATAGCAAATAAGATGGAAGTAAGTCAGACTTATTTAATAAGGCTCTTTAAGAGAAATTTGAAAATGACATTTGTTGAATATTTAACAAATGTAAGAATAAAAAATGCTATAATTTTAATGAGGGATCCAACATTAACTTTAAGTAAAATTGCTGAATTAGTTGGCTATAACACACAACATTATTTCAACAATGTTTTTAGGAGACATGTTGGTATTTCACCTCAAGAATATAGATTAGGTATAAGTAAAGAAAATAGATTATAATATAATTTAAATAATAAATAATGGAAAATAAAAATTTATAATGGATAATGGAAAAAGCAATTATGGTAAAACTATTACTATAGTTGCTTTTTATTTTGAAATAAATATCCAATAAATATATAAATGATAAATATAAAAAAATTACTAATAATAACCATGGATTTTGTAAATACTAAATTTATTATCTTTATAGAGGTGAAATTATGGTTAAATGGAGAAACTTTTATTTAATGAAGATTTATGATTCTAAAAATAAATATATAGGAGTTGTAGATGATATTTCTATAGATTTTTATAATGGAGTTGTAAAGGGATTTACAATTTCACCAGCATCTATATTTAAAAAACATACATATGTTTCTGTGGATTCAATTATTTCAGTTGATGAGATTATGAAAATTAAAAATACAAGTAGATTTGAAGGATTAAAGTTTAAGGAAATAAAATATATGGATATAATAAATAAAGAAAAGAAGCTTCTTGGCGTTCTTGAAGATTTAATTATAGATGAAAAAACTTTTGAAATAAAAGGTGTTATTATAAGTTCAGGAATATTTGATAAAATGTTCAAGGGAAAAGAAGTTATAACTTTAAAACATTGTTCTCTTTGTGATGAGTATATTTTATATAATGGTAATTCAACTGTTAAGTTAAAAACTTTACCTCATAATTTAGGAGGAAGTAAGGATGCGCAAAAAGTATAAAGGGTTAATTATAAAGTTAATAATATCTATAATTATTGCTATTAGTATAGTAATGATATATGCTTTTGTTGAACCAATAAGGGCAGTTACTAATTTACTAATAATTTCAATAGTAATTGCTTATACACTAAAGCCTTTAAGAAATTATTTCTGTGAAAAACTCCATCTTTCTAATAAAAAGAGTTCGCTTTTAATTATATTATTACTTTTATTATCATTTGTAGGATTGATATATTGTATAGTTCCAACAATGTTAAAGGAAAGTGGAAATTTTGGTGTTATGCTTGATAGTATTGAAGAATATATTTTAAGTTTAGCAGCAAAATTTAAGTTAGATAGACTACCGATATTTGAAACAATTTATATACAAATTGGTGAAAAAATTAATATGATACTTAGTAATGCATCTACTCATTTAGTAGATAATTTAATAGATATGGGAGAAAACTTAGTTAGTCTTGCTATAGTACCTATTACAACGTATTATTTTTTAGCAGACTCAAAGCTTATTTATAATAAGTTATTGTTGATTCTTCCAACTGACAAAAGAGTTATAGTAAAAAATATAAATAAAAATATTGATAAAATATTAAGTAGATACATATTGAGTCAATTATTGTTATCTTTGATAATAGGAGTTTTATCTTTTGCTTTATTGTTAATACTTAGGGTTAAGTTCCCTTTAGTTTTATCCATTATAAATGCAGTTGCAAATATTATTCCTTATTTTGGTCCTATAATAGGGGGAGTGCCTATTATATTTATAGCTCTAACAGGTTCAGTTACTAAAGGAATAATTGCAGCTATTGGTGTTATTTTAATACAACAAGTTGAAGGTAATTTTTTGGCACCTAAGATTACTGGTGATAGCACTAATATGCATCCAATTATAATAATTATTTTATTGGTTTTAGGTGATAAACTTGGAGGTGTAATTGGAATGGTATTAATAGTTCCAATTGCAGTAATAATAAAGGTTATTTATGATGATATAGATTATTACTTGTTTTAAGTGTGATACTGTTTATTGACATAAATGAATAAATGAAATATAATTTTGTCATAAATCAATAGCATATAGCGATGAAGAGAATGAGTAAATATGATGTAAATATTAAGAGAGGAAGTGGATGGTGAAAACTTCTTATTTAGCATATTGAAGCTATCTTGGAGCTTATTTTACTTTAAGTGATGTATTATTTTATACATAATTAGGGTGGTACCGCGGAAATTATAAGTTTTCGTCCCTTTGTTTTTAGGGATGGAGACTTTTTTTATTAGTTGGATTCCTAAGAAACAAAAATTTGATTTAAGTTATTAATTAAATTACTAATAGAAAAAATTGGAGGTAGAAAGAATCATGCAATTTATAGGAGCAAATGAATTAAGAGAAAGCTTTATTAGCTTTTTTGAATCTAAAGAACATTTAAGAATGGAGAGTTTTCCATTAGTACCTAAAAATGATAATAGTTTATTATTAATAAATGCAGGTATGGCACCACTTAAGCCATATTTCACAGGTATACAAAAACCACCAAAAACTAGAGTTACAACTTGTCAAAAGTGTATTAGAACTGGTGATATAGAAAACGTAGGAAAGACTTCAAGACATGGTACTTTCTTTGAAATGTTAGGAAACTTCTCATTTGGAGATTACTTTAAAAATGAAATTATTCCATGGTCATGGGAATATGTAACACAAGTTTTAAAATTACCTAAAGATAAATTATATGTAACAATTTATTTAGAAGATGATGAAGCATATGAAATTTGGACTACAAAAACAGATATAGATCCAAATAGAATATTTAGATTAGGTAAAGATGATAACTTCTGGGAAGTTGGAACAGTTGGTCCATGTGGTCCTTGTACAGAAATTCACTTTGATAGAGGTGTAGATGTAGCGCCTGTAACAAATGTAGATGATTTTGTTGCTGCATCTGATGCAGATAGAATAGTTGAATTCTGGAACTTAGTATTTATTCAATTTGATAAACAAGAAGATGGTAGCTATGCTCCATTAAAGAATAAAAACATTGATACAGGTATGGGACTTGAAAGAATTGCAACTATAATGCAAGGTGTTGATAACATATTTGAAATTGATACAGTTAAGAATATCTTAAATAAGGTATCTTCTTTATCAGGTGTAGAATATGGAAAAGATGCAAATTCAGACACTTCATTAAGAATAGTAACAGACCATGTTAAAGCTGTAACTATGCTTATATCTGATGGAGTTCAACCAAGTAATGAAGGAAGAGGATATGTTTTAAGAAGACTTTTAAGAAGAGCTGCAAGACATGGTAGATTACTTGGAATTAAGGGATTATTCTTAAAGGATGTTGTAGAAGCTGTTGTTGAAAACTATGGTGGAAATTATTCAGTATTAGTTGAAAATAAAGATTATATAACAAAGATAATTACTTTAGAAGAAGAAAGATTTAATGAAACTATAGATAGTGGAATGAACATCTTAAATGGATATATTAAAGAATTAGAAGAAGCTAAATCTACAGTACTTTCTGGAGAAAAAGCATTTAAATTATATGATACTTATGGATTCCCGTTAGAATTAACAGAAGAAATTCTTGAAGAAAAGAATATGACTGTTGATCACGAAGAATTTAAGAAGGAAATGGAAGCTCAAAGAGAAAGAGCTAGAAGTGCAAGAGGAGAAACTTCTTACATGGGAGCTGATGAAAATCCAATTAACAAAGTTAAAGCTGACGTTGAAACTGAATTTGTTGGATATACAACTACAGAAGGAACTGGAAAAGTTATGGTTCTTGCAACTGATGAAGCTTTTGTAGAAGAATTAAATGAAGGAACTAAAGGTTATATCTTAACTGATAAGACTACATTCTATGCAGAGATGGGTGGTCAAATTGGTGATACAGGTATGATAACTGGAGCTAATGGTTCTGCATATGTTTATAATACTAAGAAAAATGTTGGTGGTAAGACAGTTCACTATGTTGAAGTTAAAAATGGAAGCATTAAAATTAATGAAGAAGTTACTTTAACTGTTGATAAAGTGAGAAGAGCTAACGTTTGTAAGAATCATACAGCAACTCATATGCTACAAGCAGCATTAAAAGAAGTTGTTGGTGCTCACGTTCACCAAGCTGGATCTTTTGTTGATAATGAAAGATTAAGATTTGACTTTACTCATTTCCAAGCTATGACAGCTGAAGAAATTCAAAAGGTTGAAGATTTAGTAAATGATAAAATAATGGAAGTTGATACTGTAGAAACTAAGCTTATGACAATTGAAGAAGCTAAAGAATCAGGAGCAACTGCACTTTTCGATGAGAAATATGGAGATAAGGTAAGAGTAGTTGCAGCCGGAGAGTTCTCTAAAGAACTTTGTGGTGGTACTCATGTATCTAATGTTGGAGAAATTGGATTATTTAAAATAGTTTCTGAAACTGGTGTAGCTGCTGGTATAAGAAGAATAGAAGCTTTAACTGGTAGAGCTGCTATAAAATACATGGAAGAAAAGCAAAGATTATTAAAAGAAGCTTGTGCAGCACTTAAATGTACTGAAAAAGATGTTTTAAAGAAAATATCTACTCAAGGTGCAGAAATTAAAGAAAAAGATAAGGAAATTGCAGAGCTTAAATCAAAGCTTACAAGTGGAGCTTTAGATGATATCTTAAATAGTGCAAAAGATATAAATGGTGTTAAGACTATAGCTTATGGACTTGAAGGTGTTGATGGTAATGCATTAAGAGACTTAGCTGACAAGATAAGAAGTAAGATGGGTTCAGGAGTTGTTGTTTTAGTAAGTAACTTAGGTGATAAAGTTAATTTAATTACTATGGCAACTAAAGATGTATTAGATAAAGGAATACATTGTGGAAAGATAATTAAGGAAGTTGCAACTGTTGTTGGAGGAGGCGGTGGTGGAAGACCAGACATGGCTCAAGCCGGTGGTAAAAAACCAGAGAATATACCTCAAGCTATAGAAGCAGCATTCCAAACTGTAGAAAATTTAGTAAAATAGTTAGTTGAAATAGTATACAATTATGTAAATTTAGGTTATAATATAGTTAGATAAAGTAATTAGTTAATATTTCAAATGATTAAGAATAAATAAAAATACTTTCGTAAGGGGGTGAAGCTGCAAGTAGCAGCTACAATATGGAAAATAATCTTGATAGAACAATGCAATTTGACTTAAACATTAACAAAGAGGATTTAACTAAATCAATTTTAAATGATGTATATACAGCATTGAAAGAAAAGGGATATAACCCAATAAACCAATTGGTAGGATATCTGATTTCAGGGGACCCTTCTTACATTACTAGTTATAACGGAGCAAGAGCTTTACTTAGAAAACTCGAAAGAGATGAAATACTTGAAGAGGTAATAAAATCTTATCTAGATATTAAATAAAAGGTGCCCGTTTAGCGGGCGCCTTTTATTTATAAAAAAATTAAAGTGTTATAAGTAATTTAAGACTAGAAAAATAATTGTATAAAAGTTATTATAAATAAATACGTTACTTATTAAAAGAAATGCAAAGGAGTTTCTATGAGAATATTAGGACTTGATATGGGTTCAAAAACTATTGGAGTTGCTTTAAGTGATCCATTAGGATGGACAGCACAAGGTATAACAACTATTAGAAGAAGTAAAAAGGAACAGGATTTAGAAGAAGTTCATAAGATATGTAAGGAATACGGCGTTGAAACAATAGTAGTTGGATTACCTAAAAATATGAATGGAACTATTGGTGAGGCTGGGGAAAAAGCTTTAGAATTTTCAGAATTGCTTAAAGAAAAAACAGGCTTACCTATAGAAATGTGGGATGAAAGATTAACAACAGTTGCAGCACATAGAGCTATGTTAGAAGCGGATCTTTCTAGAAATAAAAGAAAGAAAATTGTTGATAAAATTGCAGCTACATATATACTGCAAGGTTATTTAGATCGCTTAAGATTAACATCTAAATAAGGTAGAAGGTAATAGGTAAAAATATTTAAAAGGTGGTATTTACCAGGCATTAGATTAATTGGTTTAAATATTAGTTTGTGAAAGTATCAAAAAAACTATAAAGAGTTTTTGTTAATAGTTATTATTTATTACTTATTATCTTTTACTTAAAATTAACTGTTTGCAGTTTAAGTTTTTTGTGTAATAATATAAGAAACAATTATGATGATAAAGAGGAGTTATAATAATGGAAAAAGATTTAAAGACAATACAATTATTCGATGAAGATGGAAATGAAATAAACTTAAATGTAATAGCATTCTTTGATATGGTTAATCCAGAAACAGAAGAAAAAAGTGAATATGTTATAGTTCAAGAAGCTGGATATGAAGATGAAAATCCTTTTGCTTTAAAGGTAATTAAAGATGAAGAAAATGAAGATATGTTTGAATTAATTGATAACGAAGTTGAGTTAGCAGCTATAGAAGAAGCTTATAACACAATTTTCATGGATGAAGAATAAAAAAAGAAATGAGGTGTTAAATATGAGCACAGTTAATGTGGATATTGAATTATTAAAAGAAAACTTAAAACAAAAGGGCTATAAGTTAACGCCTCAAAGAAGAGCTATTGTAGATATAATCATCGAAAAAGAAGGAGAACACTTAACCGCAGAAGAGATATATGATGAGGTAAAGAAAGTATGTCCTGATATTGGGTTAGCTACAGTATATAGAACAGTTTTATTGTTAGAAGAGATAGGTGTTATTTTTAAATTAGATTTAAATGATGGTTGCAGCAGGTATGAATTAGTTCATAGTGAAGAAGAACATAGACATCATCATTTAGTATGTAATGAGTGCAAGGCTGTATATGAGGTGCAAGATGATCTTCTAGATGAATTAGAAGCAAGAATTGAAGGTGCATATGGATTTAAAATTTTAGATCATAGTGTTAAATTTTTTGGGATTTGTTCTGAATGCTGTAAAAAACATAAGGGTGAAAATTAAGAGTAGTATTTAAAAAAGGTATTGCTTGTGATTACATAAAAGAGAAAAGAAGGAGGGGACATATGAAGAATGAAAAAGCTAAGGTTAAGATTATACCATTAGGTGGAGTTAATGAAATTGGGAAAAATTTAACTGCTATCGAATACAAAAATGATATTGTAGTAATTGATTGTGGATTAAAATTCCCTGATGAAGATATGTTCGGAATTGATTTAGTTATACCTGATATAACGTACCTTATAAAAAATAAAGAAAAAGTATCTGGGATTTTCTTGACTCATGGTCATGAAGATCACATCGGTGCATTACCATATGTATTAAAACAATTAAATGTTCCGGTTTATGGGACAAAATTAACATTAGGAATTGTCGAAACTAAATTAAAGGAACATGGTTTACTAAGTACTACTGAACTTATTAGGGTAAAACCAAGAGATGTAATTAGATTAAACTCTGTTTCTGTTGAATTTATTAAAACAAATCACTCAATTGCAGATTCTGTTGCAATTGCTATTCATACACCTTTAGGAGTGGTACTTCATACTGGAGATTTTAAGGTGGATTATACGCCTATAGATGGAGAACCTATGGATTTTGCAAGATTTGCTGAATTGGGTAAAAAAGGTGTTTTAGCAATGATGGCTGATTCAACTAATGTTGAAAAGTCAGGATATACAAAATCAGAAAAAATTGTTGGAGAAAGTCTTGTAAGAATATTTGGAAAAACTAAGGGAAGAATAATTATTGCGACATTTGCTTCTAATATTCATAGAATCCAACAAATAATACAGGCTGCTTCAGTATATGGCAGAAAAGTTGCTGTATCAGGAAGAAGTATGGAAAATATAATGAATGTTGCAATTGAATTAGGATATATTGAGGTTGATGATAATACATTAGTCTCTATTGACCAAATTAATAAATATAATAATGATCAAGTTGTAATCATTACTACTGGAAGTCAAGGAGAGCCAATGTCTGCATTATCTAGAATGGCTGCATCTGAGCATAGAAAGGTAAATATAGTTGAAGGTGATACAATAATTATTTCAGCTACACCTATTCCAGGAAATGAAAAGCTTGTATCAAAAGTTGTAAATCAATTATTTAAAAAAGGAGCAGAAGTTATTTATGATTCTGCAGAAAATATACATGTATCAGGGCATGCATGTCAAGAAGAATTAAAACTAATGCAAACTTTAGTAAAACCAAGACATTTTATACCTGTCCATGGTGAATACAGACATTTAAAACAACATGGTGAATTAGCTATTAAATTAGGATTAGATTCTAAAAATGTAGTTATTCCTGAAGTTGGAGATGTTATAGAAGTTACCAGAAATGGCATAAAGAAAAATGGAACTGTTATTTCAGGTCAAATTTTTGTAGATGGTCTTGGAGTTGGAGATGTTGGAAATATAGTATTAAGAGATAGAAAGCATTTATCTCAAGATGGTATATTAACAGTAGTAGTTACTTTATCTAAAGAAACTAAAACTATAGTAGCTGGCCCAGATATTATATCAAGAGGTTTCGTATATGTTAGGGAATCAGAAGGGTTAATTGATGAGGCTAGAGAAATAGTTAGAAATACTTTGCTTGATTGTGAAGAAAAGAATATTACTGATTGGGCAACATTAAAGTCAAATGTTAGAGATGAACTTAGAAGTTATCTTTATGAGAAGACAAAGAGAAAGCCAATGATTTTACCTATTATTATGGAAATTTAAGTCGTAGTTGACAAGTTGCTGAGAAAATAGTAGAATAATTGATGGATTTGGGAATTGGATACGAGTGTATCCAATTTTCTTTTTGGGTAAAATATTTATAGGTTTACAAAGCTAAAAATCTAAATCTTAAGTACATAGTTTATTATCTTATTTTGTTACATAATTTGATGTTGATTATTTTAAGATTTAGTAATTTGAACTTTCATTAACTTGGCAAAGCAAAGGCAATATGAACTTTGGATGCTTGGTTAAAAAAGAAAGATAAGCCTTTAAAATAAAAGCAATGAATTTAAATTTTATGTTTAAGTTCATAATTAAAGTTAATGGAGGAAGTTAAATGGAATTAATAACTAGAGACGACATTAGAAATATAGCTATTATAGCTCACGTTGACCATGGTAAGACAACATTAGTTGATGCCATGTTTAAAGAAAGTCACGTATTTAGATCAAATGAAAAAATGGATGAAAGAGTAATGGACTCTAACGATTTAGAAAAGGAAAGAGGAATCACTATTCTTTCTAAGAATACTGCTGTAATGTACAATGGGATAAAAATCAATATAGTTGATACACCAGGGCATGCTGACTTTGGTGGAGAAGTTGAACGTGTACTTAAAATGGTTGACTCAGTTTTACTTGTTGTTGATTCTTATGAAGGACCAATGCCTCAAACTAAGTTCGTTTTAAAGAAAGCTTTAGAATTAAAATTAAAGCCAATCGTTGTTATAAATAAAATAGATAAACCAAATGCAAGACCAGAAGAAGTTATTGATGAAGTATTTGACTTATTCTTAGAATTAGGTGCGGATGATGAACAATTAGACTTCCCAATAATCTATGCTTCAGCTAGAGAAGGATTTGCTAGATTTAATGTTGAAGATACAAATGATGGAATGGAACCATTATTTAAAACAATAATAGATCATGTTGAACCACCAAAGGGATACATTGATGGACCATTACAAATGCTTGTTACTACTTTAGATAGTAATGCTTTCGTTGGAAAAATAGCTATCGGTAAAGTACATAGAGGAACTGTTAAAAAGAACCAAAACGTTACTTTAGTAAGACAAGATGGGACAAAATCTAATTACAAAATAACAGCTGTATTTGGATACAATGGATTAAAGAGAGAAGAAGTTGAAGAAGCAGGACTTGGAGATATAATAGCAGTAAGTGGTATTATGGATGCTAACATTGGTGAAACAATTGCAGATGCTTCAAATCCAGAAGCTTTACCATTCATTGAAATTGATGAACCAACACTTAACATGAACTTCATGGTAAATGATTCACCATTTGCAGGTAAAGAAGGAGAATTTGTTACATCTAGACATTTAAGAGATAGATTAATGAAAGAATTAGAAACTAACGTAAGTTTAAGAGTTAGAGAAATAACTCCAGATTGCTTCGAAGTATCAGGAAGAGGAGAACTTCACTTATCAGTTCTTATAGAAACAATGAGAAGAGAAGGATTTGAATTACAAGTTTCTAAACCATCTGTTATATTCAAAGAAGAAAATGGTAAGAAGTTAGAACCAATGGAATACTTAACAATAGACGTTCCAGAAGAATTCATGGGTGCTGTTATGGAAAAAATGGGACCAAGAAAAGCTGAAATGGTTAATATGACATCTGCTGTTAATGGATATACAAGATTAGAGTTTGTTATCCCTGCTAGAGGGCTTATCGGATTCAGAAATGAATTCATGACAGATACAAAGGGTAATGGTATCATGAACCACGTATTTGAAGGATATGCACCATACAAGGGTGAAATCGAAGCTAGAAGCAGGGGATCAATAGTTTCATTTGAACAAGGTGAAGCAATTGCTTATGGATTATTCAATGCTCAAGAAAGAGGTAGATTATTCATAACTCCAGGTACACCAGTATACCAAGGAATGGTAGTAGGAGAATGTGCTAGAGCTGAAGATTTAGATATCAACGTTTGTAAAGGTAAGAAGTTAACAAATACAAGAGCTTCAGGTTCTGATGATGCTGTTAAATTAGTACCAGTTACAACATTAACTTTAGAGCAATCAATTGAATTCATAGGAAATGATGAATTAGTTGAAGTTACTCCAGAAAGCATAAGAATCAGAAAGAGATACTTAGATGCTGCTGAAAGAAAGAGAATGATAAGCAGAAGCAAAAAATAATTATGTAAATTGTTTATAATTTCATAGAAAAGTATTATAATAGTGAATAGCTAAGTTTTTAGCTATTCACTTTTAAATACAGGGGGTATTTATGAAGAAAAAGGTTAAAAATACCGGCAAAGTAAAAAGAAGAAGAAAACAGAGAAAAAGAAATTCAAACATAATTATTGGTTTTATATTGATTATTATTTTATTTTTAGGAATTTTCAAATTTACATCTACAATAAATAAACCACTTAAAATTTCTAATGAAGAAGTAGTTTTAGTTGAAGATGGAGATAGCTTTTATAATATTCTCTCTAAGTTGAAAAATGAAAATAAAATAAAAAGTCCGTTAATTATAAAATTATATGCAAAATTAACTGGACTAAATTTAGAAGTTGTTCCAGGAAGTCATACTTTAGAAAAGGAAATGTCAGTAAAAGAAATAGCAGAAACTTTAAGGGATGCAAATAATAAGAATGCAATAACTGTTACTATTCCAGAAGGTTTCAATATTGAAGACATTGCAGCTAGACTACAAGAACAAGAAGTATGTACTTCAGATGAATTCATAAATGCAGTAAAAAGTTATCCCTTACCATCATATGTAAAGGATAATCCAGAGAAAAGATATAATTTAGAGGGATTTTTATTTCCAGATACATATAGCTTTGAACTTGGTGTTGAACCACAATACATAATTGAAACAATGATAAAGAGATTTGAAGAAGTATTTAAAGAAATTACTGCTAGTGATACTATTACTGAAGCTGATGTTGAAAAAGTAGTTAATGTTGCATCTATTATAGAAAAAGAAGCAAGAGTGGATGAAGATAGACCATTAATTGCATCAGTTATTTATAATAGATTAAGACAAAGTATGCCACTTCAAATTGATGCAACTGTAATTTATGCACATGGATATTATATTGAAAGTGTTAGAAATAGGCATTTAGCAATTGAATCAAAATATAATACATATTTATACAAAGGTTTACCAGTAGGTGCAATATGTAATCCAGGTTTAGAATCAATTAAAGCAGCATTAAATCCTGCAAGTACAGATTATTTATTTTATCTGTTAGCATCTGATGATGAACATTATTTTACAAATAATTATGATGATTTCTTAAAGAAAAAAGAAGAATTAGGATATTAACATATACGGAGGTTTAGTATGAGTGGAGTTACCTACGACTATATGGAGGAATATATTAGAGGATTGATTCCTGAAAGTGAAGGGAAATTAAAAGAGTTAGAAGACTTCGCTAAGGAAAATGGAGTGCCTATAGCTCAAAAAGAAACTATAAAGTTCTTAGAGTTCATGGTAAGTATGAAAAAGCCACTTAGAATTTTAGAGCTTGGTACTGCTATTGGATATTCTGCAATTATAATGTATGAAGCAGCAGGATGTAATCCTCATATAACTACCATAGAGAGAAGCGAAGAAATGATAAAATATGCAAAAGAAAATATAAAAACATATGGGTTAGAAAATAATATTACCATAGAGGCGGGAGATTGTCTTGAAGTGTTAGAAAAGTTAGAAGAACCTTATGATTTAATTTTCATGGATGCAGGAAAAGGTCATTATAATCACTTTTTACCGCATTGTTTAAGATTATTAAAAGAGGATGGAATAATAATCGCTGATAATGTCTTATTTAGAGGTATGGTTGCAAGTGATGATTTAGTTAAAAGAAGAAAAATTACAATAGTTAAGAGAATGAGAACTTACTTAGATTTAGTATCACAAGATAAGGACTTAATTACTTCTGTAATTCCAATGGGAGATGGAATTGCTATAACTAGAAGGAGGTAAATCAATGAGAAAACCTGAACTACTAGCACCAGCTGGTAATTTAGAAAAGCTAAAAATAGCTATAGATTTTGGAGCAGACGCAGTATATATTGGTGGAGGCAAATTAAATCTTAGAGCATTTTCAAATAATTTTTCAAATGAAGAAATGATTGAAGGTATTAAATATTGTCACGATAGAGGTAAGAAAATTTATGTAACATTAAATGTTTTTGCTAGAAATCATGATTTGCCTTCAGCAGGAGAATATATAAAAGGTCTTTATGATATAGGTGTAGATGCAGTTATAGTTGCAGATCCATCATTAATTGCTATATGTAAAGAAGTAGCGCCAGAATTAGAAATACATTTAAGTACACAAGCAAATACTGTTAACTGGATGGCAACTAAGTTCTGGTATGATTTAGGAGTTAAAAGAATAGTATTAGCTAGAGAATTAACTTTTAAAGAAATAAATGAAGTAACTGAAAATATTCCAAAGGGATGCGATATTGAAGCATTTATTCATGGTTCAATGTGTGTTGCTTATTCTGGAAGATGTCTAATATCAAATTATATGATTAAAAGAGATGCTAACAAAGGAATATGTGGTAATGTATGCAGATATAAATATCATCTAGTTGAAGAAACTAGACCAGGTGAATATTATCCTGTAATAGAAGACGATAATGGAACATATATAATGAACTCAAAAGACTTATGTATGATTCATTATATTCCTGAACTTGTTAAGAGTGGCATTTATTCTTTCAAGATAGAAGGAAGAATGAAGAGTGAGTTCTATGTTGCATCTGTAGTAAAAGCATATAGAGAAGCATTAGACAGCTACTGGGAAAATCCAAGCAACTACCAGTTTAAAGATGAATGGATGGATATGCTTAGAAAAGTAAGCCATAGACCATATCATACAGGATTCTATTTAGGTATTAATGGTGAACAAAACTATGATGATGCTGGTTATGTTAGAGATTACGAAATAGTTGGTATGGTTAAATCATATGATCCAGAAACAAAGACAGCAACAGTTCTTCAAAAGAATAGAGTATTCGAAGGTGAAGAAGTCGAAGTTTTAAGACCGGAAGTTCCATACTTTAAAATTAAATTAGAAGATATGTATGATTTAGATAAAGATAAGAAGACTGATGTTGCTAATAGAGCGCACATGATGTTTACTGTAAAGGTTGATGTTCCTTTAAAGGTAAATGATATGCTAGTAAAAGCAAATAATGTTATTAACATAAACAACAACTAAGGAGGAAATGCAGTAATGTCTAAACCAATATTAATAGGAATTACTGGTGGAACAGGTTCTGGTAAAAGTACAATTGCTGATGCGTTATATTCTAATTTTTCAAATGATTGTATTGCAATGATACAACAAGATATGTATTATAAGGATCAAAGCCATTTATCAATGGAAGAAAGAGTTAAAACAAATTACGATCATCCTATGGCTTTTGATAATGATTTATTAGTAGAGCATTTAAAAACTTTAATAAATGGAGAGTCTATAGAAAAACCAAGTTACGACTTTACTGTACATAATAGAGCAAAAGAAACTACAACAGTAGAATCAAGAGATATAATTTTGGTTGAAGGTATATTGATTCTTGAAGATCCAAGAATAAGAGAACTTTTAGATATTAAAGTTTATGTTGATACAGATGCTGATATTAGAATTCTAAGAAGACTTGTAAGAGATATTAATGAAAGAGGAAGAACTGTTGAATCAGTTGTAGATCAATATCTTAATATTGTAAGACCAATGCACTTACAATTCACTGAGCCTTCAAAAAAATATGCAGATATAATTATACCTGAAGGTGGACATAATTATGTTGCTATAGATTTATTAATGGCAAAAATAAGAGATATATTGAAGTAATTTGAATAAAACACCTCTTCTTAGGCTAGAATTTAGCTAAGGAGGTGTTTTTTTTGTATGGTTTTAAAATTAATAATAAAAAATCACTTGCAGTGGGAATAGTATTTTTTAGCATTTTTATTGCTTTAACTATAAGGTTATTTTTCCTAATGATAAAGCCAACTAGTACAGTTCAAGGGCAATTGGAAAACCATCAAGTTGAATATACTAGTGATAAGAATTATAAGATTTTTGATACTAATGGGGAAAGTTTAATAAACTATAAAAATAAATATGTAATGGTTCTTGATACAAAGCCTTTTAAATTAAACAACTATGAAGAAACATTACAAGATTTATTAGCTTTAAATTTTATTATGAAATCTGAAGATGAATCTTTTAACTTTTCTGATATTATGCAACAAAGTGGAAAGCTTTATTATAATATCACAAAAGAAACTTATGATAAGATAAATAAACTTAATGATATAAAGGGGATATATACTTATGTTTATGATGAGTTAGATTTAAAAGAAAGCTGGAGAGTTGAGAATATCATAGCATCAATTGATAAAGATAAAGTTGAAGAGGAATCATTTGAAAGTGAAATTACTAGTATAATACAAGATAATAATAGACCAACTACTGGATTTTATTTAGATGATAAATCTATTTATAGAACTAATGAAACAAATTCAGGTATAAATAATAAAAATATACGACTTACAATCGATGAGTCAATATCAGATAAGATTAGAGATGTTTTAAAAGAAGATTCATTTAGTAATTTAGATAACGTTGGTGTTGTTTTGCTAGAGGCAAACACAGGTAAAATAAGAGCAATGGTTCAAAAAGATGAATCAGAAGCTAATGTAAACTTAGGAATAGGTCAATTAGGATTTGAACCAGGATCTATATTTAAAATTTTAACAGAGGCTATTTCATTAAATGAAGGGTTAGTAAATATAACTAATACATTTACTTGTAATGGTGATATTTGTAAAAGTGCTCATGGAACTTTAACTGTAAATGAAGCATTTGAAGTATCTTGTAATGATATATTTGCAAAATTAGGTCAATTAATAGGATATGAAAACATGTTAAAGTATACAACGAATTTAGGATTGTACAATAAAGTTTTAGGTTTAGCAGGTGAAAATAGAGAAGAGGCAGTAGGGGTAATACCAAAGCTAACTGATGGAGTAAGTAATTTTGCTATTGGGCAATGTGTAACTGTAACTCCACTTCAAATTGCTGGTGCTATTAATTCTATAATTAATGATGGTGTTTATATTAAGCCATCACTTATCGAGGCAATTGTAGATGATGATAATAATATTATTGAAAATATTCAAAATGAAGAAAATAGAATATTTACATCAACAACATCGAAGTTAGTTAAGAATAGCATGAGTGATGTTATAACAAATGGTACTGGTATTGCAGCTAAGGTAGATGGTATAACTCAAGGTGGTAAAACTGGTACAGCAACAGGAGAAGGTGGAGCAACAACTCATGGTTGGTTTGCTGGTTATTTTGAACTAAATGATAAATTATATACTATGGTAATAGTTGCTCCAAATATAGATGGTGTAGATGAGAATGGAACAGAACTTGCTGGTGGAAATACAGCAGCACCTATATATAGGGAAATAATAAAGTCATTAATAAGTGAGTAAAATGTATGAAAAAAATTAATTTATAATCTTCAAGCAATATTTTAAGAAAATATCATATTATATAATAAGCACTACTAGGAGGAAGCTTAGTGATATTTTTTAGTAATATTCTGGAGTTATTCTGTACTAATGTTTTTCTTACAGGATATATATCAGGTAATAACACGTTTCCACAGCCTTTAGATGAAAAAGAAGAAGAGAAGTATTTGGAACTATTAAAAGCTGGTGATAAGAAGGCTAAAGGAGTATTGATAGAGAGAAACCTTAGGTTGGTTGCACATATTGTGAAAAAGTATCAAATACCGAATAAAGATATAGATGAGCTTATATCAATCGGTACAGTGGGGTTAATTAAAGCAATTGATTCATTTGATGCATCAAAGGGAACAAGATTAGCTACATATGCATCTAGATGCATTGAAAATGAAATTTTAATGCTCTTCAGAAGTAGTAAAAAGCAAAAAGGAGAAACATTTTTACATGATCCTATAGGGGTAGATAAAGAAGGTAATGAAATAAGTTTAATCGATGTATTAAGTAGTGATAAAGATTCTGTAGTTGATAAAGTTGAAACTAATATACAAATAAGAGCTCTTTATTCAAAGATTAATACATCATTAAGTGAAAGAGAAGGAGAAATTATAAGGATGAGATATGGCTTGGTAGATGGTAAATGTAAAACTCAAAGAGAAATAGCAAGCCTACTTGGTATATCACGATCCTATGTTTCTCGTATAGAAAAGAAAGCGTTAAAGAAATTGAGAAAAGAACTTAGTGCTAAATGACAAAAAAAGAATTAAGCTTACAAAATTAGTTGTGATTATTGTATTATTTTACTAAAATGTAATTAATGATAAAAAAATAAGATACGATCAGATATAAAATCAGGGAGAAAATAATATGTATATACTACAGGAACTTTTAAGTAAAACGATACAAATGAAAGCATCGGATTTACACTTAACTGTTGGTCTACCACCAACTATAAGATGTAATGGTAAACTTATTCATTTAGGGCAAGATAGATTATCACCAAATGATGTTGAAGAGTTTTCAAAAGAAATATTAAAAGAAAAGTATGATGAGTATTTAAGTATCGGAGAATTTGATACGTCTTATTCAGCACAAGGAATCGGAAGATTTAGGGTGAATGTTTTCAAACAGAGAAATAGTGATGCTATAGCAATAAGAGTTATTGCACTTAAAATACCAACATTAGATCAATTAAAGCATCCAGCAGTACTTAAAGATATTGTAACTAAAAAAAGAGGGCTTGTTTTAGTTACAGGACCTACTGGCAGTGGTAAAAGTACAACGTTAGCAGCTATGATTAATGAAATAAATAATACAAGACAAGCACATATAATAACCTTAGAAGACCCTATAGAATACTTACACAAGCATAATATGTGTATAGTTAATCAAAGAGAAATTGGTAAGGATAGTAAAAGTTACCGAAGTGCGTTAAAAGCTATATTAAGAGAAGATCCAGATGTAATTTTGGTTGGAGAAATGAGAGATTTAGAAACTATATCCATTGCTATTACAGCAGCTGAAACAGGACATTTAGTTTTTTCTACATTACACACAATTGGAGCGGCAAAAACTATAGATAGAATAATAGATGTATTTCCACCTCATCAACAACAACAAGTTAAGATACAGTTATCATCGGTATTACAAGCTGTTGTATCTCAACAACTATTACCTAATATTGATAGCAATGGACGTGTTGCTGCTTTAGAGATAATGGTGAGTACTCCAGGAATACAAAATTTAATTAGAGAAGGTAAAACACATCAAATTGAATCAGCAGTACAAACAGGAAGTAAATATGGTATGAAAACTATGGATATGGCTATATCTGAATTATATAAAAAAGGTGTTATATCAATGGAAACAGCAATGACGTATGCAGTGGATAGGGAAACTTTAAAAAGATTAATGATTTTATAAGAAATATCAAGGGCGTAAGAAATTACGTCCTTTTATTATAACTAAAATTTAAAGTTTAAATATATCAAATTAAAGCTATTTATAGGATAAAATCTAATATGTGGATTTCATAAATAAAGTTAAATTACAATTTTGTAAATAAAAGCTCATTATAAGAGTAAATCTGAATGATAAGTTTTCGATAAAAATAAAAAAATGTTAAAAGTTAGAGGGATTTTTAAAGTTTTGTTGAATATATAATTTGATGGATTAAAATATATTATTTTAAAATTAGCAATTATTATTATTATATAAAGATATAGAAATAAATTATAGTACATTATAGATAAAAGTAACATTTTTTGATCATTTTTTTTATGAAATATAAAAAAATCATTACAATTTTCTTCAATAGTTAGCATTTTACTATTGTTAACATATATGTAATGATGTAAAATTAGAGTACGGAATAATTTATGTTTAATACTATAATTAAGCTAATTAAGAAGAACTAATAAAGTAATATTATGAAAGTATTTTAATTACTAATAGAGAGTTTTAAGGAGGAGTTATTTTGTTAGATTTCGAGTTAGATATGCAGGAATTAACTAATATAAAAGTAATTGGATGCGGTGGTGGCGGTGGTAACGCCGTTAATAGAATGATAATTGAGGGGTTAAGAAATGTTGAGTTTATAGTTGTTAATACTGATAAACAAGCATTATTGCTTTCACAAGCTACTACAAAGATCCAAATAGGTGAAAAACTTACAAAAGGTCTTGGAGCTGGGGCGAATCCTGAAATTGGAAAAAAGGCTGCGGAAGAAAGTAGAGAAGAAATAGCAGAAGCAATAAAAGGTGCTAACATGGTATTTATTACTGCAGGTATGGGTGGAGGAACTGGTACAGGTGCCGCTCCAGTAGTTGCAGAAATTGCAAAATCTATGAATATTTTAACAGTTGGTGTTGTTACTAAACCTTTCCCATTTGAAGGAAAGAGAAGAATGAGACATGCTGAAATGGGATTAGAAAACTTAAAGCAACATGTTGATACATTAGTTATAATACCTAATGAAAAACTTCTTGCTATGGCAGATAAGAAGACAACATTATTGGATTCATTTAAATTAGCAGATGGAGTATTAAGACAAGGGGTACAAGCTATTTCTGACCTTATTACTATACCAGGCGTAGTTAATGCTGACTTTGCTGATATTGAAACAGTAATGAAGGATAAAGGATTAGCACATATGGGTGTTGGTTATGGTAAAGGTGATAATAAAGCACAAGATGCTGTTAGACAAGCAATCTCTTCTCCTTTATTAGAAACTTCAATAGATGGAGCTACTGGAGTTATAATAAACTTTACTGGTGGAGTAGATTTAGGAGCGATTGAAGTTTATGAAGCTGCTGAAATAGTAAGAGAAGCAGCTGATATAGATGCTAATATCATATTTGGTGCAGTTATTGATGAAACTTTAAATGATGAAATCAGATTAACTGTTATTGCAACAGGATTTGAAGAAGATAATGGTAAAGTTATAGCTTCAGCACCTGAAGCAAAAATTGAACCAAAACCTGTAACAGAAAGTATTAAAAGGGAAGAAGAACCTGTTAAGGCAACTCATAATGATCCATTATTAGATTTAGACAGAGAAAGCGTTAATATACCAAGTTTCCTAAGATCAAGAAAGTAAAAATTAATAATTATAATATAAAATAAATAGAAATTGTAATAATTACAATTTCTATTTATTTTTTTGTTTTTAATTATGATTTTAATTATATTATCAAAGTGATTAAAAATGAAATAAAAGATTTATTATAACAAATAAGAATATTTAGGCATAATATGTAAAAAAACTTTGTTTAAAAAATAAATTTTACTCCGTTAAAATGACAAAAAAAATTTAGAGATAAAGCTATAATTTATATATTGAGGTGATGAACATATGGAAGTGTATATTGATATTTATATATTTGAAAATATAGTAATCAATTTGTTCTTACTATTACTTACTTTCAAATTATTAAGGTTTAGCTTTAATAAACGGAATATATGTATTGCAGCGGCTTTAGGAGGCTTATACGGGTTAGTTATTTTTTGTAATGTAAATTTATTAAATTCCATAGCATTTAAATTATTGATACCTGCAATTATGATATATATTTCTTTGGAAAGTAAAAAAATTAAATATGTATTAAAATCAATCCTGGTCTTTTTTATGTTAGCTTTTATGCTAGGAGGAATATGTTTTGGTGCTTTACAAATGCAAAACACATATATGATCGGACAGGCATTTGTACTTGAAAACAATTCAATAAAATATATAGTGCTAGCTGTAGCAATTGTATTTATTTTTATAAATAGAATTGTGGATTTACTTAAAGATAGAGCCTTAGTTAAAAATTTTTTATATGATATATATATTACAGAGGGAACAAGAACAGTACTAGTAAAAGGGTTTTTAGATACAGGAAATGAATTAAGAGAGCCAGTGACAAATTTACCATGCGTTATTGTTGAGAATAACTACTTCAATCAATTTGATATTCCAGATGATAAAAAATTTGTTATTAAATATGATACTATAAACGAAGTTGGAGAAGTTAAAGGATTTAAAGGAAATATAATGATAAAAAATGAAGATAGCAATAGCTGGACAAGAGTTGATGCAATAGTATGTGGATGTGAAAGGAAATTGAGTAAAGAAGATGAGTTCCAGGCTTTGTTATCAAGGGGTATAGTATAAGGAGGATATATGGGAAAGTTAATTTTACTATTAAATAAATTTTTATCTAAATTTAATATTTTTAGAAAAAGAGTAGATTATATAGGTGGAAATGATGCACTTCCACCACCATTAAAAAAAGATGAAGAAGAAAAGTTAGTTGGGAACTTAGCAAGTGGGGGCGAAGAAGTAAGAAATATTCTTATAGAAAGAAATTTAAGACTTGTAGTTTATATTGCTAGAAAATTTGAAAATACAGGAGTTGGAGTAGAAGATTTAATTTCTGTTGGAACAATAGGCCTTATAAAGGCTGTTAATACATTTAATCCTGAAAAGAAAATTAAATTAGCAACCTATGCATCAAGATGTATTGAGAATGAGATTTTAATGTATTTAAGAAGAAATACAAAAGTTAAGGCTGAAGTATCGTTTTATGAGCCATTAAATATAGATTGGGATGGAAATGAATTGTTATTATCTGATATTTTAGGTACTGAAAATGATACAGTATATAACTTAATTGAAGATGAAGTTGACAAGCAATTATTATTTTTAGCATTAAAAAATTTAAATGACAGAGAAAAAGAAATTGTAAGATTAAGGTTTGGACTTTCTGGTAATACAGAGAAGACTCAAAAAGAAGTAGCAGATATGCTTGGTATATCACAATCATATATTTCAAGATTGGAAAAGAAAATAATAAATAGATTAAAGAAAGAAATAAATAAAATGATTTAAGGTTGTCTTTAGTATAAAACAATCCTCTAACGGAAATAATTTTAAATGCAGTATGTTATTACTTCTGAAGGAGTGATTGACTTTGATTATCAACAAAGTTGAGATTTGTGGGGTGAATACTTCCAAATTACCAGTACTAAAGGAAAAGGAAAAAAGAGAACTCCTATTAAAGATGAGAAGCGGAGATACACAAGCAAGAGAAACTTTCATTAAGGGGAATTTAAGATTAGTTTTAAGTGTTATTCAAAGATTTAATAATAGAGGAGAAAATGTAGATGATTTATTTCAAGTTGGGTGTATTGGTTTAATGAAATCAATAGACAATTTTGATTTATCTCAAAATGTAAAATTTTCTACATATGCTGTACCTATGATAATAGGAGAGATCAGAAGGTATTTAAGAGATAATAACTCTATTAGGGTAAGTAGATCTTTAAGGGATGTAGCTTATAAGGCTTTATTAGTAAGAGATAAATTGATAAAGGATAATAATAAGGAACCAACAGTATCCCAAATAGCAAAAGAATTAAATATACCTAGAGAAGAAGTTGTTTTTGCTTTAGATGCAATTCAAGATCCAGTTTCCTTGTTTGAACCAATATATCACGATGGAGGAGATGCTATTTATGTAATGGATCAAATTAGTGACTCTAAGAATAGTGATGATAGCTGGTTAGAAAACATTTCAATTAAAGAAGCTATGAAAAAATTAAATGACAGGGAAAAATTAATTTTAACATTAAGATTTTTTAATGGGAGAACACAAATGGAAGTTGCAGATGAGATTGGAATTTCACAAGCGCAAGTTTCAAGGTTAGAAAAAACAGCATTAAAGCATATGAGAAAGTATGTATAGGACTCTTTGAGTCCTATTTTTTTGTTAAAAAGGTGATATAATCTAAAATTATAAGGAGTGGACAAGTATTAGTATTTTATATATTTCTTAAAGCATAAAATATAAATAATTTAATAAAATGAAAGGTCACATCATATATATAAATATGGTAAAGAAAATACATATTTAAGTTGGAGGAGATAATTATGGAGAGTGACTTAATTTTATATTCTGTAAATGCTATAAGAAGTATGGAGGTAGTTGATATATCAACAGGAAGTAAGCTTGGATATATAAGGGATTTTAAGGTTGATTTAGATACAAATAAAATAGTATCAATATTTTTACCTTCTAATAGTAATAAAGGGTGGTTTTCTAAAGAAGATGATATAGAGATACCATGGGAGAAAATAGTTAAAGTAGGGGTTGACGTAATAATTGTCGATGCGACAGGTATAGAAATTAATCAAGATGAAAATAAAATATAGTATTAAGTACAAAAAGATTGTATAATACAAATATAACTATAAGGGAAAGGCGTGATTTGTTTGAAGTGTCCTTTTTGTTTTTATGATGAAAGTAAGGTTGTAGATTCTAGATCCACTGATGATAATACAACAATAAGAAGAAGAAGGGAATGCAGTAGTTGTGGTAGAAGATACACTACTTATGAAAAAATTGAAGATATTCCGATTTTAGTTGTTAAGAGAGATTCTACAAGGGAAAACTTTAATAGAGAAAAAATTGTAAATGGGCTTATTATTGCATGTCAAAAGAGACCTATATCTAGAAAGCAAATCGAAGAATTGGCAGAAGATATTGAAAAAAATATTTCAAATAATATGTTAACTGAAGTTGAATCAAGTGTTATTGGTGAAATGGTAATGGATAGATTGAAAAATCTTGATGAGGTTTCATATGTAAGATTTGCATCTGTATATAGAGAATTTAAGGATATAACTACATTTATTGATGAGATAAATGTATTAAGAACAAATAATAAATAAAATGGGCTACCTATGGGTAGTCTTTTTTATAGATATAATAAATTAATGACTATAATTAAAGAAATATTTTAATTTAGGTAAGGCTTATATATAAAATAAATTACTGAGTGTTTTTTCAAAGTTAAAATCGTGTTAAAAGTTGTTTAGATTAATTGGTAAATGAATATCTAAAATGTTAAAATACAGATATAGAAATATAGGGGTGGATTATGAATTATTTAAATGTTAATGATTTTAAAGCTTTTAAGGATTTTTGGATTTTAGAAGGTGAAAATATTAATGTAGTATTTTCTAATGCAGAAATGAATAGAAGCTTTAATAGACACACAGAAGATGGAATGAATAACCTTTTATCATTAAAAGAAGACTTTAAAGTTAATGAAGTTAAGTATATTAGACAAATACATAGTGACAAGGTTTTTGTTTATAAGGGTAAAGACGAAGAATTTATTGAAAATGAAGGAGATGGAATAGTAACAAATGAAAAGTCTGTTATAGTTGGTGCATTTACAGCTGATTGTGTACCTGTAATATTACTGGATGAGGTTAATTGTGTAGTTGGAGCTGTTCATAGTGGTTGGAAGGGGACCTTTAATGATATAAGCAAAAAAGCTGTAGAAAAGATGATTAATGAATATGGCTCGAATGTTAAGAATATAAAGGCTTATATTGGACCGCATATTAGACAATGCTGCTATGAGATATCGGAAGAGTTAAAAGAAAAATTTATTGAAAAATTTAATACGATTCCGGCAGAAAAACTTTTTAATGGAAGAAATTTAAGTATGGAACTTTGTATAGAACATGATTTAAAGAATATTGGGTTAAAAAGTGAAAATATTTATTCATTAAAGCTTTGTACACATTGTGAAAAGAAAAGTAAATTATTTTCCTATAGAGCTAGTAATGGTACTTATGGAAGATTATTTTCATTTATTTATATTAAATAAAATTTTGGGGTGATAGAAAATGGCAAATGAAAAAATATTAGTGGTAGATGATGAAGAACATATTTTAGAACTTATAAGCTTTAATTTAACGAATAATGGATATAAAATAATTAAAGCTAATAATGGAATTGATGCAGTAAAACTTGCAATTGAAGAAAAGCCAAAATTAATTTTATTAGATTTAATGATTCCTGGTAAAGATGGATATGATGTTTGCAGGGAAGTTAGAGGTAATAGTGAAATAAGAAACACTCCAATAATAATGCTTACTGCTAAAAGTGAGGAACTTGATAAAATACTAGGATTAGAATTAGGTGCAGATGATTATATTACTAAACCATTTTCTGTTAGAGAATTACTTGCAAGAGTAAAGGCTGTATTAAGAAGATTTTCTGTGGTTGAACCAGAAAGTAGTGTATTGGTATTTGGAAATTTAAAAGCTGATTTTGAAAAAAGAGAAATACATGTCAAAGATAAAAAGTTAGATTTAACTCTTAAAGAGTTTGAGCTTCTTGAAATTTTAATTAGGAATAAAGGAAAAATATTAACCAGAGATACTTTGCTAGATAAGATATGGGGATATGAATACATAGGAGAAACACGAACAGTAGATGTTCATATAAGATATTTAAGAAAGAAAGTTGAAGAGGATGATAAAAATCCTAAGCTTATTGAAACTATAAGAGGAGTAGGATATAGATTTAATCCTAATTGTTAAAGTATGAAAAAAAGAATTATAACATCAGTAATTATTACTGTAATATTTGCTTTAATAATAGTAACTAGTTCTTTTATAGCATTAGTTAATATTAGTACGATAAATGATGCAAAAGAAACTTTAGCATTGTATAATTCGCTTTTAGCAAAGGAAGAAACTATTAATGAGATAGATTTATCTTTATATAAATTTAAAGGTAATGTAGTTCGTTTTACTCTTGTAAATAAAGATGGGGATGTAATTTTTGATAATGAAGTTAGTGGTCTAGAAAATCATAATAATAGGCAGGAAATTATTGATGCTTTTAAAAATGGGACTGGCAGTAGCGTAAGGTATAGTGCAAGTTTAGGAACTAATTTAGTTTATTATGCAACTAAAATTGATGATAATACTGTTCTAAGAAGTTCGGTGCCAATAACTGCAATTAAGGTATTTGCATCAGGAGCTTTAAAATATTATATTGCAATAGTAATTGCTGTATTTATACTATCTTTAATATTTGCAATAAAGCTTGTAAGAATAATAGTGTATCCTATTAAGGAGCTTGAAAAAGTTACGACTAAAATAGCAAATGGTAATTTAAATAAAAGAGCAATTATTTATAATTATGATGAAATTGGATTTTTAGCACAAACTTTTAATAATATGGCGGATCAGCTTGAAATAAAGATAAAAGATTCATTAGATAAGCAAAATAAACTTGAAGCTATTTTAGAAAGTATGGAAAGTGGAGTTATTGCTATTGATAATAATGAAAAAATAATTTTAATTAATCCATATTCAAAAATGTTATTTGCTTTAAAAGAAGATATTATAGGAAAGAGTTTATCAGATTGTATTATAGATTATGATTTAATAAACTTTATTAGAGAAATGCCTGAAATAGCTGCAAGAGAAATTAAATTATTCCATCCAGTAGAAAGGGAATTAAGAGTTAAGAAAGCACCTATTATTAGTGGTTCAAAAAATACCATAGGTGTTGTAATATCTGTGCTAGATATTACTGATATTAAAAGATTAGAAAATATGAGAAGTGAATTTGTAGCAAATGTTTCACATGAATTAAAAACGCCATTAACTTCAATAAAAGGATTTTCAGAAACATTAAGATATGTAGAAAATAATGAAACTAAAAATAAGTTTTTAGATATTATCGATAAAGAATCAGAAAGATTAACTAATTTAATAAATGATATTTTGGTGCTTTCTAATATTGAAAATCTTCACAAAATGGATAGTGAATGTTTTAAACCAGGAGAAGTGGTTGAAAATGTGCTAGAAATAGTAAAAAATCAAGCTTTAAAGAAAAATATAGTTATTGAATATAAAGATGAATTTGAGGATACGATTGTAGGAAGTAAAGATAAATTTCATCAATTAGGTCTTAATTTAATTGAAAATGCAATTAAATATTCTAATGATGGAGCAATTGTTAAAATTAATTTAACTTTAGATGGTAAATACTTTATATTTAAAGTTAGTGATAATGGTATAGGAATTCCTAAAAATGATATTCCGAGAATATTTGAAAGATTTTATAGGGTAGATAAATCAAGATCTACTAGGGGAACCGGATTAGGTTTAGCTATAGTTAAGCATATTGTAAGGTTGTTTAATGGAGATATAAGTGTGGAATCAGAGCTTGGAGTAGGAAGTACGTTTACTGTTAAAATTAAAAAATAATTATTATAAATGCTAATAAAAGTGTAAATAAAGATAATGTGGTGAAATGTTTTTATGTTTCCTGCTTATCTTTATTTTTTTTATTATTATTACAGAATAAGACAAGAATATACCTATTTAACATTCTCTTAACATTTCTCTAACTCTATTTAACATTTTAGTAATATTAGTTTAACTTTAGAGGAATAATATTATTTGTGTAAGGTATATGAATAAAAAATTCATTTATGAAAGTGGAGGAATAAAAATGAGAAGTAAAAAATTGAAATTAATGGTAGGGGCATTATTAGTTACTATGGTTGGAGCAACATTTGTAGGATGTGGATCTAATGAATCAGCAGAAGGAGATACAACTGGTTCAGGAGCGGTAACTATTTCAATTTCAGGTTCAACTTCAGTAGGTCCATTAATGGAAAAAGTCCAAGAAATTTATGAAGAAGAAAATAGTAATGTTACATTAGAAATACAACAAAATGGTTCAGGAGCAGGAATAAAAGATGTTATTGGAGGAGTTTCAGAAATAGGAATGTCTTCAAGAGAATTAAAAGATGAAGAAAAGAGTTCAGTAGAAGCAACTACTGTTGCATATGATGGAATTGCCTTATTAGTAAATCCCAAAAATACTGTTAAAAACATAACTTTAGAAGATGTTAAAAAAATATATACAGGTGAAATTACAAACTGGAAAGACTTAGGTGGATCAGATGCACCAATCGTAGTTGTTTCAAGAGAAGAAGGTTCAGGAACTAGAGATGCATTCCAAGAAATTGTTGGATATAAATCAGAAGAGTTAACTAAAGATGCATCAATTTCAGATGGTAGCGGAGCTGTTAAAACTACAGTAGCTGGAAATGTAAATGCAATTGGATTTGCTTCTTTCGAATATATTGATGATACAGTTTCAGCTTTAAATGTTAATGATGTTGAACCAACAGCTGAAAATGTAAAAGCTGGAGACTATAAGATTTCTAGACCTTTCTTATTAGTAACTTCAAAAGATAATTTAACAGAAGAAGGACAAAAGTTAGTTGACTTCGTATTAAGCTCAGAAGGACAACAAATAGTAGCGGATAACAAATTAATAACTATAGAATAACAAAATAAATATTGTGAAAATGCCTCTATGGAGGAGGCATTTTTACTATAAAAATCAATATTAGTGTGTTATTACCATTAGGAGGACTAAAATGGTAGAGGAAAATAAAAAAAATAAAAGTAAATACATCGTAGATAAAGCTACGAGAACAATATTTTTAATATGTGCGCTTATAGCAGTTATAAGTTTAGTTTTAATAATAGGATTTGTATTTTATAAAGGATTGAGACCATTTTTTGTAGAAGGAAAATCATTTACCCAATTTATTTTTGGTACTGAATGGTATCCTACATCAGAAAATCAAAAGTATGGTATATTACCAATGATAATTGCATCTATTTATGGTACGATAGGAGCTTTAATAATAGGGGTACCAATAGGATTGTTAACAGCAATATTTATTGCAGAAGTTGCACCAAAGGGTGTATCAAAATTTATTATTCCAGCAGTTGAGCTTTTAGCTGGAATTCCATCTGTATTATACGGATTATTTGGTTTGGCAGTAATTGTTCCATGGATACAGAATACCTTTAATTTACCACAAGGACAAAGCTTATTAGCAGTAATTATAGTTTTAGCAATTATGATGCTTCCAACAATAATTTCAGTTTCTACTACTGCAATAAAAGCTGTTCCTAAAAGTTATAAAGAAGGATCTCTTGCACTTGGAGCTTCACATATAGAAACAACGTTTAAGGTTGTTGTACCTGCAGCAAAGTCAGGTATACTTGCAGCCATAGTTTTAGGCTGTGGTAGAGCAATTGGAGAAACAATGGCTATTATATTGGTTGGCGGAAATTCAGTTCAAATACCTACATCTATTTTTGATAAGGTTAGACCTCTTACAAGTAATATAGCTTTAGAAATGGGATATGCAACTCAATCACACCAAGAGTTATTATTTGCTACAGGTGTTGTATTATTTGCATTCATCTTAATATTAAATTTAGTTATTTCTAAACTTTCTAATAAGGAAGGTAAGTAAAAATGAGAAAATTTAAAGAAAATATCTTAAAGATATTATTATATTTATCAGCATTAATAACTGTTGGAATTTTAGTATTTATAATAGGATTTATATTTTTAAAAGGATATAAACTTATAAACTTTAATTATTTATTTGGTGAATATAAACCATCAGGTGGTGGTGGAATTAAGCCATTTATAATTTCAACTTTATATACTATTGGATTATCATTAGTTATTGCTACACCAATAGGTGTATTAGCAGCAGTTTATTTGCAAGAATATGCTAAGCAAGGAAGATTAGTTAGAATAATTAGATATTCAACTGAATCTCTTGCAGGTATACCATCAATCGTATATGGATTATTTGGTGCAGCATTTTTTGTAACAACATTAAAATTTGGATATTCACTTATAGCAGGATCTTTGACTCTTGCAATAATAATTTTACCAGTAATTATTCGTACAACAGAAGAAGCTTTAAAGGTAGTTCCACCATCATATAGAGAAGCTTCACTTGGGCTTGGGGCAACAAGATTCCAAACTTTATACAAAGTTATACTTCCAAGTGCAATTCCAGGAATACTTTCAGGAGTAATACTATCAATGGGGCGTGTGATTGGAGAATCAGCAGCACTTTTCTTAACCGCAGGTACAGTTTATAAGGTGCCTACTAGTATAATGGCAAGTGGTAGAACTTTAACAGTTCATGCATTCCTTGAGACTAAGGAGAAGGGTGATATTGCCTCAGCAGCTGCAGCTGGAATAGTTTTAATTGTAATGATTTTAGTATTAAATATTTTAGCAAAGTTTGTGAGCAAGAAATTTAATAAAGCAAATTACTAATGTTTAATTTTGAGTATAGTGAAATAATTAATAGTTTTTATTATGATAAGCAATTATTTTAATGAAAGAAAATCATAAGATTTTGAGGTGTAAATATGTCAAATATAATTAAGCCTGAGATTCAGGTTAAAAATTTAGAACTGTTTTATGGTGATAATAAAGCATTAAAAAACATAAATTTAGATATAGAATCAAAAAAGGTTACGGCATTAATAGGTCCTTCAGGATGTGGTAAATCAACATTCTTAAGAACTTTAAATAGAATGAATGACTTAATTGAAGGTGTAAAGATTAATGGTCAAATATTAATAGATGGAAAAGATATATATAAAGATTATGATGAAATAGATTTAAGAAAAAAAGTTGGAATGGTATTCCAAAAGCCTAATCCATTCCCTATGTCAATTTATGACAACATAGCTTATGGACCAAGAATTCATGGAATTAAAGATAAAAAGAAATTAGATGAAATAGTAGAAACAAGTTTAAGAGGTGCAGCTCTTTTTGATGAAGTTAAAGATAGATTAAAAAAATCTGCGTTAGGTCTTTCAGGTGGTCAACAACAAAGATTATGTATTGCTAGAACTATAGCAGTTTCACCAGAAATAATATTAATGGATGAGCCTACATCTGCATTAGATCCTATTTCAACTAACAAAATGGAAGAACTTATGGATCAATTAAAGAAGCAATATACTGTAGTAATTGTCACTCATAATATGCAACAAGCAGGAAGAATTGCTGATAAAACTGCATTTTTCTTATCAGGTGAAGTAATTGAATATGGTAAGACGGAGGATATATTCTACAGACCAAAGGATAAGAGAACAGAGGATTATATCACAGGAAGATTCGGCTAAAATTTAGAAATGGATAAATTTAAGTATTGCTAGGTGTAAATTAAAGTTTTAATATAAAAATCATTTGAATAGAATTAAGTAAGTAGGGAGTGAGATGATGACAAGAAATCTTTTAGATAAAAGAATGAAACTTCTAAAATCTGAGCTTGCTGAAATGGGAAGTTTAGTAGAAAAGCAAATATATAATAGTATAGAAGCTTTTAAAAACAAGGATATGGCCCTTGCAAAGCAAGTAATGGATAATGATGATAAGGTTGATGAATTAAATAGAAAAATTGAAGAGCAATGCTTAAAGTTCATGGCTATGGAATCTCCTGTAGCAACTGATTTAAGAAAGATATTTACTACTTCAAAGATAGTTACGGATTTAGAAAGAATGGCTGATTATGCAGTTGATATTTGTAAAATTGCTCAAAGAGTAGAACTTGATGTATTAGGTGAAGAATGTGAACCAATCTGGCAAATGGTAGATATTTTGAGAAAAATGATAAAAAAATCAATAGAAGCATTTGTTGCAAGTGATGTAGAAGCTGCTTATGAAATTTGCAAAATGGATGATGAAGTTGATATTTTATATCGTGGATTATTTAATGATATGTTAAAGAAGATGGCAAAAGATGAAGCAATGATAAATAAGGGAGCACAAATATTATTTGCATCTAAATACCTAGAAAGAGTTGGGGACCATGTTACAAATATTTGTGAATGGATAATTTTTTCTTCAAAAGGTGATTATGTAGATTTAAATGAGTAATAATAAAGAATATGGGGGAAACCTATATTCTTTTTTTGTTAGTTGACAAAAATAAAAATATTAGGTTAATATAACATAGAGATGGTAGGTAATTATAGGAGTGACATTATGAAAAATGTAATAACAAGTGTAATGCCTGATAGTATTGCTGAAGAAGTAGGCATTGAAGAAAATGATATTTTATTATCAGTAAATGGAGAAAAGATAGTTGATATTATAGACTACAGGTTTTTAACTAACGATGAAGAAATAGTTTTAGAAATACAAAAGCCAAATGGAGAGGTCTGGGATTACGAAATAGAAAAAGACTATGGAGAAGAATTGGGCCTAGAATTTGGTGGAGGTATTATGGATAAAGCAAAAAGATGCAGTAATAAATGTATGTTTTGCTTTATAGACCAAAATCCTAAAGGGATGAGAGAAAGTTTATATTTTAAGGATGATGATTCGCGTCTTTCTTTCCTTCAAGGTAACTTTGTTACTTTAACTAATATGAAAGAAGAAGATATAGATAGAATTATTAAATACAGAATAAGTCCTATAAATATTTCGGTGCATACAACAAATCCAGAGTTAAGAGTAAAAATGCTTAGCAATAGATTTGCAGGTGCAGTTTATGATAGAATGAAAAGACTAGCTGAAGCTGGAATAGAAATGCATTGTCAAATAGTTCTTATACCTGAAGTAAATAATGGTGAGGAGCTTAAGAGGACAATTACTGAGTTATATGAATTATATCCTTCAGTTGCCAATATTGCAGTAGTGCCTATTGGAGTTACAAAATATAGAGAAGGATTAGTTAAAGTAAAAACATTTAATGAAGAAACTGCAAGAAAAGAATTAGAAATGATTATGGAATTCCAAAAAAGATTTATGGAAGAGATAAATGATCCATTTGTAAGATTTTCTGATGAGTTTTATTTAGTATCAGGTATAGATGTACCTGATGAAGATTTTTATAATGGATATGAGCAAATAGAAGATGGAATTGGAATGATTAGATGTTTTAGAGAATCCATAAACTATACAGCTCAAGATTTGAATAAAAATATAAAAGGAACCTTTTCAGTACCAACAGGTAAACTTGCTTATGAAGAAGTAAAAAGTGGAATGGAAAAGTTAATGAACGCTAACCCTAATATTAAAATAGATACATATGAAATTATTAATAATTTCTTTGGTGAAACAATAACTGTTGCAGGGCTTCTTACTGGAACTGATATTATTGGACAATTAAAAGGAAAAATTAATAGTGAGTACTTAATCATGTCAAACAATATGTTTAGAAAAGGATATGAATTAGGTCCAGCTGAATATATCATGCTAGATGATACAAGAATAGAAGATATAGAAAGAGAGTTAGGGGTTAAAGTTCTTGTATGTGATCATACAGGAGAAGATATAGTAAGCATAATAAATGATGCGTGTCAGGAGGAAATAAAATAATGGCAAAACCAATAGTTGCTATAGTTGGAAGACCTAATGTAGGGAAATCTACATTATTCAATAAATTAGCAGGAAAAAGAATTTCAATAGTTCAAGATACACCAGGTGTAACAAGAGATAGAGTATATGCAGAGGCTGAGTGGCTAAATCATACTTTCACAATGATTGACACTGGTGGTATAGAACCAGAAAACCAAGATATAATAGTTAAGCAAATGAGAAGACAAGCAAACATTGCTATAGAAACTGCTGACGTAATAATGTTTGTAGTTGATGGTAAAGAAGGAATGACGGCTGCTGATAATGAAGTTGCTACAATGCTTAGAAAATCTAAAAAACCAGTAGTTTTAGTTGTTAATAAAATTGACAACTTAAAAGATGAAGAAAATGCTTGGGAATTCTACAATTTAGGAATTGGAGATCCAGTAGCTGTATCTGCAGGACAAGGAAAGGGTCTTGGAGATATGCTTGATATGGTAGTTGCTCATTTTGATTCAATTGCTGGAAAAGATGAAGAAGATGATGACATAAAAATTGCTATGATAGGTAAACCTAATGTAGGAAAATCATCTTTAATAAATAGATTATTAGGTGAAGACAGATTAATAGTATCTGACATAGCAGGTACTACAAGAGATGCTATCGATAGTAAAATTGAATGTGAATTTGGTAAATTTACATTAATTGATACTGCTGGTCTTAGAAGAAAGAGTAAAGTTAAAGAAGAAATCGAAAGATATTCTGTAATTAGAACTCTTGCTGCTGTTGAAAGAGCTGATGTATGTATTTTAATGATAGATGCTACTGAAGGTGTTACTGAGCAAGATGAAAAAATAGTAGGCTTTGCACATGAATTAAATAAGGCTATAATGGTTATAGTAAACAAATGGGATCTTATTGAAAAAGATGATAAGACAATGGAAAATTATAAAAAAGACTTACAAAGTAAGCTTAAGTTTATAAAATATGCTAAATTCTTATTTATATCAGCATTAACTGGTCAAAGAGCACATAAAGTTTTAGAAGTTGCTAGACAATGCTATGATAATTACGATAAGAGAGTTGGTACTGGTGTATTAAATGATGTTATAAATAAAGCAATATTAATGAAAGAACCACCAGTAGTTGCATTAAAGAGATTAAAAATATACTATGCAACTCAAGTAGCTACAAAACCACCAAAGTTTGTATTCTTTGTTAATGATTCTAGCTGCAGACATTTCTCTTACGAAAGATATTTAGAAAATCAATTAAGAGATAATTTTGATTTCAGCGGTACTGGAATACAAATAGAATATAGGGAGAGAAAGGATAAGTAATTATGAGTAAGGTGACTTTTTTAGGCGGAGGAAGTTTCGGAATTTCTTTAGCTATCTTATTAGCAAACAAAGGAAATGTTGTATCAGTATATGATAGAGATAGTAGTGTTGTTGAGGACATTAATGTTAATAGACGAAATGATAAATTCATTAAAGGATTAGATGTACCTAAAAATGTTACAGCTTATAATAATTTAGAGGATGCAATACAAGATTCAAATTATGTTGTATTAGCAGTTCCATCTCATGTAATTAGAAGTGCATCAAAAAGTATTAAAGGATTAATAAAAGAAGATGTACCGGTTATTTGTATTGCAAAAGGAATAGAAGAGGGCAGTAATAAAACATTAGTTGAGGTTATTGAAGAAGAACTTAACAATCCTGTAGTAGTTTTATCAGGTCCAAGTCATGCGGAGGAAGTTGCCTTTGATATTCCAACAACAGTACTTACATCTTCTAAAAATATGAAGGTTGCAGAAGAAGTTCAAGATCTATTTATGACTAAAACATTTAGAGTATATACTAATGATGATTTAGTTGGTGTTGAAATTGGAGGAGCTGTAAAGAATATTATAGCTTTAGCAGCAGGAGTTTGTGATGGATTAGGTTATGGAGATAATACAAAAGCAGCTCTTATGACTAGAGGTATGGCTGAGATAGTTAGAGTAGGAACTAGACTTGGTGGAAGAGTAGAAACATTCTTAGGACTTACTGGAATGGGTGATTTAATTGTAACTTGTACTAGTATGCATTCTAGAAATAGAAGGGCAGGATACTTAATAGGAACAGGTAAGACAAGAGAAGAAGCTGTTGAAGAAGTTGGAATGATTGTTGAAGGTATTAAGGCATGTCAGGCATTTTACAATTTGAAAGAAAAGTTAGATGTTGAAATGCCAATAACTGATGCTCTATATAAAGTTCTTTTTGAAGATAAGGATGCTAAAGAAATGGTAAGCGAATTACTGCAAAGAGATAAAAAAGCAGAAAATTATTAATTGTTAAAGAAGCTATAAGTTGATTTATAGCTTCTTTTTTTTAGCAAAATTTAATTTTTATTTATTATGTAAAAAATATCATATTTGCTTTTCTAACTACATATTTTTAACTATATAGATAATGAAAAAAATAAAGAAAAACAAATGCATTTGAAATCTGGGAATTTTCATTAATTTATTAAAATTAAAAAAGTAGTATACTTTTTTTGACTATGGAATATATATATAGTGTTAAAAATAAATAGGAGGGTGTACTTATGGGTGATTTCAATATATATAAAGATATTGCGGAAAGGACTCAAGGGGACATATACTTAGGTGTTGTAGGACCTGTTAGAACAGGGAAGTCTACATTTATTAAAAAATTTATGGACCTTATGGTTATACCAAAGATTGAAAATACTTATAAAAAAGAAAGAGCTAAAGATGAACTACCACAAAGTGGTTCAGGAAAAACTATTCATACAACAGAACCAAAATTCGTTCCGAATGAAGCTGTAGAAATTACAATTGATGAAGATGTAAAGTTAAAGGTTAGATTAGTAGATTGTGTGGGGTATATAGTTAAGGGGGCTTTAGGATACTTAGAAGATGAAGAACCTAAAATGGTTAATACTCCATGGTATGAATATGAAATACCTTTTGAAGATGCTGCAGAAATTGGGACAAGAAAAGTTATTACAGATCATTCAACTGTGGGGCTTGTAGTTACTACAGATGGAAGTATAACAGGAATAGATAGAGAAGAATACGTAGAGGCTGAAGAAAGGGTTGTAGATGAGCTTAAGGCTATAAATAAACCTTTTATAATTGTACTTAATACCAAGAACATAAACTCTCCAGAAACTGATACATTAAAGCTTGAACTAGAAAAAAAATATGATGTAGAAGTTCAAGTTATGGATGTTTCAAATATGAGTGAAAAAGATGTGGAAAAACTTTTTAAACATGTACTTAAAGAGTTCCCTGTAAAGGAAATAAATATTGATATGCCAACATGGGTAGAAAGCTTAGACCCTGATCATTGGCTAAAGAAAGAATTCTTTAAAATTATTAAGGGAATGTGTGATAGTATAGATAAAATTAGGGACATAAAACCAGCATTTTATGATGCTAAACAAAATGAAAATTTAAGTGCATCTGATTTGACTCAAATAAAACTTGGTGAAGGAACAGCTAATATACTTTTAAAGCCAAGTGAAACTATTTTCTATAAAGTACTTAGTGAAAATTGTGATGTTGATATTGAAAGTGAAAGTGATTTAATTGCACTAGTAAAAGATTTAAATATAGCAAAGAGAGAATATGACAAAATCAAGGATGCGTTAGTTGACGTTAGAGAAACTGGATATGGATTAGTTGCTCCACAATTGAGTGAAATGAAATTTGAAGAGCCTGAGATTGTAAAACAAGGAACAAAATTTGGTGTTAAATTAAAAGCAAGTGCACCATCACTTCACTTTATAAAAGCTGATATTAAAACTGAAATTAGCCCAATTATGGGTTCAGAAAAAGAAAGTGAAGAGCTTGTTACAGCTTTAATGGAGCAATATGAAAAGGACCCAGCATTGTTATGGCAAAGTAATATGTTTGGTAAATCATTAGAGGTTTTAGTAAAAGAAGGCTTACAAAACAAATTATATAAGATGCCAGAAGATGTACAAGTTAAAATCCAAAAGACACTTCAAAAAATTATTAATGAAGGTAATGGCGGTTTAATTTGTATAATACTATAACATAGGGATAATCTGCTACTAAATATTTATAATTTAGTAGTAGATTATTTTTTTAGCGTAAAAACACGAATATTAAGGTTCAAAAAATATAAAATATTTTCATGTTTTAGTGTAAACTGTCCATTTACTAGAATAGAATATATTAAGCAGATAGTATTATGCTTAATATATTATAGTGAAGAGGGATAGTATGGAGAGCAGATTTTGTACCTATAAAAGAGTAGGATATTTAAGGCAAAAGATAGCTAATGAGTTAGGTATAGAGTTTACTGGAGCAATATATGCCTCCCCAGGAGTGCTAAAGCATATCATGAAAAGACATGGAAAACAATTAGATAGAAAAACTAAAGCAAGCATTCTTGATTGGATGAAGAAAATTCTAGAAGATCCTGACTATATTGGGATTTATAAAAATGGCGAGGGACAGACTGCTGTAGAATTTATTAAGAGGGTTTATACTAATTTGCTTTTAGGAGTTGAAGTTGATGAAGAAAAAGAATATATCTATGTAACAACTATGTATCCTATAACTGATAAAAAAATTGAAAATAGAATTTATAGTGGTAAGCTAATCAGTATTAAAGAAAATAAATAATTTATTTGCTATAAATAATTTGAAAATGTATAATATGAAATAATGTATATAAATAATTGTTGAGGTGAGAAAGGGCTCCTCATGCGCTGAAAATTTCAGTAACCAGAGATGCAGGAAGTGTCGGCCTGCCGATAATTATTTAGTGAGTTAAGAGTGATAAGGATTTGAAGTTAGTTAGGGTAAATATAATGTTAAGGATTAGTCTCCTTAAGCATTTTTTATAGAAATATAATTTACTAAATTCCGAATGGATTAAATTTTCCTTGCAACTTAGTACTTGGCACTTATAACTTTAAAGTTAAACTAAAAAGCCTTAGGTAATTTAAAAAATAAAAAGGTAAAATAGATAAAATGTATCTAAAAGGAAAACGTAAAAAGCTTGGAGGATGAAAATGAAGAAAATAGCAGTAATTTTTAATGGTGGAACTATATCTATGAAAGTTGATGAAAGAATTAAAGCAGCAGTACCTAGTTTAACTGGGGAAGAGATAATGTCAATGGTAACTGGTATAGAAGAGTATGCAGAAATAGAATCTTACAACTTTTCAAGTATGCCATCACCACATATGACTTTTAAAACAATGTTAAAGTTAAGCGAATTTTCGAGAGAATTATTAAATAGAGATGATATTGATGGGGTTGTTATTACACATGGTACAGATACATTAGAAGAAACAGCCTATCTTTTAGATTTAACAATAAATAGTGACAAGCCTGTTGTAATTACAGGAGCGATGAGAAGTGGATCGGAATTAGGATATGATGGACCTTCTAACTTAGCAGCTTCAATTTGTACCGCTATATCTGAAGATTCTAGGGGAAGAGGAGTACTTGTGTGTTTTAATGGAGAGTTAAATTCTGCAGCAGAAGTAACAAAAGCAAATTCTATGGCTTTAAATGCATTTAGAACTCCGAATTTTGGACCAATTGGAATAGTTGATAATAATAAAGTAATGTTTTATAGAGAAGCTAAAAAATCTGAAAAGTATGAAGTGAAAGAAATAAATAAAGATGTTGCTATTATTAAATGTGTTGCAGATATGGATTCTACATTAATTGATTTTGTTGTAGAAAAAGGTTTTGGTGGAATTGTTATTGAAGCTTTAGGAAGAGGAAATGTACCGCCTAGAATGGTGGATGGAATAAAGAAAGCAATAGATAAGGAAATTCCAGTTGTGGTTGTTTCAAGATGCTTTGAAGGAAGAGTTCATGAATCTTATGGTTATGAAGGTGGAGGAAAAATGCTAAAGGATTTAGGCGTTATTTTGGGGGATACTTTACCAGGTCAAAAAGCGAGAATAAAGCTTGCGTTAGCGATTAATAGCAATATAAGAAAAGAAGAGATAAAAAAACAATTTTAAAATACGAACATTACATAATTTAAATAAATTAATGTACGCAAAAATGTTGACTTACAAGTAAGTATACCGTATAATTTAAGTATAAGGTAAATTATATATTCGTATTTTTTTATGTTGCTTGTTCAAAATTTAATATAATGCGAATATTATTAGTATTAATTTAGCTACAAAGTATATCTTATGATTTTGTAGCTTTTTTTTGTTAAGGCATGCTTACTAGAATGAAACTAGTAATAGCTTTAAATATATAAAGTATAAGGGGGAATTATAATGGAGAATTTAACTATGAGAGAAAAGCTTCTTCCTATTTTATCAAACAAGAAAGTTGATATGAAAAAGGAAATGCTTGCTGGATTAACAACATTTTTAACTATGGCTTATATTATTGCTGTTAATCCAAATATCTTATCTACAACTGGTATGCCAGCAGGAGCACTAGTAACTTCTACATGTTTAGCAGCTGGTATTGCTTGTATACTTATGGGTGTGTTTGCTAACTTGCCATTTGCTTTAGCTTCTGGAATGGGACTAAATGCATACTTTGCATATACTGTAGTTGGACAAATGGGAGTTACGTGGGAAGTTGCATTATCTGCAGTGTTTATTGAAGGTATTATTTTTATTATACTATCGTTATTCAAAGTAAGAGAAGCAGTTGTAAATGCAATTCCAAAAAATATGAAATTAGCAGTAACAGGTGGTATTGGATTATTTATTGCCTTTATAGGTATGGTTAATGCGGGATTAGTTGTAGCAAATGAATCTACAATGGTAGAGTTAGGACATTTTTCGCCAGCTGTAATAATTACAGTAATAGGTTTAATTATAATTGCAGTTTTAGATAAAAAGAAGGTAAAAGGAGCCATCCTTTGGGGGATTTTAATTTCATCATTAATTGGATGGGGATATGCTTTAATGAATACTGATGCTGCAGCTGCACTTGGAATTTACTTACCAACAGGGATATTTAAATTTGAAGGGATTGGAGAAATTGCAGGTAAAGTAGATTTAGTACATGCTTTCAGTGTTGATAATATTAAAATGTTTATTACAGTAATATTTACATTTTTATTTGTTGATTTCTTTGATACTGTGGGAACTTTAGTAGGTGTTTCTTCTAAGGCAAAAATGCTTGATAAAGATGGGAAAGTTCCTAATGCAGGAAGAGCTTTGTTAGTAGATGCAGTTGGTACAACAGCAGGATCTTTATTAGGGGTTTCTACAGTAACTACTTATGTTGAAAGTTCAACTGGTGTTGCAGCAGGTGGAAGAACAGGATTTACAGCAATAACAACAGGGGTATTATTTTTAATAGCTATGTTTTTCTCACCAATATTTATAGCTATACCAGGTTGTGCAACGGCCCCAGCATTAATTTATGTTGGTTACTTAATGCTTGGAGCAGTTAAAGAAATAGAATTTGATAATATTACAGAAGGAGTACCAGCATTCTTGACTATTGCAGCAATGCCATTAACTTATAGTATTGGTGATGGTTTAACACTAGGAATATTATCATATGTAATTATTAATTTCTTATACAATATATTTTCTAAGAAAGAAGACAGACATAAGGTTTCTTGGATAATGTATGTATTAGCAATTATATTTGTATTCAAGTTAATATTGCTATAAGTGAGAGTCCAAATTTTAATTTGGCTACTCGAACTTACTCAGCGACGTTCAGGAGTTGAGTTTCATTTGAAAATAGTAAATTTTAATTTGGCTACTCGAACTTGCTTGAAACTCCAAATTTTAATTTGGTCAGTTGAAAGTACACTTTAGTGTACTCAGCGACGGTTAGGAGCTGAGTTTGATTTAAACAATTAACGAAAATATTAATATTTTATTTGAAAGAAGTTAGATATTATCTAGCTTCTTTTTATTTAAAAAAAATAATTATGAACAATTTGTTAACAAAATATTGACATCAAAGTCACTTAGGTTATAAACTAAGAACTGTTATTAAGAACGCAATAAATTTTATTGAGAGATAAAAAATAATAAGCAGTGAGGAGAATAATATGATAAGGAGTATGACTAGCTTTGGTAGAAGCAGTAGTGAAGAAGGTAAAAAAAGAATCTTTACTGTTGAAATGAAAAGTGTAAATAGTAGATACTTAGATGTAAACATAAGAATGCCTAAAAGTATAATTTCTTTAGAAGAAGAAATTAGAAAAATGATTAGCAATTCTCTTAGCAGAGGAAAAGTTGATGTATTTATTAACTTAAAAAGTTACAACGAAGGTAGTGGAATTCCTAAATTAGATATTAATTTAGCTCAAGAATATTTAAAATGTCTTAAAGAAATTGAAAATAACCTAGATGTTAAAAATGATATATCAGTAATGCAAATTGCAAGATTCCCAGAGGTAATTACTATTGTCGAAGAAGAAGATAAAGTTGATGAAATGTGGGAAGAGTTAAAACCTTTAATAAGTGCTTCATTAGATATGATGATTGGTATGAGAGAAGTTGAAGGAAATAAATTAAAAGAAGATATATTAGCTAAGGTTAAGCAAATTGAAGAATTAGTAGTAAGAGTTGAAGAATTTGCAGATAGCATTCCGAAAGCATTTAAACAAAAACTTGAAGATAGATTAAAAGAATTATTAGGAGCAGTTGAAGTAGATGAAAATAGAGTAGCTACTGAAGTTTGTATATTGGCAGATAAAGCAACTGTTGATGAAGAAATAATAAGATTAAAAAGCCATATTAATCAAGTAAGAGAAACCTTAAAATTAAATGAACCTATTGGAAGAAAACTTGATTTTATTGTTCAAGAAATGAATAGAGAGACTAATACAATTGGTTCAAAATCTAGTGATATTCAAATGACTAATATAGTTATTGATATAAAAAATATACTTGAAAAAATAAGAGAACAAGTGCAGAACATAGAATAGTAGGAGGAGAAGAATGGGAATAAAATTAATTAATATTGGTTTTGGTAATATTGTTTCAGCTAATAGATTAGTTGCAATTGTAAGTCCAGAATCAGCGCCGATTAAGAGAATAATCCAAGAAGCCAGAGATAGAGGAATGCTTATTGATGCTACTTATGGAAGAAGAACAAGAGCAGTTATAATTACTGATAGTGACCACGTTATATTATCAGCAGTTCAACCTGAAACTGTTGCACATAGATTAGTAGTTAAAGATGAAGCTGTAGATGAGGTTGATGAATAATGCATAATAGAGGACTATTAATTGTAATTTCCGGTCCATCAGGAGCTGGAAAGGGAACTATCTGTAAGGCGCTTTTAGAAAAAAGAGATGATTTATTTATTTCTGTTTCAGCAACTACAAGAAGTCCAAGAGCAGGTGAAGTTGATGGTGTAAATTATCACTTCCTTACTAAAGAAGACTTTATAGCAAGAGTAGAAAAAAATGACTTTTTAGAGTATGCTAATGTTCATGGCAACATGTATGGAACTCCAAAGTTTAAAGTGGAGGAAATGTTAGCAGAAGGAAAAAATGTAATATTAGAGATAGATATTCAAGGTGCACTAAAGGTAAAAGAAAACTTTAGTGAAGGAGTATTTATTTTTATACTTCCTCCATCTATGGAAGAATTAAAGCATAGAATAATAAAAAGAGGAAGCGAAACTGAAGAATCATTAATGACAAGATTTAAAAATGCATATCAAGAAATAAACTATGTTTCTAAATATAATTATGCAGTAGTTAATGATGAAGTTGATACGGCAGTTACAAAAATAGAAGGAATAATTGCCGCAGAAAAATGTAGAGTAGATAGAATAAAAGATACAATATTAGATTCTAAGGAGGGCTTAATTCATGAACAACTCTATGATTAATCCATCAGTGGTGGACTTATTACAAAAGGTAGAAGACAGATATTCACTAGTTATAGTGACATCAAGAAGAGCAAGACAAATAATAGATGGTGCTAAACCATTAACTTCAGTTTCTTCAAAGAAACCATTAACATTAGCAATAAATGAAGTAAATGAAGGTGAAATTTCTTATCATAAAAGTGATGAAGGACTTAAATAGTTATGAGTAAATGTGTTGTTATTGGCGTTACTGGAGGAATTGCAGTATATAAGGCATTAGATGTAATTAGTGCCTTAAGAAAAAAAGGTATCGAAGTTCATGTAATAATGACTGAAAGTGCATCAAAGTTTGTAAATCCATTAACATTCCAATCTATAAGTCAAAATATGGTTGTTACTGATATGTTTGCAGAACCTAAAGCGTGGGAAATACAACACATATCATTAGCACAAAAAGCTGACTTAATGTTAGTTGCTCCTGCAACTGCAAATATTATTGGAAAGATTTCTAATGGAATTGCAGATGATATGTTATCAACAACTATAATGGCAACAAAAGCTAAAGTTCTTATAGCACCAGCTATGAATACAAATATGTATGAAAATAAAATAGTTCAAAATAATATTTCTAAATTAAAAGATTTTGGTTATAAATTTATTGAACCAGCTAGTGGTAGATTAGCTTGTGGTGATATTGGAATCGGTAAATTAGCAGATGTTAATACAATTGTTGAAAGAGTATTAGAAGAGCTAGAAGAAAAGGAACAGGATTTGTTAGGAAAGAAAGTGCTGATTAGTGCTGGTCCAACTATTGCGCCTATTGATCCAGTAAGATATATTACAAATAGATCAACAGGAAAGATGGGATATGCAATTGCAGAAGAAGCAAGAGAAAGAGGAGCAGAAGTAGTATTAGTATCAGGTCCTACAAATTTAAATCCGCCTAAAGACGTAAAAATAATTAACATAAAAACTAATGAAGAAATGAAAAATGAAATTTTGCAGTATTTTGAATGGGCAGATATAGTTATCAAATCAGCAGCTGTTGCTGATTATAAGCCAAAGGAATATAGTGAAGAAAAGATAAAAAAAGGTGATGGTGATCTTAACCTTTGTTTAACTAGAGATAATGATATATTAAAATCTTTAGGAGAGATAAAAAAACACCAAATTTTAGTTGGATTTGCAGCAGAAAGTAATAATGTTATTGAAAATGCAAATAAGAAACTAAAAAATAAGAACTTAGATTTTATAGTAGCAAATGATATTACATCTTCTGATACTGGTTTTGGAAGTGAAGATAATAAAGTAATCATTTTATCTAAAAATGATGAAAAGGTTGAGCTTGAAAAAATGAGTAAAAAGGAAGTTGCAAGTAATATATTTGACATGATTTTAGAAAAGCGCTAATTGCGCTTTTCTTTATATATAGTATTCAATCTAAAATATTAAATATGTAATTATATTAGTATTTTACTGTTGTAGCTTAAGGTAAGAAGGTGATAATTTGAATTTATATGCTGAAATAATTGTAAATTCTGAAGCGTTAGAAATAGATAGACCTTTTACATATAAAGTACCAGAAGAACTTAAGGGTGATATTAAAGTAGGACAGATAGTAAAAGTTCCTTTCGGAAAAGGTAATAAAACATCTGAAGGCTTTGTATTAACAGTAAAAAGTGAAGAAGAAGTTGACATAAGGTTTAGAACAAAAAATATTTCAACTATTTTAGTAAAAGAACCTGTTATTGATGCTGACAATATTAAGCTTATTGATTTTTTAAGGGAAAAGACATTATGCAAATATATAGATGCTTTTAGACTATTAATTCCTGTTGGGATAATGAAGGGTGCAAAGAGTAAAAGCAAAAAGGTTATAGTATTAAAAAGTGAAGATTTAAGTAGTATACAAAAACCAGATGGATATAAGAATATTATAGAATTTTTCAAAAATAATTCTGGAAAATATACTAAGAGTGAACTTATTAATAATTATTCAATTTCGCAATATAAACTAAATAAATTAATTGAAAAAGATGTTTTGACAGTAGAAGAAGAAACTGTTTTTAGATATAATAATAGAACATATAATGATGATAACGCAAAGCAATTGACTATTGAGCAGCGAAAGGTAATAAATGAGTATAATAGCTCTAGAAGTAATTTGTTTTTGCTTAAAGGTGTCACAGGTTCTGGTAAAACGGAAGTTTATATGAGGCTTGTAGAAAAGGCTTTATTAGAAAATAAGTCATCAATTATATTAGTTCCAGAAATTGCACTAACTCCACAAATGATTGAAAGATTTAAGGGAAGGTTTGGAGTAAATGTTGCTTTATTTCACAGTAAATTATCTGATGGGGAAAGATTTGATGAATGGTATAGAGTCAAAGAAGGAAAAGCAAAGGTTATAGTTGGAGCTAGAAGTGCTATTTTTTTACCGGCACAAAACTTAGGTCTTATTATTATAGATGAGGAACATGAAAATACCTACAAATCTGAGCAAAATCCTAAATATCAAACAAAGGAAATAGCAGAATTCATAAGTGAGTTAAAGAATTGTAAAGTAATTTTAGGTTCAGCAACACCAACCATAGAAACTTACTATAGGGCATTAACTGGGGAGATAGAATTATTAGAACTTAATTCTAGAGTTGATGGTAAAGCAATGCCACCAATGAAAACTGAAGATATGAGAAATGAACTTAGAAGTGGAAACAAATCATTATTTAGTAGAGAGTTATTCAAAGCAATTGAAGATAGATTGAAAAAGAAAGAGCAAGTAATTTTATTTTTAAATAGAAGAGGATTTTCTACCTTTGTTTCATGTAGGGGTTGTGGTTATGTTTTCAAATGTGAAGAATGTGATATTTCTATGACTTATCATAAAAATGGATTATTGGTATGTCATTATTGTGGGAAAACACAGAGAGAACCTAAAGAGTGTCCAAAATGCCATAGTAAGTACGTTAAATTTTTTGGCGCTGGTACACAAAGGGTTGAAGAAGAAGTAAAAAAATACTTTAAAAATGCCAGAGTAATAAGAATGGATGTTGATACTACAAGAGACAAAAATTCTTATGAAAGAATTTATAATAGCTTTAAAAATGGTGAAGCAGATATTTTAATTGGAACTCAAATGATTTCCAAGGGATTAGACTTTAAAAATGTTACATTAGTTGGTATTTTAGCTGCTGATATGTCTATTAATATACCAGATTATAGAGCAGCAGAAAGAACTTTTCAAATAATAACACAAGTTGCAGGAAGAGCTGGTAGAGGTGATAAACAGGGAGAAGTTATAATTCAAACTTATACTCCAGATCATTACAGCTTACAATATGCTATGAATTATGATTATGAAGGGTTTTATGATAAAGAATTTACTATTAGAGCAATGATGAAATACCCACCCTTTGGAAAGTTGTTGTTAATAAATGGTACAGCTAAAAAAGAGGATTTATTAAAGAATTTTATGCATAAAATATCTAATATGATTAAACCTTTGGTAGAAAGGGAGTTTGATGTTGAACTTTTAGGTCCAATTCCATGTATGATTTCTAAGGTTAGAGAAAATTATAGATGGCAAATTGTGATAAAAGGTGAATTTAATTCAGATTTTGCAAAAAAAATTAAAGAATTACTTTATGATGAGAACAAGAACGTATATAATGATATACGAATAAGTATAGATATAAATCCAAATAATTTATTCTAGGAGGACAAAAAGATGGCAATAAGAAAAGTTAGAACTGTTGGTGATGATGTTTTAAGAAAGAAGTGTAAAGAGGTAGTTGAAATAACAAATAGAGAACTTACTCTTATTGAAGATATGATAGACACTATGTATGAAGAAAATGGAGTTGGGTTAGCAGCACCACAAGTAGGGATACTTAAAAGAATATTTGTTATAGATATTGGTGATGAAAATGGAGTTATGGTATTCATAAATCCAGAAATTTTAGAAACTAGTGGTACTCAATGTGATGATGAAGGATGTTTAAGTATACCAGGAGAAACAAAGCAAGTTGAAAGACCTAATTATGTTAAAGTAAGAGCATTTAATGAAAAAGGTGAACAATTTGTTTTAGAAGGAGAAGAATTATTAGCAAGAGCTATACTTCATGAAAATGACCATTTAGATGGTATATTATATATTGATCATGTAAAATAGGAGGAAAGTTAATGAAAATAGTATTTATGGGAACTCCTGATTTTGCTGTTCCATCATTAGAAGCTTTAATAGAAAGGTTTGGTGTAGAATCTGTATTTACGCAACCAGATAGACCAAGAGGAAGAGGAAAGAAAATGGTCTTTTCTCCAGTGAAAGAAGTAGCTGTAAAGCATGATATTAAAGTGTTTCAACCTGAAAAGTTGAAAGATGATAGAGAAGCAGTGGAATATTTAAAGGAATTAAAGCCAGATTTTATAATAGTAGTAGCATTTGGCCAAATATTAACTAAAGAAGTGTTAGATATACCTAAGTATGGATGTATAAATTTACATGCCTCATTATTACCAATGTACAGAGGTGCAGCACCGTTAAATTGGGTTATAATTAATGGTGAGAAAAAGAGTGGTAACACAACAATGCTTATGGATGTAGGATTAGACACAGGAGATATGTTATTAAAAGATGAAGTAGAAATTACAGAAAATATGACATCTGGAGAATTACATGATATTTTAATGGGCAGAGGCGGAGAACTTTTAATAAAAACTATTGAAGGATTAGTTGATGGTTCCATTAAAGGTGAAAAGCAAGAAGGAGAAACTTGCTATGCTAAAATGCTTTCAAAAGAAACAGGTAAGATAAATTGGAATAATTCATCAAAATCTATCCATAATTTAATTAGAGGCCTTAATCCAAGACCTATTGCACATACTACTTATAAGGATGAAAATATGAAGATTTATGAATCAGAAGTTTTAGGTGAAAGTAGTAATAAAGAAGCAGGAACTATAATAGAAGTAAGTAAAAAAGGAATGAAAATTTCTTGTGGAGAAGGTGTTTTATTAGTTAAAAAAATACAATTTCCAAATGGAAAACCACTTACGATTGAACAATATATAAATGGTAAAGATATTGAGGTTGGATGTAAATTAGTATAATATGAAAGGAGAGGTGTATGATGTATCCTGGATTTTATTTTGATAGAACTATGATTTTATTGCTTCCGGCAGTTATAATTGCTTTTTGGGCACAAACGAAAGTTAGTAGTACTTATAAGAAATATAAGTCTGTAAGAACAATAAATGGGTATACTGGCGAAAATATTGCAAGAATGATACTTGACTCAGCAGGTCTTTATGATGTGCCTGTAGTAGAGGTTAGAGGTGAGTTAACTGATCACTATGACCCTGTAAGTAGGCAAATTAGATTATCTACTGAAGTTTTTCATAGAGCTAGCATAGCATCCGCAGGTGTAGCAGCACATGAAGTTGGGCATGCAATTCAACATGCGCAAGCATATAAGCCTTTAGTACTAAGAACATCTATAGCAAAAGCTGTTAATTTTAGCAGTCAAGCATCAATAATAATCTTTATGCTTGGATTATTATTTAGTATTCCAGTATTAACGAATCTAGGAATTATATTTTTCACTGTAGCTGTATTTTATCAATTAGTTACATTGCCAGTAGAATTTAATGCATCTAAGAGAGCTTTAAATATATTAGAAAATAAAAATATTTTATATGGTGATGAAATTAAAGGAGCTAAAAGTGTTTTAAGTGCAGCAGCTATGACTTATGTAGCAGCAGCATTAATGTCAATATTACAACTAATAAGATTAATTGCAATTAGCAATAGAAATAATGATTAAGAGGTAACGTATGAATAGTAGAGAAGTAGCATTAAACATAATTAACAGAGTTTTACTTGAAGGGGCTTATTCTAATTTAGTTTTATCTAATGAATTAAATGAAGTAGATTTAAATGAAAAAGATAGAGCCTTAGTAACAGAACTTGTTTATGGAACTATAAGAAGAAAAAAGACATTAGATATGATAATCTCAAATTATATTAAAGACATATCATTAATGGATGAAAGAGTTTTAAACATATTAAGAATGGCAATTTATCAAATGCATTTCTTGGATAAAGTTCCAGAATTTGCAGCTTGTAATGAGGCTGTTGAATTAGCAAAACAAATTTCAGTTCAAGATTCTAAATTAGTGAACGGAATACTAAGAAGTTACACTAAGAATCCTGATGATATGGATGTTAAGGATAAAATTGATAGATTAGTATATCAATATTCTTATGAACCATGGTTTATTAGAATGATCTATAAACAATATGGTGAAGAAAATGGAAGAAAGATATTAGCAGGATTAAATGCTACACCTAAAGTAACGGTAAGAGTTAATACGAGCAAGGCTGATTATGATGAAGTTTACGAAAGACTTGAGGAAATGGGCTACGATATAGAAGAAGGATATGCTTGTCCAGAAGCTATAATAATAAAAGGTGGTAGTTCTATAGAAAATAATGAGTTATTTAGAGAAGGTTTAATAACAGTTCAAGATGAAAGTGCTATGATTGTAACACCACTTTTAGACTTGAAAAAAGGAGATATAGCATTAGATCTTTGTGCTGCTCCAGGTGGAAAAACTACTCATATGGCTGAACTTTTAGAAGGAGAAGGAAAAGTATATTCTTTTGATTTACATGAAAATAAGTTATCTTTAATTAAGGAAAACTTAGAAAGATTAGGATTAAATGATGTTGAAGTAGAAGTAATGGATGCAACTAAATTAGATTCTAAATATGTTGAATTTGCAGATAAGATTTTAATTGATGTTCCTTGTTCAGGTCTTGGAATAATAAGAAAGAAGCCAGAAATTAAATGGAATAAATCAAGAAAGTCTCTTAAGGATTTAGTACCAACTCAAAGAGCTATTATGGAAAATGCTTGGACATATTTAAAAACAGGAGGAACTATGCTTTATTCAACTTGTACTTTAAATGTTGAAGAAAATCAAGATAATATTGAATGGTTCTTAAATAAATATAAGGATGCTAAGGTAGAAAAGATATTCTTAGGAAACATGGATAACTTTATATACAATAATGATGGTTCATTAACAATATTACCAAATGAGTATATGGATGGTTTCTTTGTTGCTAAGATAAGCAAGAAATAGTAGGTGAACAAATGTATAATATTTTAGATTTTACATTAGAGGAATTACAAAGCTGGATGAAGGAAAATGGAGAAAGTGCTTTTAGAGCAAAGCAAATTTTTTCATGGATATATAAAGATGTATGGAATTTTGATGGCATGAAAAACATTCCTGGATCTTTAAAGGAAAAATTAAAGGAAAACTTTATTATAGATATTCCTAAAATAATTGAAGTATATGAATCTAGTGTAGATGATACTAAAAAGATATTATTATCTATGAAGGATGATAATTTAATTGAATGTGTTCTTATGAAATACAAACATGGAAATTCAATTTGTATATCTACTCAAGTTGGTTGTAGAATGGGGTGCAAATTTTGCGCCTCTACAATCGGCGGGAGAATAAGAGACTTAAGTGCAGGAGAAATTTTAGCAGAAATTATGGTTGCACAAAAGTATTTAGGGGAAAGAATTTCTAATGTAGTATTAATGGGAAGTGGAGAACCACTTGATAACTTTGAAAATGTCGTGAAGTTTTTAAAATTAGTTAATGCTGAATATGGATTAAATATAGGTCAAAGACATATTACTTTATCGACTTGTGGAATTGTACCAAAAATAATTGAATTAGCAGATTTGGATTTAAGTATTACTCTAGCTATTTCTTTACATGCATTTAGTGATGAAAAAAGAAAGGTTATAATGCCTATAGCTAATAAATATACTATTGCAGAGATATTAGACGCTTGTAAGTATTATATGAATAAAACGGGGCGTAGAATTACCTATGAATATTCGTTAGTATCAGGAGTTAATGATAGTAAAGAGGATGCAAAATCATTATCTAAGCTTTTAAAAGATATGAATGGTCATGTGAATTTAATTCCAGTAAATGAGATAAAAGAAAACACATTAAAAAGACCATCTAGAAAAACTATTGAAGACTTTGAAGAAATATTAAAAGTACATGGAATAGAAGTGACAGTTAGAAGAGAAATGGGTACAGATATTAATGCTGCATGTGGTCAGCTTAGAAGAAGTTATTTAGAGACACAAAAATAAAGGGGCGAAGAATAAAATGGTTGGTATAAAAAGTGATGTAGGTGTAGTAAGGACATTGAACGAGGATTATGCTGGATACATTGAAGAGCCTAGATATAGATTATATGTAGTAGCTGATGGTATGGGTGGTCATAATGCTGGTGAAGTAGCCAGCAAAATAGCTGTTGATACTGTTAAGGCTTATGTGAGAGATAATTATGAGAATGAAGGAAGTGCAGTTCTTGAAAATGCTGTGAATTTTGCTAATTCTAAAATTTATGAAAGTGCAACAAATGGCAGTGAGTATAGAGGAATGGGTACTACCTTAGTAGCAGCATTAATTAGTAATGCAGAAATTATTATTGCTAATGTTGGAGACAGTAGTTGTTTTGGCATAAAGAATGATATAATAGTAAAAATTACTAAAGATCATTCTTTAGTTCAAGAGTTAATTGATTCTGGAACAATTACAGAAGAAGAAGGAAGAAATCATCCAAAGAAAAATGTTATTACACGTGCATTAGGCACAAACAATATAGTAAAGATTGATATATTTAAATATGATTTGAGTTCTTATGATAAATATTTATTGTGTACAGATGGATTATCAAATGAAGTGTTAAATGAAGAAATTTTGGAAGAAATAAATGAAGTTAATGACTACAATCATGCCTGTGACAAGTTAGTTTTATTAGCGAAAAGTCGAGGGGGAAGAGATAATATTACGGTCTTGCTATTTGGAGGAGAGGTGTAGAGATGATCGGTGAAGTATTAGGGAATAGATATGAGCTGATGGAAAAGATTGGCGAAGGTGGAATGGCTATTGTTTATAAGGCTAGAGATAATAAGCTAAGTAGATTAGTTGCTGTAAAAATATTAAAAAAGGAATTCGCCAATAACAAAGATATATCAGACAAATTTAAAAAAGAAGCTACAGCGGTAGCTAATTTCTCAGATGCTAATATTGTAAATGTATTGGATGTTGGACATGAAGAAGAAGAAAATGTTGATTACTTTGTTATGGAATATGTTAATGGCAAAACTTTAAAGGAATTAATTGTCGGTAGTGAAAAATTAAGCTATTCTACAGCTATAAGTATTGCGATTCAAATAGCAAAGGCATTAGAGTGTGCACATAAAAACAATATTATTCATAGAGATGTTAAACCGCAAAATATTTTAGTTACAGAAAATGGATTAGTTAAAGTCACTGATTTTGGAATAGCTAAAAGTTCAACTTCGGCAACTATAACAAATACAACTACAATTATGGGATCTGCTCATTATTTATCACCAGAACAAGCTAAAGGAGCATTCATAGACTTAAGGTCTGATATTTATTCTTTAGGAGTTGTGTTATATGAAATGGTAACAGGTGTACTTCCCTTTGATGGAGAATCTCCAGTTACAATAGCATTAAAACATATTCAGTCAGAGCCAATTGAACCTAAAAAACAAAATCCATCCATACCAGATAGTTTAAATAATTTAATTGTCAAGTGTATGAGTAAGGAAAGTGTTAATAGATATCAAAATTGTAGAGAACTAATAAATGATTTGCAAAAAATAAAGGAAAATCCAGGTGTGAATATTGGGGCTAGAGATAATTATGATGATGGAAGAACTATCATAATGGAGCCTATAAGAAGTGAAGATTTATTAAATAATCAACCCACAAATGTACCACCTAAACAAAATAGTAATAATCTTTATACTAAATCTGATTTTGAAAATGATTATGATGATGACGATGATGATGATGATGAGGATGAAAGAAAAGAAGTCTTTAAGAATAAAGGAACTTCAAAAAAAGGAAATAGAAATATTGGAATTATAGTAGGTATAATTGTTATAGTTTTAGCTTTGATGCTTGGAATTACTTTTGGAAGTGGATTGATTGGTGGTTCTAAGGTTAAAAATGTTACAATTCCTAATATTGTTGGAATGTTAACTGATGATGCTACAAAAGAATTAGAAAAAGTAGGATTAAAAATAAATATTATAGAAACAGTTGAGAGTGATAAAGAGGAAGGTACAATACTAGAAATGTCACCAGAAGCCCATGGAACTGCAAAAAAGGGTGATACAATTAATGTTAAGGTTTCAGGTGGATTAGAAAAAATTACTGTGCCGGATTTAAGAGATAGAGAAATTAACTATATTAAGGACTTTTTAGAACAAAAAGGATTAAAGTATAATATTACGGAAGAATATAGTAATAGTGTAGAATATGGATATCTAATAAAGCAATCACCAGATAAGGGTACTGAAGTACCAACCGGAACAATAATCGAACTTACAATTAGTAAAGGGCCAGAAGTAAAGTACGTTTCAGTTTCAAATTACTTAGGGCAAAATGTTGATAATGCGAAGAGTGAGTTAGAGGGCTTAGGATTAGTTGTAAAACTAAAAGAGCAGCAAACAGAAAATGAATCAGAAAATGGTCTAGTGTTAAATCAAACTATTGAAGCAGGTACTAAAGTATCAAGTGGATCTGCTATAACACTTACTTATGGAAAGTACACAGAAACTTCAATAGATGTTAGTCAATATATTAGTGTTGGAATGGCATTAAATGATGCAGTAAGTAATTTAAGTTCTGCAGGAATATCATATAGTATTTCTGGTGGGACACCTCAAGATGGGGATATGGCTTCATATGTTGTAAAAGGATTTAATAGTAAAATAAAAAAAGGTGAAAGTGTTAAAATACAAATAGAAAAAGTTATTTCATCTAATAATAATAATAATAATAATAATAACAGCGATAATAGTGATAATGACGGTGAAGATCAACCAACTGATACAAAACCAAGTACAGGTGAAGATGTTACAGATACTACAACAAATAATAATTATGATACTGGCATAGCCACTGATTCTGTGAGTTAAAATATAAACAAATATTTTTTAGTTGATAATAATATTAAAGTTAGAAAGTATAAAATGGGATTACCATAGTGTAATCTCATTTTTTTAAATTTTATAAAATAAAATATTGCAATTGTTTTATAATAGTGTTTATTATAATTAAGAAGAGTAAAAATTTTGGAGGTACTATGAAAGGAAAAATAATCAAAGGAATTGGTGGGTTTTATTATGTAAAAACTACTGATGGACTAATAGAGTGTAAAGCAAGAGGAAAGTTTAGACATAGGGATATGAAACCTCTTGTTGGAGATGACGTAGAAATAGTAGTAGAGAATGGGAAAGGTGTTATTTCTGAAATACATGAAAGAATATCAGAACTTATTAGACCAACAGTTGCTAATGTAACTCAGGCATTTGTTGTTTTTGCAATTAAGAATCCAGATATTAATTATGATTTATTGAATAGATTTTTAGTATTATGCGAACATAATAATATAAAAGCCATTGTTTGTTTAAATAAAGTAGATTTAGTATCTGATGAAGAAAGAGAAATTGTTAAAGAAAAAATTAATTCTATAGGTTATGAGGTATTATATATTAATGCTAAGAAGGGATTAGGTGTTGAAGTTTTAAAAGAAAAATTAGATGGTAATGTAACTGTACTTTGTGGTCCATCTGGAGCGGGAAAATCAACGTTAATTAATACATTAACTGAAAAATATCATATGGAAACTGGTGAGGTTTCTAATAAGCTAGGAAGAGGAAAACATACTACAAGACATAGTGAGCTTATTGATGTACAAGATGGATACATAGTTGATACACCCGGATTTTCAACATTAGAGGTTACTTTTATAGAAAAAGATGATTTGAAATATTGCTTTCCAGAGTTTGAGGAGTATAATAATAAATGTAAGTTTAGAGGTTGTTCACACTATAAGGAACCTAGCTGCGCAGTTAAAAATGCAGTGGAAGAGGGAAAAATCAATAAGGTAAGATATGATTTTTATATAAAGACACTACAAGAAATAATGGATGGGAGGAAATATTAATGGTTAAAATAGCACCGTCAATATTATCAGCAGATTTTTCAAAATTAGGAGAAGAAGTTATAAGGCTTCATGATGCAGGAGCAGACTTTATTCACATAGATGTAATGGATGGAGAGTTCGTACCTAATATATCATTTGGTATGCCTGTAATTAAAGCAATAAGAAATAAAACAGATAAGGTTTTTGATGTTCACTTAATGATTAATAATCCACAAAGGTACATAGATGATTTTATAGATGCAGGAGCAGATATAATAACTTTACATTATGAAGCAGAAAAACATTTAGATAGAGCTGTTCAATATATTAAATCTAAAGGTATTAAAGCGGCAGTAGCTTTAAACCCTGCAACTCCAACTGTTGTATTAAAAAATATTATTGGAATCTTAGATATGGTTTTAATAATGTCTGTGAATCCTGGATTTGGAGGACAAAGTTTCATTCCTTACTCTTTAGATAAAATTAAGGAAGTAAAGCAAATGGCGATTGAAGCAAATAACAAAGATATATTAATCCAAGTTGATGGTGGAATAGATAGCAATAATGTTAAGGATGTTGTTGAAGCAGGAGCAAATGTAATTGTTGCTGGATCAGCTGTGTTTAAAGGTGGAAATATAGAACAAAATATTAAATCATTAAGAGTGTAGTAATGAAGTGTTTAATAATGTCTGGAGGGGTAAAGCCTGAGGATAAAATTATAATGAAGTATGCAAACTCTTGTGATTTAATTATTGGAGTAGATAAAGGATGTAATTATCTTTATAATTTAGATATAAAGCCTGATTATATAGTAGGTGACTTTGATTCTTCTAATACAGAGGTTATTGAAGAGTTAGAAAAGAGAGGCTCTATAAAATATAAATATAAATGTGAAAAAGATTTTACTGATTCAGAGGAAGCTTTTGAGGTTGCTATTTCTAGTGGGGTAACTGAAATCTATTTTTTAGGAGCTACAGGGCAAAGATTTGATCATACATTAGGAAATTTAGGGTTATTGTTAAAAGCGCTGAAATCAAATGTTAGAGCGGAAATTATTGATGATATGAATAAAATGTTATTGGTAAACACTAATACAAATATAAAAAATGAAAAAGAGTATAAATATATATCTTTCTTAGCATATAATGAAACTATAAAAGAATTTTCTATTAATAAAGCAAAATATGAATTAAATAAATATAATTTAGAAGTTGGAGATTCGCGAACTGTTTCAAATGAATTTGTTTCAGAGGAAATAGGAATAGAACTTTCTAATGGAAACATACTTATAATATTTTCAAGAGATTAAAAATAAAAAATAAAAAAAACATGCACCATTTCACTTTTTACTGCATACAATTAGTAGTAAGGAATGGTGTTTTTTTATTTTGCAAAAAGTAAATAGCACAAAGTTTGTTAGAGGGTCAATGAATGGGGGGAGAAGAATGAAGATCGTAGCAATTAAGTTACCTAAATTTTTATCATCAATTATTAAATTTTTTACTAGAAAGAAATAAGTACATATGAGAAAAAGATAACGTATGTTATTAAGGATAGTGTGCCTTTTATTTAAAAAATTATTAAAATAAGAAAATAAAAAATGCAATTGATATAATCAATTGCATTTTTTATTTGAACTTATATTGCTCTTTCAACCTTACCAGATCTAAGACATCTTGTACAAACGTGAACAGTTTTTGGTGTTCCGTTAACTAAAGCCTTTACTCTCTTTATGTTAGGAGCCCAAGTTCTCTTAGATTGACGATGTGAGTGTGAGTATTGAGTTCCAGATACTACACCTTTATTACAAACTTCGCATCTTCTTGCCACTTGAAAACACCTCCTTATTATATGAAGATAATTTCTCTTCAATAGGACAAAATTGATTTTAACATAAGTTATATAAAAAAAGCAAGGCTATTTAAAAAAAATATTTAAAAAAATTATAATATGACGGTAAATGAAGAATGAAAAGGATAAATTCTCTTGAATTAATATAGTAACTAATATACAATGTTTTATATGGAAAGATAAAAAAGGAGGAGTTTCTATGGTAGGATATTCAAATGACCTTGGAAGTATACATTACTCTGAAGAAGTATTAGCAAAAATAGTAGGATTATCAACAATGGAATGTTATGGTGTTGTTGGTATGGTATCTAAGAATGCTACAGAAGGCTTATGGGAGTTAATGAGAATTGAGAATTTAAGTAAGGGTGTTAAATTAAGTTTTAATGATGAAGATAAATTAGTAATTGAATTATCTATAATGGTTGAATACGGAACTAAAATTTCTGTAATAGCTAATAATATTATTCAAAAGGTACGTTATAGTGTTGAAAATTATACTGGACTAAAGGTTGCTTCAGTTACGGTTAATGTTCAAGCGGTTAGAGTCTAGGAGGGAACAGGATGAAATATGATAGAATAAACGGCCATGATTTTTATAACATGGTTGTTAATGCTAGTAATAGATTGTTAGAGGAAAGTGACTTTGTTAATGCTTTAAATGTATTTCCAGTACCAGATGGTGATACTGGAACAAATATGTCAATGACATTTAAAGCTGCAGTTAAAGAAATTGAAAACTTAAACTCAGAATCTATTGGCGAAACTTCTAAAAAGTTAGCTAAGGGTGCTTTAATGGGAGCAAGAGGGAATTCAGGAGTTATTTTATCTCAAATACTTAGAGGAATTTCTAAGGGATTAGAAGGTAAAACAAGTGTAGATAGTGCTGAATTAGCTAATGCCTTTGTTGAAGGAAGTAAAGCTGCATATAAGGCTGTTATGAAGCCAACAGAAGGTACTATACTTTCTGTAATTAGAGCAGCATCAGAAGGCGCTGTAAAAAGTGATAAAACTGATGTAGTTGAACTTTTAAATGAAGTGGTTAAAGAAGCAAAAGTAATGCTTGATAGAACTCCAGATCTTTTACCAGCACTTAAAAAAGCTAAAGTTGTTGATTCAGGTGGTATGGGACTATATATCATATTACAAGGTATGCATGATGCTTTAAAAGAAGATATAAAGGCTGAGATAAAAGATATAGTAGCTAATGGTTCAACAGGAACAAATGCACAAGGGACTGAAGAAATTGATATAAAATTTGGTTATTGTACAGAATTTATTATATTAGGAGATGCTTCAAAAGCAAAAGCATTCCAAGATGAAATAGAACCATTAGGAGATTCTATGATCGTAGTTGGATATGATGATGTTATTAAGGTACATATCCACACAAATGATCCAGGATTAGTGTTATCTAAAGCTGTGGCTGTTGGTGAATTATCTAAGATTAAAATAGATAATATGAGAGAAGAGCATAGAGAACTTTTAACTTCTAAGGAAGAACAAGAAGCTGCAAAGCAAGAAGAAGTTGAAGCTGAAGTTGCAGCAGAAAAGAAAAAATATGCATTTATTTCAGTAGCTATGGGTGAAGGAATAACTCATGTTTTAAAAGATTTAGGGGTTGACTATGTTATTGAAGGTGGTCAAACAATGAATCCATCTACTCAAGATATGATGGAATGTATTTCGAAATTAAATGCAGATCATATATTTATTTTACCTAATAATAAAAATATAATCATGGCAGCTACTCAAGCTTCTGAAATTTCTGAAAAGGATGTTAGAGTTATACCAACTAAGAGTATTCCTCAAGGGATAACGTGTATAACAATGTTCAATGCAGAGAATGAAGTAGATGAAAATGAAGCTGCATTAATGGAAGCATTAGAACTTGTTAAGACAGGCTCTGTTACTTATGCAGTTAGAGATACTGAAATGGATGGTATTGAAATTAAAGAAGGTAATATGTTAGGTCTTGTTGAAGGTAAGATCAATAAGGTTGGTAATGATTACTTTGATGTAGCAGAAGAAGTTCTTGGATCTATGGTTGATGAAGATAGTGAACTTATAACTGTTTTCTATGGCAAGGATGTAGATGAAAGTAAAATAGAAGAATTTACAGAAAAGTTAGAAGAAAAATATGAAGATTGTGATGTACAATTCTACAAAGGGGATCAACCTTTATATTACTTCATAATGGCTGTAGAATAATTATTTATAAAGTACAGGGAGATTATCTTCTTGTGCTTTATTTTTTTATTATACTATTATAAAATTATATTTAGGATTTTATAACAAATTGTATTGTATTTATTATTTTACAGTTTCGTAAAAGATATTTGTAATTTTGCAGATTAGGAGAAGTTTTATGGATATATCGCAAGATGTAAAATGTTTAAAGGGAGTTGGACCAAAGCTTCTAGAAAAGTTAAATAAATGTGGGATTTTTTCAGTTTTGGATTTGCTTTTATATTTTCCAAGGGATTATGAGTTTTTAAGAAGTAATATTCCTTTTAATGAAATTGATGAAGAGGATAAACAAGTTTTATCCTGTGTTTGTGTTGGAATAGATAGAGATGTTAGAACTAAAACAGGAAAAACTTTAACAACTATTAGATTTAACTATTTAGGTAATTTAGTTGTTGGTAAATGGTTTAATCAAGGATTTATTAAAAATACTTTTAAAATAGGTGAAAGTTATGACTTAATGGGAAAATTCAAAAGGGTAACTAATAGATTAGAAGTTATTAATCCTATTATAGGGGTTAAAATGGCAAAAGAAAACGAAATAGTGCCTAAATATAGTTTAAAAGGTGATTTAAGTGATAAGGTTTTAATTAAGCTTATAGGAACATGTCTAGAACAAATAACAATTAAAGATAATTTACCTCAATATTTATTAGATAAATATAAAATGACTAATTTAGATTTTGCTATTAAAAATATACATTTTCCTAAGGGAAGAAGGGAACTTGAATTAGCAATAAATAGGTTAAAGTTTCAAGAACTATTTACTTATTCAATGAAGCTTTTAATGTTAAAAAAGAATCTTAGAACTAAAAATGGGATTACATTTCAATTAGTTGATGAATTAAGAGATTTAAAGGCGGCGCTTCCATATAGTTTAACAGAAGCACAAACGAGGGTTGTACGAGAAATATTAAGAGATCAAAAAAGTCCATGGCCAATGAATCGATTAGTTCAAGGTGATGTTGGGAGTGGGAAAACAGTAGTTGCATTAATTGCAATGTTTAATGTAGTCAAAAACGGGTATCAAGCTACATTAATGGTGCCAACAGAAATATTAGCAAATCAACATTATTTAGAAGCTAAGAAATTATTAGAACCATTTAATATACATATAGAATTATTAACTGGAAGTACGTCGATGAAAGAAAAGAGGCGTATTAAAGAACTTATTACAACAGATGAGCCACTTATTGTAATTGGTACCCATGCGTTGATACAAGAAGATGTTGATTTTAAAAATTTAGGTATGGTAATTACGGATGAACAGCATAGATTTGGTGTTGAGCAAAGGAGTAGATTGATTAATAAGGGAAGAAGACCTGATGTAATGGTAATGACAGCTACACCAATTCCAAGAACTTTAGCGTTGTATGTTTATTCGGATTTGGATATTTCAGCTATAGATCAGCTTCCACCTGGAAGAAAACCTATAGATACAAGATTTTTTAATGAGAATGAGAGAAATTCTGCTTATGATTTAGCTTTGGATGAAATAGAGAAGGGTAGACAGGTTTACATAGTATGCCCATTAATTGAGGAAGATGAAGATATGAAGCTAAATTCTGTAGAAAAACTTTATAATGAATTAAGTGATGGTATGTTTAGAGGTATACCAATAGAAATTCTTCATGGAAAAATGAAACCAAAAGAAAAAGATGATATAATAGGAAGATTTAAAAATAATGAAACTAAAGCTATTATTTCAACAACAGTTATTGAAGTTGGAGTTAATGTACCTAACGCTTCTGTAATGATAATTGAAAATGCAGAAAGATTTGGGCTTGCACAGTTACATCAACTGAGGGGAAGAGTTGGTAGGGGTAGCTATGAATCGTATTGTTTCTTAATTGCAAAGGCGAAAAGTGAAAATACTAAAAAGAGAATGGAAATAATGACAACTTCCACTGATGGATTTTATATATCAGAAGAGGATTTAAAATTAAGAGGTTCTGGTGAAATGTTTGGTAGAAGGCAAAGTGGAGATGAAGAATTTATTTTAGCAAATATATATGATGATTTAAATATATTAAAATGTGCTAAAAGTGAAGCAACATTGCTACTTGATTCAGATGAACCAGAAAAGGTAAGGTTCTGTAACGAAGTTAAAAATTCATTGGAACGATGGAGTAAATACATTTGTTTTAATTAAGTGAACCTCCAAATTTTAATTTGGTCAGGTGAACTTACTCATCCGACAGAAATGAGGAGGAGTTTCCTTAAATTAGCCTTCAAATTTTAATTTGGCTAGATGAACTTACTCATCCGACTGAAATGAGTAGTGCTTTAATTTAAATTAATATTTAAGTTTTAAGTTGTTTAGGTGAAATTATTTATTCTGATTATAAGAAAGAGTGGATTTGCTTAAGATTATTATTATTCATTGTGAATATTAACATTTTAACTTGATTAAATAGATTTTCCCTAATGAGTAAAAGTGAATAGTAAGTTTAGCTTAATAAAAAAATTGTTAATAAATTAATTATATGTTAGAATTATTATGTTAATGACAAAGGAGGAAATTAAATGAGAATTATAGCAGGAAAAGCAAGAGGACGTAAGTTAATACCTCCAGCAACTATGGAAACTAGACCGACTTTAGATAGAGTTAAAGAAGCTATGTTTAGTACTATACAAAATCATTTATTAGATGCGGTAGTAATTGATGTATTTGCTGGAACTGGTAGCTTAGGTTTAGAAGCGGCGAGCAGAGGTGCTAAAGAGGTATATTTAGTAGATAAGAGTGCTGTAACATTTCCATTATTAAAAGAAAATGTTGATAATTTAAAGTTTGATGATTTTTGTTTTCCTTTAAATAAGGATTCATATGATGTGTTAAGAGATTTAGCTAAAAAAGGAAAGATGATGGATGTTATATTTATAGACCCACCATACTGTAAAGAGATGATTCCTGAGGCAATGAAAATTATAGAAGAAAATAAAATGTTAAATGAAGATGGTATTATAGTCACTAAAATAGATTCTATAGAAGAAATATATGAAGGCTATGGTAGTATAAAGTTATATAAATCTAAGAAATATGGTAACACAACGGTTTGTTATTATAAAATCAATTAACTTAGGGAGAAGAATATGAGAGTAGCGATTTATCCAGGGAGTTTTGATCCTATTACTAATGGACATTTAGATATTATTACGAGAGGATCTAAAGTATTTGATAAGCTTATAGTTGGTGTATTGGTTAATATTGATAAAGTAGGGTTGTTTTCTATTGAAGAGAGAGTAGAACTAATAAAAAAGGTAACAGCACATTTACCAAATGTAGAAGTAGTTAGTTTTAATGGGCTTTTAGTAGATTTAGCAAGAAGACATAATGCAAAAGTTATACTTAAAGGATTAAGGGCTGTAACGGATTTTGAGTATGAGTTTCAAATGGCGCTTATGAACTCTCAGTTAGATTGTGAGATTGAAACACTATTTATGACTACAGCCGCTGCAAATTCATTTTTAAGTTCATCATCAGTAAAGCAGGTTGCAAAGTTTGGTGGTAAAATTAATGGATTGGTTCCAGATGAAATAGTTGAAGATGTTGTTAGAAAAATTAAGGGATAGAAGTTAGGGGGATTATTTTTGGAGAATATGGATTCAAGTGTATATGAATTACTAGAGTATCTACAGGATATGGTAGAAAATTCAGCTAAAATGCCTATTACAGGTAAAACGATAATTGATAAAAAAGAATTTAATGAAGTAATTGAACAAATAATGAACTGTCTTCCGGATGAATTTAAGAAGGCGCAATGGATTGTTAATAAGAAAGAAAGAATTCTTGATGATGCACAAAAAGAATATGAAAGTGTAAAAAGAGAAACAATTGAAATTATGAAACAAAATGTTGAGAGTCATGATATTGTAAGAGAAGCTAAGTTAAGAGCCAATGAAATAATAGCCTTAGCACAACGAGATGCTAAAGCTATTAGAATAGGATCAAGAGAATATTCAAATGAAATATTAACGCAATTAGATGTAGAAATTGAAAAGCAAAAGGCTGCATTGATAAAATCTATGCAAGACTCATTTGAAAAGGTAGCAAAAGATATAGATGAAAATTTAACACAAACAGGTACTGTAATTAAAGAAAATATAGAAGAATTAAGAACGATGTAATTTTTTTGATACTGCAATAATTAAAGTACATATCAGTGATAGCAATATAATTAGATAGATAATTATTGGGATATTGTAGTTAGCAGGAATAGATGTTGATGTATAGGTAGTGTATTTAATGGTAAATATACTGCTTATTGCAAATGTAATGAAAAAACTAATTATTCCTTGGATTAATTTATAGAGACTGTATTTTGCTAGTGATACATTGTATTTTGATACAAATGAACTTATTTGAGCTATTACTGATAAACCAGAAAAAGAACAAATAAAACTAATTATAGCTAGTTTAAATGGAATTGTTAGCGGTAGTGTAGTTATAAGTTTACAACCATTTGTAAATTCTACGCTACCTAAAAATATACCATAAAGTGAATATTGAGGAAGATTTAAAAAACTTTCTATATTATTAAAAATAATGCTTATATAAGCATTATTTTTTATTATGCTTATAATTATAGAAAATAAAACTACAAAAGAACCAACTTGTAAGGTTGTATTTACACCATTATCAAGAGCGGATTTTAATGCGGTTCCAAAATTAATATTGGATGTATTTGACGGAACTTCCTTCATATTTGATATATTTTTATTGTGTTTAATTGTTAAAATACCTACAATCATTGGTGAAAAATAATTACCTATAAGTAAAATAAATCCTAATTTTATATCCCCGAGCATTGTTGCTCCTATAGATCCAATTAAAAACATAGGACTTGCATTACTAGCGATATTTAATAATCTTTCAAATTCTTTTCTATCTATGTAACCTAAAGAATACAGGTCACAACAATATTTGCAACCAAGGGGGTAACCACTTAATATACTTGCGATTATTGGAAAAGATGATGATTTTGAAAGTTTTAATGGTTTGCAAAATAAAGGTCCTAGAATTTTAGAATATAAGCTGACACCATCATAGGAAATTAATAAATTACATATAACTGAAAATGGAAAAATTGTTGGAACTATGGTCTTAACTACAAGATTAACACCTACCAGAGCTGCATCGATACAACTTCGAAGATTAGAAACAAATAAAAAGATAAATGCTGTAATTAAGAGACACATAAAATAATTTTTGTTAAGTTTTAGTAATTTAAATAAAAGTAACAGTAGTAAAAATATGATTATTAGCAAAAAAATAATACTATACATGGTCATCCCTCCCATCTATAGTATTTATATGCTGTATATATTGTAATATTAATATTTTATTATTGGACTTTTTAGATAATCATTATAAGGATTAACTTTATTATTTAATATTGAATAAGCAGCTGTTGCTTGTAAATCAAATTTTAATAAAGGATTATCTGAAAATCTTGGTACTTTAGTTATTAAAGGTATAGAGGAATTGCTTTTAATTAATGAAAGAATTTCTCTTCCTTTTTTATTGAAGCCCAAAACTCTGGCGTATAAATTGTTAGTATTCTCTATATCATTAAAACAATCATTATCAAGTCCAAGGTATATATGTGTAAGCAGTCTAGAAATTTTACTATATGTATACCTTTTGCTTTTTATTTTTAATATAAAATCTTCGTATGAAATAGATGAAGATATTTCCTTAATTATTTTATTTTCTAAACCTTCTGTTATTTCATAAAGATTGTTAAAATTTATACAGTTAGTTTGGATTTTATACTTAATATATTTAAACATTTCTTCATCAAAGATAAAATTATAATCTTCTTCTTGCAATTTACTAAAAATTTCATAAGATCCTAAAGGAATCAAATTTTTAATATTTTCAATAGGGGATGAAGATTTTAAAATTTCTCTAATTGAAGTTGCAGAAGAGAAAGAATTAGATATCTCTTTGTCGTTATAATTTGAACCTTCACGTTTCAAGGTTACAGGATTAATGGAGCTTCCTAATTTTAAAATAGCTTTTATATATTCGATACCTAAAATGTTATTTGATGAAGTAATAATATTATTTATATCTTCATCATTTAAATATTCTATTAAACTTTTTTCTCGAGCTTTTGCAAAAGTAAGACCTAATGATAAATTTTGTTTTAATAAGTTTTGAAAATCAGAGTCTTCACTTACAAGGACTTTAGCAATTTTTAAAAGTTTTTTGCTGTCTCCACATTCAGAGCCAAAGAAAATATTATCAACTACGCCTAAAGAATTTAATATTGAAACAGCACCTTTTGCAAAAAATTCTGCAGAAGAAACAGCGTAAAAGGTTGGAAGTTCTATTATTAAATCAACTCCATTATTTAAAGCCATTTCTGTCCTTTGCCATTTGTCTATTATTGCTGGGCCGCCTCTTTGTACAAAGTTACCGCTCATAATGCATATTACTCCATCACAGTTTGTTTGTTTCTTTGCTTCTTCTAAATGGAATTTATGCCCATTATGAAATGGATTATATTCAGTAATTATTCCTGTTATATTCATATTTTAACTCCTTTTTGGGAAATATAAAAATATTATAGCATAGGGAAGGAAAAGTAAAAGCTTTTATATAATATATTATATAAGATTTAAACAGGTGTAAAATTCAGAAAATTTATAATATAAAGAATTAATTTTTTAAGTAATTTAGGTATTGAAAAATGTGTATACATAGGAGTATATTAGTATTGTTGATGAGACCGTATAAATTCGAAAGGGGAAATTAGATATGGAACTTATGGATAAATTATGGAACGCTGCTAAAGAAAATAAGCAAAGAATTGTTTTACCTGAAGGTGATGAAGAAAGAACAATTGTTGCTACAGAAAAAATCCACAAATTAGGTTTAGCATTTCCAATTCTAATCGGTAACGAAGAAAAAATATTAGAAAAGGCTAAAGAGCTTGGAGTTGATTTAACAGGAGTTGAAATTATAAATCCTGAAAAATCAGATAGGCTGCAAGATTATATAAATGCATTTTATGAGTCAAGAAAAAATAAAGGTATGACTATAGAAAAAGCTGATAAAATCGTTAGAGATCCATTATACTTTGGAACAATGATGGTAAAGTTAGATGATGCTGATGGAATGGTTTCAGGTGCTGTTCATACAACAGGTGATTTATTAAGACCAGGTTTACAAATTATAAAAACTGCACCAGGAGTTTCAGTAGTATCAAGCTTCTTTATTATGATGGTGCCAGGATCTAAGTATGGAGAAAATGGAATGTTATTATTCTCTGACTGTGCTGTTAATCCAAATCCTAACTATGAGCAATTAGCTGCAATTGCAATTGCAACAGCTGATACAGCACGTAACCTTTGTAAGGTTGAACCAAGAGTTGCTATGTTATCATTCTCAAGCATGGGAAGTGCAGATCATGAAATGGTTGACAAAGTTAGAAAGGCAACAGAACTTGCAAAAGAATTAAGACCTGATTTATTAATTGATGGTGAGCTTCAATTAGATGCAGCTATAGTTGAAAGTGTTGCAGCTCAAAAAGCTCCAAATAGTAAAGTTGCAGGTAAAGCAAATGTGTTAATATTCCCAGATTTACAATCAGGAAATATTGGATATAAGCTTGTTCAAAGATTTGCAGGGGCAGATGCTATAGGACCAATGTGTCAAGGATTTGCAAAGCCAATTAATGATTTATCTAGAGGATGTAACTCAGAAGATATCGTTAATGTTGTTGTTTTAACAGCAGTTCAAGCACAAGCTCAAAATACAAAATAGATAAATTAAATAGTTTTAAGAGGTGTTAAAAAATGAAAGTATTAGTTATAAACTGTGGAAGTTCTTCACTTAAATATCAATTAATCGATATGTCTACAGAAGAATCATTAGCTCAAGGATTAGTTGAGAGAATAGGAATTGAAGGCTCTGTTTTAACTCAAAAGGTTGAAGGTAGAGAAAAATACATTGTAAAACAACCAATGGCAGATCATAAAGATGCGATAAAGCAAGTTTTAGAAGCTTTAGTTGATGAGAAAAATGGAGTTATTTCATCTATGGATGAAATCTCAGCAGTAGGACATAGAGTTGTTCATGGTGGTGAAAAATACAATCAATCAGTTTTAATAAATGATGAAGTTAAAGCATACATAGAAGAATGCTTTAAATTAGCTCCACTTCACAACCCAGCTAATATGATAGGAATTAATTCTTGTGAAGAATTAATGCCAAATACACCAATGGTAGCTGTATTTGATACTGCTTTCCATGGAACTATGCCAGAAGAAGCATACATTTATGCTTTACCATATGAATTATATCAAAAACATGGAATAAGAAAATATGGATTCCATGGTACTTCACATAAATATGTTTCTCAAAAGGTAGCAGAAGTTATGGGAAGAGATATTAAGGATTTAAAAATAGTTACTTGTCATTTAGGAAATGGTGCAAGTTTATGTGCTGTTAAAAATGGTGTTTCTATAGACACTTCAATGGGATTCACACCGCTTGAAGGAGTTGCTATGGGAACTAGAAGTGGTAACATTGATCCAGCAATAGTTACTTTCTTAATGAAAGAAGAAGGATTATCAGTTGATGAAGTAAATGATTTAATGAACAAAAAATCAGGTGTTCTTGGAATTTCAGGAATAAGCTCAGATTTCAGAGATATTGAAGATGGAGCATTCAAGGATAAAGATCCAAGAGCTATCTTAGCACTTAAGGTATTTGAATATAAAGTAAGAGCTACAATAGGATCATATGCTGCAATTATGGGTGGAATTGATGCTATAGTATTTACTGCTGGTGTTGGAGAAAATGGTCCAGAAACTAGAGAAGAGTGCTTAAAGGGATTAGAATTCTTAGGAGTAGAAGTAGATAGAGAAGCTAACAATGTTAGAGGTAAGGTAAGAGAAATATCAAAACCAGGATGCAAAGTTAAAGCATTTGTTATACCTACAAACGAAGAATTAATGATTGCAAGAGACACTTTAGAATTAATACAAAAGTAATTATGTAAATAGGCTTGACTTTTATGTCTTAGCTTTATATAATAAATTGTGTTTGAATTCAGTAAATTTTAGCGAGGAGTGAAAAATCGCTTGGCTCGAGCTATACATAAAGTATAATATGTCTTTAAAGGCATGAGGGAAGTCCCAGAGCATAAGATATGATTATTAATTTTTCAGATTTAGTGTCTAAAAAAAGTAGAAAAAAAGAAATATCTTTATCATTCGAGTTAGAACCTTTTGAATTCGAAGGAGAAGAAATTAGAGCAATTGAAAAAGTTGATGTTAAAGGGGTTGCAATATCTGAAAAAGATGTTATATTAATAGAGGCTTCTATAAAAACGAAACTAAAGTTAAATTGTTCGAGATGCTTAGATACCTTTATCTATCCAATAGATATTGATATAGAAGAAAGGTTTACAAACGATCCAGAACTTGAAGAAGATGGAATAATGTTTGTAGATGGTGATACAATTGATATTACCGAAATTATTGAAAATTGTATTATTTCAACCTTACCTATCAAAAGACTTTGCAAAGAGGACTGTAAGGGACTATGTTCTGAATGCGGTGCGAATAAAAATGTTGAAAATTGTAGTTGTTTAGATTATGATGTAGATGTTAGGCTTGCAAAGCTTAGAGAGTTGTTTGGGGAATAAGGAGGTGTAATAATGGGAAATCCAGCTAGAAAGACATATAGAGCAAAAAGAGATTCTAGAAGAGCTCAAACTTTTAAGTTAAGCTTACCAGGAATAGTTGAATGTCCACAATGCCACGAAATGAAGATGGCTCACAGAGTTTGTAAGAACTGTGGATTCTACAAAGGTAAAGAAGTAGTTGCTTCAACTCAAGAATAAAAGAAAGTCATTTGACTTTCTTTTCTTTGTATATAAAGAAATAAGGGGTGAAATAAATGAGAATTGCTATAGACGGTATGGGTGGAGATAATGCACCACAAGCAGTTATTAGTGGTGTTATTCAAGCTTTAAATGAATATAACGATTTGGAATTTTACATTACAGGCCCAGAAGGGATTATTAAAGATCAGTTAGCAAAAGAAGGCTATAATGGTGATAAGATTAATATAGTTGATGCTAAGGAAGTTATAAGTACTAATGAGCATCCGGTTATGGCCATAAGAAAGAAAAAAGACTCAAGTCTTTGTAAAGCTTTAAGCCTTGTTAAAGAGAAAAAGTGTGATGCAGTATTATCTGCAGGAAGTACTGGAGCATTTTTAGCAGGTTGCAATTTTATAGTTGGAAGAATTAAAGGTGTTAAAAGACCAGCATTAGCACCTATTATGCCAGGTAAGAATGCACCATTTATGATTGTTGATGCTGGAGCAAATGTAGATTGTAAACCTGAATATTTAGTTCAATTTGCACATATGGGAAAAGAATATTATAAAGGTGTGCTAAATGGTGAAAATCCTAGTATTGGATTGGTTAATATTGGCGCAGAAGAAGAAAAAGGTAATGATTTAACAAAAAATACATACCAATTATTAAAGAATGAAGAAGGACTTAATTTTATTGGTAATGTTGAACCTAGAGATATTACTTTAGGAGATACTAATGTACTTGTGTGTGATGGATTTGCTGGTAATACTGTGCTAAAGATGTATGAAGGAACCGCATCGACAGTATTAAATATTGTTAAGGATGGTATGCTATCTTCAGGACTAACTGCCAAAATTGGTGCACTTTTATTGAAGCCTGTTTTTAAAGATATAAAGAAAAAATTTGATTATAAAGAATATGGAGGGGCTCCTTTCTTAGGTGTAGATGGGATATGTATCAAAGCTCATGGAAGCTCAGATGGGAAAGCCTTTAAAAATGCTATAAGACAAAGTAAACAATTTTATGATAACAAAGTGTTAGATAAAATTAAGGTGGAATTAGAATTAAAAGCTTAAAAAGTTCATTTAATATTATGTATTTTAAAAATAATATTTCAATTTATTTTCATAATAAATATAAGTAATGCATATTGACTGTAGTAAAAATATATAATATTATCTAAATGGGTGTGTTTAGGAGGTGAAAGAATGTTTGAGAAAGTTAGAGAAATCATTGCTGATAAGTTAAGCATTAGTGAAGATGAAATTACTATGGATTCATCATTTTTAGAAGACTTAAATGCAGATTCTTTAGATATCGTTGAGTTAATAATGGCTTTAGAAGATGAGTTGGATATGGAAATACCAGACGAAGATGCTGAAGGTTTTGTAACTGTTGGCGATGTAGTTAAATATGTAAAGTCACATGTTGAGGAATAAATAAAATCCCGCAGAATTTGCGGGATTTTATGTTATAAATTACTTTAAATAAAATTAATCAAATAGTTTATTCTTGAATTTGTTTTTGTAAGCAAATTGAAGAATAAACTTGAAGGAGTGTAAAAAATGAATAATTTCTATCAGAAGGAAGCAGAAGAAATAATAGGGATAAAATTTAATGAACCTAAATTATTACTTACGGCTTTAACACATTCATCTTATGCAAATCAGCATAGAGATGAAGAGTATAATGAAAGATTTGAATTTTTAGGAGATGCTATTCTTCAAGTATGCATAACTGAATACTTATTTTTAAATTATAAAGATAAAAGTGAAGGTGAATTAACAAAAATTCGTAGTTTAATTGTTTGTGAAAATTCACTATATGAAATAGGTAAATCTCTTAATTTAGGATATCTTCTAAGAATGAGTAAAGGTGAAGAGTTAACAGGAGGGCGTGAAAGAGTTTCGTTAATTGCTGATGCAGTTGAAGCTTTAATTGCGGCTATATACTTAGATAAAGGGCTAGAGTTTAGTAAGGATTATATTATAGGTAGATTTGAAGATATAATTAAAAAAGCGATAAATAATGATATTATTTTAGATTATAAAACTAGATTACAAGAATATCTTCAAAAAAATGGTGAAATATCGATAGTTTATGAGCTTATTAAATTTGAAGGACCACCACATAGAAGAAAATTCTACACAAAACTAATTATTGATAATAAAGAATTAACATGCGGAGAAGGATATAGTAAAAAAGAATCTGAACAAAATGCAGCAAAGGCAGCATTAGAAATTTTGGAGGAAAAAAATGAGTAAGAATTATTATATAATTCCTATTTTTATTTCACATCAAGGATGTCCTCATCAATGTGTTTTTTGTAATCAAGATAGAATTGCAGGTAAATATGAAGAAGTATTTGCGACAGATGTAAGAAATACAATTGAGGAGTATTTAAGCACAATTAATAAAGGTGCTACAGTAGAGGTATCATTCTTTGGTGGAACATTTACAGCTATTAGTGTTGCGAAGCAAAAAGAATTGCTAGAAGTAGCTAGAGAATATAAGCAAAAGGGGCTAATAAATAAAATAAGGTTGTCTACAAGACCAGATGCCATATCTCCGTATATTTTAAGTTATTTAAAGGAATATTGTGTAGATATTATTGAGTTAGGAGTGCAATCATTAAATGATGAAGTGTTAAGAAAATCTGGAAGAGGTCATTCTGTAGAGCATGTTGAAAAAGCATCGCAATTAATAAAGGAAGCTGGGTTCACTTTAGGGCATCAAATAATGCCAGGATTACCAGGTGATAATTTTGAAATAGATATTGAAAGTGCTAAAAAATCTATAGCAATGAAGCCAGATATTTGTAGAATATATCCATCATTAGTTATTAAGGATACTCCAATGGAAGATATGTATAATAGAGGAGATTATAAGCCTTATTCATTAGATGAAGCTGTATATATTTCAGCAGAAATGTTAAAGTTATATAATGAAGCTAAAGTAAAAGTAATAAGAATTGGACTTCAGCCAACAGATACTATTACTACAGGAAAAGATATAGTTGATGGTCCTTTCCACCCGGCATTTAGAGAACTTGTTGAAGGATATTTAATTTGTGAAAGTCTAAAGGAAAAAGTGCCACAAGAAAAAGATATAATTATAGAAATAAATGAAAAGGATATTAGTAAGTTATATACTAATAGAAAATATTATTTTAATAAATTTTTAAATAACAGAGATAGTAAGACTTATGTACATACAAATAATAAAATAAAAAAAGGTAAGTTAAAGCTAACTGTTATTGAAAAAGTAGAAGAATTTAAAATATAAACTGAATTTTATCTTATGATGGAGTTGTGGCTTATTCTTAAGGTTAGATTCATTATCTAGGGGCTGTCCGTTGTTATCTCTTAACTAAAGAGACAAGAGTATTACAAGGCTAGAAGGCTAGTCATCAGATAAATTTAATTTATATGACAAGGGCAAAGGGTAAAAAGTAAGGGGTTAAGTGTGCTCTATTTATACCTTTTGAATCTTGTCATTGCTTTATTGATATTTCATTAGCTTTAATATAAACTAAAGGAAGAATGGAGTGTGTTATTTATGAAAGCAAAGACAAGACAAAAAATGCTTTATGTTATTACAGTGTTTATGCTCATTGCATTTATACTTGGGTTAATGCCAGCAATTTTCTAAATTAGATAAGGAGTGTATTTATGTTTTTAAGGTCGCTTGAGATACGTGGATTTAAATCTTTTGCAGATAAAACAGAGCTAAGGTTTAAAAAGGGTGTGACAGCAGTAGTTGGACCTAATGGTAGCGGTAAGAGTAACGTATCTGACTCTGTAAGATGGGTTCTAGGAGAGCAAAGTGTTAAGAGTCTTAGAGGGGGAAAGATGGAAGATGTAATTTTTTCAGGTACTCAATTCAGAAAACCCCTAGGACTTGCACAAGTATCTCTTACATTGGACAATTCAGATGGTAAATTAGCAACAGAATATAACGAGGTAACTGTTACAAGAAGAATATTTAGATCTGGTGAAACAGAATATTTAATTAATAATCAAAAATGTAGATTGAAGGATATTACTGAATTATTTATGGATACAGGTATAGGTAAAGAAGGATATTCTATAATTGGACAAGGTAAGATAGATGCTATATTAAGTGGTAAACCAGAAGAAAGAAGAGCACTTCTTGAAGAAGCAGCAGGAATTGTAAAATATAAGTCTAGAAAAGAAGAAGCGGAAAAAAGACTTGATAATACAGATGATAATCTTGTTAGAATTAGAGATATTATTGCTACATATGAAGAAAGATTAGAGCCATTAAGAATTGAAAAAGAAAAGGCTCTAAAATATAAAGAGTTAGCTGAACAGTTAAATGTTAAAGAAGTTTCTGTTTTAGTAAACTATATTGATAAAGTTTCTGTAGATATTGAAGGATTAAGTTCTGAAATAGAAAAGAGACAAGAAATTGTTGATAAAAAGAGGGAAGAACTTAGGATATTTAAAGAAGAACTTGATAAACTACAAGAAAAAATTGAAGGTTTAGAGAGAAAAAATAAGCTAGAAAAAGAAGAGTATTATAGCAAGAAAGAAGAACATTCTAATCATAATAGAGATATAGAACTATTTAATGAAAGAATTAATAATTTCACTTCATTAATTGAAAAAGAAGAAAATGAAATAAAGGGACTTAAAGATTCTTTAGAAAGATTATATAGTGAAAAAAAGGAATTAGAAGAAAGTTTAAATGCTAAAGCTCAGGAAAATAAAGATAAAACTACAGAAATAAGAGAAATAGAATATTTAATTAATGAAATTACTATAAAAATAGATAAAACACAAAGAGAGTTATCAACTCTTAAAAATAATGAGTATGAAATTATCTCTAAGAATTCGAATATTAACAATAGTATTCAATTATTAGAAAAAGATATAAAAGATAAAAATGAAATTGAAGAGTCTTTAGAGAGTTCTATAGTGACTTTAGAAGGTAATTTAGCTATAAATGTAGGAACTGTTGAAGAGTTTAAGCAAAAGCTTAAAAATACAAGGAATGATATTTCTATTATTGAAGAGGAAGTAGTTTCTATAAGAAAAGAATTATCTAAAGCCCATTCTAATTTAAATAATCAAGATAATAAACTAAAGATATTATCAAAGAAAATAAATGAATCAGAAGCAACTCATACGACTTTATCTAATTTAGAAAAGCATTATGAGGGATATAATAGAACTGTTAAGAATTTAATGGAGCATATTGAAAAGGGTAGGGTACAAGGGATAAAGGATATTAAAGTTCTTGGTGAAGTCTTTGAGGTAGAAAAAAAATATGAAACTGCTATTGAAATTGCATTAGGTGGATCAATTTCTAATGTTATTACAATAACTGAAAATGATGCAAAAAACTTAATATCTTATTTAAAGGCAAGAGGCCTTGGAAGAGCTACTTTTTTACCACTTAATATAATTAAGGGTAAAAGATTAGATGTGCCTCAAGAAATTCAAAAGTCTAAGGGATATTTAGGAATTGCATCAGATATTTTAAGATATGATGTAAAATATAAAGGTGTAATTGATTATAATTTAGGAAGAACTATTATTGCTGAAGATATGGATTGTGCTCTTAATATCTCCAAAATAGGAAGACATAATTATAAAATTGTAACTTTAACTGGCGAAGTAATTAATCCAGGTGGAGCGCTAACTGGAGGAAGTATACAGGGAAAGAATGCAAATCTTTTAGGGAGAAAAAGAGAAATTGAAGAGCTAGCTTCAAATATTTTAAAGCTAAAAGAAACTTATAATAATGAAGTAGCTATCTTTAATGAAATAAAGCGTACTATTAAAGAGTTAGATGATGGTATATTAAATAAAAGAGAAGAAATTCATAGTAAAAATATTGAATTAACAGTCTTAGAAGGAGATATAAAAGGACTTGTTAATGATGGAGATAAACTAAATAAAAGTATAGAAAAGGCAAAGAAAGATATAGAAGAAAACAAACGTAATATTAAGTATTTAATTGAAAAACTTGAAATAAAAAAGGAAGAGTTAAGTAAATTAGATGCAAAAAGGGAAGAACGAGAAGAAAGATTAAAAGTTATAGAAGAGGAGTTAATTAATAATACTAAAGAAAGGGAAAGACAAAAGGAATTATTAGTTAATTTAAAAGTTAATAGTGCTACATTAGAAGAAAGTCTTCAAGGTCAAAGAATGCAATTATCATCTAAAAACCTAGAGATAAGAGAAAAAGAAGTGAAAATAAAGCAATTACTAGTAGGGATAGCTACTAATAAAGATAATATAAAAGCTTTAGGTGAAGATATTGATAAAAAGAAAAAAGCATTAAAGGAAATTGAAGTAAGGGTAATAGAACTTGAAAATATTTTTAAAGAAGACGAAATTTTAAAAATAAAAATCAAAGAAGAGTATAAAGTAAAAGAAAGTTCTACTAATGAAATAATCGAAGCTATAAGAATAGATGAAGGTGAACTTAATAAAAGAGCAATACAATTTGCTAGAATAGAAAGTGAACAAGAGTCATTATATAATAGATTAAATACAGAGCTAAATTTAACTCTTGCAGAAGCAAAAGAAATTGCTGTAGAAGTAGAAAACGTAAATGATTTAAAAGAAGAAATTTCAAGGCTTAAATCAAAGATAGCTTCTTTAGGAACTGTAAATTTATCTGCAATTGTTGAATATGATGAAGTTTGTGAAAAATATGAATTTATGTCATCACAAGAATTAGATTTACAAAAGGCAAAAGAAGAACTTATTGGAGTTATTGAAGAAATGACAATCCAAATGCAGGAGTTATTCAAAGAAAACTTTAAAATTTTAAATGAAAATTTTGGAGAAACATTTAGAGAATTATTTAAAGGTGGTAATGCAGAACTTATTTTAGGTGGAGATGATATATTAAATTCTAATATAATTATTAATGTTGAACCACCAGGAAAGAAACTTCAAAACATTAATTTAATGTCAGGGGGAGAAAAGGTTCTTTCTGCAATTGCATTATTATTTGCAATATTAAAAATGAAACCTACTCCGTTCTGTATTCTTGATGAAATAGAAGCTGCCTTAGATGATGCAAATGTTTATAGATTTGCAGAATTTTTAAAGGAATTTTCAGAGAATATTCAATTTATAGTAATAACACATAGAAAAGGAACAATGGAAGCTAGTGATGTAATGTATGGTATAACTATGGAAGAAAAGGGAATATCAAAAGTAGTATCAGTAGACTTATCTAATAATTAGGAGGAGTTAAGATTATGTTTGGAAAATTATTTAACAATCTTAAAAGTGGATTAACTAAAACAAGAAATGCGTTAACAGATAAAATAAATGAAGCTTTAAATTTAGCAGTAACTATTGATGATGATTTATATGAGGAATTAGAAGAAATACTTATAATGGCTGATATAGGTATGGATACTACTATGGAAATTATCGATAGATTAAAAGATAAAATAAGAAAAGAAAAAATCAATGATGTTGAGTTAGTTAGACCTGCATTAAAGAGTGTAATAGCTGATATGATGAAGAATGACAATGAAGTAAGTGAAGAAAGTATTACTGGAAAAGAAGTAATTTTAGTAATAGGGGTAAATGGTGTTGGTAAAACTACTAGTATAGGAAAACTTGCTGCAATGAATAAAGAGGCAGGAAAAAAAGTCTTACTTGCAGCAGCAGACACTTTTAGAGCTGGAGCTATTGATCAACTTGTTGTTTGGAGTGAAAGAGCAAAGGTTGATATAGTTAAGCATGAAGAGGGATCAGATCCAGCAGCAGTAGTATTTGATGCTATAAATGCTTCTAAATCAAGAGGTGTTGATTTACTGATTTGTGATACTGCAGGTAGATTACACAATAAAAAGAATTTAATGGATGAGTTAGGGAAAATCAACAGAGTAATAGATAGGGAACTTTCAGGAGCTCATAAGCAAACTTTATTAGTTTTAGATGGAACAACAGGGCAAAATGCTGTAATTCAAGCTAAGCAATTTATGGATGTTTGTCCTATAGATGGGATAATATTAACTAAACTTGATGGAACAGCTAAAGGTGGAGTTGTAATATCAATTAAAAATACTTTAAACATACCTGTTAAGTATATAGGTGTAGGAGAAGGTATTGATGATTTACAAGTTTTTGATCCAGAAAGTTTTGTAGAAGCACTATTTTAGTTAGGAGTTAAATTTATAAAATATATATAAAACTTCTTAAAGAAGTTTTAACTACTAACTATAAACTAAAAAAAAGTTGTTGCTAAAATTTATTTTACTAATTAAAATAACTATAGATACCAAATAGGTATAAATCATAGGAATAGCAGTAGTTTAGCACTTTATATAGAGATTTAAAAAAATAATTAAGTGTTAAGTAAAAATACTTGACACCTAATTATTATTCTGTTAGAATCTCATATGTGGGTAAGGTGATATGCATGGAAGATAGAGTTGAGATTTCCTTGTTAATGGATTTTTATGGTCCATTACTTACGGAAAAACAAAAAAGTATCATGGAGCTATATTACAATGAGGATTTATCATTAGCTGAGATTGCTGAATTAAACAACACGAGTCGCCAAGCGATTCATGACCTTATAAAAAGATGCTATAAACAATTTCTAGCCTATGAAAGTAAATTAAATTTACTGCAAAAGTATTTTGAAAAAGAAAAGAAAATTATTGATTTATTAGAGAAAATTAATGAAAAATATTCTTTATCAAATGAAGATTATAAGATTTATAAAGAAGCACTAGAAAATTTATAGGCATAGGAGGGTTACCATGGCTTTTGAAGGTTTAGCTGATAAGTTACAAGAAACGTTTAAGAAACTTAGAGGCAAAGGTAAATTAAATGAAAAAGATATAAAAGAAGCCATGAGAGAAGTAAAGCTTGCATTATTAGAAGCTGATGTTAACTTTAAAGTTGTAAAAACTTTTGTTAAAAATGTTAGTGAAAAATGTGTAGGTAGTGAAGTGTTAGAAAGCTTAACACCTGCTCAGCAAGTCATCAAGATTGTTAATGATGAACTTACAGATCTTATGGGTGGTAGTGAAAGTAAAATTAACTTCTCAAGTGTAGGACCAACTGTTATTATGTTAGTTGGGCTACAAGGGGCAGGGAAAACCACAATGGCTGGTAAACTGGCACTACAATTAAGAAAAGATAAGAACAAGAAACCTCTTTTAGTTGCATGTGATATATATAGACCAGCAGCTATTAAACAATTAGAGGTAGTAGGAAAGCAAATTGACATTCCAGTTTTCCAAATGGGTGATAAAATTAGCCCTGTACAAATTGCCAAAGAAGGTATAAAATACGGTAGGGAAAACGGAAATAATGTTGTAATTATAGATACAGCTGGTAGACTTCATATTGATGAAGAATTAATGACCGAGCTTAAGGATGTAAAGGCTGAAGTTAATCCTTCAGAAATCTTACTTGTTGTTGACTCAATGACAGGGCAAGATGCTGTAAATGTCGCAGAAACATTTAATGATGCTCTTGATATCTCAGGTGTTATTTTAACAAAACTTGATGGAGATACAAGAGGTGGAGCTGCTTTATCAATTAGACATATGACTCAAAAACCAATTAAATTTATTGGTGTTGGGGAAAAGATGAATGATTTTGAAGTATTCCATCCAGATAGAATGGCTAATAGAATATTAGGCATGGGAGATGTACTTTCATTAATTGAAAAAGCTCAAGAAGCTATTGATGAAAAAGAAGCTAAAGAGCTAGGTCAAAAAATGATGGAAAATGACTTTACTTATGATGACTATTTGACTGCTATGGAGCAGATGAAAAAATTAGGATCATTAAGTAAAATAATAGAGATGATACCAGGAGTTCCTAAAGAGATGAAGGAAATTGACTTTGATGCTGGTGAAAAGCAATTAGCTAGAGTAAAAGCAATAATACATTCAATGACTCCAAAGGAAAGAAAAAATCCAAAACTTATAGTAGGATCTTCTTCAAGAAAGAAGAGAATAGCTATGGGATCTGGTACATCATTACAAGAAGTTAACAAACTCATAAAAGGACATGAAATGATGAGAAAGCAAATGAAGCAAATGAAATCATTGACTAAAAAGTCCAAGAAAGGTTTATTTGGTAAATTACCTTTTTAAGAGTTTATATATATAACCCTTTAAAGGAGGTGAAATTAATGGCAGTAAAAATCAGATTAAGAAGAATGGGTGCTAAGAAAGCTCCTTTCTACAGAGTTGTTGTTGCTGATTCAAGAAGCCCAAGAGATGGTAGATTCATCGAAGAAATCGGGTACTACAATCCAATAACAGAACCTGCAGAAATCAAAATCGATGAAGAAAAAGCTACAAAGTGGATCAACAATGGTGCACAACCTACAGATGTAGTTAAGAGATTATTCAATACAGTAGGTCTTAACAAGTAATTTTTGGGAGGTGAACTCTGCATAGTACATAATGTATTTGCAGACTCTTATGAAAGATTTAGTTGAAATAATTGCTAAATCCCTAGTGGATAATCCTGATGAAGTTCATGTAAATGAAGTTCAAGGAGAGCAAGACTTAATTCTTGAATTAAGGGTTGCTCCTGAAGATATGGGTAAGGTAATCGGCAAACAAGGTAGAGTAGCGAAAGCTATTAGAACCGTAGTAAAAGCCGCAGCACTAAACGAAGATCGAAAAGCAGTAGTTGAAATTATCGATGTAAAGAGTTAGGATTTTCCTAACTCTTTTTTTATTTTATAAAAATAGTGTGATTTTTAAGATTAATCTAAATATATACGTTAATTTTATTTAAAGAATAATTATTTTGCTAAAAGCTAAAAAGTTTGATATAAATAATATAGGAAAAAAATTAAGATAACGTAAGAGGTGAAGTTTGTGAGTAAAAATTTAAAAGTAGGAAAGATAGTAAATACTCATGGTTTAAAAGGTGAAGTTAAGGTTATTCCATTAACTGATGATATGAGAAGATTTGATGATTTAGAATATGTTTTAATAAATGATAAAGAAGTTAAAATAGAGAGCTGCAAATATCAAAAAGATAGAATTATAGTTAAGCTTGAAGGAATAAATAAAATTGAAGATGCTGAAAGACTTAAAGAAAAATTCATGGAAGTAGAGAGAAAAAATGCAGTTGAACTTGAAGAAGATTGCTATTTCTTAGCTGATTTAAGAGAATGTACAGTGTTTGATACTACAGGTAAAGAATTAGGTAAAATATATGATATTATTCAAACTAAAAATAATGATGTATATTGGATTAGACAGCCTAAAGAGTTATTAATACCTGTATTAAAAGATATAGTATTGGATATTAATATAGAAGAAAGAAAAATAACTATAAAACCAGTAGGAGAATGGATGGATGAAGATTAGTATTCTTACTCTTTTCCCTGAAATGTTTAATATATTTAATCATAGTATAATAGGAAAAGCACAAGAAAAAGGATTAATTTCTATTAATACTGAAAATATTAGAGATTATACTTTAAATAAACATAAAAAGGTTGATGATTATCCTTATGGTGGTGGTGCTGGTATGGTAATGGCAGCTCAGCCTGTAGTAGATTCTATAAGAGCTTGCAGAGAAAAAAATAATGGTAAGGTTATTTTTTTAGGTCCTAAAGGAAAAACATTTAATCAAGAAATGGCAGAAGAGTTGTCAAAGGAAGAAAATTTAATTTTCCTATGTGGACATTATGAAGGAATAGATGAAAGAGCATTTAAGGAAGTTGATTTAGAAATTTCACTTGGTGATTTTGTATTAACAGGTGGTGAAATGGCTGCTATTCCAGTTATTGATTCTATTTTAAGGTTAGTTCCAGGTGTTTTAAATAAATCTGAAAGTCATGAAGATGAATCTTTTTCTGATGGATTATTAGAATATCCTCAATATACAAGACCAGAAGTTTTTGAGGGTGAAAGTGTTCCAGCTGTATTAATTTCTGGACATCATGAGAATATTAGAAAATGGAGAAGAGTAAAATCTCTAGAGATTACAAAGGAAAGAAGACCAGATTTATATAAAAATGTTATTTTGACAAAAGAAGATAAAAAATTATTAAATAGTAAAAAATAATATCTTGAAATATAAAAATACTTATGTTACAATAAATTTTGTGCTAGTACGGGCGTTCCGCTGTCAAGGTTTTGTTAAGAGCGTCAATTATCAATTTAGGAGGGAATGCACGATGAACGAAATATTAAGAGCTATAGAAGCAGAACAAATCAGAACTGATTTACCAGAATTCCACGTTGGGGATAATGTTAAATTACACGTTAAAGTTAAAGAAGGTAACAGAGAAAGAATTCAAATGTTCGAAGGTACTGTTATAAAGAGACAAAACGGTGGTTTAAGAGAAACTTTCACTGTAAGAAGATTAGCTTACGGAGTTGGAGTTGAAAGAACTTTCCCAGTTAACTCACCAATCATCGAAAAGATGGAAGTTACTAGAAGAGGTAAAGTAAGAAGAGCTAAGTTATTCTACTTAAGAGATAGAGTAGGTAAGGCTGCTAAAGTTAAAGAATTATTAACTAGATAATTTAAAGTTAATAAAGATATTAAGGGACTTAGTATTAAGTCCCTTTTTGTTTGCAATAATATAAGTGAAACTCTAAATTTTAATTTAGTAAATCGAACTTACTCAGCGACTGAAAGGAGTCGAGTTTCCCTTAAAGGTTATAATTTTAATTTAGTAAATCGAACTTACTCAGTTAACGAAGAGAGTCGAATTTCTATATTAAAGAAATTATTTGAACTAATTAGAGGAAGTTACAATTCAATATTCATTGAGAGTTGTTTTAGAAAAAGATAATTGTTAAGAATAAATAATAGATATTTAGTTAAAGGAGGATGCATTATGGCTACAATAAATTGGTTCCCAGGGCATATGAAAAAAACAAAAAGAGAAATTGAAGATAATTTAAAGCTTGTTGATGCTGTAATAGAAATTAGAGATGCTAGAATTCCAAGAAGTTCTGCAAATCCAGATATAGATAAACTTTGCGCAGGTAAACCTAGAATAATTTTATTAAATAAAAGTGATTTGACGGAAGCAAAAGTAACTAAAGATTGGATAAAGGAATTATCAAATGAAAATGTTAAGGTTTTAGAAGTTAATTGTTTAAAAGGTCAAGGATTACAACAAATAAAGCCTGCATTATTAGAATTATTAAAAGAAAAGCATGAAAGAGCTAAAGCTAAGGGATTAGTTAAATTTATGATGAGAGTTATGGTAGTTGGTGTACCTAACTGTGGTAAATCTACATTTATAAATAAAATGGCAAGAAATAATATTGCTAAAACAGGAGATAGAGCTGGTGTTACTAAGAGTAAGCAATGGATAAAGACAGCACTTGATATGGAAATGTTAGATACTCCAGGTGTATTATGGCCTAAATTTGAAGATGAGAGAACTGCATTAAATTTAGCATTCACAGGAGCTATAAAAGATGAAATAATGGATATAGAAGAGTTAGCACTTAAACTTGTTGAAAGACTTCAAGAATATTATCCGGATAGATTAATAGAGAGATTTGGAATTACAGAAATACAAGAAAATCCATTAGATAACCTTGATGCTATTGCAAGAAAAAGAGGTTGTATCATGGCACGTAATGAAATTAATTATAATAGAATTGCTGTAATGCTTATTGATGAATTTAGGGGTGGAAAGCTTGGTAAAATATCTTTAGAGCGTCCAGATGATGTTTTTGAAGAAGCTAAAACTGAGATGAAAGAAGAAACTGAAAAAGAAAGAAAAAGAAGAATAAGAAAAGAAAAGAGAAATGAAAAGAAAAAGGAAAAAAGATAATGGATATATTAACTATGGATATTAGCAGTTTAAGCTATAAAATTGTTAAAGAAAAAGTTGATGAAATTAATGTCAATGAATTACATGATTCTCAAGAGTTAATTAATATTATAGATATATTAAAAGCTGATAAACGAAAGAATATCAATGCTTTAGGTGATAAGCTTCAAAGAGCTAAGGAAAAGATTAAAAATGAAATCAAAAGAGTAAGAAGTATGTATAATTTTGATAAGTCTTTTGAGGGATTTAATATCATTGCTGGAGTAGATGAGGTTGGTAGAGGACCGTTGGCAGGGCCAATTGTATCATGTGCTGTGGTATTAGATTTAAATGTAATAGATGAAGAGTTGATTTTATGGATAAATGACTCTAAGAAGCTGAATGAGAAGAAAAGAGAAGAGTTATCAGAAGTTATAAAAGAAAAGTCCTTAGCTTATCATATTGCTTCTCGTGATTCGAAAGAAATAGATGCTAGGGGAATTGGTGTTTGTAATAATGAGGTATTTCTTGAAGCATGCAACAACTTAGAAGTTAAACCGGATTTAGTTTTATCTGATGGATATACAGTAAAGGGAATAAAAATACCTAATAAATCTGTAATTAAAGGAGATACAAAATCTGCATGTATAGCAGCAGCGTCTATAGTTGCAAAAGTATATAGAGATAACTTAATGAAGGAATATTCAAAAAAATACCCATATTATGCTTTTGAAGAAAATGTAGGTTATGGTACGTCTAAGCATATAGAAGGTCTTAAACAATACGGACCAACAGAAATACATAGAATGTCATTTTTAAATAATATATTATCACATTAATATGCCCTAAAAGCATCTTCTATATGATTAATAATATGAGATGAGTTTAGGTTATTAAATATTATTTCAATTATATCGTATCTAATATTGTAATCAAAATATTTTTTGGAAATTGAATATAATTTTGAAAGTTTAATAATTTGATTTTGTTTATAGTAGGTAACAGACTCTATTGGGGAACCAAATGAATTTGAGTACCTACTTTTTATTTCGCAAAAAATTAGCAGATCTTTATTCATACACACAATATCGATTTCACCAAATCGATTTCTATAATTCATATTTAAAATTTTATATCCTATAGAAATTAAGTAATCACGAGCCAAGCTTTCACCAAAATCACCAATTAGCTTATTATAATTATTCAAAAAATCACCTCCTATTTTAATGATAGACTATGAAGTTATTTTTATTCATTTAAGGTTAAAGAAATAAAACATTGTCAATAATGAAGAAGAACTATTGAAATATGAAGGGATTGTGATTTGAAAACATGGCTATAAAAATAATAAGTGCAACTCATAGAGGGTTAGATGGAGTATTGATTAATGTAGAAGTAGATATAACAAAAGGTATACCTACATTTAGTATAGTTGGATTGCCAGATACATCAATTAAAGAATCTAAGGAAAGAGTCAGGCTTGCAATTGTAAATAGTGGTTATGAATTTCCTTTGGGGAGAATTACTATAAACTTAGCTCCGGCTGATGTAAGAAAGATAGGGACACTTTTAGATTTGCCCATTGCACTTGGAATTTTAATGGCTTCAGGGCAAATAGGAGAGAAATCATTAGATGATTATATTATATTTGGAGAATTATCATTAAATGGTGAATTAAAAGGTGTTAAAGGAGCTGTACCTATAATTTTTGAAGGCGATGTTAATGAAAAGAAAAACTTCATATTTCCGTTAGAAAATTTAAGAGAAATGAGAAGTTTTGTATTAGGAAATTTTTATCCTTTTAAAACTTTAAATCAGGCAATTTCATTTATTGAAAATAATGATTTACTTCCTTATAAAGAAGATGGAAAAAGTGTTACAAAGGAAATATATATTAATAAATTTGAAGATATTATTGGGCAGTATACATCAAAGCATGCAATGGAAATAGTTGCAGCAGGGAGGCATAACATTATGCTTTTTGGTTCGCCTGGGTGTGGTAAAACAATGCTAGCAAAAGCTTTACCTTCAATATTACCACCTATGAGTTTAGAAGAACAAATTGAGGTTGCAAAGATTTATAGCGTATCAGGAATGTTGAGTGATGGATATGAGATGTCAAGGCCATTTAGAGCGCCACATCATACTATAACTAAAACTGCTTTGATTGGAGGAGGAAAGGATATTAAAGCAGGAGAAATAACACTTGCACACAATGGGATATTATTTTTAGATGAGATTTTAGAGTTTAAAAAAGAAATTTTAGAATTATTAAGGCAACCATTAGAAGATAGAGTTATAAATGTTTCAAGGTTAAAAGAAAGTTATACATTACCTAGTAATTTTATTTTGGTTGGAACATTTAATCCATGTCCCTGTGGAAAAATGCTTGATTATGATTCTATGTCAGTATGTACTTGTAGTGAGATTGAGAAGAAAAGATATATTAATAAAATGTCTAGAGCATTATTAGATAGAATTGATATATTAAATTTTGTTCCGAGAATAAAACCTACAGAGATTTGTGGAGAAAAAGATAAAATTAATTCTGACAATATGCGACACAGAGTAATACTTGCACGAGAAATTCAAAAAGAAAGGTTTAAGGGAACAAATTATAGATATAATTCGGAGGTAATTGGGAAAGATGTTTTAAGGATGTGTAATTTAAGTAAAGAAGGAAGAAAGGTCCTTGAGTCGTATTACAAAAAGTATGATATTACACTTAGAGGATATACCAAAATAGTTAAAGTAGCTAGAACAATAGCGGATTTAGAGTGTAAAGATGAAATAATGGATTATCATATTATTGAAGCAATAGGATTTAGGAAAAATGTTTTTGGTGAAATAATTTAAAGAGAGGTATACATAGATGGATAAGTATAAGGTATGGTTTATTTTAACTAAGATAAGTGAAGAAGCAAAGGTAAAATTAATAGAAAAGTATAATAATGAAGAAAATATTTATAATAATATTGATAATATAATTAATAAGAATGAAATAAATAAGGTTTTTATATCACGGTTGAAGCATATAAATATTATTGATGAAGAAGCTTTTCAAGAATATTTATATAAAAATAATATAAAGTATGTAACATTAGCATCAGAACAATATCCTAAAAAGTTAAGGTATCTTGATAATCCACCTTATGTATTATTTTATAAAGGTGATTTATCATTAGTGAATTATAAAATGGTAGCGGTTGTTGGTTCGAGAAAAAATACTATTTATGGAGAACAGGTTGCCAAATTTATTGCTAATGAGTTATTTGATATTTCTTATGGTGTGGTAAGTGGTGTGGCAGCAGGAATAGATTCTATAATGCACAGACAGATACTTAGCAGGGGTGGAAAAACAATTGGGATTTTAGGGTGTGGAATAGATGTAGTTTATCCTAGGTTCAATAAAAAATTATATGATCAAATTGCAAATGAAGGATTATTAATTTCGGAATTTTTACCTGGAACTAAACCGTTATCTTATAATTTTCCTCAGCGCAATCGAATTATAAGTGGTTTTAGCGAGAGGGGAGTAATAGTTGTAGAGGCATCAAAGAAAAGTGGTTCCTTAATTACAGCAAACTATGCTTTAGATGGCGGAAAGGATGTTTTAGCAGTACCTGGACCTATATTTAATGAAAGTAGTGCTGGATGCAATTTATTAATACATGAGGGAGCTGTTCCTTTTTTAGGAAAAGAAGATTTATATAATTTTCTTAATATAATTAAAAAAGAAGAAAAAAATAATAAAAAAAATAGCATAAAAGTGAATTTGTTAGATATAATAGGGAAAGAACCTATCCATATAGATAAAATAATTGGAAGTGTAAATATTGACAGAATAGCTTTATTTGAGTTATTATTTGAAATGCAAAATGAAAATGAAATTATTTGCCTACCAGGCAATTATTACGTAAAGATTAGTTAGATGTTTTAGGGGGGTAAAAGCTCCTAAGCAATATATAGGAGTTGATGGTATGGGTCAGAATCTTGTTATAGTAGAGTCACCTGCAAAAGCAAAAACAATAAGTAAGTATTTGGGAAAAAATTATACGGTTGAAGCATCAATGGGTCATGTTAGAGATTTACCTAAAAGTAAATTAGGTGTTGATATAGAAGATAATTTTACTCCGAAGTATATAACGATAAGAGGAAAAGGTGAATTAATTACTAAATTAAAGAAAGCAGCTAAGAAAGCAGATAAAATATATCTTGCAACCGACCCCGATAGAGAGGGAGAGGCTATTTCTTGGCATTTAGCAAATATTTTGAAAATTTCTGAAGAGGAAACTTGTAGAATAGTTTTTAATGAAATTACGAAAGGCGCTGTAAAGGAATCTATCAAAGCAGCAAGAAAAATTAATTTAAATTTAGTTGATGCTCAACAAGCTAGAAGAGTCTTAGATAGATTAGTTGGTTATGAAATAAGTCCGATACTTTGGAAAAATGTAAAATGGGGACTAAGTGCAGGGAGGGTTCAGTCTGCAGCTTTAAAATTAATATGTGATAAAGAAGAAGAAATTAAAGCTTTTGAGCCAAAAGAGTACTGGACTGTAGATTGTGTTTTAAAGAAGGAAAGAAAAAAGTTTCCTATTAAATTAACAAAATACGAAAATAAGAAGATAGAAATTAGCAATGAAAATGAAGCTAATAAAGTAATAAATGATCTAAATGAAAATGAATATAGGGTAGAAAAGGTTAAAAAAGGAAGCAGACTTAAAAATCCACTTCCACCGTTTACAACAAGTACGCTTCAACAAGAAGCTGCTAAAAAATTAAACTTTATTACCAAAAGAACAATGTCTATAGCTCAAGCTTTATATGAAGGTGTAGATGTTAAAGGATTTGGTACGGTTGGACTTATAACTTATATGAGAACTGATTCTGTAAGAATTTCAGAAGAAGCTCAAGGAAAGGCAATTGAATTTATTAAAGAAAGTTATGGAGAAGAATATATACCAGAGAAGTTAAGGGTATATAAAGGTAAGAAGAATATTCAAGATGCTCATGAAGCTATTAGACCATCTCATATAGAAATAACGCCAGAAATAGCAAAGGCTAATTTAACTCCTGAGCAATTTAAGTTATATAGCTTAATATGGAAAAGATTTATTGCAAGTCAAATGGCATCCTGTGCATTAAATACAAATAGCATTGATATTGTTAATGGAAAATATAATTTTAAAGCTTCTGGATCAACAATAAAGTTTGATGGGTTTATGAAAGTATATGATTATACAACAGAAGATGATGAAAATGATGTATTGTTACCAACCTTAGAAGAAGGTCAAGTATTAGAACCTGCATCACTTGAAGGAAAGCAACATTTTACTCAACCACCTGCAAGGTATACAGAAGCTTCTTTTGTTAAATTACTTGAAGAAAAGGGAATTGGTAGACCAAGTACTTATGTACCTACAATTTCAACTTTATTAAGTAGAGAGTATGTAATAAGAGAAAAGAAAAATTTAATTCCGACTGAATTAGGATTTATTGTAAACAATATAATGTCAGATTATTTTAAACAAATAGTTGATGTAGATTTTACAGCAGGAATGGAAAGAAAGCTGGACTATATTGAAGAAGGAAATGAAGAGTGGAAAAAAGTTGTTGGCGAATTCTTTGAACCATTACAAGTTGCTATAGAAAAAGCAGAAAAAGAAATTTCTAAGGTTGTAATTGAAGATAAAGTAAGTGATGTTCCATGTGATAAGTGTGGAAGGATGATGGTTATAAAGAAAGGTAGATACGGAACATTCTTAGCATGTCCAGGATATCCAGAATGTAAAAATGCAAAACCTATAGTTGAAGAGCTAGATGTACCATGTCCTAAGTGTGGTGGTAAAATATTAGCTAAAAGAAGTAAAAAAGGTAAAAAGTTCTTTGGATGTTCCAATTATCCTAACTGTGATTTTGTAAGTTGGAATGAACCAATTAAAGAGCCATGTTCTAAATGTGGAAGTTATATGACAATGAAGTTTTCTAAAACAAAAGGAAATTATGCGATTTGTTCAAATAGTGAATGTGGAAATACTATACCTTTAGAAAATGACAAAAAAGAAGAATAAAATATAACCCCTAATAAAGCTGATTGTCGAAAGAATGTAAAATATGTTGTAAATAAAAAGTTATTATGATACTATAAAATATAAGAGATATTATAAGATTTTGATTATTTAGAAAATTAACATTTATAAGATAAGAAGTATGATGGGGGGAGTATTTAATTGTCATCATTATTAAATAAAACGAGAAGATTAAATAAAATTTTACAAAAGGGTGGAGCTGATCCAGTAGTATTTGATGATATATGCAATCTTTTGAGTGAAGTACTAGAATGTAATGTATATATTATTAGTAGAAAAGGAAAAGTTTTAGGACATACTTTTTCAACGGATTTTGAATGCGAAATAATGAAAAAATATGTTTTGGATGAAGGTAGGTTTCCTTTAGGATACAACGAAACTTTACTAAAGATTACAGAAACTTTAGCAAATTCAAAAAGCAATGGAAATTGTGTTTTTAAAGGTGAGGGAGTCTGTGAAGTGTCTAACAAAATTTCTACTATAGTACCTATAATAGGTAATAGAGAAAGAATGGGGACATTACTTTTGGCTAGATTTGGGAATGAGTTCACTGAAGATGATTTAGTATTAACTGAACATAGTGCAACTATAGTTGGAATGGAAATGTTAAGAGCTAAACAAGACGAGTTAGAAGACGATGCTAGAAAGAAAGCTGTTGTCCAATTAGCAATTGGAACTTTATCTTATTCTGAATTGGAAGCTGTTGACCATATATTTAATGAATTAGATGGTAACGAAGGTTTATTAGTGGCTTCTAAGATAGCAGACAAGGTTGGAATTACAAGAAGCGTAATTGTTAATGCTTTAAGAAAATTCGAAAGTGCTGGTGTGATTGAGTCAAGATCATTAGGGATGAAGGGAACTCATATCAAAATTTTAAATGAAAAATTAATCGATGAGTTAAAAAAGATTAGATAAAAGTAAATTGAGATTATACTATAGTATAATCTCTTTTGTATATAAAAGAGATTATAAAGAAGTAAAGGCTAAAATGGAAGTTGATAGTTAAAAGTTAGTTTATTATATTTGTTGAATTGTTTATAATTTTATATTTTGGGAATAATAAAAAAGATAATTATTATAAAAAAGGTAGTATATTAGTGTTAAGAAGTGATAAAATTATAGTGAATTTATTCTTTTATGACGTGAAAGATAAAATATACAAAAAATATGTTGCTAGTATAAGAAGCTTGTGATATACTAACTTAGGTAATAAAATACGCACACAGCCCAATTTATAAAGTTGGTGCCTGAATTGGGAAGCTTTATAAGAATGAAGGTTGTGGAGGAAAAACCAGGAGGTAACAAAATGTCAGTAATATCAATGAAACAATTATTAGAAGCAGGCGTTCACTTTGGACACCAAACAAGAAGATGGAACCCTAAGATGGCTCCATATATATTCACAGAAAGAAACGGAATATATATAATCGATCTTCAAAAGACAGTTAAGAAGGTAGAAGAAGCTTATAACTTCATCAGAGAAGTATCAACAGAAGGAAAAGACATTCTTTTCGTTGGAACTAAGAAACAAGCTCAAGAAGCTATCCAAGAAGAAGCTATAAGATCAAACATGCACTATGTTAACAACAGATGGTTAGGTGGTATGTTAACTAACTTCAAAACTATCAAAACTAGAATCAAGAGATTAGAAACTTTACAACAAATGGAACAAGATGGAACATTTGAAGTTTTACCTAAGAAAGAAGTAATCAAATTAAAGGGTGAAATGGAAAAATTACAAAACAACCTTGGTGGTATCACTAACTTAGATGTTAACAACATCGGAGCTATGTTTGTAGTTGACCCAAGAAAAGAAAAGAATGCTATATCTGAAGCAAAAATCTTAGGAATTCCAGTAGTAGCTATCGTAGATACTAACTGTGACCCAGAAGAAGTTGATTACGTAATCCCAGGAAACGATGATGCTATCAGAGCTGTTAAATTAATAACTGCTAAACTTGCTGATGGAATTATCGAAGGAAGACAAGGCGAACAATTAGCTGAGTAATAATTTTAAGAGGTAGGTGAAGGAAACTTCATTTACCTTTTAACCTAAAATAAGGTTTACATTTAATGTCAAGGAGGAATTTAATAATGATAACTGCTAAATCAGTTAAAGAATTAAGAGAAATGACTGGCGCAGGAATGATGGACTGCAAAAAGGCTTTAGTTGAAACTGAAGGAGATATAGAAAAAGCTGTTGAATTTTTAAGAGAAAAGGGATTAGCTGCTGCTGCTAAAAAAGCTGGTAGAGTTGCTGCTGAAGGTATCGTTAAGACTTTCGTTTCAGCTGACAAGAAAACTGCTGCTATGGTAGAAGTTAACTGTGAAACTGACTTCGTTGCTGCTAATGAAGAATTCGTTTCATTTGCAACTAAAGTTGCAGAAATGGCTGCTAGCACTTCAGCTACAACTGTTGAAGAATTAGTTGCTGAAAAGTTTGATGGTGAAGCTACTGTAACTGAAGCTTTAACAGCTTTAATTGCAAAATTAGGCGAAAACATGACAGTAAGAAGATTTGTTAAATTCAACATAGAAAACGGTGCTATAGCTAGCTACATTCACGGTGGTGGAAGAATCGGAGTTATGGTAGAAGTTGCTAGTGAAGCTACAGATGTTGCAGTTTTAGAAGAAGTTGCTAAAGAAGTTTGTATGCAAGTTGCTGCTGCAAATCCATTATTCTTAAGCAGAGAACAAGTAGATAACGAAGCTTTAGAAAAAGAAAAAGAAATCTACAGAGTTCAAGCATTAAATGAAGGAAAACCAGAAAAGATCGTTGAAAAAATGGTAATGGGAAGAATTCAAAAGTATTACAAAGAAGTTTGTCTTTTAGATCAAGCATGGGTTAAAGATGGAGATAAGTCAATATCTAAATTCTTAGAAGAAAAATCTAAAGAAGTTGGTTCTCCAATAACTGTTACAAGATACGCTAGATTCGAAAGAGGAGAAGGTATCGAAAAGGTTGAAGAAGACTTCGCTGCAGAAGTTGCTAAGACTATGGGTATGTAATATCGAGAGAACACTTTTGTGTTCTCTTTTTTTAAGGAAAAGAGTACATATATACCACAAGGAGGGATTACAATGGCAAATATCGCATATAAAAGAGTAATGTTAAAAATTTCAGGGGAAGCTTTATCTGGAGCCAATGGATTTGGTTTTGATTTTGAAGTAGTTGGAAGAATTGCAAGAGAAGTTAAAACTTTAGTTGACATGGGTGTAGAAGTTGGTTTAGTTGTAGGTGGAGGAAACATATGGAGAGGTAGAACTGGTGAAGGTATGGATAGAACTACTGCTGATCATATGGGGATGCTAGCTACTTGCATTAATGCACTTGCATTACAAGATGCATTAGAAGGAATAGGGGTCATGACACGTGTTCAAACTGCAATAGAAATGAAAGAAATAGCTGAACCTTTCATAAGAAGAAGAGCTGTTAGACACCTTGAAAAAGGAAGAGTTGTAATCTTTGGAGCTGGATCAGGAAATCCATATTTCTCAACTGATACTGCAGCAGCATTAAGAGCAGCTGAAATTGAAGCTGATGTTATATTATTAGCTAAAAATGTTGATGGTGTATATGATAAAGATCCAAATAAGTTTGCAGATGCTAAAAAATATGATAAACTTACTTATATGGAAGTAATCGAACAAGGATTACAAGTTATGGATACAACAGCAACTACATTATGTATGGATAATAATATTCCAATACTAGTTTTCGGTATAAGTGAAGAAGGAAATATTAAAAAAGTTATGGAAGGTCAAAAAATAGGTACAATCGTATCTAAATAATAGGGAGGTATATATGATTAAAGAAGTTTTAAACACTGCTGAATCTAAAATGCAAAAGACAATATCTGTATTATCATCAGATTTAACTACATTAAAAGCTGGAAGAGCTAATCCAAAGATGCTTGATAGAATTCAAGTTGAAGCATATGGTGGATTATGTCCAATAGAGCAAGTAGGTAATATATCTGCTCCAGAACCAAGAATGTTAGTTATAACTCCATGGGATAAATCTTTATTAAAAGATATAGAAAAAGCAATTTTAAAATCAGATTTAGGAATCAATCCTTCTAATGATGGATCTATAATAAGATTATTAGTTCCTGAATTAACAGAAGAAACAAGAAAAAATCTTGTGAAAAATGTTAAAAAATTAGGTGAAGATGCAAAAGTAGCAATAAGATCTATTAGAAGAGATGCTAATGAAAAAATTAAAGCATTAAAGAAAGACGGACATATTTCAGAAGATGAAGTTAAAAAAGGTGAAGATGCTGTTCAAAAGAAAACAGATCAATATGTTAAAGAAATAGATTCACTAATTGTAGCTAAGGAAAAAGAGATTATGTCAATTTAAAACCTGCTATTTAGCAGGTTTTTTTCTTAAGTGTAATTATTAAATTTTATTCATAAATATTACTTTACACTTTAAATATGATATGATTTATTTAAAATAAAGTGGAGGCAGAAGGAATGTTAAGTTATTTTAAGGCTAATAAGAATGTACAAGAAAATAATTTTGAATTAGATTTTGATAATATACCTCAACATATAGCTATAATTATGGATGGTAATGGTAGATGGGCAAAAGCGAGAAATTTACCTAGAACTATGGGACATAAAGCTGGTGTAGAAACTATTAGAAGGGTTATAAAAGAAGCTGATAGGCTAGGTGTAAAATATATTACTTTATATGCATTTTCAACTGAGAATTGGAAAAGACCAAAAGATGAAGTTAATGCTTTAATGAAACTTTTAGTTCAATATTTAAAAAGTGAAGTAAGTGAACTACATAAAAATGGAGTAGTTTTAAGAGTGTTAGGTGATATTAATGCACTTGCAGATGCTTGTAGAAGAGAAATAGAAGAAGCTATAGAATTAACTAAAAATAATACAGGATTAGTATTAAATTTTGCTTTTAATTATGGTGGAAGAGATGAAATAATAAAAGCAGTAAAAAATATCATAGACGATGTGCAAGAAGGTAAAATTAGTAAGGAAAATATAAATCAAGAATTATTTTCAGATTATTTATATACTAAGAATTCACCAGATCCAGATTTAATAATTAGACCATCAGGAGAACAAAGAATAAGTAATTTCTTATTATGGCAATGTGCTTATTCTGAATTTTGGTATTCAAATGTAAATTGGCCTGATTTTTCAGAGAAAGATTTACAAAAAGCTATATATGATTATCAAAATAGAGATAGAAGATTTGGTGGAGTATAGCATAGGAGGGAAAGTATGAAAATTAATAGTAGATATATAGGTGCAGTTGTACTTGCCCCACTACTAATATTTGTGCTTTTAGGCGGATTACCATTAAAATTATTCACTATAGCATTATCAGTATGTGGGTTATACGAGTTTTATCATGCCTTAAAGACTAAAGAAATTAAGAGTATTCCAATAATAAGTTACATTTTATTAGTAGTTTATTACGCACTAAATAATAATTTTGAATATATGATGTATATTTTAGTTATAGCAATTGTGTTAGCTTTAATAATACCAATTATAGATTTAAAATATTCATTTATAGATGTTGCAGTAACATTCTTAGGATTCATATATGTAGTAATTCTTTTTAGTTTTATTCCATTAGTAAATTCTAAAGTTAATGGTGAATATTTAGTATGGTTAATATTTATTGGTTCATGGGTTTCTGATACTGTTGCATATTATTTCGGAAGATTATTTGGTAAGCACAAATTATGTCCAAAGGTTAGCCCAAAGAAAACTATTGAAGGATCAATAGGAGGATTTTTAGGTGGAACACTTGGATGCGGTATATTTGGAATTATAGTAAGTAGTTATGTCCCAGAAGTTAATGTTATTCATTTCTTTTTAATTGGTGCTTTATGCGGAATAATGGGTCAATTTGGTGACTTAGTTGCTTCATCAATTAAAAGATATGTAGGATTAAAAGATTATAGCAATTTAATTCCAGGGCATGGTGGAATATTAGATAGATTTGATTCAATCCTATTTAATGCAGTTGTAGTATTTTATTATTTAACTTTTGTAGTAGGAATTTAAGTTTAATGGATACAATAGAAATAAACTATTGTATCTTTTTTTATTTAAATGAAAAGTAGTCTAAAAAATATATAAATATAATAAATTAATAGTATGAAATAATATAAACTGAGTTACTGTAGTAGGGATAAGGAGGTAAAATGAGAATATATAATGGTTATAAAAAACATTATCAATATCAAGTACTAGTTAATTTATTATTATTACTATTTCTTTTTATTATAATAGCTTTTGCTATTAAGAATTATTTTAAACCATTTTTATCAATTATTATTTTATTAATAATATGCACTCCCATTTATGATTTAATGAAAAAAGTATTTCAGAAGAAAGAAATTGCAGGAGCCTTAACAATCTTGATAATAAATGTATTGATGTTTTGTTTCGTATTTTATTTTGGAAATTCAATTATAGATTTAGTTCAAGGCTTTTACATAAATCATATAAATGACTTAAAGGAATGGCTTAACACAATTAAAGTTATATTTAATATAGATTTAGGAGAATTGTTATATAATGGATCACAAGGATTACCATCAGTAACTTCTTTTAAAAGTAGCTTAGCACTTACAGGTCAAGGAATAATATCATATATAATAGCAAATATAACTGTATATTTTATTTTAGTTGATAAAAGGTTATTTTTAAAGTTATTAAATTGTTTATTACCCTATGATGTTGTGGAAACTATAAGAGAGAAAAAAAATAATTTAGGTGAAGTAGTAAAAATTGAAATTAAGTTAGTCATTATATGTATGATAATTACAATTATAGGGTTTAAAATACTAAGAGTTCCTAGTGCGATGTTTTTAGGTATTATATGCGGAATTTTAGATATTTTGCCATATGTAGGAACTATAATTGTATTTATTCCAATTATAATATACAATATAATAATGAAGAAATACTTACTAGTTGTTGGATTGATAGCTTTATACTTATTATTACAGGTAGTAAGAGAGATATTAGAATTGAAATTCTTAAGCTCTAAGTTAGATATCCATCCATTAGTAGTAATGTTATCTATGTATATAGGAGCAGAAGTCTTTGGAATAATAGGAATATTCATAGGTCCTATATACTGTTTAATAGCAAAAGATTTAATATATGAAGGAACATTGTAGGAGGTATAAATGAAAAGTATTTCAATTTTAGGGGCAACTGGTTCCATTGGGACACAAACTTTAGACGTAATTAGAAATTCAGGGGGGACGATTAACCTTATAGGAATTACTGCTAATTCTTCCGTTGATAAGATTAAAGAAATAATTAAAGAGTTTAAACCTAAATATGTAGGAATGATGGAATTAAATTCTGCTAAAGTTATTGAGGAGTTTTGTAATGAAAACTATCCAGAAATTAAAGTTTTTAGCGGAATTGATGGATTAATTAAAATTGCAACATTAGATGAGATTGATACGGTAGTTACTTCTGTTGTGGGAATGATAGGATTAAAACCGACTATGGCTGCAATAGAAGCAAAAAAGGATATTGCTTTAGCTAACAAGGAAACACTAGTTGTAGCAGGGGAACTTGTTATGAATAAAGCAAAAGAAAATAATGTTAAAATATTACCTGTTGATTCAGAACATAGTGCTATTTTCCAAAGTTTAAGTGGATATAAGAATAAAGATATTAATAAAATAATATTAACTGCTTCAGGAGGTCCATTTAGAGGAAAGAACTTAGAAGACTTAAAAGATGTGACAGTAAAAGAAGCACTAAAACATCCAAAATGGAATATGGGGCAAAAGATATCTATAGATTCTGCTAGTCTTATGAATAAAGGATTAGAAGTTATAGAAGCTCATTTCTTATTTGATACTGATTATGACAATATTGAGGTTGTTGTTCATCCTCAAAGTATAATTCATTCAATGGTTGAGTATAAAGATGCAAGTATTATAGCTCAAATGGGAACCCCTGATATGAGGTTACCAATACAATATGCATTAAATTATCCAGAAAGAAAAGGAATGATTGCAAAACCACTTAATTTTTATGAAGTAGGGTCATTAACGTTTGAAAAACCAGATTTAGATACTTTTAAGTGCTTAAAATTTGCATACGATGCAGGTAAAATTGGAGGCCTTGCACCTACTATTTTAAATGGTGCTAATGAAGAAGCAGTAGCATTATTATTAGAGGAAAAAATAAAGTTCTTACAAATAGCAGAAATAATAGAAGAGTGTATGAATGTATTTAAAGAAAACTATTATGATAAACTAACTTTAGAAAATATTGTAGAGTTAGATAAAAAGGTAAGAAAATATATAAGAAATAAATGGGAGTTAGGAGTGAAGTAAGTGTATATTATAATGGCAATATTGGGCTTTAGTTTATTAATTATTGTTCATGAGTTAGGGCATTTTATTATGGCTAAAGTAAATGGTATTAAGGTGGAAGAATTTTCAATAGGAATGGGGCCAGAGATTTTATCTAAAAAAGGTAAGGAGACTCAATATTCATTAAGACTATTTCCTATAGGAGGATATGTTAAAATGCTTGGTGAAGAGGAAGATGTTGAAGATGAAAGAAGCTTTTCTTCAAAATCACCATTAAGAAGAATTACAGTTATTTTAGCTGGTGTTACAATGAATATTATTTTTGCGCTTATAGCATTTTCTATAATAATTAGTAATAGAGGATATACAGAAACAACAATAAGTAAATTAGAACCAGATACTCCTGCAATTGAATCAGGCTTACAAGTAGGAGATAAAATATTAACAATAGATGGTTCTAAAGTATTTACAACTACAGATGTATCAATGGGAATTCAACTTTCTAAAGGGAATTCTGTTGATTTAGTAGTAGATAGAAATGGAAAAAAGGAAAATATTACAGTTACACCAAGGTTAATTGAACAAGATGGAACAGAAATGTATCAAATAGGATTTTATTATACACCTGTAGAAAATCCAACAATACTTGAATCTATAAGAGAGTCGTTTAATGAGACAATTTCATTAGTAACACAAACATTTAAGAGCCTTAAGATGATGGTTACTGGAAATGTAAACTTTAAAACAGATGTTGGTGGACCGGTTACTATTATTAAAATGTCAGGGCAAGCAGCTAAAAATGGATTAATGACATTGACATATTTCTTAGCATTCATTAGTATTAACTTAGCTGTATTTAATTTATTACCTTTCCCGGCCTTAGATGGTGGATGGACTGTAATATTATTAATAGAGCTAATAACAAGAAGAAAGGTTCCGGATAAGATTGTTGGAGCAGCAAACTATGTAGGGTTTATGATTTTAATGGGCTTTATGATTGTAGTAACATTAAAAGACATATTATTCCCTATTAGTTTATAGGAGCGAGGAAAAATGGAAAGAAAAATTACAAGAAAAGTTAAGGTTGGATCTGTTTATGTTGGTGGAGATGCACCAGTTTCGATTCAATCTATGACTAATACAGATACAAGAGATGTAGAAGCAACTTTAAATCAAATAAGAGCATTACATGTTGCTGGGTGTGAAATAATAAGATGTGCAGTACCAGATATGATTGCAGCGGAAGCAATTAAGGATATTTGTGCAGGATCACCAATGCCTGTAGTAGCGGATATACACTTTGATTATAGATTAGCTTTAAAGTGTGTTGAAAATGGAATTAGTGCAATTAGAATTAATCCTGGTAATATTGGTAATGTAGAGAGAGTAAAAGCTGTTACGGAAGCATGTAAAGCTAAAAATATTCCAATAAGAATTGGAGTTAATTCAGGTTCTTTAGAAAAGGATATTTTAGAAAGAGATGGAAAGCCTACAGCAAAGGGATTAGTTGAGTCTGCATTAAGACATGTAAAGATATTAGAGGAACTAAATTTTTATGATATAGTAATATCAATTAAATCTTCTGATGTTCCTATGATGATAGAGGCATATAGATTAATGAGTACAAAATGTAACTATCCTCTTCATTTAGGGGTTACGGAATCAGGAACTGTTTTTAGAGGAACTATTAAGTCTACACTTGGAATAGGTACATTATTAGCTGAAGGTATAGGAGATACTATAAGAGTATCCTTAACTAGTGATCCAATAGAAGAAATTAAAGTAGCAAAGGAAATGTTAGTTGCTTTAGGCTTAAGAAAGCAAGGTATGACATTTGTATCTTGTCCAACTTGTGGAAGAACTCAAATAAACCTTATAAAAATTGCAGAAGAGGTAGAGAAGAGGCTTGAGAACTGTAATAAAAATATTAAAGTTGCAGTTATGGGATGTGTTGTAAATGGTCCAGGAGAAGCGAGAGAAGCCGATATTGGTATTGCAGGTGGAAAAGGTGAAGGATTAATCTTCAAAAAAGGTGAAATAATTAAAAAGGTTAAAGAAGAGAACCTTATTGAAGAATTAATGAAAGAAATAGAAAATTTATAATAATATAACTTGCTCCGAGATTAATCTAATATATAGAGTAATCTCGGAGCTGTTTTTATGAATTTATTTAAAAAAATATTGACTTTTTTCGACAGTCAAGTATATAATTACTTCAAGAAAACTAGTCCTTTAATATTAATCCAGAGAGATTAAAAAGGTCGGATATTTTACGACAGATAAAGTTTTAAATATGATGAAAATAAATTGAATAAATATATTTATATCATATTTAATTTTAAGTAGTAACGACCTTTCTATAAAAAAGAAAGGTCGTTTTTTAATACCTTAGGCGCTGGTTTCTAAATTTTATGTTTAAGGAGATTTAAAAATGGAGAGTAATGTAAATAATGAGGATCATGATTATGCATTAGGTCATGTGCATAGTAAAGATAAGAAAGGATTTCTTTCGATGTTTGTAGTAATGCTTGGATTCACATTTTTCTCAGCAAGTATGTTAACAGGTGGAAATTTAGGGATAGGCTTATCATTAAAAGAATTTTTCATAGCGGTATTATTAGGAAATTTAATTTTAGCTTGTTATACAGGATTGTTAGCATATATAGGAGCCGATACAGGGCTTTCAATGCATTTACTTGCTAGGTATTCATTTGGAGAAAAGGGTTCATATCTTGCATCATTTATAACTAGTATTACACAAATAGGATGGTTTGGTGTTGGAATAGCAATGTTTGCAATACCAGTAGCAAATAGATTTAATATAAACTTATATTTATTAGTGGCAGTAACAGGATTATTAATGACAGCAACAGCTTATTTTGGAATGAAGTCTTTAACAATATTAAGTGCAATAGCAGTACCGGCAATAGCTATATTAGGAAGTACATCAGCAGTGATGGCAACTAATTCAGTAGGTGGAGTACAAGGGTTAATGAGTATTGAGCCAACTAGTAAGATGGCAATGGTAACAGCAGTAACTTTATGTGTTGGTTCATTTATAAGTGGAGGAACAGCAACACCTGACTTTGCTAGATTCTCAAAGAATAAAAAAGTGGCAGTTGGAACAACAGTAGTGGCTTTCTTTATAGGAAATTCTTTAATGTTCTTATTTGGAGCAGTAGGGGCAATGGTTACAGGAAACTCAGATATAGCAGATGTAATGTTCTCACAAGGTTTAGTAATACCAGCAATATTAGTTTTAGGGTTAAATATTTGGACAACTAATGATAATGCAATTTATACATCGGGACTTGGATTATCAAACATAACTAAGTTACCTAAAAAACAAATGGTAATCATAGGGGGACTTATAGGAACAGTAGGAGCAATATGGTTAAACAATAACTTTACAGCATTCTTAACATTCTTAAACTCAATGTTACCTCCAGTAGGTGGAGTAATAATAGCAGATTATTTCTTTATAAAGAAAAGAAAGTATGGTAATATTGAAAATGTAAAATTTAAAAATGTAAACTGGATAGCAATAATAGCTTTCTTAGCAGGTTTTATTGTTGCAAATGTTGTAACAGTTGGAATAATAGCTGTAAATGCAATAGTTACAACAATGATAGTTTATGTAATAGGAACAAAAATAACTGAAAAATAAGGTGATGATGATATGTTAATTAAAAGAGTAAAACTTTTAGATAGAGAAGGATTATTTGACATAAGAATAGTAGATGGAAAATTTACTGAAATAGCAGAGAATTTAGAAGTTGTAAATGATGAAGAAATTATAGAAGGAAATGGAGCTCTAGCTTCTGCTCCTTTTATAGAACCACATATACATTTAGATACTACTTTAACAGCTGGAGAACCAGAATGGAATAAAAGTGGAACTCTTTTTGAAGGAATAGAAAGATGGTCTCAAAGAAAAGAATTTTTAACTAAAGAAGATGTTAAAACTAGAGCTAAAAAAGCTATAGAATGGCAAGTAGCTAATGGAATTCAATTTATAAGAACTCATGTTGATGTTACTGATTCAAGCTTAATTGCATTAAAAGCAATGATAGAAGTAAGAGAAGAAGTTAAAGATTATGTTACATTGCAAATAGTAGCATTCCCTCAAGAAGGAATACTTTCTTATCCTAATGGAATTGAACTAATAGAAGAAGCTATAAAGTTAGGGGCTGACGTAATAGGGGCTATACCTCACTTTGAATTTACAAGAGAGTATGGAGTAGAATCTATTAATAAAATATTTGAATTAGCTAAAAAATATAATGTATTAGTAGATGTTCATTGTGATGAAATAGATGATGAGCAATCAAGATTTTTAGAAGTAGTAGCTACAAGAGCTTTAGAAACAGGTCTTAAAAATAAGGTAACAGCTAGTCATACTACAGCAATGGGATCATATAATGATGCATATACATATAAGTTATTTAGGTTGTTAAAAATGTCTGGAATAAACTTTGTTTCAAATCCTTTAGTAAATACTCATCTTCAAGGAAGATTTGATACATATCCTAAGAGAAGAGGTATAACAAGAGTTAAAGAATTAAACGAAGCAGGAATAAATGTTTCGTTTGGGCATGATGATATTTTTGATCCATGGTATCCTATGGGAACTGGCAATATGATAGAAGTAGTTCATTTTGGGTTACATGTATGCCAAATGATGGGCTATGATGATATAAATGAATCATTAAAGTTTATATCTACTAATAGTGCAAGAACATTAAATATTGAAGAGGTATATGGAATAGAAATAGGTAAACCAGGGAATTTAATATTACTGAATGCTGAAAGTGGTTATGATGCTGTTAGAAGAAGAGCAGAAGTTTTATATTCAATAAGAGAAGGTAGAGTTATAGCTAAGACTATACCAAGTAAGTCATTTATAACTGTAAATGAAGAAAAAGAAGTAACATTTAAAAGATAGTAGAAATAAAAATAGATGAATTGCAATAAATTCATCTATTTTTATTTTTTTTATTATATTTAAAATTAAAGAAATTAATTTATTTAATATTTTAATTCGTTCTACATATATTGTTAGTAAAATAAAATATTTACAAAAATGGAGTGATTTAAAGATGGATGATAATGCCCTGATATTGATTGTTGTTATTGCTATTCTTATTATTATGTCAGCTTACTTTTCAGCTACAGAAACAGCTTTTTCTAGTTTAAATAAAATTAAGTTAAAGAACTTAGCTGTAAATGGAAGTAAAAGGGCCGAAAGTACATTAAATCTCGCTAAAAAGTTTGATAGCATACTTTCAACCATATTAATAGGTAATAATATAGTGAATATAGCATCAGCATCAATAGCTACTATAGTTTTTACTAAATATTATGGAGATGCTGGTGTAACAATTTCAACAATCGTTATGACTATAGTTGTATTAATATTTGGGGAAATATCTCCTAAAAGCTTATCAAAGGAGAGTCCTGAAAAATTTGCAATGTTTTCTACACCAATATTAAAAGTATTGCTTATTATATTTACCCCACTAAATTTTGTGTTTGGGTTATGGAAAAAGGCTATTTCTAAGGTGATAAAAGTTGAAGAAATTCCAATAGAAGTTGAAGAAGAATTATTGACTATTGTAGAAGAAGCTGAAATTAGAGGTGGAATAGATGAACATGAAAGTAAGCTTATACGTTCAGCTATAGAATTTAATGATTTAGATGCAGATCAAATACTAACTTCAAGGGTTGATTTAATTTCAATATCTAAAGAAGCTACAATAGAGGATGTTAGAAAGGTTTTTAAGGAAAATAAATTTTCTAGAATTCCTGTTTATGAAAATAATATAGATAATATAATTGGAGTTATTCATGAAAAAGATTTTTATGATGCATTAGATGAAAAGAAAGTTAATATTGATAGCATTATAAAACCAATAGTATATGTAACATCAAATACTAAGATTTCAGAGCTTTTAAAGAAGTTTCAATATCTTAAAAATCATATGGCTGTAGTAATAGATGAATTTGGTGGAACCATGGGTATTATAACACTTGAAGATGTCTTAGAAGAACTAGTAGGTGAAATATGGGACGAGCATGATGAGGTAGTAGAATATTTTAAAAAGATAGATGAAGATAAGTATTCTGTTATGTGCAGTGTGTCATTAGCAGATTTTTTTGAAGAATTTAATATGAAGGAAGAAGTAGATGATTTTGAAGTACAAACAGTTAATGGATGGGTTATAAGGGAGTTTGGATATTTGCCTAAGATTGGAGAAAGTTTTGTATATAGGAATTTAAATATTTTTATTTCTAAAATTGAGGAGAGAAGAGTAAAAGAAATAAGGGTTGAGATAAACCAAGAACAGCAATGTAGTTAAAGTTTGAATAAAGAAAAAATGCAATTGAGATTAAACTCTCAATTGTATTTTGTTAATTTTAAAAGATTTTTAAAATTAAATTTAGTTACATAACATAAGTTTTAATTTATTATTAATAGGAAGTATAATTGATTGGAGCAAAAGATGAAAGTAAATATGTTCATGCCGAAATATATGTTAACTTTTAAATGCATTGGATCAAAATGTATAGATACAGGTTGGGCAGGATAGGATATAAATATAGATGAAGATACATATAAAAAATATAGTAATTGTACTGGGGAGTTTAAAGCGTTAGTAAAGTGGAAATTTAGAGAAAATAAAAATAGTGATGATTATTTTAATAAAGGTTTTATGATTTTGAAAGAATTTAAAAATATACTTGAAGGTAATGTGTAAATAATAGAATTAACAATGGAGAAGAGCTGAGAGTTTATAAAAGAATTCTTGTTTTTTTATTTTATGATATAATTATTTAATAGAGATTTGATTTATAGGGGGAGAGAATGAATGTATTATGATTGTGGATTTACAAAGGAAAATAAATGGTTTAGATATCGTGCTGCAGCGATCATTATAGAAAATGGATGTGTTCTTTTTGCAGGAAATGAAAGAGAAAGTTATTATTATTCTATTGGTGGTGGAGTTCACATTGGAGAATCTGCAGAAGAAGCTGTAAAGCGTGAAGTATTAGAAGAAACTGGTGTTGAATATGAAGTTGAAAGATTAGCATTTATACATGAAAATTTCTTTGGTGGAGATGGTACTTTAGAAGGTAAGCAATGTCACGAAATAGCTTTATATTTCTTAATGAAACCTAGAGGAACACAAGAATTAAATAGTAATAGTTATACTCAAGGTGTGAAAGAAAGTATGTATTGGTTACCTATAGATAAGTTAAGTGAGTATAGAGCATATCCAACATTTTTTAAAGAGAAATTAAAAAATTTAAAAAATGAAGTTGAGCATATTGTTACATATCAATATTAAATAAAATATAAGAAGAGGATATAAATGGACAAGATTATTTATAAAAAATTGAAAGAAGAAGAAATAAACGAAGAATTATTTTCAAAATTTAATAGGTATCAAGAAGTAAAAAGATGTTGGAGAAAACATGAAGATAAGTGGAGATTAGAGAATATTCCCTTTATAGAACAATGGAGTAAAGAAGAATATAGATTTTTAGTAAAATGTTTAAAAAATACTATAAGAACAAAAGGCATTGTTGTAGGAGCATTTAATAAGGAAATTTTAATAGGATTTGTTTCTATCGAAAGTGAATTATTTGGGGCACATAAGGAATATGTACAATTATCATCTATTCACGTTTCTTATGAAAGTCGTGGTAGAAGTATAGGTAAGGGGCTTTTTATAATTGCAATTCAAGAAGCAAAATTACTAGGTGCAAAAAAGCTATATATTTCAGCTCATTCTTCAGAAGAGTCACAAGCATTTTACAAAGCAATGGGATGTGTTGAGGCTGAAGAGTATAATGAAGAAATTGCATCTCAAGAACCTTGCGATTGTCAGTTAGAATTTATTTTATAGTTACCAGTTAATTTAGAGGTTATTGTAGTAAAAAGTACAATAACCTCTTTGTATTTTAAATACATATAATGGAAAAGAGAAAAAGTATATGTTACAATAAGTAGTAATGATTGATTAAAAATTATTATAATATGGTGAGGAAATAGAGTATGGGAATGAATGATGAAAAAGAAATAAAATTAGAAACTGAAAGATTAATATTAAGAGAATTTAATGAAAATGATTTTGCAGCAGTTAATGCTTATGCTTCTGATATAGAAAATATTAAGTATATGATATGGGGACCAAATTCAGAAGATGATACCGTTGAGTTTTTAGTTGAATGTATAGAAAATGCTAATAGAAATCCTAGAAAGCAATATGATTTTGCAGTTACTTTAAAGGAGACAGGAAATGTAATAGGGGGATGTGGCATTTATTTAAATGATACATTAGATCAAGCAATGTTAGGATGGGTCTTACATAAGGATCATTGGAAAAAGGGATATATGAGCGAAGCGGGCAAAGAATTAGCTAGATTTGCTTTTGAGGAATTAAAACTTCATAGATTATATGCTACTTGTGATGCAGAAAATTATGGTTCTTATCGTGTTATGGAAAACATAGGGATGAGAAAAGAAGGACATGCTATTAAAAATAGAAAAGTTATCGGTTATAAGAATGAATATCATGATGAACTTTTTTATGGAATTTTGGAAGAAGAATGGAAAGCAAAACAGCAAAAGAGTTAGAGATATAACTATGAGAATACAATAGGGTAAGAATATTAATAAAATTAAGGGAGGAGAAAAGTAATGAAAGTTGCTTTGAAAAAATGCACATTAAATGATTTATTTACACTTAAGGGATTATCAGTAATTAATTATGTGGATACATATGGTCAAGATAAAACACCTAAAAGTATGGCAAAATATATAGATAAAAGATTTAGTGTTGAAAAGCTAAGTCGTGAATTAATAAATGAAAACTCATTATTTTATTTCATGTATATAGATGACATGTTATGTGGGTATGTAAAATTAAATAAGTATAAAGCTCAAAAAGATATTAAAGCTCCAAAGTCAATGGAAATAGACGGGATTTATATATTAAAAGATTACCAAGGTAAAGGTTTAGGAAAGGAATTTCTTAATCAAATAATTAAAATTGCAAAAAATGATAGTAAAGAATTTATATGGATAGGGATATGTGAAAAAAATATTAAAGCAATTTCATTTTATAAAAGAAATGGATTTAAGGAGATTGGTAAACATTCTTTTAAAGTAGGGGAAGAGCTACAAAGTAAATTTATAATGCATAAATATATAAAGTGAAAAGTATAATTTGTTATATATTAGTATAAAAGGTTAATTGAAATTAGGGAATAAATAGTAGATATATTAAAAAATAAATGATAAACTAGGTATGAGAATTGAATTCTCGTACCTTTAATTATTTGTCAAAGGAGTGATGTTTTATGATGAAAACAAGAAATATTAAAATGGATAGTGTATTAATTAGTGAGGTAGGTATTAATTAGCCTTACAGAATTGTAAAGAAAATTTCAATACCTCCTCACTAAAGTTTTATTTAAAATTAATTTAAACTTTAAGTGTATTTTGGAGGAAATAAAATTGAAAGAAACAAACTTATATAATATAGGACTTACTGAAAGATTTAAAATTGAATCAACAATGTATGAAGATAATTTATTTTTAGCTAGGGTATCTGTTCAGCATAAGGATAAATACAAAATTATTACAGAAGAAGGAGAATCTTTAGCCGAGGTTTCAGGTAAGTTTAAGCATGAAGCAATAGGTACTGAAAGCTTTCCAGCTGTAGGAGATTGGGTTATGGTAGATAGATTAAATGATATTAATGGGAATGCTATAATTCATCATGTATTAAGGAGAAAAAGTGCTTTTGAAAGAAAGGTTGCTGGAAATAGAAGAGATATTCAGATAGTGGCTGCAAATATAGATATAGTATTTATATGTATGGCACTTAATAATGATTTTAATATTAGAAGATTAGAAAGATATATATCAGTTGCTTGGGATAGTATGGCAACACCTGTAATAGTATTAACAAAGGCTGATCTTTGTGATAATGTTTTAGAAAAGAAATTAGAGGTAGAAGCTGTTGCATTTGGAATTGATGTATTGGTAACAAGCTCTATAAATGGTGAAGGTTATGAAGCAATTAAAAACTATATAGGTAATAACAAAACAGTAGCATTCATAGGTTCATCAGGTATAGGAAAGTCAACTCTTATAAATAAACTAATGGGAGAAGAAATTCTTCTTACAAATGGTTTAAGAAATGATGATAAAGGAAGACATACTACAACTCATAGGGAGCTTTTAGTACTACCTAATGGAGGAGTAGTTATTGATACACCTGGAATGAGAGAGTTGCAACTTATTACTGGGGATGTAGATAAATCTTTTTCTGATATTGATGAAATAGCATCACAGTGTAAATTTTCAGATTGTAAGCATGAAAGTGAACCAGGATGTGCTGTAATAAAAGCAATAGAAGATGGAATAATTGATATAAATAGATTTGAAAGCTATAAGAAGATTCAAAAAGAGTTAAAATATTCAGAATTAAAGGGTAGAAAATTAGAAAAAGAAAAAATTAATAATATGTTTGCAAGTGTTGGTGGAATAAAAAATGCTAGAAAATTTGCAAAAGAAAAAAATAAAAGAAGATATAATTAAATAGCTTTTGAAAGAAGATAAAAGCTCCAAATTTGTTATTTGGAGCTTTTTTTAAGTAAATATTATATCTCAATAAAGATATTTTAGGTGATCATATGAAAATAATAATAGGAATAGTAGTTATCTTATTTGTTTTTATAAAGATACATAAAGCTAAGATAAAAGGATATATTGGAGAAAAACAAGTAAGTAAAAGATTAAGAAAATTAAATAAACGAAAATATAAGGTGCTAAATGATGTATTACTAAAAACTGCAAATGGTAGTACACAAATAGATCATGTTGTTATATCTATATATGGAGTTTTTGTTATAGAAACAAAAAATTATAAGGGAATAATAAAAGGAAATGAATATGATGAAAAGTGGAGTCAAATACTAATAAATAGAAATGAAAATTTAAGAAATCCTATAAAACAAAATAATGGTCATATAAAGGCAATAAAAGATTTAATTCCTGAAATAAGACACAAAAATATAAAATCTATTATTTTATTTACTAAGAGAGCAAGATTAAATGTAAATGCAATTACTAATGTTACATATATTAATAAAGTAAATAAGATAATAAAATCATATAAAACTAAAGAGTATACAATTGAAGAAGTAGAAAGGATATTTAAGAAATTAGAAGCGTTAAATGTTAATTCGTTTAAAGAAAGAAAAGCTCATGTTAAAAATGTAAAAAAAAGAGTAAAAAATGCAGAGAAAAAACTGAAGAAAAATAGGTGTCCAAGATGTGGAGGAAAGCTTAAAAAGAAAAAAAGTAAGTATGGAAAGTTCAAAGGGTGTAAAAATTATCCTAGGTGCACATTTAAATTAAATGCATAATATAGAAAGTTGGTGGGAGTATGGTTGATTTATGTTTATTGGGTTGTGGTGGAAATATGCCAATGCCCTATAGAAATTTATCTGCAACACTTTTAAATTTTAAAGGAAGAAAAATTCTAATAGACTGTGGAGAAGGAACTCAAGTATCTATGAGAATGATTGGATGGGGATTTAAATCAATAGATGTAATTTGTATAACACATTGTCATGGTGATCATATTATTGGTTTAACAGGACTTTTATCAACTATAGCAAATAGCGGAAGAGAAAAAATGTTAACTATAATTGGTCCAGTAGGAATAACAGAAGTGGTTAAAGGACTTACTGTTATAGCCAAATACCTTACATATGATTTAAATATAATAGAAAACCCAAGAGAAATTAATTTTAGTATTAATGATGATAACCTTGAGGTTGTAGAAAAAGGCGGCCAAATAAAGCTTACAACATTAGAGGTTGATCATTCATCACCTTGTATAGGATATAGTTTATATTTTAAGCGTGATAGGAAATTTTCAGTAGAAAAAGCAGAAAAAAATAATGTACCTAAAATATTATGGAATAAGCTACAAAAAGGTTATGAAGAAATAATAAATTATGAGGGCAAGGAATATAAAAAAGAAATGGTACTTGGTGATGAGAGAAGAGGAATAAAAATAAGTTTAATTACAGACACTAGACCCTTAAATTGTATAGTTAATTTTATAGAAGAGAGTGATTTGTTTATTTGTGAAGGAAATTTTGGAAGTGATAATGATATAGATAAAGCCATAATAAAAAAACATATGACATTTAGTGAAGCAGCAGTACTTGCAAGAGATGGCAATTGTAAGGAGCTTTTATTAACTCATTTCTCACCAGCAATGTTAGAACCAAAACAATACAAAGAAAATGCAACTAAAATTTTTAAGAATACTATTATTGGAGAGGATAGGTTAATAAAGAGTATTAGCTTTGTTGATAAAGAGAAATAAAGATCTAAAAGTGGTGTGAATAAAAGAATTTTAAATCATAAAGGTGGATAGTTTGAAGGCACAAGCTGATTACAGTGACAAGTTTCAAGTTAAGGAATTAATTCTGCTTGTGATGAATTAAAAATATAATAAACAGTAGATAATTACATAAAATTATCTACTGTTCCTTATATAAAATAAAGAAACTCCCAAAGGAATTTTAACATCAACTTACCACTTGTTAATTGAAATTATCTAACTTTGTTACTGTTTAAATATTTCTTCTAGGAATATTTAATTTAATAGATTTTTCAATTTCTGAAAGCATTCTTGAGTCTTTAGGATCTACAAAAAGACAAGTATATCCCTTTTCACCAGCTCTTCCAGTTCTACCAATTCTATGGATATAAGTTTCAACATTTTCAGGTATATCATAATTATAAATATGATCAACTCCACTAATATCTAATCCACGAGAAGCTACATCAGTTGCAATTAAATATTGAATATCGGCATTTCTAAAAGATTTCATTATTCTTTCTCTTTTTGATTGTTGAATATCACTATGAATAACTTTACAGTTATATCCACGTCTATGCATAACTACTTCAAGTTCATCAGCTCTTCTTTTTGTTCTACAGAAGATTATAGCCATAAAAGGATTATCCTCATCTAATATTTTGCATAAAGTGTCCCTTTTTTCTCTATCAATAGTTTCAACAACTTCTTGTTTAATATTGGTTAAAGTGATTTCTTCTTTTTTTATACTTACTATAATTGGATCCTTCATATATCTATAAGCAAGCTTTTTCACAGCACTGTCCATTGTTGCTGAAAAACATAAAGTTTGTTTTTTCTTAGGTGTTTCTTTCATTATTAAATCAATTTCGTTTCTGAATCCCATTAAAAGCATTTGATCAGCTTCATCTAATACTACAGTTTTTAAAGTGTTCAAATTAACAGTTTTTCTTTTTAAATGATCTAAAAGTCTTCCAGGTGTTGCAATTATAAGCCTAATGTTTCCTTTAAGTTTTTTCATTTGTGAGCCTATATCTTTACCACCATACATTGATAAAACACCAATATCTTTAGCACTGCTTAATTTGTTAGCTTCCTCTGTAATTTGAATGGCTAATTCTCTTGTTGGAGAAATAATCAATGCTTGTATTCCTTGTGAATTTAATGAGATATTTTCAAATATCGGTAATAAAAATGCTAAAGTTTTACCAGTACCAGTTTGAGCTTCAGCAATAACATCTTTATTATTTAAAATATGTATAATACTATTTTGTTGAATAGGAGTTGGAGTTTGTATTCCAGATTTTTTTAATATATTATCTATATCATTACTAATTCCTAAATTTTTAAAGTTCATATAATTTACCTTTTATCTTTCATCTAAAGTTTTATATAATTATAACATCTATATAGCCAGAGGAGAATGTATATTGTTGGAAAAATGAAAATCATTTTTTTTATAAATATAAAAAATCCGATAAGAGAAAATATATATATTCTTATCGGATAAAATAAATTTTATTCTAAAACTTCAATTATTTCATTGTGTAAATGTAATAATATTGAGTTTTTTGCTCTTTCCCAAGAGTCAAAAGTATTAATATTATCATTTATATATTTATAAATATATTCAACAATTTCATTAACATCTTCAATAGCATAATCATATACAATATCTATTTTATCAATTAATACTAAAGTTTCAGCAATTTGAGCTTTTACAGCTTCATCAATTATGTTAAAATTCACTCCAAATCTAGAAAATAAAATATCTTTTTGTTTATTAATATGTTTAGATTCTGTATAAGTAATTTTAAGATAATCTAAAAAATTTTCAAAATCGCCAACGTTATCCAATGGTTCTAGGGTAAATAAAATTCTAAAGAATAAATTCCAGCTAAATTCATTATTTATTACATTTTCAAAATACTTTCCAAGTGTTTCTTTGAAGTAATCATTATAAATAACGTTTCTCTCAAAGGATAAAGATGAGTTAAAATTTAAGCTTTCTTCAGAAACTGAATTTAAAGTGTTTAATGCTGATATAAGAACATTAGTATAATCAGATTCATTTGAAATATTATTTTTAAAAAATACATATTCAACAATAGTTTCACATGAATCCTTGAAGTTAATTGTCATATCAATGGATTCTTTCATTTTATTAGAAAACATATCGTAAATAAGTTTAGATATTATTTCTTGAAGTTGTCTTTTATTAGGGGTACTAGATTTTATCTTTTTTGATTCAAAATGCTTTAAAACTGTTAAAAGTTGATTATCTATCATTGTTAAATTATTTTTTATAGAATTCATAATATCTCTAAGAAATTGATCTTCAATAATATAGTTAGAGTTTTTATAGATTATTTGATGTTCTATTTCACTCCAAAACATATTAGTTAAAGATTTAATTTGTAATTCAAAAGGAATAACTAAGTCTTCATGTGTAAATCTACCATCAATTCTATAAATGGTAAACCCATTTTTTTGTTTTTGGGGTTGCTTCCCAGAGAGTTTAAGAGATATATGATTATTGTCTTCACAAAAATAAAAATCATTTTCAGCTTTTTTATTAAAATATTTTTTTAAAAAACGATAAATCTTTTTTTCATCATCACCAAATCTACACTCAATTCTTATACCAATAAGATCACTTAACCTAAAAATAAGTTCGTTAGCATCAGGATAGCGTTTATAATAATGATTTCTTAAGATTTTTTCACGTAAACTTTCAATAGATTTAACTCTACAACTAATATTAGAGTATTCACAATAGCTATCATTTAATATTGAGGAAAAAGAATCTTCTAATTTTGTTGAAGCTTCTAATAAAATACTTTGATGTTTTTTTAGTTCATTTAATGCTATTTCTAAATAGTCAAATTCTTTAATATTCAAAATTACACCTCTGTTAAATAATTATATTAATATGATTATACAAATTACTATTTAATATAACCAATAATATTATAATGGTTTATTATCTAAAATTGTAGTAAAATAGTAATTAAGGAATTAAAATGATATTATTAAAAATATAACTATTTATTTAGTGGAGATATGAGAAGAAGGAGTAAATATGGTAAGTGAAATAAATAAAAAAATAAAAAATTTAAAAGAAGAGATTTCTCTAAAAAATAAATTAGATAATGGAATAGTCGTATTAGAACGTAATTTAAAAAATCAAGAAATAGAGTTGAATAATTTAGAAAAGGAACTTAAGAAAGAGAAAAAAGATATAGATAATTTAAATAAAACGTCATTTTCTAATTTTTTTGCAGCTATATTTAAAAATAAAGATGAGAAACTAGAAAAGGAAAAAGAAGAATATCTTAATATGAAGATAAGGCATGAAGAGGTATTATATAATATAAATGTATTAAAGTCAGATTTGAAAAATAAAAAGGAAAAGCTTTGTAGTATAGAAAATTGTGAAAAAGAATATGAAAAAGTAATGGATGAAAAAATAAGTATACTTAAAAATAATGGTGATTATGCAACAAAGGAAAATATTAAAAGGCTAGATGAAAAATTAAGTGAGCTTATAGATGAAAATAATGAGATAAGACAAGCTTATGATGTTGGTAAGAAGTTATTAGAAGAGGTAGCTTCAGCTAGAGAGCAGTTAGAAGAAGCGAAGAAATGGGGAAATTTTGATATTATAGGTGGAGATGCTATGTCATCAATAGCAAAGCAAAGTAAAATAAGAAAAGCAAATATTAAATTTGAAATAGTAGCACAACTAATATCAGAATTTAATAAGGCATTAGGCCATATTAAATTAAGTAGCTTGGAGTTTTCTAATGTTACATTTGCCCTTGATGTATTTTTTGATAATATTTTTACGGATATTTCAGTACAAAGAAGAATTAATGAATCTATAGAAGGTATTGAAAACTTAGAAAATAAAATAAAAGATATTTTATATGCTTTGCAAAATAAAGATGAAGAGGTTGTAAGAAATTTAAATAACATAAAGAATGAATATATTTTATTTATTGAAGAAGCAAATTAATTAATTTATAGTCTAATTAGGAAATATATTTCAAAGAAATTAAAAGTATAAAGATTTAAAAGATAAGCAAATTAATATGTCTTAATTATTAATTTGCTTTATTTTTATATTCAATATTAAAGCTGAAGAGATAATCAAAATTATATTGAAAAAATTGTATATAAGAAAAATTATTTTGGGGAAATTTTTTTGATTTTATTGTTTTGCGTAATTAATTTGAAACTTTTAAGGTAATAATGTATTATGAATAATGAAATAATTTACTAAAGGAGTGTAATCTATGGATTATAAGGCAAAAATTAAAGAAAAAATGAGTAAATTATTATTTTTAGAAATGAATAAAGATGGATTTAAAGAAAATGTAGGTATTCCATCATATGTTGCTTTTAAAAATAAGGATTTATACTTACCAATTAGTTCTGAATATATAAGTTCAAATGTTAATGATGAAATAAAGATTAAGAATCTTCCTATATATTACTTTATTGAAGGAATGTTTACTGCAATTGGTGCTGATGAAAAGTTAAGATTTAATGAAGATTATGAATTGATTTTAGATTATATCAAAGATACAGAAATTTGTATTAAATCGCTAATTAGTAAAAAAATTGAAGATAAAAGATATTTAGATGCTTATCTTTTATTAAAAGGTTATTACACATATTCTAAAGATTTAGATGTAATGAAAAGAATATTACTTGTAGGGGAAACTATAAGGGAAGAGGATAGTAGCTTTAAAGATTTATTGCTTGAAGATATAGATTACTGTATTAACAACAATTTAAAGATAGCAGAACCATACCTATATCAAGCAATTATATTAAAAAATGATGGAGATTTTAAAGCTGCTAGAGTTGCTATTAATGAATACCTAAATAAAGGTGGTAAAGTAACAGAGGAAGTTGAAATTATAAAAACAGATATTCAAAACATTTCAGATTATGAAAATGCTATAGAGTATTTAGCAGAAGATCCAACTAAAAGTATTGAAATATTATTAAGGCTAGCTGAAGAGTTTGAAGAAAATCCATTAATTTATTATTATTTAGGAATTGGCTTTAGAAAATTAGAAGATTATAATCAAGCAATTTATTACTTAAAAGAAAGTGTTAAGAGAGAAAGTGGTATTTTAGAGGTCATAGTTGAGTTAGGTTTAAATTATGCATGTATAAATGAATTTGAAGAGGCAATTAAGTTCTTTAAAAAAGCATTTGAAGCTTCAAGGGATGTTGAAATTTGTACAAATATTGTTATGTGTTATTTAAATCTTAATGATTTAGAAAATGCTAAATTACATTTAGATATAGCTAAAAATTTAAATCCAGATGATGAAATAGTAAAGCAATTAGAAACTATGATGAATAAGGAATAATAAAGGAAGAGTTTATATGGGGAAAAATCAAAAATATAAGACTATAGATATATTAGGGTATGAAATCTTTGCTGCTAATATGGATAAATGCTTAGAGGTTGTACTTTCAAAAGAAAAGGTACATATTGTTTCAGGGAATCCTGAAGTACTATACACAGGATTAAATGACAAGAAATTGTTTGAGAACTTTACATGTGATAAGTCATTGATTATACCAGATGGTGTAGGTGTACAAATAAGTGCTAAAATATTAAAAACACCTGTAGAAGAAAAAATAGCAGGAATAGAACTTATGAAGAAGATACTTGAAAAGTGTGAAGACAGTGGAGAGGGTATTTATCTATTAGGTGCTAGTGAAGAAAATTTAAAAGCTTGTGTAGCAAATATTTTAAGGGATTATCCAAGAATAAATATATCTGGATATCATAATGGTTTTTTTGATTTAGATAATCCAGGAGAAATATTAGAAGAAATAAAAGAAAAAAAGCCTATGGTAGTTTTTGTAGCAATGGGTTGTCCAAGACAGGAAAAGTTTATCGTAAGATATATGGATGAATTGCCCTGTAAAATATTTATGGGTGTTGGAGGTAGCTTTGATGTTATTGCAGAAAAAGTAAATAGAGCTCCAAGATGGATGATAGATATAGGAATGGAGTGGGCTTATAGAGTTGCAAAAGAACCATGGAGAATAAAGAGACTGGGAAGTATTCCTAAGTTTATATGGACTGTTACCAAGAGTAGAGGTAAAAAGTAATGAAGGGTAACAAGATATTTAAAGCTGCTTTCTTGGTTATGATAGTTAGTATTCTAAGTAGATTTTTAGGTTTATTTAGAGATATGCTAGTTGGATATCAATTTGGGGTTAGTATTTATACTGATGCTTATAAAGCTGCAGTATCAGTACCAGAAACTGTTTTTACTATTGTAGGACTTGCAATATCAACAGTATTTATTCCAATGCTTAGTAAAGTTAAGTTTGAAAAAAATAAAGAGGAAATGTTTAAGTTTTCTAATAATATTATTAACATATTATTAGTTATTTCAGTAATTGCTTTTGCTTTAGGATTTGTTTTTACAGATAAAATTGTTGCTTTTATGTTTGATGGGTTTAATGAAGAAAAGTTTACTCTTACAGTTTCTTTAACAAGAATAACTTTATTTAATCTTTTATTCTTATCAATAAATGCATGTTATACTGCTATGCTTCAAGTTTGTGAAGACTTTATAATTCCTTCAATTTTAGGTATGTTTTTTAATGCTCCAATGATAATTTATTTAATATGCTTTAAAGATATTAGTATTATTGGATTAACAGTTGCAAATGTTATAGGTAATTTTTTAAGAGTTGCAGTACAGTTGCCGGTTTTATATAAACATGGTTATAGATTTAAATTATTTATTAACTTAAAAGATGAAAGAATAAAGAAAATATTGATATTAATTATACCTGTAATCATTGGTTCAGGAGCAAATTCGTTAAACATGGTAGTTGATATGAAGGTAGCTTCTTCATTAGGTGATGGAGCTGTTAGTGCATTAGATTTTGCCCAAAAAATAATAGTTTTTGCAAATACTGCAATAACAACTTCTATCGTATCAGTAATGTATCCGCTTATGGCTAATAAGTTAAATGAAGGAGATAATGAAGGGTTTACTAATTACTTAACAAAATCTATTTCTATTATAGCTTTGTTATTAGTACCTATTTCAATAGGATTTATACTATTAAATAAAGAAATTATAAGTGCTTTTTATGAAAGAGGAAATTTTAATGATGAAGCTGTAAAGATTACAGCAAGTGCTTTTTTAGGATATTCATTAGTATTACCCTTTACAGGAGCAAGAGATATTTTAAATTCATCATTATTTTCTATGCAAAAAACTAAGGTAACAACAATCAATGGTATTATTGGGGTAGTTGTCAATATTGTTTTAAGCATTACTTTATCAAAAGTATTTGGAGTATTTGGCGTGGCAATAGCATCTACAATAGCATCAATGATAACGGCAATTTTATTATTTATTTCTACTAGAAAATTTGTTGGACACTTTAATGTTGTGCCTATGATAATTAAACTATTAAAAATAAGTTTATCAGCAATGATAATGCTTTTAGTACTAAAGGTATTAAATATAATGATAAATTTAGATAATTCAATAGTAACTATCTTATTTAATGGGATAGTAGGAGGGATTATTTATTTTATATTGTGTAAAATATTTAAAGTTGAAGAGTTTGATGAAGTAATAAATATGATAAAAAATAGAGTATATAAGTAAGGGGCTTAGGAGGAAATATGAAAATATTATTTATAGCATGTTATTCACCGTTAATTAATAATTCTGCATCTATTGAAACCTTACAATATTTAAATAACTTAGCTAAAATTGATGGAAATGAAGTTCATCTTTTAACAGTGAATTTCCCAAAGAATTCAATTTATTATGATGAGTATATATTAGGTATGTTAGATAAAAGAGTTAAAAAACATATAATTTCTGGTGGAAAAATATTTGAAAGAATAATGCCTAAGAAATCTCAAAGTACAGTAGTTGCTAGTGCGGCTAACAGTAATAAAAGTTTTGTAAAAGCTTTATTAAGAAAAGGTAAGTCAATGGTAGCAATACCAGATATGTATTTTAATTGGGCAAAATCTGCAAGTAAATATGGTATTGAATTAGTAAAAAAAGAAAAGTTTGATGTTATGTTTTCAATGCATGAACCACCTTCTAGCCATATTTGTGCTCTTAAGATTAAAGAAGAGTTTAAAGATTTACAATGGGTTACTTATTGGAGTGATCCATGGTTAAAGGATTCAACTAGAGCTAATATAAGCAAGGCAAGAAGAAAATTTGAGGGATCATTTGAAAAAAGAATAGTTGAATTAACTGATAGATTTATTTTTGTAACTAAAGCTAATAGAGATGATTACATATCTTCTTATAATATTCCAGTTGAAAAAACTTATATTGTAACAAGAGGATATGACGAAAATCAATATGAAGAGATTAAAAAGAGTTTAACTCCAAAACTTATAAATAAAGAAAAAGTTAATTTTGTTTATGCAGGAGAAATATTCTCAAAGCTTAGGGATGTTAATCCTTTTATAGAAGCATTAAATAATATTAAAGATACAAATATTAGTTTGTATAATAATTTAAATATTATGTTTTTTGGAAATATTGATGATGCAGAAATAAAGAATAAATTAATGGCAGTTGATAATATTAACGTTTCACCAAGAATTCCTTATGATGAAGCTTTAGCTTATATGCTTAATAGTGAAGTGCTGTTATTATTTGGGAATAAAAATTCAAAGCAAATTCCAGCTAAAATTTATGATTACTTTGGAGCAGATGGTATTATTTTTGTTATACTTGGTGATGAAAATGATCCTATAAAAGATGTGGTAGAAAATAAAAACAAGTGTGTTGTTGTAAATAATACTGCTGATGAAATTGTAAATGGAATTAATAAAATAATTTCTATGATTAAAAATGGTGAAAAGTATGGACCTATTGAAGAATACAAATGGCAATATATATCAAAGAAGCTTAACGATATTTTAAAGGGGTAATTATTATGCATGTAATGTTTATACCTTCTTGGTATGATAATAATAGAAATAAAGTTCATGGTAGTTTTTTTAGAGAGCAGGCAAATAAGCTTCAAGAAAGTGGAGTAAAGGTAACTGTTGCATATAATGAAATTTGGCCATTAACATTAATGGGTAAAATAAAAGAAAAAAGTGGTTTGTCTTTTAAAGTTGAAAAAGGATTAAGAACTTATAGATATAAAAACTATAATTTTATTCCAAAGAATCCATTAATGTTTAAAGTTTTTGATAAAAGAATGGAAAAGTTATATAAGGAAATTACTAAAAAAGAGGGAAAGATAGATATTATTCATGCACAATCATCATTATGGGGTGGCATAAGTGCTTCTTACGTAGCAAAAAAATATAATATTCCATTAGTGATTACTGAACATTCTTCTGTTGAGAGGGGAGTTTACGTAAAGAAAAGTTACTACAAAAGGATAATAGATTCTTATAAAAGTTCAAATAAAGTTATAGCTGTAGGAAATGGACTTAAGAAAGAGATTGAAGCATTAAGTGGTCGTAATGATATAGAGGTTATTGGAAATCTTGTAGATTTATCTTTATTTGATATTAGAGATGTTAAAAGAGAAAGTAATGAGTTTATATTTTTTAGTGTAGCATTTTTAGAGGGTGAAAAGGGATTTGATACTTTAATTAAAGCCTTTGCAGAAAAGTATAAAAATAAAAATGCCAAATTAGTTATTGGAGGAGACGGAAGTCAAAGAGAGTGGCTAAAAGGCATAGCAAAGAATGAAAGCGTAGAAAATCAAGTTATTTTTACTGGTGCATTGTCTAGAGAAGAGGTTTCTAATTGGATGAACAAATGTGATGCTTTTGTATTACCATCAAGATATGAAACCTTTGGGGTAGTATATATCGAAGCGTTAGCAAGTGGTAAGCCTGTAATTGGAGCCTTTAATGGTGGAGCTGAAGATATAGTAACTGAGGATGTTGGGATATTAGTTGAAATAGATAATGTCAAAGCATTAGGTGAAGCCATGGAATATATCGAGCAAAATTATAAGAAGTATGAACCTAGAGCATTAAGAAAGTATTGTACTGAGAAATTTAGTGCAAATGTTATAATAAATAAAATAATAAATGTTTATAAAGAACTAATAAAATAAAGGCGTGATAATATGAACTTTAAGGATTATACAATAGATAAATTTTTATATGAATTAAAAACTGATTTACCATCTCCAGGAGGAGGAAGTACTGCAGCATTGGTTTCAGCTTTAGCTGGAGCTTTAAATTCAATGGTATATTCATTTACTGTAGATAAAAAAGCTTTTGAAAAATTAGATGATAAAAATAAAGAAAAGATGTTAGTTTTAAAAGAAAAATGTGAATCTTTTATAAGTAAAAGCATCTGTTATATGGAAGCTGATAGAGATACTTTTACTGCATTAATGGATACTTTTAAATTACCAAAAGATAACGATGATGAAAAGAAGTATAGATCTAAAATGATTAAAGAAAAAACAATAGCAGCAATGGAATCACCATTAAATTTAGCTAAGGATTCTTTAGAATTTTATGATAATATTGATTTTGCAATTGAATTTGGAAACAAAAATTTAACATCAGATGCTATTGTTGCAGCAATACTTTTACATGCTGCTATTGAAAGTTCAATAGTTAATGTTTTTGTTAATTACAATAGTTTATCAAGCAATGAAGGATATGAAGAAATTCCAGAAGTGTGCAGAGAAATATTAAAAAAATCATTAAGTAAAAAAGAGTTAATACTTAAAGAATACGGTATTTAAAATTAAAAGTCATAATATATAGGTAATAGTTATCTATATATTATGACTTTATTTTTTTTGAAATACTTAGGATAAAAATATTAATATTTATTGAGCTTGATATTCAGGAAGTTCAGTTAGTGGTTTAAATTCATAACCATCGGCTCTAATTTGCTCAATTACTGTTTTTAAAACAGCAGTATTTGTTTTAGAAACAGCATGTATAAGCATTACACAACCAGGATGAACTCCATTTGTGATTTTTTTGATAGCTTCTTCTTCACTAGGTTGGCTATCAATAATCCAATCTTTATATGCAAAACTCCAAAAAATAGTTTTATAACCAAGGTCCTTAGTTTTCTTTAGAGAATTAATTGAGTATTTTCCCATCGGTGGTCTAAAGAATTTAGGCATATCTGTACCAACAACTTCTTTATATGCTTCTTCTACATCAGTAAATTCTGATTTGAACTTTTCAGGGTCTGTAATAGTTGCCATGGATGGATGATGATTAGAATGATTACAAACCAAATGACCTTCATCAGCCATTCTTTTAATAATTTCAGGGTTAGAAACAATATATGGTTTTACAACAAAAAAGGCAGCTGGAACTTTTTCATCACGTAATATATCTAGAATTTTTGAAGTATAACCATTTTCATAGCCCTCATCAAAAGTTAAATAAATAACTTTTTCATTAGTATCTCCTAGATAATAAGCATCATATTTAGATAACAGACCAGTTGCTTCTTTTGGGCATTCTGGTAATGTATCCTTGCCTCGATTAACAAAATACCAATTTAATTCAGTATCATCTGAAGCAATATTGATGGAGTGACCAAAAGCAATGCTAGAAAGATAACTTACCGATAAAGTTAAGGTAAGTAAAAATATAAATAACTTATTTTTTCTCATTAAAATCATCCCTTTCTAAGTTATATTAATATATTTTGTATATGACAAGATATTAAACGTGGTAAAAAAAGGGCGAATGGGTACATTGAAGAATAATTAGGTAAAAAATAGAACAAAAGGAATTGACAAGAAATAATACAAGGGATATAATGGTAAAAGAATGAAATATAAGGAGGTAGGAATATGTTAAATTTTAGATTTAAAAATGATAAAGAAAATGGAATAAATATTGGTAACCCTATCTCTATGGTTTTATATAAATAATAAAAATTTGTATAAAATTTAATTGAAATTTTATGTAGTAATTAGAGGTTGTGGTTATTAGCTATGACCTTTTTGTATTTTTACAAAATTAGTATGAATTTTATCTTATATGATAATTATAGTCATGGCATAGCCATGGCTTTTTTTTATTTAAAGGAAGGAGCGTTATGGAAAATGGAGATTTTAAAGGTGGATGACAATTAAGTTTTAAACTAAAGGGGGAGTCAAATAATGACTAAGGTATTTAAGTATGTTTTAAAGTATAAGGGAACATTAATTTGGGGTACTATATCCATGCTTATTGTAATAGGCGTTGATTTATTAATTCCATATATGCAACAAATATTCATAGATGAGGGAATTATTGCTGGAAATAAAAATAGCATAATTTTTGTATTAGGAGCAATTTTAAGTATTTCAATAATTAAGGCCATATTTGGCTATAATAAAGAGTTTAAATATGATTTATTGAGTGCTTGGGTTCATGAAGATATAAAAATAGATGAGAATAAAATTAAATTTAAAGATATAGATAAATCAAATTATAATGAGTGTATTTCTTTGAAGGTTGGAGAAAGTCAAAAAAATTATGTAGCAAGTAATATGTACTCCTTAGTGCAGGCATCTTATGAAGATGGATTGTATCCTTTAGGAATATTTAATGAAGATGAAATGGTAGGATTTTTGTTATATGACTATGATAAAGAGTTAAATGGATGGTCTTTTTCAAGATTTATGATTGATATAAAGTATCAAAATAAAGGACTTGGGAGAATGGCTTTAAAAAAATTCTTAGAATATTTTCATAATAGATTTCCTGATGAAAGCTTATATACAAGTGTTGAAATTGATAATGATATAGCTATTAAGCTATATCAGAAATATGGATTTGAAATAAAAAGTTCATTTGAATATACAATTGAAGATGTAATTTATAAGGAGTTTAGGATGATTAAAGAAATTTGGTAAAAGGTGAAATTAAATAATTGTGGTTGAGGTTTGCTAAATAGGAGGGATTATGGAAATACCAATAGAAATTAAGAAAATAATTGAGGGCAAAGCCTTTAATATAGATACAGTTGGATTATCAGATTCTCAGGTGTTTTGTTTTGATGATATGGTTCTTAAAATTCAAAAGAATGATGATGAAGCTATAAATGAAATAAAAATAACGAATTGGCTAAGTGGAAATCATATTGTTCCAAAAGTTTTATGTACTCATATAGAAGATAAAAAATGTTATTTGTTAATGAGTAAAGTTAAAGGGAAAATGTCTTGTGATACAGAATTTTTAAGAAATCCTGAAAAGTTAGCTGAATTATTGGCAGAAGGTCTAAAAATCCTTTGGAGTATTAATTTAAAAGGATGTCCTTGTGATAGTTCTATAGATAAAAAGTTAAAAATGGCAGAAGAGAGAGTTAATAAAAAGATATGTTCAATGGAAGATATTGAGCTAGGTGCTTATGGAGAAGAAAAATTTAGTTCTCCAGAAGAGTTGCTACAGTGGCTTAAGGAGAATAAACCTAATGAAGAACCTGTTTTATCTCATGGTGATTATTGTCTGCCAAATATTTTTATAGATAATGATAAAATATCAGGATTTATAGACTTAGGAAGATGTGGCATTGGTGATAAATATCAAGATATAGCTTTATGTTATAGAAGTTTAAAAAGTAATTTAAATGGACGATATGGAGGGGAGGTAATTAAAGACATATCGGCAGAGATTATTTTTGAAAAGTTAGGAATTGACCCTGATTGGGATAAGATTAGATACTATATTTTACTAGATGAATTGTTTTAAATAAATAATAAAATAAGAAGGTGAATAATATGAACTTAGAATATAAAATAATGAGTGAAGAAGATTTTGAAAGCTGTGCATATGAACTTATTGAAGCATTTAAAGAAGAGCCTTGGAATGAAGAGTGGACATTTGAACAGGCATTTACAAGAATTGATGAAATTATGTCTGCAAGAGTATCAAGAGGGTACGTTGTTTATGATGGAGATATAGTGGTAGCAATGGCTTGTGGAAGAATTATGACTTATATAGATTTTAAAGAATTATGGATTGATGAATTAAGTGTAAATCCTTTATATCAAGGAAAAGGTGTTGGTAGTAAGTTAATAGAATTTATAAGAAGTGAGTTAAAAAAGGAAAAGAGTAAAATTTCTTATTTAGCTTTAAATACTGAAAGAGATTATCCTTGTGTTGGGTTTTATGAAAAAAATGGATTTAGAACTTCTGAAACAAATGTTGTAATGTTTGCTAATGTAGATTATAAAGGAGATAATTAAGTATACAAAAGGAAAGCTTTATGAATCTAAGGTTTTGGGAAATTTATCAAATGAAGAGGTAGAAGAGTATAATAAGAGATTTCACTTTATGAAGAAATTAAGATTTCCAGGACAGTAGGATTAATTTGAACATTTCTATGGAATTTGCAAAGAATGGAGAATTAACGTGCATTTTATCATTGAAATAAAATTGCTTATAGAGTATAATCTTAAAGTATTAGTAACGGATGAAAGGAATGTTATATAGATGAGATTAGGGATTGTAGGACTACCAAACGTAGGTAAAAGTACATTATTTAATGCTATAACTAAGGCAGGAGCAGAATCAGCAAACTATCCATTCTGTACAATAGAGCCAAATGTTGGAGTTGTAAGTGTACCAGATAAAAGATTAGATGTTTTAGAAAAAATGTACGGAACTAAGAAAAAGGTATATACTGCTGTAGAATTTTATGATATTGCAGGATTAGTTAAGGGAGCTTCTAAGGGTGAAGGTTTAGGAAATAAATTCTTATCACACATAAGAGAAGTAGAAGCTATAGTACATGCAGTTAGATGTTTTGAAGATGAAAATGTAGTTCATGTTGAAGGTTCAGTAGATCCTATCAGAGATATAGATACTATTAATTTAGAACTTATATTTGCTGATTTAGAAGTTTTAGAAAGAAGAATGGAAAAAGGCGTAAAGCTTGCTAGATCAGGTGATAAAAAAGCTAAAGCAGAATATGAAATAATGGAAAAGGTTAAGGCTCATTTAGAAGCTAATAAGCCAATAAGAACTTTAGAGTTAAATGAAGATGAAGAAATATTTGTTAAATCTTTATTTATGATAACTTCAAAACCAGTTTTATATTCTTGTAATATATCAGAAGATGATATGATGAGTGGAAATCTTGATAATAAATATGTTCAAATGGTTAAAGAATATGCAGCAAACGAAAATTCAGAAGTAGTTGTTGTATGTGCTAAGCTTGAGGAAGAATTATCAGGATTAGATGATGAAGAAAAAGCTGAAATGTTAGAAGAGTACGGATTAAAAGAATCAGGATTAGATAAGCTTATAAGAGCTTCTTATAAATTATTAGGATTAATTAGTTACTTAACTGCAGGAGTTCAAGAAGTAAGAGCTTGGACAATTAAAGAAGGCACTAAAGCTCCAGCAGCAGCAGGTAAGATTCACTCAGATATTGAAAGAGGATTTATCAGAGCAGAAGTAGTTGGTTATGATGATTTAGTTGCATGTGGTTCTGAAGCGGCAGCTAAAGAAAAGGGTCTTTACAGATTAGAAGGTAAGGAATACATAATGAAAGATGGAGATGTAGTAAACTTTAGATTTAATGTATAATTTTACTTAAGGAACTGTTTAAAACAGTTCCTTTTTTTACGACAAAAAATCTAAGTCCAAAATACTTGAAATGAGTTATTTAGCTGATATTTACAATTAATGTAAAAATGAAAAAAACATCTATTATAAAATTTAAAATATTTCGCCAAGTATTGATATTGCTATATTTGTAAAAGAAAAAAATATATTTTTAATCAAATTTATCTTGAAGGAAATATAATAATTTTATAGAATATATATAAAGTGGTGTAAAGTGGTTAAAAGTGGTTTAGTAATACTTAGTGGGGGTGCAAAATGTTTATTGGTGAATACTCACATAGCTTAGATAGCAAAAATAGAATGATTGTACCTTCAAAATTAAGGGAAGAACTTGGAGAAAGGTTTGTTATTACTAAAGGGCTTGATGGATGTCTTTATGTATATCCAATAAGTGAATGGAAAATACTTGAAGAGAAACTTAAAAAGTTACCGCTTACCAATAAAGATGCCAGAGCATTTGTAAGCTTCTTTTTTTCAGGTGCTTGTGAAGTGGAAACAGACAAACAAGGAAGAGGATTAATTCCATTAAACCTAAAGGAATACGCCGGCATAGAAAAGGATATAGTAAGTATAGGCGCTTTAACCAGAGTAGAGATTTGGAGTAAGGAAAAATGGCGAGAATATAATGAATCAGATATCGATTTTAATTCAATTGCTGAAAAAATGGGCGATTTAGGAATATAAGGAGTAATGAAAATGGAATTTAATCACGTATCAGTTTTGCTAAATGAATGTTTAGAAGCACTTAATATTAAGGAAAATGGAATTTATGTAGATTGTACATTAGGAGGAGCTGGTCATTCGTCTCAAATTGTTAAAAGATTATCTAATGAGGGAAGGCTAATAGGAATTGACCAAGATAAAGATGCGTTAAAAGCAGCAGGAGAAAGGTTACATAATTTTTCTAATGTTACGTTCGTACATAACAATTTTCATAATATAGGAGCAATTTTAGAAGAGCTTGAAATTGAAAAAGTAGATGGTATTCTAATGGATTTAGGAGTTTCTTCTTATCAATTAGATGAAGGTGAAAGAGGCTTTAGTTATATGAAAGATGCACCTTTAGATATGAGAATGAATAGAGAAAATAATTTTTCAGCCTATGATGTTGTAAATGATTATAGCGAAGAAGAATTATATAGGATCATAAGAGATTACGGGGAGGAGAAATTTGCAAAGAGAATTGCTAATTTTATTGTTACTAGAAGAAGTGAGAAAAGTATAGAAACAACATTAGAGCTAGTTGAAATAATTAAAGATGCGATTCCAGCAAAAGCAAGGAGAGAGGGACCACACCCGGCGAAAAGAACTTTCCAAGCTATTAGAATTGAAGTTAATAGTGAACTTTCAATTTTAAATAAAGCAATAGAAGATGGCGTTAATAAGCTAAATAAAGGTGGAAGAATGGCTATAATTACTTTCCATTCTTTAGAAGATAGAATTGTAAAAAATAAATTTAGAGATTTAGCTGTGTCTTGTAGATGTCCAAAAGAATTTCCAATTTGTATATGTGGAGAAAAAGCAAAAGTAAAAGTAATTAGCAGAAAAGCCATAGATCCTTCAAAGGAAGAGGTTGAAGCTAATCCAAGAAGTAGAAGTGCAAAACTTAGAGTAATTGAAAAAATATAAAATATAAATATTATGAAAATTGGCAGGGATGTGAATAAAATGGGAGTAAGGGAATATGATTATATAAGAGGAAATACAGCTTTAGCACCAGAGAGAAAAGTAAGAGAAACTGAAAAACAAAGGGAAAAACAAAGGAAAGAAAAATATAAAAGAGCATATGAAAAGAAGATGAACCTTTTAATAAGTGGGTTTACAGTAGGCACAATTATGTTTGCTTTAGGTGCTACAACTTTATTTTTAGATAGTAAAACACATGATTATCAAAAGCAATTACTAATTTTAGAAAGCAATATGAAGGAAGCGGAAGATGTAAATGCTGCAATAAATGTTGAAATGCTTAAATTTGCATCTTTCGATAAAATAAAAAGTACTGCAGAAGAAGAATTAGGAATGGTTTATCCAAATTCTGAAAGCACTATAACTATTGATATGTCAAAAGAATATTTTTCTCATTTAAAAACTAAGGAGAATAATAAGAGTAATTTTTTACAAAAAATTTTGGCTGCATTTAATTAATGAATAGTTAATAGATTTATCTGCTTTGAAAATTATTTACAAGTACTTAAATCCTTACTTATTCATTGATTAGATGTTTCCTTGGAGGAATTTCATATGAATAAGAAGGGTTTTAAAGATAGGGCTGTCATGCGAAAAAGGATGGTTCTAGCTTTGTGGTTCATTATTGCTGTTTTTGGTTTGTTAATAGTAAGGTTATCTTATATCATGCTTGTTAAAAGAGATGACTATTCAAGCAGAGCAGAAGAACAATGGACTAGTGAAGTTAGGATTGAAGCTAGAAGAGGTAGAATATTAGATAGAAATGGAAATGAACTTGCGGTTTCAGCTAATGTATATAGAGTGGATTTTGACTTGAATTCAATAAGACAATATTTAAAGAAAAATGATAAGACGACTGATGATATTGCACCTCTTATTGCAGAAGCCACTGGTATAGAAACGGCTACGGTAAAGGATAAATTAGAAACAAAGCTTGCTAATGGTAGTGATGCTGGTTCTGCTACTTTGGTTAGAAGAGTTGAAAAAGATGTAGCAGATAAGGTTAATGAATTAAGTATTCAAGGTGTTATTGTTTCACCAGATACAAAAAGATATTATCCAGAAGGAGAGTTTTTATCTCATGTTTTAGGAAGTACTAATAGTGATGGACAAGGTTTGACAGGTGTGGAATTGCAATATAATGAATACCTTTCAGGTGTACCAGGATTAAGAATAAGTGAGCTTGATAGAAATAGTGAACAGTTAGATTATACAATTTCAAATTTTACCACTCCAATTGATGGTAAAGATGTAACTTTAACAATTGATAAAAACTTACAAGCTATAGCAGAAAAGGTAGCGGAAAAAGGGTTAGTAGATAACAGAGCAAAGAGAGTTTCAATACTTATAATGAATCCACAAAATGGTGAAATTTTGGCAATGGTAAATGAACCAGATTTTGATCCGAATAATCCTTTTGAAGGATATGAGGATTTTGTTGGTGAAACTGATGCTGAAAAGCTTCAAAAGATGTGGAGAAATAGTTTGGTAAATGATACATTTGAGCCAGGTTCTATTTTTAAGGTTATTACAATGTCTACGGCTATTGAAGAAGGATTAGTTACTGAATCGGATCAATTTACATGTACTGGTAGTTTACAAGTAGGTCCTCACACAATTAAATGTTGGAAACGTGGTGGTCATGGAACACAAATATTGCCAGAAATACTTCAAAATTCTTGTAATGTTGGTTTTATGAAGCTTGGTGAAAAAATAGGCAGTGAAAAGCTTGTAGAATATATTAAGAAGTTTGGATTTGGACAAGTTTCAGGCGTTGATTTACCAGGAGAAGCAAGAGGAATTGTTAAATCAGCTGAAAATATGAATGATGCAGACCTTGCTACAATATCTTTTGGACAAACTAATACTGTAAATGCAGTACAATATATGACTGCATTTAATGCTATAGTTAATGGTGGAACATTAATTCAACCTCATGTTATGAAATATATAAGTCATACTGATAGTAATGGTAATGTAGTTATAGATGAAGAGTTTGAACCAAAAACTGTAGAAAATGTTATTTCTGAATCAACTGCAGCTACATTAAGGGATTACTTAGAAAGAACAGTAAATCAAGGTGGTTCTAATAAGGCATATATAGCAGGATATCACATAGGTGCAAAAACAGGTACAGCTCAAAAGGTTAATCCTCTAACTGGAGGTTATGAATCAGGAAAGTATATTTCATCTATGGCTGGATTTGGGACAACAGATAATCCGCAAATAACAGTATTTGTAACTATTGATGAACCTAATCCAACTAGTGGGGCTTATTATGCAGGGGTTGTTGCTGCTCCATTAGGAAAGGAACTGTTAGAAGATATATTTAATTATATGAGTGAAGAATTTTCAGAAGATGAAAATGTTATATTAAAAGATGTAGTTTTACCAGAGTTAAGAGGTAGTTCTGTAGATGATGCTAAGAAAGTATTAAAAGATTTAAATATAGAATGTACAGTAGAAGGAGATGGCGATACAATTACAAATATGCAGCCTTATCCTGGATATACTGTTAAGGAAGGTTCTACAATAAATCTTTACACAGAGCAAAATGAATCTTATAATAAAGATGTAGTTATGCCTGATGTAAGAGGTTATTCTAAAGAATCTGCTATAGAACTATTAAATAGCCTAGGAATTGAAACTACAATTCAAGGAGATGGAGTTGTAATAAATCAAAGTATTCCTAGTGGAGAACTTATTTCTGAGGGCACGGTTGTTAAGATTACATTAAGTGCTGAGTATGAAGAAGATTAATTATTAATTAAGTTGTTTAGCATGTGGATTTTTCACATGCTAAATTTATGTATAGGATAATTTTAGTTAGTTTTTATTTTTTAGAATAATAAAACAGGATAAGGCCTATAATTATAAATAATTAGCAAATAAAATATAAAGAATATTTGAAAGATGAAAGTAGAGTGATTATTATGCAAATAACTTTTAATGAAATGTTAAAAGCTATGGATGGAGAAGTTGTTGTACAAGGACAAGAAATTAAATTTAATAAGCTTTGTATTGATACAAGAAAAGTTAAAAAAGACGATGTATTTCTTGCAATTAAAGGCGCTAATTTTAATGGGAATGATTTTGCGTTAAAGGCGTTAGAGTTAGGAGCGTCTATAGTTATTGTTGATGAAATAAAATTTGCTATAGAAGATATTAATACAAATGGAACGATAATTAAGGTAAAGAACACAAGACAAGCACTATTAGATTTAGCAAAGTTTTATAGAAAAAAGTTAGGACTTAAAGTAATAGGAGTAACTGGTTCTACAGGGAAAACTTCTACTAAAGATTTAATAGCAGCTCTATTAAGTGATAAGTATAAGGTTTTTAAAACTAAGGGGAATTTTAATAATGATATAGGCTTACCATTAATGATATTAGAATTGACATGTGATTATGATGTGGCTGTTTTAGAGATGGGGATGAGTTCATTAGGTGAAATAGAATTACTTGCAGATGTTGCAAGACCTGATATTGCTGTTATAACTAATATAGGATTATCTCATATAGAAAATTTAAAAACTCAAGAAAATATATTGAAAGCTAAGATGGAAATAAGTGCTTTTTTTGATGAAAATAACGTTTTAATAATTAATGGAGAAGATGAATTTTTAAAGAATATTTCGGCAAAAAGTTTTAAAGTTAAAAAAATTGGCTATAATCATGAATATGATGTTTACGCATCTAATATTATATTAAGAGAAGAGGAAACAGAGTTTTTAGCTCATGCTTTTGGTGAAGAAGCTGTATTTACTCTACCAATGGCTGGAAAACACAACGTTTTAAACACAATGTTAGCTATTGAAGTTGCAGAGTGTCTAAATGTATCTTTTAAAGAAATGATTTTAGGATTAGATAATATTGAAGCGACATCAATGAGATTACAAGTGATAAAGAGAGAAGGACTTACTATAATTAATGATTGTTATAATGCAAGTCCAGATTCTATGAAATCTTCTTTAGATGTACTTTCTGCTTATAGAAATTGTAGAAGGGTTGCTATATTAGGAGATATGTATGAGCTTGGAGATGAAGCTAAAAGGGCGCATTTCGAAGTAGGTCAGTATGCAAAAGATAAAGTGGATCTATTAATTGTGATAGGTGAACACATAAATAACTTTAAAGATGGTTTTAAGAATGATAATATAATCATGTACAATACTAAAGAGGAATGCATAAAAGAATTAGAAAGTATTGTTAATAAAGATGACGTAGTATTAGTTAAAGCATCAAGAGGTGTTAAGCTAGAAGACGTTGTTAAAAAATTAGAAGAGGTTTAATTATACGAAGGAGGTGAACTGCTTTTTATAGCAGTAAAAGATGGGGGATAGTATTATGAACATATTACAAGGAGATATAACAAGAACATTAATCATTACATTTGTATTAGGGATTATTATAACTTTAATACTTGGACCAATTACAATTCCGTTATTAAAGAGATTAAAATTTGGTCAAAATATTAGAGAAGAAGGTCCTAAAAGTCACTTAAAGAAAGCTGGAACACCTACAATGGGTGGTGTGATGTTTATTTTATCAACTACAATTGTTATGCTGATTGTAAGTGGTAGCTTGACTGATAAAGGAATGGTTGCATTATATTCACTAATAGCATTTGGATTTATAGGATTTTTAGATGATATTTTAAAAATACTAAAAAAACAAAGTGAAGGATTAAAAGCTTGGCAAAAGATGGTTCTTTTATTAATAGTTTCAGGAGCATTTGCTTATTATAGCTATGTAAATTTACCACACAATATAGCAATACCTTTTACAAGTATGACTCTTCCTTTAGGTGTATTATATGTACCATTTGTTATTTTTGTTTATGCAGCTATGACAAATGCAGTAAACCTAACTGATGGATTAGATGGTTTAGCATCTACAGTATCAGTTTTAGTATTAACATTTTTTGCAGTATTAACATTTATATTAAAGGATTATTCATTAACTGTTTTTTCAGTAGCTTTAATAGCTGGATTACTAGGTTTCTTAAAATTTAATGCATATCCTGCAAAAGTGTTTATGGGAGATACAGGTTCGCTTGCGATTGGAGGAGCGATAACAACTATAGCAATTATAAGTGGAAATCCATTAATAATAGTTTTAGTTGGTGGAATTTATGTAATGGAAGCTTTATCAGTAATAATTCAAGTTACTTCATTTAAATTAACTGGTAAAAGAGTGTTTAAAATGGCTCCAATACATCATCACTTTGAACAATGTGGATGGAATGAAGTTAAAATAGTAACAGTATTTTCAATTATAACAGTACTTTTATGTATAATAGGTTTTTTTGCAATTTAGTAATTAAATTGGAGGAATGTCTATGAATTTAAATAGGCCCAAGGAAAATAAGAATATGGGGCAAATAGATTATGGAATTTTTTACACCCTGTGTATATTGCTATCTATAGGTGTTGTAATGGTATATTCCGCTAGCTCATTTTATGCTATGTTTCATAATAATGATAGTATGTATTTCTTTAAAAGACAGTTGGTTTGGGCAATTATTGGTGTAATTTCAATGATGGTAATGATGTCAATTGATTATCATAAGCTTAAAAAGGTTACACCAACATTACTTATATGTACAATTCCACTATTAATTGCGGTGTTCTTTTTCCCGGCAATTAATGGTGCAAAAAGATGGATTTCATTAGGACCATTATCTTTTCAACCATCAGAGCTAACAAAATATGCAGTTGTAATGTTTTTGGCTTTTAGTATTGATTTAAAAGGTGATAAGGTAAAAGATTTTTGGCATGGGTTAGTACCATATTTAGCTGTTGCAGGTTTTTTTGCAGCACTAATATTAGCTGAACATAATATGAGTATTGCGGCTATTATAATGATAGTTACATTTATAATGCTTTTTGTAGCTGGAGGAAAAATAAAACACCTTTTTGGAATTATTTTACCTGCACTATTTACATTAGCTATATTTTTTATATTTAGTTCGGATTACAGAAGAGAAAGAATGTTAAACTTTATAGATCCATGGAAAGATGCAGCAGATGCTGGATATCAATTAATACAATCATTTTTAGCTTTAGGCTCTGGGGGCTTAACAGGACTTGGATTAGGGCAATCGAGACAAAAAACTTTATATATGCCTGAGCCTCACAATGATTTTATTTTTTCTATAATAGGTGAAGAAGTAGGGTTAATAGGTTGCTTATTTATAATAGGATTGTTTTTGATATTTATATGGAGAGGAGTTAAAGTTGCTATGAATGCAAGAGATACTTATGGTAAATTATTAGCAATGGGTATAACTTCAATCATAGCAGTTCAAGCTATAATAAATATAGCAGTTGTAACTGGCTCTATGCCTGTTACTGGAGTACCAATGCCATTTATTAGTTATGGGGGTACGTCACTGGTAATCAATTTAACGGCAATGGGGATTTTACTTAATATTTCTAGGCAAGTTGAAAAGAAAATAGTATAATATAAGTTGGTAAGAGCTTCTAATTTTAGAGGCTCTTAAATTTTTATGTACAATAATCCGATAATAATATAAAATAATTATAAAAAATTACAAGTTTTATGGTAAAATTATAGTAAAAGATAGAAATTATAAGGGATAAGGTAAGTAATGAAAGACGCAAAAAAGTTTATAAAATCAAAAAAAAGAAAAAAGTTAATAAAAAAGGTAACTTTGATGACTATAGTAATAGTAGTAGCTTTATTTATCTTCTTTACTAAAGCACCAATTTTTAATATTAAATCTATTACCTTTAAGGGGAATGTTACTATAGCAAAAGAAGTTTTATATGGTGAAGTAGAGGATAGAATAGGGCTAAATATTTTTACTGTAAATCAGAAAAGCATAAAAGAAGAAATTTTAAAGAACAAATATGTTAGTTCTGTTAGTGTAAAAAGAAAGGGATTTAATGGATTAGTGATAGAAATAACTGAGGAAGCTCCAGTTTATTATATAAACGATGGAACAAAAATCTCTATTATTAATGAAAACTTAGATGTCATAGAAGAAGTTGATAATCTTGAAGGAAGAAATTTAGTTGAAATAAAGGGGTTAGATTTAAGTATAGTTAATGATGAAAGTCGTGTAGATGATGTTCACACATACAAGAATATTTTAGCCAATTTTTATCCTTTTATTTCTCAAAATAAAGAGGAAATTCATCTTTCAAGTTTAGATATAAGTAATATTGTAAACATAATTGGATATATAGGAGATATTGAAATATTCTTTGGTGATGATAGTGATTTATACAATAAAATGGAAAATGTCTATAGAATAATTCTAAATGATGGTATAAATATGAAAAAAGGATATATTAATGTTAGTATAAATGGTTCGCCAGTAATAAAGAATGAACCAGTTGAAGAAGATGAGGTAGAAAATAGTGAAGAAAGCCAAAGCATAGATGAAGTTGAACAGGATGTAATTATTGAGGGGTTAGAGTAGGAGGAGTAAAATGAATAGAGCAGTATCTCAGATTGTTGTAGCAGTTGTTTGCGCATTATTAGGTTTTTTGCTAACTTATCAATTTAAGGAATTAAATTCAAGTAATAGTGCTAATATTGATTACAATAGTTCGGATATTTTATCGGAAATAGAAAACTTAAAAAAGGAAAAAGAAGATTTGCAAAAAAATAATGAAATACTTTCAGAGGAATTGAAACAATTAGAAGATGCAGCAGCTAAAGAAGGGGAAGTTGAAGGGGAAATTAAAAAGCAACTGGATAATGCAAGAATGCAACTTGGATTATTAGATGTAAAAGGTCCGGGATTAATTGTTACTTTAGCTTTAAAAAACTCAGTATTTGGAACTAATGGAACTCAAAATGTAAACACTATTAGTGAAGAGGAAATTGTAAATTTAATTAATTCTTTATGGTATGCAGGAGCAGAAGCAATTTCTATAAATGAAATGAGAATTACACCACAAACAGGTATAAAGACTGCGGGTAGCTCAATTTCTATAGGTTCTGCTGGGAGAATTGATCCTAATAGTGAAATTATCATAAAAGCCATTGGAGATAAAAATAAATTAAATTTGGCTGTTAACTTTCCTGGGGTATTGGATTATGGAGCATTAAAAAGTTATAGTAGTGATGTTAAACAAAGTGATGATATAACGATAGTAAAAACCACTCAATCATTAAGATATGAGTATATAAAACCGGTACAATAAGGGGGGAATTTTATGATAGCATTTATAGGTTTATTATTAGGCGTATTTTTAGGATTGATTTTTGATGTAAATATACCAGAAAATTTTTCTCCTTATATGTCAGTTGCAATTTTAGCATGTTTAGATTCAGTATTTGGAGCTTTTAGGGCATCATTAAATAATAATTTCAAACCAGATATATTTATTTCAGGTTTTTTTGGAAATGCTTTACTTGCTGCAGGATTAGCATATTTAGGAGATAAACTAGGTATTCCAATATATATTGCAGCAGTAATAGTATTTGGTGGTAGAATATTTGACAACTTTGGATCAATTAGAAGAATTTTATTAGAAAAGTTTAAAAATAAACAAAGAGGTGATTAGGTGATAAAAAATACAAGCAAATTTTTTATTTTACTAGCCTCGATTTTAATAGGTTTTTTAATTGTAGTTAATGTAGGTAAGAATAGTATTAATGGATTCTTTAGTATGAACTCAATTGAGTATAAGGATGCAATAGAGGAAAGAAATAAGCTATATGATGAGATAACAGCATTAAGTGAGGACAATTATGAGTTAATTAAAAGAATAGCATTGCTTGATGTAGATGATGATGGAAATAGTGAAAAAGTAGTGGAGCACATGCAAGAACAATTAGATATATATACTTTGCTTTCAGGAGTAGACTCAACAAAAGGAGCAGGGATTATATTGACAATTAATGATGGAGATTATAATATTCATACGGATTCTCAAGATGAAGTAAATAGAAGGACGTTACATTCAGCAGATGCAGCATTAGTATTAAATGAATTAAGAACTGCAGGGGCAGAAGCTATAGCAATAAATAATTATAGAGTATTAAATACAACTGGTGTTGTATGTGCATGGGCATTTATAAGATTTGAGGAAAATGGTAATGATATGGAGGGGGCGCCTTTCAAATTTTATGCAATAGGAGATCCAGATCAACTAGAAGCAGCATTATTAGCAGAAGGTAGTCATATCAATGAATTATTAATAAGAAAATTAAAAATTACTATTGATAAATATGATGAAGTGGAATTACCAAGTGCAATTAAATCAATTTCACCCAAATTTATGGAAAGAGCGGATAATTAAATTAAAAAAAGTATTAAAAATTATAAAGAAAAATGTTATAATTATATGGTAGTATAGAAGGGAATTTTATACTTTTGAAGAATATAAATGTATGGAAGATATTATGCTCTTTCAAGGGAGGGATAAATATTAGTATTGCAGAGAAAAGTATGGCAATTTTAAATGAAATACCTAAGGAAGTTACTTTAATAGCCGTATCCAAAACTAAACCTGTAGAAATGATAATGGAATGTTATAATATTGGTCAACGAGATTTTGGGGAAAATAAGGTTCAAGATTTAATTGCAAAAAAAGAAGTATTACCTAAGGATATAAGATGGCATTTTATAGGTAAATTACAAACAAATAAGGTGAAGTATTTAGTAAATAATGTTCACTTAATACATTCTTTATCTAGTATAAAGTTATTAGAAAAAATCGAAAGTGAATTTGGAAAAAATGATTTATCTGCAGATGTACTTATTCAAATAAATATTGGAAGAGAAGAAAGTAAAAGTGGTATTTATGAAGAAGAGCTTGAAGAGATGATTAAAGCTGTTGAAAGTTGCAATCATGTTAAAGTAAAAGGCCTTATGGTTATAATACCGAAAGGTACTGATGAAGAAAATAGATATTATTTTAATAAAACTAAAAAAATATTTGATAACTTAAAGGATAGAAAATTTAAAAATATATCTATGCAAGTTTTATCAATGGGAATGACAAATGATTATAAAATTGCAATCCAAGAAGGAGCTACAATGATAAGAGTTGGTTCTGGAATATTTGGATTAAGAGAAAAGTAGGAGGATGGAGTAAATGAGTATGTTTGAAAAGTTTAAAGAAATAATAGGTGGCGGAGATTATGATGAAGAATTCGATGATATAGAAGAAGTTGAAGAAGAGGAAGAAGTTGAAGAAGTTGAACCAATAATTTCAAAGCAAAGAGGTAATAAGGTTGTTAATATTCATAATTCGGCATCAGCTAAAGTTATGGTTGTTAAACCTGCTTCTTATGATGAGGCTAGAGAAATTTCAGAAGCAATAAAAAATAGAAAAATTGTAGTTGTTAATACTACAGCTATGGAAACTAAAACTGCACAAAGATTAGTTGATTTTATTAGTGGTGCTTGTTGTGTATTAGGAGCTCAACTTCAAGAAGTTGAACAAAGAGTATATTTGCTTTCACCATCTAATGTTGAAGTTAGTAATGAATTAAGAACTGAAATAAGCTCAAAAGCACTTTTCAATTGGAACAAGTAGGAGGTGATTCCAATAGGAATCATAGGTAGTTTTTTATATTTACTATTTTCAGTTTTGAATATAACAATTTTAGCAGAGGTAATTTTATCATATATACCTAGTATTACTGAAAGTAATTTCTATAGAATTTTAATTTCATTGAATTATCCTATATTAGAACCTTTTAGAAGAATTCAGGAAAAGTTTTTTGGAAATATGATGATTGATTTTGCACCTCTGATGGCAATTGTTGTATTAAATTTAATTAGTGGGATGTTGTTATAATAATGATTTCTAAAGAAGATATTTTAAAAAGTTTTTTAAAAGAAGATACTGAAGATGTTTTAAAGGTTTATGAATGTATGAATTTAGCATATAGCAAGGGGATTCCGACTTTTACTAAATTCTTTTGTAAACCTAATGTATGGATTTTCTTTATTAATAAATTTAATTCGAATAATTTTAAAGTAGAAGCTAAAGGCGCCTTTGATGAATGTGATAGAAGAATACTAGCTTTTAATAATATTTATGATATTCCTATGCCTTATAGGATTATAAAAGTTATTAATAAATCTAAATTTAATAATTTATGTCATAAAGATTATTTAGGTGCTATTATGGCTTTAGGACTAGAAAGAGAAAAATTAGGTGATTTAAGAGTAATTGATGATTTTGCAATAGTTCCTATTTATGATGAAGTTGCTGATTATGTTATAAGTGAATTAAATAGTGTAGGAAGGGCTCCTGTAATTGTTGAAGAAATACATGAGGATAATTTACCTAAGTGCAATTATGTAGAGGAAGTTATAATAGTTTCATCTCTTAGATTAGATAGTATAGTTGCAAAACTTGCTAAATTATCAAGAGGAAAAGCAATTGATTTAATTGATAGTGGGAAAGTGTTAGTTGATTATTCTAAGAGTTCACAAAAGAGTAAAGATATAAAAACTAACCAAAGAATTACTATTGGAGGAACAGGAAAATTCATAATAGGGGAAATTATAGGAAGCACAAAAAGTGGAAAATATAAAGTTAAAATAAACAAATTTGTATAGAAGAGGTGGATGGAATGAAATTAACTCCTATGGATATAAACAACAAAGAATTTAAAAAGGGAATAAGAGGATATTCAGTTGAAGAAGTAGATGAGTTCTTAGATGAGGTTGTTGAAAACTATGAGGAAGTATATAAAGAAAATTCTAGATTAAAGGAAAGCTTAAGCAGAGTTAATGAGAAACTAGAACATTATGAAAAATTAGAAGTTACAATACAAAACACGCTTTTATTAGCTCAAAATGCAGCTGATCAAGCTAAAGAAAGTTCTGAAAAGCAGGCTGAATTAATAATTGGAAATGCAAATGAAACAGCACAAAGAATTTTAGATAAAGCTCACGGTGATGTTATTGCAATTAACGATGAGTATGAAAGAGTTAAGCAAGAGTTTATAAAGTTTAGAGCTAAGTTTAGAGGGTTTATGAATACTCAGCTTCAAACTTTCGATGAATTAGAAAAAGATTTAACAAAGAATTATAATGTTGCTCAACCTATAGACAAGTATGAGCTTCATGAAAAAGAAGCTGAAACTTTTACTAATGAAGAAAAAGAAGAATTTAATGTGGAAGATCTTAATGATGATATAAATGAGGTTAAGAGCTTCTATGCTAATAACTAATACATATAGGAGACCGATATTCGGTCTCCTTTAGTTAATTTATTAATTATTATTTTAAGTTAAGAATTTGCTTTATAATTCATACTACTATTGAGTAACATAAGTTTATATATTATAATGTCTTAAGAATACTAATAGACGGAGTAAAAATATATGGAAAATTTGAATTATTTAATTAGTAATGAAGAACAAGGGCAAAGAATAGATAAATATTTATCATTAATGATAGAAGGAAAGTCTAGATCATTCATTCAAGGCTTAATTGACGATAAAAAAGTTATGGCCAATGGAAAGGTTATAAAAAGTAACTATAAGTTAAAAAATAATGATGAGATTACTGTAGAAATGCCAGATCCAATAGAACTAAATGTTGAACCAGAAGAAATGGATTTAGATATTATTTATGAAGATGAAGATGTTATAATAGTTAACAAGTCTAAAGGGGTTGTTGTTCATCCTGCACCAGGTAATTATACTGGTACCTTAGTTAATGGGATATTACATCATTGTAGCGATTTATCAGGAATTAACGGGGTAATAAGACCAGGTATCGTACATAGAATTGATAAAGATACATCAGGAATACTTATTATAGCTAAAAATGATGAAGCTCATAACAAATTAGCAGTTCAATTTAAAGACCATTCTATTAAGAGAGAATATTATGCTTTAGTAGAAGGAAAGTTTAGTAATACTACAGGAACTATTAATAAGCCACTAGGACGAGATAAAAAAGAGAGAATAAAAATGGCTATTAATGAAGAGGGTAAAAGAGCAGTTACTCACTATGAGGTCTTAGAACAATATGATAAAGGTTTATCATTAGTAAAATGCACACTAGAAACTGGGAGAACACATCAAATCAGGGTTCATATGGCTTCAATAGGGCATCCATTAGTTGGTGATTTAGTATATGGATATAAAAGACAAAAGTTTAATGTAGAAGGTCAAGTATTACATGCTAAAACTTTAGGCTTTATTCATCCAAGAACTAATGAATATATGGAATTTACATCAGAGCTGCCAGAGTATTTTAAAGAATTAATAAATAAATTGAATTCTTAAATTAATAGAGAAAATTTTAATTCTAAATTAGAGATGAAATTTAATATCTGAAAATATATAAAGTAAGGAGTTATTTTTATGAAATTAAAGGCAAATTTATTAGATGCAAATGCAGTTAGAAGAAGTTTAATTAGAATTTCTCATGAAATAATTGAAAAAAATAAGGGTGTAGAAGATATAGTATTAATCGGTATAAAGAGAAGAGGATATCCTTTAGCTAAGAGAATTGCTGAAAATATTGAAAAAATAGAAGGAGTATCTGTGGAAGTTGGATATGTTGATATAAGTCTTTATAGAGATGACATAACTGAAGTTACAGAAGCGCCTAAAATAAACTCTGTCGACTTAGGAGTTGAAGTAAAAGGAAAAAAAGTAATATTAGTTGATGATGTTTTATTTACTTGTAGAACTGTAAGAGCAGCTATAGAGGCTATAATTGATGGTGGTAGACCATTATCAATTCAATTAGCTGTACTAATCGATAGAGGACACAAGGAATTGCCAATAAGAGCAGATTATGTAGGGAAAAACATACCAACATCAAAAACTGAAATAGTAGCAGTTGAAATAAACGAAATAGATGGAGAAGATTCGGTTAAAATATATGAATCTTAAAAGGAGACATAAATAATGGAATATAATTTAGTAGCAACAACAACTTTTGGGCTGGAAGGAATAACGGCAAAAGAGTTAAAGGCATTAGGATATGAAGATTTAACAGTTGAAAATGGAAAAGTTCATTTTGAAGGAGATGAAATGGATATTGCAATAGCTAATGTTCATTTAAGAACTGCAGATAGAATTTTTATTAAAATGGCAGAATTTGAAGCAAGAAGCTTTGAAGAATTATTCCAAGGAACTAAAGCTGTAAAATGGAGTGATATTATACCTGTAGATGGTGTTATGCACGTTGTAGGTAAATCGGTTAAATCTACACTTTTTAGTGTTCCAGATTGTCAATCAATTGTTAAAAAAGCTATAGTAACAAGTATGAGCGAAGCATATGGAGTATCTCATTTTTCTGAAGATGGGCCAGTTTATAAGATAGAAGTATCAATTTTAAAGGATGTTGTAACTTTATCTATTGATACAAGTGGTGTAGGACTTCACAAAAGAGGTTATAGAGAAGAGGCTGGTATAGCTCCATTAAAGGAAACATTAGCAGCTGCATTAGTTTTAATATCAAGATGGAAAGAAGATTATACTTTAGTTGATCCATTTTGTGGTTCAGGAACTATTTTAATAGAAGCAGCAATGATAATGCAAAATATAGCACCTGGTTTATTTAGAAACTTCGTAGCAGAAACTTGGCCAACAATTGGTTCAGAGGTATTTGAACAAGTAAAAGAAGGTGCAGAAAGATCTATTAAGAACAAAGATATAAAATTAATAGGTTATGATATAGATGGAAGAATGCTTAAGATTGCTAGAAGCAATTCTCAAAAAGCTGGAGTTGCTAAATATATTGAATTCCAAAAGAGAGATTTCAAACAATTCTCAAGTAGTGATAAAAATGCATTTATTATTACAAATCCTCCATATGGTGAAAGATTAGGAGAGAAAAAAGAGGTAGAAGAGCTTTATAAGTATTTAGGGATGAATAAGAGAAAGCTTGATACATGGGATTTCAACATTTTAACTTCTTACGAAGGTTTTGAAGTGCCGTTTGGTAGAAAGGCAACAAAAAATAGAAAGCTTTATAATGGTAAATTAAAATGTTACTACTATCAATACTTTGATAATGAGAAAATAAAAAATAACGGAGATATGGTTGTAAACCATATTTAGGGTAAGTAGTAGTTAGGAATTAGAAGTTAAGGAATTAAAAAGGTGAAATTGCAAAGCAATTTCACCTTTTTTCAATTTATTTTTTATCTAAATTTAAATTGTTAATTTCGGAAGGATCAACAGTCATTGTATAGTTTGTATGATATATAACCATTCCAGGTTTAGCACCATTAGGCTTTTTTAAATTTTTTACTAATGTATAATCAACATCTACTTTTGAAGAGTCTTTTGCTTTACTGTAATATGCAGCTAAAGTTGCAGCTTCTACTAAAGTATTATCAGGAACGTCATTAGAACAAACAATTACATGTGAGCCAGGAATATTTTTAGTATGAAGCCACATGTGATTTTTATTTGCAAACTTTAATGACAAATTATCATTTTGAAGATTATTTTTACCAACGAAAATATCAATTCCATCTGAAGAAATATAATGAAGAGGCTTTGATGGTTTTGCTTTTTTGTTATTTTTACCATTAGTTTTTCTCTTTCTTACATAACCAGTTGAAATAAGTTCTTCTTTAATATCATCAATTTCAGTATAACTTTCACAATTTTCAATATTAGTTAGTACTGAGTTAAGATATTGTAATTCATCACTATTTTTTTCTAATTGTTCAATGGCTGATTCTTCAGATTTTTTTAGTTTATTATATTTTTTATAATAGCTTTGAACATTTTCAGATGGTGTTTTGTTTTCATCAAGTGGTATAGTTACCTCTTCGCCTTTCTCACTAAAGAAATTAACAGTAGTAAAAGAATTGTCACCTTTTTTTATACTATAAATATAAGATGTTAATAAATCACCTTTTATTTTGAAATCTTCTTTATCATTACATTTTTCTAAGACAGAGTTTAATTTATTTTCTTTCTTTAAACATCTGTCAATATTAGTAGTTACTAATTTTTGAAGATTTACTGAACGTCCTTTAATTCTTTCTTGCTTATCTTTTTCTAAATAGTATTTATCCATCAATTCATGAATATTATTAAATACTTGCGGTGTAAAATTATCCTCAAGTTGATCTAATGGAAGCATATAAAAGTCTACGTAATTACCATCTTTATCTTTATATATAGTAAATACTTCATTTTCTATTAAGTCTTCTAAGAATTTAGATAAAAATACACTTACATTTTCAATAGAAAAATTATTGTAATTTTTGGCATATTCCATAAATAAATGCTCAGATAATGGTTTACTAATACCAGTAAAGCAAGAAACAAAGAAATTTTTGCTAAAAGTTATAGAATTGTTATTCACAAACTCTTGCAAAGTGGTATTATTATAAGAGAAAGGATTAATTTTAGTTGATTTTGGGGGAAGTTTGTAAGCTATTCCCGGATACAAAACCCTAAAACTATTCATTGAAGGAGAAATATGTTTTATACATTCCATAATTTTATTATCTCTTTCTCTTACTAAAGTAATATTACTATGTCTGCCCATTATTTCAATTATTAATGTGTAGACACTATTAAAGCCAAGTTCATCAGATGATTCAATAAGGAATTTTACAATTCTATCACCTTCAAGTTGGACAATATCAATTATTTTACCACCGATTAAATATTTTCTAAGAACCATAGTAAACATAGGAGCCTGCAAAGGGTTAGCTTTTACAACTTCTGTTAAGTTAAACCTTGGATATTTTGGTGAAGCAGATACTAAAAGTTTAAGATTCTTTCTTTCTTTTCGTAAAGTTATTATAATTTCATCTTTTTCAGGCTGATTAATTTTATCAATTTTAGAATTTAATATTGATTTTTTTAAATCTTCAACTAAACTATATAAGTAGATACCGTCTATTGCCATAAATTTCATCCTTTCTTTAGTATTAATTAAAGTAAGTATATCATTATTTTTTGTAATAGTAAAACGGTTAAATAAAGGAGGCAGATATTATGAAGTTTACAAAAATGCATGGAACAGGGAACGATTTTATATTTTTATTAGATTTAGATAATAAGTATATTGGACAAGAGGAAAGTTTAGCAAAAAAACTTTGTCATAGAAGATTTGGTATAGGAGCAGATGGAATAGTTCTTGTAAGAAAATCTGATATTGCTGATATAAAAATGGTAATAATAAATAGTGATGGTTCATGGGCAAATATGTGTGGAAATGCTATAAGATGCTTTGGAAAATATGTTTATGAAAGAAATATTGTATCAAAAGATTTAATATCTGTTGAAACTGGAGATGGAGTTAAAAAGCTAAATCTTACAATAAATAATAGCACTGTAGATGGTGTTAAAGTATATATGGGTGAAATATCTTTTGATGGTTCATTAGTACCATTAAAGAATAAATCACAATTAATAAATGAAGAAATAAATGTTAACGATAAAAAGTATAATGCATCAGCTCTTTTAGTAGGTGTACCACATACTGTAATATTTGTAGATGATGAAAACTATGATGTTAGTGAAGGTAAATATATTGAAAAGTTTGAACTTTTTGAAGAAGGAACAAATGTAAATTTCGTTAAAGTTGTAGATGATGAAAATATAATAGTAAGAACATGGGAAAGAGGTGCTGGAGCAACTTATTCTTGTGGAACAGGATGTTCAGCATCAGTTGTTGTTTGCAATAAATTAAATTTAACAAAAGAAAAAGTAAATGTAAAAGTACCAGGAGGTGAGTTAAGAATAGAAATAGAAGGCAATTCAATTTATATGATTGGAGATGCAAACTTTATTTGTGATGGAATAGTGTATTAAAAATGAGGAAAAATAAATGACTAAAAAAATATATATAAAATTATTAGTAGTATTTCAAGTTGTAGTATTAGGCTTTATACTTGTTGGTTGTAATAAAAACGAAGAAGAGAATAAAGAAGGCATTATAATAAATAAAGGTTCATTTGTTGATGAAGGAAATGATTATGAAACATTCAATATGAATGATGAAGGTAAATATGAACTAATTGACACGGAAGATAAGATAATTAATAACTACAATTTATCATCTCATACTTATACTTTCTTTAAGGATAATAGTTTTTATATTAATTATAATTCAGAAGATATTAAGATTGATCATGATAATATTGTAAGCTTAAAAATATCGCCAGATGGAAATTATGTTTTTTATTTTATTAATGATGAATATCTTATTCCAGCAGTTATGAGGCTTAATGATAAAAAAGAAATTTTGTTAGAAAATAATGCTGTTATTTCTGGTCAGTTTATTGATTGGATTACTGATAAAAAGTTAGCTTTTTATGGAGTAGATACAGAAAACAAAATATCAGGGATATTTACATATGATATTGAAAGTAAGTCCGAAGAAAATCTTTATAAAATTAATAATGGATTTGTAAAGTTTTTAAAGCATATTAAAGATGGAGTTGCTCTTGTAGAAGAACATTATGAAGAAAGTACAATGCTTAAGATTGTTAATATCGATGGGACTGTAAGTGAAGTTTCTGATGAAGTTATAGATGTTAATGATATTGAAGAGGTTAATGGAAGTATATATTTGTTAGGAAGAGTTAAAGATAATAATTTTTCCATTTATGAAATTAGCAATGATGAAGTGAAAAGACTTGTATTTGATTTTCCAAATGCACTACATGTAGAAAAAGGATTATCAGTTAATGATAATGGAGAAATTTTATTTGTAGGTGGAGATGGAAGAAGTAAAAATGAACATCTTTATAAATATGCAGAAGGAACAGTTACTTTGGTGGATGATAGTCTTAAAACCTGTGATTTTATAAATATTGATTAAATAAGAATTTAGAGTTATTCTAAATTCTTATTTTTTTGTACAAAATCACAAAATATTTGTTTAAATAAACAAAGAGAAGAATTTTATGTATATAAAAAAGATTAGTGGTGAGTTTTATAAAGGATGAAAGAAACAATATATAATAATTTATTAAAAAGTATTAATATTACAACGGCTAGAAAAATTAATGAACAAAAAGCTAGATTACTTAAAGCAATACCATTTAAAGAAAATGAAAAGGAGGTTTATGTTTATTGTAGTGAAGTTAATGAAAAGATTGAAGATGATATGCTTTTCATATTTAGGAAAAAAGTTATCATAACACTAATTAAAGAGGAAGAAATTCTATATCTTATTAAAATAGCATATTTAGGTCAAAAAAAAGAAGCATATGACATTATTATTAAAGAAGCTATTGAATTTAATGTATCTGATATACATTATGAGCCATATAAGGATAAGGTAGTAGTTAGATTTAGAATAGATGGGTTATTGAGACCTATGTATATTTTTAATAAAGAAGAATATCAATTAATTCTATCAAAAATAAAGCTAAATTCTAATATGGATATAACAGAAAAGAGAAAGCCTCAGGATGGGAAAATTTCATTTGAGTACAATAAGAAAAGTTATGATTTAAGAATTAGTACAATGCCAGCTATTTTTGGTGAAAAGGTTGTAATAAGGATACTATATGGAAATGTATTTAATTATTCAATAGATAAGCTCAATTTAACTTCTGAACAAAAAGACAAGTTAAAATATATTATGAAGGTTAATTCAGGGCTTACTATTGTTAATGGGCCTACAGGTTCAGGTAAATCAACAACTTTATATAGTATATTGCAGGAATTGAATAAAGATCAAGTTAATATATCAAGTTTAGAGGACCCTATAGAGGCGATTATCCCAGGAATAAATCAAATGAATTTAAATAAAACTTTAAATATTGGCTTTGCAGAAGGCTTAAGATGCTTCTTAAGACAGGATCCTGATATTATTATGATGGGAGAAATAAGAGATGAGGAGACAGCAGAAATGAGTGTTAGGGCAGCATTAACAGGGCATAAAGTTTATTCTACAATACATACACGTGACCCAAGAGAAGTTTATTTTAGACTTGAAGATATGAAGGTTGAGAAATATTTAATAAGGGATTCATTAGTTGGAATAGTATCTCAAAGGCTTATTAGATTATTATGTGATAATTGTAAAACTATAATTGATGAAAAAGATATTGATGGAGAAGTAATTAAGATTTATGAAAAATGTGGATGTAATGAATGTAATTTTACTGGATATAAAGGACGTTCATTAGTTGCGGCAGTACATGTTATTGATAATGATATGAAAGAAAAAATAAAAAATATAAATAATGATAATAATCTACTTTCGAATTCAGAAATGGTTAAAAATTTAAAGACTTTATTAATTAATGGAAATATTTCATTGCGAGATTATGAAAACTTCATTGAAGTGGAGGGGTTAAGCTTTGAATATGAAAAATAAAGTAAGTTATAAAGATTTAGCATTAATTGCAGGTAATATTTCTAAGTTATATGAAGAAGGTATTCAGTTATTAAATATATTTACATTATTAGATGAGTTACCACTAAAGAAAGAGTATAAGACTCTTCTTAAAGAAATGGAAATCATAATAAGAGATGGAGGAACCTTAAGAAAAGCTTTTAGTAAAGGGGAAGGCTTAATACCAATATTTTTTGTTTCTATGGTTGGAATAGGAGAAAGAACTGGGAGAATTGTTTATGTGTTGAAGGGATTGGAGATGTATTACAATAAGCTACAATATATAAACAAAACAATTATAAGCTCAATAACATATCCTTCAATTTTAATGATTGCCCTAATAATATTAGGATTCTTTGTTTTATTTTTCTTTATTCCGAGTATGGCTAATATTTATGGTGCTATGGGGAAAGACATACCTGATATTTATTTAAATATAATTTTTATGAAAAAATTTATTTTTAGAAATCCAATTTTAATATTAATTCAAGTAGTAATTTGGGGAGTAATTGTACCAATATTTATATTTAATACTTTTCTTAGAAAGACTTTTTATTACTGTATAGGGAAGATTCCTGTTTATAATTTGTTTAATGAATATATGACTATTGTTCTTATGTCGGTAGTTATTAATAGTGGTATTAATATTGCAATAGGCTTGGAATACTGTTGTGAGGGTGAGTTAAATGAAAAGATAACTAAAGTGCTAAGAAAGATAAATGCTGATATAAAAGGTGGAAAAGTATTATCTGAATCTATGAATGAAACAATGATGTTTTCTAAATATACATTAGCGCATATAAAATTGGGAGAAGAATGCGGTGCTTTAGATAAAAGGCTTCTTATACTTGAAAATGAAATATTTAATAATTTAAGTGATAAAATTACTAAAATAACAGTGTTGATTCAGCCAGCATTAATATTAATTATAGGGATAATTATATTAACTTTTGTTATGAAATTTGTAGTTCCTCTCTTAGATATTGTTTTAATTTGAGGGGATTATATGAAAAAAGGTTATACATTAATAGAATTAATAATTGTTATAGCAATTATTTCACTGTTATTATTACCAACTATAAATATAGCTAATTCTATAAAAAATACAATGAATAGAGCTGAAGCAGTTAGTTTTTGTAATGAACTAAGTAATATTATAAGTTATGGAAAGTTCTATTGTATGAAAAATAGTAGTTATGGTGAGATTGAAGTTAATAAGAGTGTTGGAATGGTTAGTTTTAAGGATAAAAAGCAAGGTGGAAAAATAATAAAAAGTATATATTTAAATGATAAATATAAATTTTCAACTGTATATATTTTGAAAATTAATAATTTAGGTCATATAGATTCTGATACTATTCAAATTTTAGATAGTGACGGTAATGTTTATAAAGTAGCAATAGCAACTGGGGTTGATACAGTAAATATATATGAGGGTAAATAGATGAGGAGTAAAAAAAGAGGTAATACAATAATAGAAATTATTGTTGCAGTTAATATTATATTGATGATGTTTTTGATTGTTGCTATGTTAATTGCAAGTAATAGAGCTAATTATTATAAAAGGGGGAGGTTGGAAGAAGGAAGTAGAATAGTATACTGTATCATGCAAGAAATAAAATATAATATGTCAATTGATGAAATAATGGGTGAAAAGGAAGTAGAATATATTTCACTAAAATATGATGAGGAATTTTTAAAAAATTTAACTATTAAATCACTAATGAGTATGGAGTCTGGAAGTGATATAGTTATTTCTATAAATAAAAAAAGTGATAATGAAGAAGTTTTAGAGGTCAAAATAAAATTTTATATTGAAAACGATATTGATATATTAGAAAAAAGCTTTTTAAAGTATCAATGGATGGAGTATTATGAATAAAAATAAAAGAGGTTATACATTAATTGAAAGTATCATAGTAATTGCAATTATATTTATTTTGGGTGGAATAACTATAGTCTTATCTTTTGAAGGGATAAAAGATTATTATGTTAGTTTATATAATTGTTATTATGAAGACAGATTTGATAATGCTTTATTAAATATAGAATCTTTATGTAATAGTGCAGCAATTGTATCTATAGAAATAAATAGCAGCTTTAGTGATATATATTCAAGTGAGATAAATGGAAATAATATAGTAGTTAAATTTAAAGAAACAAATGATAATCAAAAAACTAAGATAATTCATTTAAGTAATGGGAAATTAATGATGAAAACTATAAGCTATGAAAGTGGAATAGTTAAGACTGGTAATAACACCATAATAGATAAAGTTAATGATTTTACAGTTATAAAAAAGGGAAAGCTTATTTATTACTGCATAAGTACAGAAAACTCAGGAGTAAGAATAAGATGTATATAGTTAAAAAACAGGGAGCTATAATGTTAGAAGTATTAGTTTTACTAAATGTATTAATAGTATTAATAGTTTTAAGTAGCAAAACAATAGTTGCAAATAGCAGTAAGTATTCATTATATGAAATACGTGAAGATATTTTAACATTAACAAATGAAGAAAATAAATTACTAAAAGAAGTTAAGGAACTTATATTAAATGATCAGGAAATATTAAGTAAATTCAAAAGCTACAAAGAGGATAATAGTGTAAACTATGAATATGAATTTAGCGAAAATAAAAATATTAAACTTATAGTGGTTAATGGAAATTGCTTTTTGAATGAAGTCAAAAGTAACACAGAATTTATTAGAAAAGTAGATTGTATTTTTATAGAAAGTGAAGAAAATATAGATATTATTTTTGTTCCAAGATTATATAAAACCTTTATTTAAAAAATAAGGAGAAGTTATGAAGGATATTGTAATTGCTAATAAAAATAAATATATCCACAAAGGAAAATTATATGATGATATATCTATTAAAAAGATAATAGATAAAGAAGTAGATTTATATATAATAGAAGAAAATTTATTGATAAAAGCTTATGATGGAATAAAAAATGTAAAGGAAAATGTTATTTGTGACATAATTAATGATGAATATGGTTTTGAACATAATGTTTTAATGCATTATGAATATGATAAAAAAAGAAAAAAACTATTTTTATATTCAATTGGGGATGTTGAAAGAATACAGTTTTTATGTGAGGGATTAAGTGAGATAACTATTTTGCCTATACAATTTTATATTAGAGAAATAACGATGAAAAAATTTAAAAAACTATCACAGTATATAGTTTTAGCGGAAATAAGAGAATATATGTATTATTTAGAAATTATAAATAATTTAATTACAAAAAGTACTGTAAATAGTAAAGAAGATTTTGTTAAAAATTTCAACTACAAAGATGTTAATGAAGGAAAAACTTTTGTTATAGATAAAAATATAGATAATGTACTTATAGAGGGATTTAAGGAAAAGAATAATCTTATAAGAATGGATATTGGAGATAAAATTCATGAAAAAATATTTGAGGTATAAAAATTTTCTTCCTTTAAATTATATAGAAAAAAAGAAGCTTAAAGAAAATAAAGAAAATAAAAAAGGATATCAAGCATTAATATTACTTAATTTAATGTTATTAAGTTTTAACTTACAACCTTTATTTAGGGAAGAAGTGAAAAGTGATAATAATTATGAAGTAAAGGATACTTATATTAAACCAGAAGAGGTTAGTAAGTGGTTAAAGTTATATGATAATAAAATTGTAGAATTACATGTAGAAAATGATGAAGCTGACATAACTTATAAAATAGATGAAGATATTAATTATTTAGAACATAAGGGTGTTGTAATAAAAAAGATAACAAACAAAGAGGATTTAAAGGTTGTGAAAATTTTTTATGAATAAATTTAAATTATATATGCATGATAATAAAGAAAGTATAATAATTTTACTTACGTTTTTTCAGATTTTATTTTTATTATTTTATAGTACAATCAAAAAGGAAGAAACTATTAAAGAAATGCCGGTTGTTATAGTAAAAGATAATTTGCTTTATAGCGATGTTTTTAACGAATTGAAAAATATAAAAAATATTAATATTTTAGAAATGGAAGAAAGAGATGAAAAGTGGAATCTTAAAATAGAGATTAGTGGTAATGCAGAAAATATAGTTGAAGTGTTAGATAAACTAGAATATTTTGATATAAAATCTTATAATATCACTGGAAAAGATGGAGTTTTATTAGCAAATTTGGAGTTATATAGATAATTTGATTAAAATTTTAGATGTTCTTTCGTAAATAATTGCATTTCTTTAGTAATTTTGATAGAATGTTTTTGTTGTGTCATTAAACAACAAAATAAGTTATGACTATTTGTAATTAATAAAGGTCATAATAACAATGAATTCAAGTTATTTGGAGGGAATTTTTTTATGATATCAGCAGGAGATTTAAGAAAAGGTACAACTTTTGAGTATGAAGGACAAGTGTATACAGTTATAGACTTCCTACACGTTAAACCAGGTAAGGGAGCTGCTTTCGTTAGAACTAAGCTAAGAAATGTTATTTCTGGTGGAGTTACAGATACAACTTTCAATCCAACAACTAAATTACAAGAAGCTGTAATTGAAAGAAAAGAAATGCAATACCTTTATTCTGATGGAGAGTTATACTACTTCATGGATCAAGAAACTTATGAGCAAATTCCATTAAACTACGAAAAAGTAGAAGATGCTATAAAGTTCATAAAGGAAAATATGTTTGCTGTAATTAAGTTCTACAAAGGTGATGCATTCTCAGTTGAAGCACCAAACTTTGTTGAATTATTAATCACTCAAGCAGATCCAGGAATAAAAGGAAACACAGCTACAAACGCTATGAAACCAGCTACATTAGAAACTGGAGCTGTTGTTAACGTACCAATGTTCGTTAATGAAGGGGATACTATCAGAGTTGATACTAGAACTGGCGAATACATGGAAAGAGTTTAATATTTAAAAGTAAATGCTAGGTTTAAAAACTTAGCATTTGTTTTATTTAAAAAAAGCAAAAATGGGTATAATTAGTAATGGTAAAAGTATTTCTTCGAAGGAAGTGAAAGTATGAAAAATATAAATAATAAGATAAATAGTCTTAAAGAAAAAATTCAAGATATCAAAGAAGAACAGTATAAAGAGTTATTTGATTCTGTAAGTGATATTTTAAGTGATTTATCTTCTAAGGTTGAGGAAATATCATTAAAGCAAGATTACTTAGAAGAGAATATTGAGTATATTGATAATGATTTAACAGATATACAAGATGAACTTTTTGAAGAGGTTTCATTTGATGACTTAAATTCTATTGAAGATGAATATGTAGAGATTAAATGTGAAAATTGTGATAAACCACTTTTTGTTGAGCAACAAGCTTTAAATAGCAATTCTTATATTCCTTGTCCATTCTGTGGGGGAAAGGCAAGAGAGTGATAAATAATTATTTTATACATATTAAGGTAAATCGTAAGATTAAAGCATAGACTAATGCAATAAATTTGCAATAGTCTATGCTTTTTTTGAATTTAAAAGCATTTATATGAGAATAACTCAATATATTTTAAATAGAGAGTTATTTTACATAGTATTAAAATTTGTAATTTATATAGATATAAAATAAATATTTTACATATTTTTTTATAGTATGAATAATTATCTATTATGTGAAATAAAAATTAAAGAGAAAGATAATTAAGGAAGTGAGTTTATGGAATATGATGAGATTTACAAAATACTTCCCAAAGATATTGGTAATATAGTAAAGCAATACTTACAAGAAGATGCAGTACAAGAAATACGAATTAAAAGTGGAAAGCCAGTAATACTAAATTTATCATATGGAGAAAAGGTACTTGATTATAGGACAACTAGTGAAGATCTTAAGTTTATGATGGCTAAAGTATCTAATTACTCTTTATATGCATTTGAAGAGGAAATAAAGCAAGGGTATATTACTTTAAAGGGTGGACATAGAGTTGGATTGGCAGGAGAGTGTGTTATATCGAATGGAGAAGTTAGAACTATAAAAAATATTTCATCATTAAATATAAGGATTTGTAGAGAAGTAATAGGTTCCTCTAATAAAGTAATGAGTTTAATAACCAAAAATAACAGAGTATATAATACGTTAATTGTGTCACCGCCTAAGTGTGGAAAAACAACAATCTTAAGAGACATAGCAAAGAATATATCAAATGGAATGTACAAGATAAATTTAGCTGGTAAAAAAGTAACTATTGTAGATGAAAGAAGTGAAATAGCAGCTTGTTATAATGGTGTACCACAAATGAACGTGGGGATAAGAACAGATATATTAGATAATTGTTTAAAGAAGTCAGGGATGATTATGGCAATAAGAAGTTTATCACCAGAAGTTTTAATTTGTGATGAAATTGGAACAAGAGGAGATTTAGAGGCTTTAAATATGGCATTTAATTCTGGTGTAAATGTAATAGTAACAGTTCATGGATATGATATTACTGATGTTTATGGAAGGGCAGTATTTAAGGATTTAATTGATAATTGTATATTAGAGCGGATTATATTACTAAGCAATCGGAAGGGAGCTGGAACTATAGAGAAAGTATATAAGGTCAGTAGAGAAAGGGGATTACAATGCTTAGAAGTATAATGATATTTTTAATGTTTCTAATATGTACCTTTATAGGCTATTTTATAGGAGAAAATTACAAAAGGAGAAGTGTTCATTTAAAGGAAATGCAAAAGGCGTTATTACTATTAAATAATGAAATATTATATTCCAATACACCATTACCAAATGCTTTGTTTGAAATTGGAAATAAAGTTTCAGAGCCTATTTCTTTTATATTTATTGAAATGGCTTCGGTATTAGAAGAAGGAGATATTAATAGTGTATACGAAAGCTTTGAAAACGCTTATGAAAAAAATAAAGATAACATAAGTTTAAATAAAGATGATTATAAAATTATAAATGATTTGTTTAAGACATTAGGTAATAGTGGAGTAATGGGTCAGGAAAGAATTTTCAACTTAGCTTTAGATAATATAGATATTAATTATAAGGAAGCTAAAAAGTTAGAAAAAGAAAATATTAAATTATATAGAACATTGGGGTTATCTATAGGTGCTATGTTAGCAATATTTTTTATCTAAAAGGGGAGAGGCTTAGGGATGTTTGATGTAAATTTGTTATTTAAAATAGGTGCAATGGGAGTTTTACTCATGGTTATTGAGAAAGTATTAAAAGATAATGGTAAGGGAGAAATAGCAGTGTTAGCAAATTTAGCAGGAATAGTCATTATATTAATTACTGTAATTGGAATGATTTCAAATTTATTTGATACTGTTAGAACAATGTTCAGTCTTTAGGTGAATTATATGGAGATTATCAAAGTTGCATTTTTTGCTTTTACTGCATTATTTATTTATCTTTTATTAAAACAAACTAAATCTGATTTAGGAATGCTTGTAATACTTGTAGCTGGGGCTGGTATTTTTCTATATATGATAGGGCAGCTTGGAGAGGTAATAGATTTTATAAATGATATTGCAAATCGAGCTAATATAGATACTGTATATATAGGAATTGTACTTAAAATTTTAGCTATTGCATATATAACCTCATTTTGTAGTGAGATTTGTAAAGATTCAGGAGCCGGTAGCATAGGAAGTAAAGTAGAGTTTGCGGGTAAGATAATGATTTTAGGACTAGCAATACCAATACTGATGGCTGTATTAGATTCAATACTTCAGATATTGTAGGTGAGAAAATGAAAAACAATATTTTAAAGATAATTTTAATTTTTGTTTGTACATTTATATTAAGTTTAAGTAGTTTTTTTATTGCAGAAGAAAGGAATGTTTATGCGGAAGAACAAACTACAACAGCATTGATTAATGATGAGGAAACAGAATCGAAATTAAATAGTTTATATGATTATATAAATACAATGAAAAGTGATGTTGAATTAATGAATGACTTAGATCCAGTTTCTTATATAGAAAGTTATATTGAAAATGGGGAAGGAAATTTATCGGTTTCAACAGTAATAAGCGCTGTAGTAAGTTTATTTTTTAAAGAGGTAAAAACAGTATTATCATTAGCATTTTCGATTGTAGTAATAGGAATAATATGCTCATTGTTTAAAAATTTACAATCCTCTTTTTCAAGTGAAGGAATTTCACAAATAGCATTTTTTGCATGTTATGCAATATTAATTATATTACTATCAAAGACATTTATTATTTCCTTATCTCTTGCAAAGGATGTAATAGTACAAATAGCTACGTTTATGGATAAGGTATTACCAGTATTGGCAGCACTACTCATTGCATCAGGTGGATTAACACAAGCAGCAACAATGGATCCAATAATTTTAGGAGCAACAATATTAATACCAAAAATTTATTTGAATATAATTATACCTTTAATATTAATTACTTTTGTATTGCAATTTGCTAATAATATTTCCGCTGAGCCAAAATTATCAAACTTATGTGGACTTATTAAAAAATCTACTGTTTGGTTACAAGGATTTATTATTACGGTATTTATTGGAGTTTTAACTATAAGAGGAATAACATCTTCAACAATTGATGCAGTTACATTAAAAACTACAAAATTTACAGTAGATAATTTTATTCCTATTGTAGGTAAATCCTTATCAGATGCTATATCTTCTGTAGCTGGATATTCATTGATAATAAAAAATGCAATTGGTTCTATTGGGCTTATAGTAATTATTTTGATAATTATATATCCAATAATAAAAATTGTATTATCATCACTTATATTTAAGCTTTCAGCGGCATTATTAGAGCCGATAACTGATAAAAGAATTACAGCTTCAATTGCAGCGGCAGGTGAATCATTAATTTTAATAATGTCATGTGTATTATGTGTAAGCCTAATGTTTTTTGTACTTATAGCAATAATGATATCAGCTGGAAAGTTTGTTGTAGGAGGATAGGAAAATGGAATATTTAAATAATTTTGTGATTACTTTAGTTGCAACATTAATTTTTATGACAGCTGTAGAGATAATTGCTCCTGATAATTCAATGAAAAAATATATAAAATTTGTTTTAGGATTAATATTAATTTCAGTAATGATTAATCCAATAATTAAATTCTTTACTGGTGGAGAGCAAGAGGTAGTTAAAACAATTAAAAATTATGAAAATATGATTACACAAGGTATAACTAGTGAAAGTGCTTCAGAGGATATAAGTGAAAGTCAAAAGGAATCTTTTAAAAAAAATTTAAATAATAATTGTGATAGTATGCTGAAGGAAGAGTTTTCAGATATGGATTTTAAATCAAATGTAGAATGTACTATAAATTTAGAAGATATGACATATAGCATAGATGGTTTAGAGGTAGGAGTAAAAGAAAGTGGAATTAAGATTATAGATAAAATTAAAATTAACATAAATGATGAAAGTGAACAAACTGCATCTAATGATGAAACTATTAAAAATGAAGAAGAAATAAAAAATTATTTATCAGAAGTATTTAAAATACCAGTAGAAAAAATAAAATTATACAGTATGGGAGGATAAAGAATATGGATAAAGATAAGTTTAATAAAGAAATTAACAAAATGTTTCAAAATAAAAAGTTTGTTAATTGTTTAATTGTTTTATTAGCTATTATATTTCTATGGTTGGCAGTAAGTAATTTTTTAGGAGATGATATTGGAATATCGAAAGGAAGTGATACACCACAAGGAGCACAAGAAGTATCTACAGATGATGGACTTATGACGTCTAAGGAATTGCTAAATTATGAAGATCAACAAAAGGCGGAGCTCGAAAAAATACTTTCTAAGATGAGTGGCGTAGGAGAAGTAATAGTTAATATTTACTTTGAAAGTGGAGAAATACAAGTGCCAGCAACAAATTCAAGCACTCAAGCATCAGAGACACAAGAAGAGGATACAAATGGAGGTACAAGAGTTACAAAGCAAGAAACAGAAGGGACAACAGTGGTTATGAAAAGTGATTCTAGCACAAGTGAACCATTTATAACTAAAACATATAAACCAACGATTACAGGAGTATTAATAGTTGCAGAAGGCGCAAATAGTAGTGAAGTTAAATATAATATACAAAAGGCGGTTTCTAATTTATATAATTTAAGTTTAGATCAAGTTAACGTATATCCAATGAATGACTAGCATATAAATGTTATATATAATATATGGGAGGAATTAAAAATGACAAGAAAACAATTTGGGATTATCTTTACTCTAATGGCTTTGATAGTATGCGTAGGAGTACTATCAATGAAATTAAATGAAAATGGATTAAATGATCCAACAAGCCTAGAAGCTGTATTAAAACAAAATACAGATAAAACTAATGAAAGTGAGGCTACGACAGAAGAAACATTAAGTACATCTGAATATTTCTATAGCATGAGATTAACTAAAGAGCAACAAGATGATAAGTATGTTGATGATATGAAAGCTATTACTGAAGATGCAAATGCTTCACAAGAATCTAAAGATGTTGCAAATAATGCTTTAGTTGCAAAAGCTAAGATGAAAGACCAAGAAAGCAGAGTAGAATCTGAAATAAGAAATAAAGGGTATGAAGATTCATTATGCATGATTAATGATAATGGAACTGTTAAGGTATATGTAAAAGTTGATGATGTTTTGGCAGAAGAAGATGCTGCAACAATTAAAAAGGTAGTTGAAGATATCACTACATTAAGCGATGTAGATATCACATCAATGAAATAATTCATTGTAAAGTAATAACTCTTTTGTTATAATAAACATAAGTAAAAGTAGGTTTAACAAGATAAACCTTTAGGAGGTTAGGGAATGGAAAATGTAAACAATGAATCTGCAATAGGAATTGTTAAAATTTCTGATGAGGTTGTAAGTGTTATAGCGGAAATAGCAGCTGATGAGATTAAAGGAATCGTTGAAATTCCACATGGGGTTTCAAGTAACATATCACAAATTTTAAAAGGGAAAAAAGCTTCTAGTGGTAAAAGTGTAAAAGTTACATTAGAAGAAGATAAAGCTACAATTGAAATAAATGTAGCTGTAGAATATGGAATAAGAATTCCAGAGGTAGTTGCATCAGTTCAAGAAAATGTTAAGAGAACTGTTGAAGCTATGACTGGATTGAAAGTTGACAAAGTTAATGTTAATGTTCAAAACATATATGTTCCAAAAGAAGAGCAACCAGAAGCTGAAAAAGAAGTATAGTTAAAAAAAACCCTCTGATATTCAGAGGGTTTCTCAATGTATAAGAAAGCTAAAAAACTTTAAGTGGATAAAATTTTCAATTTTACTTATTGAAGAAGTTTTACAAAAAACATGTGATATAATAATAAAAAATAGTAAAATATTTATTAAAAATAAAAAAAATAAAGTATGAAAGTATTATTTTTCTAGACAGAAATAAGATAATATTGTAATATACATATGTTTAATTAATGTAATATAAGCTTATAATACAGATAAGAAGAATATGTATATTATATATACTTAGGAGGAAATTATGAAAAGACAAAAATCAAGAGAAAAAGCAATGGAACTGCTTTTTAGTATGGAATTAAGTAAAAATACTTACGAGGAAACAATAGAAACATTCATAGAAGATTATGAAATGGATTTAAAAACAATAGATCTTGAATACATAAAAAATGTTGTAAGAGTAGTTACTAACAATTTAGAAGATATTGATAGTAGAATAGTTAATGCATTAGTAAACTGGAAAGTAGATAGAATTTCAAAAGTTAATTTAACAATATTAAGATTAGCAGTGGGTGAAATGCTATTTGTTGACGATGTACCAGGTAGTGTTGCGATAAATGAAGCTGTAGAATTAACTAAAAAGTATTCAGATGAAAAAAGTACATCATTCGTAAATGGAGTTTTAGATAAAGTATTAAAAACTTTAGAGTAATAATTAATAAACTGGAGGGGCAATAATGGGTAAAAGAATAGATGGCAAGGAAATAGCTTTAGAAATAAAAGAGGAAATTAAAGAGTTTGTAAATAAGAGAAAAGAAAACAATTTAAATGTTCCTAAGGTAGCATCTATATTAGTTGGAAATGATGGAGGATCTTTATTTTATTTAAATAATCAAGAAAAGGTAGCAACATCATTAGGAATGGAATTTGAAAAAGTTCATTTAAATGAAGAGGTAACAGAAGAAGAATTAATTAATAAGATAGATAAATTAAATAATGATAATACTGTTAGTGGAATAATTCTTCAATTACCATTACCAAAGAATATGGATGAAAAGAAAGTTATATCAGCTATATCTCCTGAGAAAGATGTTGATTGTTTAACATTTGTTAATCAAGGAAAGTTATATATGGGAGAAAATACTTTTATGCCATGTACGCCTAAATCAGTATTAACAATTTTAAAAAGCTTAAATATTAATTTAGAAGGTATGGAAGTTGTTGTTATTGGAAGAAGTAATATAGTTGGTAAGCCAGCTGGAGCATTATTACTTAAGGAAAATTGTACAGTAACAATGTGCCATTCAAGAACTAAAGATTTAAAGGAAGTATGTAAAAGAGCAGATATTTTAGTTGTTGCAATTGGAAAAGCAAAGTTTGTAGATGAGAGCTTTGTAAAAGATGGAGCTATAGTAATAGATGTAGGAACAAACTCTGTTGAAGGAAAGATAACAGGGGATGTAGATTTTGATAAGGTTATTGATGTAGCTTCATTTGTTACTCCAGTTCCAGGCGGTGTAGGAGCACTTACTACTACCTTACTTATGAAAAATGCATGTGAGGCTATAGAAAAGTATGAAGATTAAAACCTTAACGGTATCTGAAGTTAATAATTATATAAAAAAAATATTAGATAATGATTTTATATTAAATAATCTTTCAGTTAGGGGAGAAATTTCTAATTTAAAATATCACTCAAGTGGTCATATTTATTTTTCATTAAAAGATGATAATAGCAAAATTAACTGTATTATGTTCAAAAGCAAAAGCTATGAGTTAGATTTTGTTCTTAAGGAAGGGATGGCTGTAATAGTTTCTGGGAGGGCTTCTGTTTATTCTACTAATGGAACTTTTCAGCTATACTGTGATAGAGTTGAACAAGAAGGACTAGGTGAACTTCACATAAAGTTTGAAAAGCTAAAGGAAAAATTAAGTAGGGAGGGGTATTTTAATGAAGAACTTAAAAAACCCCTTCCTAAAAATCCTTATAGAATTGGAGTAGTTACATCAGAAACTGGTGCAGCTATATGTGATATAATAAATGTAATACGAAGAAGAAATAGTAAGGTTGATATTGTTCTTTATCCAGCATTAGTACAAGGAGAAGGAGCTTATAAAACTGTAATTAATGGAATTGAATATTTTAATAAAAGTAAAAATGTAGATGTTATAATCATAGGAAGAGGCGGAGGATCACTTGAAGAATTATGGAATTTCAATGAAGAAGCCTTAGCTTATGCAATTTATAAATCAAATTTGCCTATAGTGTCAGCAGTAGGGCATGAGGTAGATTTCACAATATCTGATTTTGTATCAGATTTCAGAGCTGCTACACCTTCACAGGCAGCAGAGGTAGTTGTACCTTTAGAAAAAGAATTATATAGGGAAATTAATGAATTTGAAAATAAATTGAACTTTATTATAGATAATAAATTATCTAGTGAAAAAAGAAAGCTTATGAACTTAGAAAAAGTTTTAAGTTTGAATTCACCAAGTAGCAAAATAGCCAATGCATATATGGAAATAGATAATTTAAAAGAAAAAATAGAAAAAATTATAGCATTTAAAATAAAGAGCAATAAGGAAAAAATATTTTCACTTAATAATGTATTAAATGCTCATAATCCAATAAATATATTAAGAAAAGGATATGCTATAATAGAAGATGAAAATGGAAAAATAGTAAAAAGTAAAGATTTCTTTAGTGAAGATAAAGAAATTAAAATTTCTATGGAAGATGGATACGTTATAGGGAATTTTGTTCCAATAGAAAGAGGGGGAAATTATCATGGCCAAGAAGGAAAGTTATAATGAAATGCTAGAAAATTTAGAAGGCATTTTATCAACTTTAGAAAATGATGAATTAAGTTTAGAAGAAGCTATGAAGGAATATGAAAAAGGAAGTAAAATAGTAAATAAACTATATAAAACCTTAGATACTTTAGAAGGAAAATTTCTAACTATTAAAGAAAATTCTGAAGTTGTGAGGGAAAATGATGTTTAATGAAATGAAAAAAGAAATTAATACTTTTCTATTAAATTATTTTGAAAATAAAGGTAACTTTAATAAAGTGATTTATGATTCAGCTAGTTACAGTCTTAATATTGGTGGGAAAAGAATTAGACCTTTACTTATATTGCTAACTTATAATATGTATAAAGAAAATTGGAGAGAAATATTAGAATTTTCTAGTGCAATAGAAATGATTCATACATATTCATTAATTCATGATGATTTACCTTGTATGGATAATGATGATTTAAGAAGAGGAAAGCCAACTAATCATAAGGTTTATGGTGAGGACATTGCTGTATTAGCAGGAGATGCTTTATTAAATGAAGCAATGAATATAATGATGAAATTTTCATTAAATCATGGTAGAGAAGCATTAGTGGCATCTCAAAGGATAGCTGAAGCTGCAGGTGCAGAGGGCATGATTGGTGGTCAAGTCGTAGATATAATAAACGAGGGAAAAAAGATAAGTGAAGAAGAGCTTAAATATATGCATATGAAAAAGACAGGAGCACTTATTAAGGTTTCAATAGTAGCTGGAGCAATACTTGGTAATGCATCAGAAGAAGATATTCAATTATTAGAAAAGTTCGGTGAAAATTTAGGGTTAGCATTTCAAATTAAAGATGATATATTAGATGTTATTGGTAATACTGAAAAACTAGGCAAAAATGTTTTAAGTGATAAAGAAAATGATAAGACTAATTTCATATCAATGCATGGTTTAGAGTATTGTATTAAGGAATGTGAAAGACTAACTAAGGAAAGTATTGATATACTAGATAGCTTATCTGTAAATACTGAAGCTTTAAAAATTTTAACTAAGGAACTTTTGGATAGAGAAAACTAAACAAAGGAATGGTAATTATGTCAAAACTATTAGAGGATATAAATTCACCAACAGATGTTCATGCCTTGACTGATAAAGAGTTATATGAGCTTAGTGATGAAATAAGAGGCTTTTTAATAGATAAGGTATCAAAAACTGGCGGGCATTTATCTTCAAATTTAGGTGTAGTAGAGTTAACGCTTAGTTTATATAAAAGCTTTAATTTTGAAGAAGATAAATTAGTGTGGGATGTTGGACATCAAAGTTATGTGCATAAAATATTAACAGGAAGAAAAGATAAATTTGATACATTAAGAAAATATAATGGGCTTTGTGGTTTTCCTAAAATAAGTGAAAGCAAATACGATGCTTTTGGAGTAGGACATAGTAGTACTTCAATATCAGCAGCTTTAGGAATAGCAAGAGCTAGGGATATAAAAAAACAAAACTTCAGTGTTATTGCAGTTATTGGTGATGGTGCTTTAACTGGAGGAATGGCATTAGAAGCTCTTGATGATGTTGGATTTAATAAAACGAATATTATTATAGTCCTAAATGATAATCAAATGTCTATTTCTAAAAATGTAGGTGGTCTTTCAGATCATTTAAATAAGCTTAGAGTAGGACCGGGATATAATAAGCTAAAAGAAGATATTAATAGTACACTTAGCCATAGTGATGCAGGAAAAACTGTAGTTGAGTGTTTACATAGAGTTAAAGATAGTATAAAACATTTATTAGTTCCACCAATGTTATTTGAAAATATGGGGGTTAAATATATTGGGCCTATAGATGGTCATAATATAGAATTAATGAATGATGTATTTGTTAAGGCAAAACAAATAAAAGGTCCAGTTATAATTCATACTATTACTCAAAAGGGTAAAGGTTACGAGTATGCTGAACAGAATCCAAATAAATTTCATGGAGTATCTCCTTTTGACCTAGAAAGTGGAGAAGCTTTTATGCCTTCAAAAAAGACATATTCAAAAGTATTTGGAGATACAATGATAGAGATTGCAAAAAGTAATAGTGATATAGTCGCAATTACTGCAGCTATGCCTGATGGTACAGGCTTAAAAGAATTTGCTAAGGAATATAAGGATAGATTTTTTGATGTAGGAATAGCAGAACAACATGCAGTTACACTTGCAGCTGGTATGGCATCTGCTGGTTTAAAGCCAGTTTTTGCAGTATATTCAACCTTTTTACAAAGAGGTTATGATCAAATAATACATGATGTATGCATTCAAAATTTACCAGTTATATTTGCAATTGATAGAGCTGGTATTGTAGGAGATGATGGTGAAACTCATCAAGGAGTTTTTGATTTATCATTCTTATCGGCTATACCTAATATGACTATTTTAGCACCAAAGCATTTAGAAGAATTACCTTTAATGCTTAAATGGGCATTAAATCAAAATAGTCCAATAGCAATAAGATACCCAAGGGGTACTGATTGTGTTAAAGATATTAATCCTATAACTGAAATAAAATATGGAAAATGGGAAAAAATAATAAGCGGTGATAAAATTGCGATAATAGCTGTTGGGAAAATGGTTCAACATGCAATGATAGCTTCAAATGCATTAAAGGATAAAGGAATAAATCCAACAGTAATCGGAGCTACTTTTGTTAAGCCATTAGATACAGAAATGTTAAAAGAATTGTCTAATCAAGGATATGATATTATCACAATTGAAGACAATACTATAAATGGTGGTTTTGGAAGTTATGTTTTAATGGAATTAAGCAAACTTGATTTTAAAGGAAAGTTTAAAGCTTTAGGATATGGCGATAGTTTTGTGCCTCATGGAGATGTAGATTTGTTATATAGGGATGCGAAATTAGATCCAGAATCAATAGAAAAGTGCGTTATAAGCGTTATGAAATAGAGGAGAAGAATATGGCATCAAAAAAAGAGAGATTAGATATATTATTAGTTGATAAAGGAATTTGCACATCAAGAGAAAGAGCAAAAACTAATATTATGGCAGGACTTATATTTGTTGATGGACAGAGAGTTGACAAGGCTGGAGAAAAGGTTAGTGTCGATGCAGATATAGTTTTTAAAGGTGAAGAACTTAAGTATGTAAGTCGTGGTGGATTAAAATTAGAAAAAGCAATGAATACTTTTGGAATAGATCTTACTAATAAAGTATGTATGGATATCGGTGCTTCAACGGGAGGCTTTACAGATTGTATGCTTCAAAATCATGCAAGTAAAGTTTTTTCAGTAGATGTTGGTTACGGACAGTTTGCTTGGAAGTTAAGAACCGATGAAAGAGTTGTTTGTATGGAAAGAACAAATATAAGATACGTAACTCCAGAAGAGATTGGTGTGCCATTAGATTTTGCATCAATAGATGTATCATTTATTTCATTAAGAACAATAATGCCTGCAGTTAAAAATCTTTTAGCTGACAAAGGTGAAGTTGTTGCACTAATAAAACCACAATTTGAAGCTGGAAGAGAAAAGGTAGGAAAAAAAGGTGTTGTAAGGGATATTGAAGTTCATTTAGAAGTTGTAAATAAAATTGTAAACTTCTTAATTGAAAATGACTTTAATGTTTTAGGATTAAGTTTCTCACCAATTAAAGGTCCAGAAGGTAATAGAGAATATTTAGTTTACTTTACAAAGGATAAAGAAAAAGAAGGCACTTTTGAACTAAGTCAAATTGATGATGTTGTAAATGAATCACATAGCCAGCTATAAATGCTGGCTATAGGTATATAGCATATAATTAAAAGGAGTTAATATGAAAAATATTATAGTAGCATTAAATCCTTCAAAAGATAAAGATGGTAAGATATTATCTTTAGTGATAGCGGAGATTACCCGTGTATTTAAACATTCAAAAATTACTGTATTAAACAGTTATGAAATGGGTAAATATAAATTCGATAATAAACTAGATTTGCTAATTGTTCTAGGGGGAGACGGTACATTACTAGGTATAGCTAGAGATATAAATGGAAGATACGATGTACCTATCTTAGGAGTAAATATTGGAAATTTAGGCTTTTTATCTAGTATAGAAATACAGGATTTTGGCGAAGCTTTAAATGAGATAAAAAATGGACACTATACTATTCAAAATAGAATCCTTTTAGAATGTACTATGTTAAATGATAAAAATGACGAGAAAGGTAAAGCTTTAAATGATGTAGTTATTGCCAGGGGTACATTATCAAGGATGGTAAAATTTGAAGTGTTTATCGATAATAAGCTTTATTATAGATTTAAAGGCGATGGAATAATAATTGCAACTCCAACTGGGTCAACTGGATATTCGTTTTCAGCAGGAGGACCATTTATTTATCCAGATGTAGATGTAATTACATTAACTCCAATTTGTCCACATACAAGAGGAATGCAACCTATAGTTTTAAAAAGTAGTAGTGAAATACTTATTAAAGCAGAAAATTATAATGGAGAAATTTATTTAACCTTTGATGGACAAGAAGCTAAACAAATTAATGATAATACATCTATAATAATAAAAAAATCTGATTATTTAGCAAAAATTATGTTATTTGATAACTATGATTATTTTAATGTTTTAAGGCAAAAAATATTAGATAATTAAAAAAGAAAAATAGAATTACAAATGGAGAAGGTGGTTAATTTGAAGTCCAAAAGACATAATCAAATTTTAGATATTATTAATAATAATGATATAGAAACACAAGAAGAGTTAGCAGAAGCACTTAAGAAATCAGGATACGATGTAACGCAAGCAACAGTATCAAGAGATATAAAGTTATTAAAACTTGTTAAGATGCAAAGTGAAAGTGGTAAATATAAATATAGTGCACCAACAAAAGAGGAAAGAGATATAAATGACAAATTATATAGCATATTAAAAAATGCTGCAATTTCTGCAGAACAAGTTGATAAATTTGTTGTTGTAAAAACTTTAACAGGTGCAGCATCAGCAGCAGCAGAAGCTATAGATAGTTTATATACTAATGATGTTGCAGGTACTATTGCAGGAGATAATACGATTTTTGTGTTAGTAAGAACTGATGAAAAGGCTTTAGAACTTATTTCTAAGATAAGAAAGATGATTTCTTAATTATTTAAAGGTGGGGTATAATGCTAGTTGAGTTAAATATTAAAAATTTCGCGTTAATTCAAGAGTTATCTGTAGAGTTTGGTGCGGGATTCAATATATTATCAGGAGAAACCGGTGCAGGTAAGTCAATTCTTATTGATACTATAGATTATGTATTAGGTGGAAAGTTTTCTAAAGATCAAATAAGATATGGTGAAGATAAAACAATTGTTGAGGCTGTTTTTTCTATAGAAAATGATGAAGTTTATGAAGTATTAGACGAATTATCTATAGAAAGAGATGAAATGCTTATTATTAGAAGAGAAACAACATTAAATGGTAAGAGTATTATTAAAGTCAATAATAGAAGTATTGTTTTATCTCAATTAAAAAGAATTAGAGAAAAACTTTTAGATATTCATGGCCAGCATCAAAATCAAAACTTACTTAATAAAGGAACTCATATTTTATATATAGATGAATTTTATCATGACAAAATAAAAAATTTACTTAGTGAATTTGAAGAACTAAGGCATATATATATAGAAAATATTGATAAAATAAATGAATTAAAAGGTAATGAAGATAGAGAAAAATTAGCAGACTATATTAAGTTCCAAATTGAAGATATAGAAAAAGCAAATCTAAAGGTTAATGAAGAAGAAGACCTTAAAGATGAATTTAATATGCTTTCAAATGCTGAAAAAATTTCTAACAGCTTAGTTAAATCATATGGATACTTAAATTCATCTAATGATGGAATTTCTGTATTAGAAGGACTATCAAAGGTTATATCAGAATTATCATTAGTTGAAAATGTTTCGGAAGTAATCAAAGAAAAAAAAGATCAAATTGAAGAAGCATTTTATAATTTAGAAGAAGTAACGAGAGAAATCCGTGATATTGGTAGTGAAATAACTTATGACGAAGATAGATTAGCACAAATAAATGAAAGAATTTATAGTATAGGCATATATAAAAAGAAATATGGTAATTCAATAAGAGAAATATTAGAAAATTTAAAAAATTTAAAAGAAAAGTATAATGAATTAGTTAACAGTGAAGAAATAATTAATAAATTAAAAGAAGAGCAAAGTAAGCTCGAAGAAAAAATGAAGGTTATAGGTGAAAAACTTCATAATTTAAGAGTTGAAGCAAGTGAAATTTTAGAAACTAACATAAAAAAAGAATTGTCTTATGTTGGGCTTGAAAAAGCTATAATTAAAATAGAAGTTCTTTTAAGTGATAATATTAATAGTAGAGGATATGATGAAGTACAATTTTTAGTTTCTGCAAATCCTGGAGAACCGTTAAAACCATTAGAAAAAGTACTATCTGGTGGTGAACTTTCAAGAATAATGTTAGCTTTAAAATGTGTTTTTGTAGATAAGGATAAAATTCCTACATTAATTTTTGATGAAATAGATACTGGAATAAGTGGAACTATAGGAAAACGTGTTGGTGAAAAGATGTATGAAGTATCAATAAAGCACCAAGTTTTATGTATTACTCATTTACCACAAATTGCGGCACTTTCAGATAATCATTACTTTGTTTCTAAGGAAGTATTAAATGGAAAAACATTTACTGGAATTAGAATGTTAAGTAGAGATGATAAAATTAGAGAAATTGCTAAAATGGTTGGCGGGGATGAAATTAGTGAAGTTACTATCGAAAATGCGTCAGAAATGGTGAAATTTGCTGAAATAAAAAAGAAAGAAATGAAAAATAATTAGCTTTTATATACATAAGGCGTTGCAATACTGCAAACAATAAAATCATGGTAATTTATCATGGTTTTATTTTTTTTATATAAAATGTATTAAAATATAAATTTTTAACTATGTTAACAGAGTTATTACAGCATATAAAAATTGTGTAGCGGGAAAATTAATGTCAGAAGGCAAGGAGGAGATAAAATGATTAAAAAAATATTAAAGTATTTTAGTATAATTACTGCTCCAATAGCTATTTTGGCATTAGTAGCATATTTAAGTGTTTCGCAACTGCCAGAAAAGATATACATTAATGATAGCATGGAAGTGTCAGAGATTTCTGTACATAATCAAGGTGTATTAAATACTGTTAAGTTAACTAAAGATAAAGTTAACATTGATTTTCTTGGTCTTATACCAATAAAGTCAGTAGCAGTACAAAAATTAGAAGATATTAAATTATATCCAGGAGGAACAAGTGTAGGTATAAAATTATCAACAGAAGGTGTATTGGTAGTAGGCTTTTCAAATGTAGACACTAGAGGTGGAAATGAATTAAGTCCAGCAAAAGCAGCAGGAATACAATTAGGTGATGTTATATTAAAGGTAAATGGAAAAAATGTTGAAAGTTCAAAGCAATTGATTACTTTAATAAAAGAAGCAAATTCTAGTATTGTTAATGTAGAATTTATTCGTGAAGGTTGCAAATTCAATAAAGATGTTGAATTAGTAAAAGAAGGAGAAGACTATAAATTAGGATTATGGGTCAGAGATTCTACAGCTGGTATAGGGACATTAACTTTCTATCATGAAGATAGCGAAACATTTGGTGCTTTAGGTCATCCTATAACAGATGGTGATACAAATACTACATTTACAATTAAAGATGGAGATCTTTTATCAGCATCAATCTTAAGTGTTAGAAGAGGCGAAAAAGGAGTACCAGGAGAATTAAGAGGATTATTTGTAAATGAAAAGAACTCTATAGGAGAAATAAAAGATAATTCTTCTTCAGGTATTTTTGGAAATTCATATGAACCATTAATAAATCCTAAGTTTAGTGAACCCATGTCAGTTGCATTTAGAAATGAAGTAGTTGAAGGACCTGCCACAATAATAACTACAATTGATGATGAAGGTCCAAAAGAATATGATATTGAAATAGTGAAGCTACTCCAACAAGATAAAAGTGGACCAAAAAGTATGATTATTCGAGTAACTGATGAAGAATTGTTAAGTAAAACTGGTGGAATAGTCCAAGGAATGAGTGGAAGTCCAATAATACAAAATGATAAAATTGTAGGAGCTGTAACTCATGTACTTATTAATAAGCCAGATATAGGATATGGTATATATATAGAGTGGATGCTTGAAGAAGCTGGGATTATAGAATAATAAAGTTGAAAAATAGATCGTAAGATATAGTATCATTTATTTTAAAATACTATATCTTACGATTTTAAGATTAATATATTATTCTACAAAAAAACTACAACAATTTTGTAAAAAAATTTCAAAATAATGTCAAAACCCCTATGATATTTTTAAATTTTATGTTATAATACAATCAATGGAGTTAAAAGACATGTAAATATAACTGAATTAGAAGTTTTATAAAATAACTAATTTAAGTTTTAATGTTATTTTAAGTTTTATATTTAAAAAAAATACTATTATGATGGGTAGAAAGGGAGAGAAAACGATGGATGGAAATAAAATATCTGTAATTATTGCTGATGATAATAAAGAATTCTGTAGTATTTTGAATGACTATCTTTTAAATCAAAAAGATATAGTTGTAACAGGGATTGCGAAGGATGGAAGAGAGGCATTAACGTTAATTGAGGAGAAGAAACCAGATTTAGTTGTTTTAGACATAATTATGCCACATTTAGATGGTTTAGGAGTTCTAGAAAAATTGAATTCTATGGATTTAGATAAATTCCCAAGAGTAGTTGTTTTATCGGCAGTAGGACAAGATAAAATAACTCAAAGAGCTATAACTTTAGGTGCTGATTATTATGTAGTAAAACCTTTTGATATGGACATATTCACTAAACGTATTAGAGATATGTTTAATGATTCAATAGGAAATGATGAGCCAGTTAAAAAGCAAGTTGCTATGACTGCTACTGAAATGATTAGTACAAGCAATAATAGAGGTCCTATGGATTTAGAAACTGAAATTACAAACATAATTCATGAAATAGGTGTACCTGCGCATATTAAGGGATATATGTATTTAAGAGAAGCTATTACTATGGTAGTAAACGATATGGAATTATTATCAGCTGTAACTAAGGAATTATATCCTTCAATAGCTAAGAAATATAACACAACTGCTTCAAGAGTAGAAAGAGCTATTAGACATGCTATTGAAGTTGCTTGGGGTAGAGGACAAGTAGAAGCTATCAATAAATTATTTGGTTATACTGTTCACAATGAAAAAGGTAAGCCAACTAATTCTGAATTCATAGCTATCATTGCAGACAAGCTAAGATTAAAGAATAAAGTATCTTAGGGATGTCTAACGCTAGTGAAATCAGCGTAGAGCAAGTATTTCTAATTTATCAAATGTATATCAGATATAGCACTAAACTATATTTCGATGACACTAAATTTTGTATATAGAAGATAAAAAACACTTTTTATTAATTGGTAAAACAGTTAATAGGAGGTGTTTTTTTTGTGTCTAAAATTTTGAAGTCTAATAGAGATATTCAGTTTTATATCCAGGATTTTATGGAGTATTGTAGATTAAAGGGACTATCTGTCAAAACTATGTCATCATATGAAACTACATTAAAGTTATTGGCTAAGTATCTACAGGAAGAGTACTATATTTCAACACTAAAGGAAATCAAAGGAGAACATATATCGGAGTATTTAAAGTTTACAAAAGATAGAGGTAAATACTCATATGTAAGTGATGATAAGACAGTAGGTCTAAATAACCCAGCAGGTAGAAAAGAGTTTGGAAAGCCTGTATCTGATGTAACCATTAATAACTACATAAGAAATATAAAGGTATTTTTTTAACTGGCTGTATGACCAAAGGATCATTAAAAGTAATCCAGTAGATAAGATAGGCTTTATAAAGGTTAAGAGAAAGGCTAAGGAAGATATATCAGATAGTGAGTTTAAGGCTTTAATTAAAGCGTTAGACGTAACCAAGTATCATGAGTATAGGGACTATGTAGTAATACAGCTCATTATGGATACAGGAATGAGATTAGGAGAGACATTAGCTTTATCTTATGAGGATATAGACATAGATAAAAGGACTATCTTAATACCAGCTCAAATATCAAAAGGTAAAAAGGATAGATATGTATTTTTTAGCTCTATAATGGCTGGAATACTTAGGAAGTGGCTCCAGTATAAAGACAGATATAGTATAGCTGAGGATACGTTATTTCCAACTAAGAAAGGGACAGCTCTAACAGTACGTAATTTTGAAAAGAACTTTAAAATTTACAAAAACAGAGCAGGTATATCTAAGGATATAGCTCCTCACGGATTACGTAATAATTTTGCTAAGAGGTGCCTAATGTCAGGTATGGATATATACACTTTATCAAGAATATTGGGTCATAGCTCAGTAACAGTAACAGAAAAGGCTTATTTAGACTTGACTGTAACAGATATTAGAAAGAATTATCAGAGATTTAGTCCTTTTAATTCGAGATTAATAAAAGTTAGAGCATAGTATTTATTGCAAGGGATATATAAGCTATAATAAATATAGATTACTTAGGAGGAATATATATGTTAGAAAATATGATAGAGAGATTACCTATAGCGATAGCATTTTTAGTAGCTGGATTAATATGCTACGTTCTAGCACAAAGACCAGCACTAAGCAAGAGAGAGGAACAAGAATTAAAAGAACTAGATGACATAATAGCTAAGACATACGGATTCAAGAAGTAAGGGAGCTGTGTAACAACGGCTCTTTTTACTTTATAGAGAAAATATAAAAATACAATATGTTGAGAAGTTTTGATATATATGGTACTATATAACAATAGGGGGTGGGAATATGTCAAATAATAAAACAATGGTAATATATACACTAGAAAACGGTAAGTATCACGCGTTTATAACAGGTATGAATTTATTTGTATCTGCTTACAGTACCTTAGAAGAGTGCGAGGCAAGTGTAGTCGAGGAGTTTAAGGAAATGATAGAGCCGTGTACTGTAGAGGAGACAGCTGACCAGCTAAAGAGATACTTTGAGGACGGAGCTGAGGATATACAGACAATAACTAATATAGTGAAGATAGATATAGTAGAGTATTAAGAGCTAAAGCTGTACAAAAAAGTACAAGCTGATAGCTCTTTCGTCATTTTTAGGGTATTATACGGAAAAGTGTATCGGTAATTCGTATAAAAAATGATAGTAATATGGAGGTTTAAGAAGTGGAGTACAAATATTTGGTAGATAAAGATATGATAACATAAAAGAAAAACTGCTGAATACAGGCTGTGCTTGGGGTAGAGGACAAGTAGAAGCTATCAATAAATTATTTGGTTATACTGTACACAATGAAAAAGGTAAGCCAACTAATAGTGAATTCATAGTCATCATTGCAGACAAGCTAAGATTAAAAAAATAAAGTATCTTAATTTTTACTGAAAATGATTGGTTAGCAAGAATTAATAAAAAGGTCAAGCTTATATTATTTATTGAGACAAATTATATTTGATACTGATAAATAAATTTGGATTAGTAATAAAACACTTTCTGTCAGTTTGATTTATTACAAACTGATAGAAAGTGTTTTTTTTGTATGAAATTTTTAAATCATGCATTAAAAAATACATAAAATTGCAGCTATTTTACATATAAAAATTAATTAAATATTGTTTATAATAAAAAATATAAAATATTGATAAGATATCAGTAATATAATAGGTTAATGTGAATTGTAAAATATTATAAGCATGATTAATTTTAGATAAATTAATCGCGTTCTTTTTTAGATTTTTCTATTTTCATTTCTTTCTCTAATACAAAGGTCATGATTATTCTTATAATAAATACTGAAGCTAAAATAATTAATTCATCCATATTTTTAATAATAACAGTTTTTAATATTTCTGCTGCTAACTTAAAATCTAAAGTTGTAACCATAACATCCGCAAATTCATATTTAATATCAACATCTCTTTTGAAAAATCTTTTTAAAATATAATGATAAAAGGCTGTAAAGACTCCAAGAGTTAAAATAAGAATTCCCATAAGCTCAAAAATATGAATAAGAATAGGTAAATATTTATTAAATAATTCTTCCAAAATATATACACCTCAAAGTTATAATATCTTTAGGTTGCCCAAAGCTTAAAAAATAATACGAATATAGTAATAAACTTATAAATAATTATTAGAATAAAAAATATGTGTATTAAATATTTTAAAAGAATGTAGGAAAACTAAATATGTACAAAACCATATGTAAAGGAGAAAAGGATGGAAGAGAATAAATTAAGGAAAATACAAAAAGAATTGATGATTTGTGAAAAACCATCAAGTTATTTGGAAGAAATCAAAGATTCGTTAAGAAATACACCCTTAGATGCATTGCTTGTACTTGAAAACACAGAGCAAAACCTTAAATATCATCCAGAAGGAAATGTATGGAATCATCTTATGCAGGTAATAGATACAGCAGCTAAAATAAAAGAATTTGCTAATGATAAAGAAAGTTTAATGTTAGGAGCATTATTACATGATGTAGGAAAAGGACCAACAACAAAGAAAAATAAGCAAGGTCGATGGATTTCATATAATCATGATGTAGAAGGGGTAAAATTAGCAGAAAAAATATTAGATTATTATAATTATGAAAATAATGAAAAAAGCAAAATATTAAATTTAATAAAATATCATATGCATCATCTTTATATAATTCAAGATTTACCTTTTGCAAAAACAAAAGAAATGATAAAAGATGTAGATTTAAATGATATGATTTTACTATTTATAAGTGACAGATTAGGAAGAGGACAATTAGAAGGTAATAAAAAGGCAAAAGAAATGGAAGATATAGAAAAAGTTATATCAATTTTAGAAGAAAACTACAATTTGGATTTAAAAAATATTAAAGAAAAGGTGAAAAAAATAGAAAAAATAATATAAATTTTAAGTTACATATATTCACTTATGAATATACTGGAAATTATCATCATATTATTAACATATAACAATATGGGGGTGGTTTCTTTGGAGATTATAAGTAAATTGAACTTAAATAAAAGAGAAAATAAATTTTATTATTTTATGGTTTTTATATTCTTTTGCGTAGGAATAGCATTAGGTACATATATAGTTAAATATATGAGTGCAAGAGATGCAACAGATCTTACGAGTTATTTTTCAACATTTACTGAAAGTATAGCAAAAGAAGCAGTAAATAATAAAGTTTTATTATTTAATATACTAAAGAAAAATTTAATACTTATAACAATAATTATAGCATTATCCTTTACAGTATTTGGTACGCCAATAATTCTTTTACTTGATTTAGTTAAAGGATTTACACTAGGGTATACTTTTAGTTTTTTAATTTCAACCTTCGACGGTAAAGGATTATGGTTGGCATTAGCTTCAACAATACCACAGAATATTATTTATATTCCCTGCTTTATAGCATTAAGTATAGTTGGAATTGAATTTTCTTCAACAAAACTTAAAGATAAGTTCTTTAATAAAGGTAAAGTAAATACAATAGTAGAGAGAGAACTAATTTTAAAGATTGGGGTATTTGCATGTGTATTCATTATCGGAACTCTAATTGAAGCATATCTTGGTCCAAATATTATTAAATTTGTAGTTACAAATGTTTATAAAGTTGGTTAATTAATAGATGATTATAAAAGGAAATTCTAAAGCTGTTGTCGAATAATAATAATTAAGGTGGGATTGGGGAGAATTATGAAAGAAATAGTAAATGAATATCGTGAGTCATTACTTGAAAGCCATAAAAGTGATAATACTGTTTATGCTTACGTAACTGATGTGAATTTGTATATCAAGTATCTAAATAGTAAAGATATATATTTAGATGAAACTGATAATGTTACAGTTAAAAATTATATCGACCATTTGTTGGAAGAGGGAAAATCTGAAAGATCAATAAGTAGAATTGTGATTAGCTTAAGAAGCTTTTATAATTATTTAAAAGATCAAAAGATAATAAGGGATATACCGAAGATATATTATAAGAGTACAGATCAATCAAAGAAGCTTCCAGAAATATTAACTGTTGAAGAGGTAGATAAGATTATTAAGATAGTAGATAAGGACTGTAATAAGGGCGTTAGAGATAATGCATTATTAGAACTTATGTATGCTACAGGAATGAAAGTTTCTGAAATAATTAATTTAACCGTTGAAGATGTAAATTTAGATTTACTGTATGTTAGGTGTCATGATAATAAAAATTATGAAAGACTTATCCCTATTGGAAGAAGTGCAGAGGCGGCTTTAAGAGAATATTTATCTATAAGAGATATAATAGCTTCAGCAGGGGTACACAACTTGTTTGTTAATTTAAATGGAAACCAATTAACAAGACAAGGTGTTTGGAGAATAGTAAAAGAATATTCTCACAAGGCAGGAATAAATAAGGATGTTAATTTAAATACATTTAGGCATTCCTTTGCAGTACATCTACTTCAAAATGGAGCAAATGTAAGAGCAGTACAAAAACTTTTAGGAAATCAAGTATTAACTTACATGGATACTTACTATGAGATAATAAATAATGATAAAATAAACTTAGTTTATAAGAACTCCCATCCAAGAGCGTAAGGCTTTTAAAAAGGGGCTTTATATACGAAAGGAGAAAAAATATGAAAAGAGCTATATTAATTGTATTAGACAGTGTAGGAGTTGGAGAATTAGAGGATGCAAAGAGCTATGGTGATGAAGGAACTCATACTTTAGATCATGTATATAAATCTTGTAAAGGTCTTGAAATAAAAGAACTAGAAAAGTTAGGAATAGGTAACATAGAAGGTGTTAATGCTCCTAACAAATGTGAAAATGCTATAGGTGCTTATGGTAAAAGTAAAGAAGCATCAAAAGGAAAGGATACTGTTACAGGGCACTGGGAAATTAGTGGTGTAATTTTAGAAAAGCCTTTAAATACTTACCCACAAGGTTTCTCAAAGGAAATAATAGATGAATTTATAAAAAGAGCAAATATAAAGGGAATATTAGGTAATGTTGTTGCTTCAGGAACTCAAATAATTGAAGATTTGGGTGAAGAACATGTTAAAACTGGATATCCTATTATATATACATCTGCAGATAGTGTATTCCAAATTGCAGCTCATGAAGATATTATTCCTGTAGAGAAATTATATGAAATGTGCCAAATAGCAAGAGATATGCTTGTAAATGAATGGGCAGTAGGAAGAGTTATTGCAAGACCTTTTATAGGAGAAGCTCCAAACTTCAAGAGAACTTCAAACAGAAGAGATTATGCATTAGATCCATTTAATAAGACTATGCTTGAATATTTAAAAGAACAAAATTTAGAAGTTGCAGCCGTTGGTAAAATTGAAGATATCTACAATGGAAAGGGTATTACTTGTGCAGTTCATACAAAAAATAACATGGATGGTGTAGATAAAACTTTAGATTATATGGATAGTATAAAAGAAGGACTTATCTTTACAAATCTAGTTGACTTTGATATGTTATATGGACATAGAAATGATCCAAGTGGATACGGAAAAGCATTAGAAGAGTTCGATAATAGACTACAAGAGATTTATTCAAAAATGACTGATGAGGATATCCTTATAATAACAGCGGACCACGGCTGTGATCCTACAACTAGTAGTACAGACCACTCAAGAGAGCATATACCAGTACTTGTTTATGGAAAACATGTAAAACCAGGAGTTAATATTGGAACAAGAGAAACATTCTCTGATATAGGAAAAACAATATTAGATTTCTTTAATGTTAAAAATGAACTAGTTGGAAAAAGCTTCTTAAATGAAATAATGGAATAGTTAGGGGATGAAACTTATGAGAATGTATGACCTTATAATGAAAAAAAGAAAAGGCGAGGAATTAACAAAAGAAGAAATAAACTTTTTTGTAGAAGGATTTACAAATGGAAGTATACCAGATTATCAAGCATCAGCAATGCTTATGGCTATATTTTTCAATAAAATGAATAAGAGAGAAACTGCAGAATTAACTAATGCTATGGTTGAATCTGGAGATAAAATTGATTTAAGCAATATTAAAGGAATAAAGGTAGATAAGCATTCTACTGGTGGTGTTGGAGATAAAACATCAATTTGTTTAACTCCTTTAGTTGCATCACTTGGAATACCAGTTGCTAAGATGTCAGGAAGAGGTTTAGGCCATACTGGTGGTACTATAGATAAACTTGAAACATTTAATGGTTTTTCTGTTGAGTTAACAGAAGAACAATTCATGGAAAATGTTAATAATATTAATATTGCTATTATGGGGCAAAGTGGAAACTTAGTCCCTGCTGATAAGAAATTATATGCATTAAGGGATGTTACAGCAACTGTTGATAATATGTCTTTAATAGCATCAAGTATTATGAGTAAGAAAATAGCTTCAGGAGCTGATGCCATAGTTTTAGATGTTAAGGTTGGAGATGGTGCATTTATGAAAACACCAGAAACAGCTAAAGAACTTGCAAGAGAAATGGTTGATATCGGAAATCATCTTGGAAGACAAACTATTGGAGTAATTTCTGATATGGATCAACCATTAGGATATGCAATAGGAAATAGTTTAGAAGTTATGGAAGCTATTGAATTATTAAAAGGAAATGGACCGAAAGACCTTTTAGAACTTACTTTAACTATAGGATCAAACATGTTACTTTGTGCTAAAAAAGCAGAAAGTGAAGAAGAAGCAAGAAAAATGTTAGAAGAAAATATAGCTAATGGAAAAGGCTTAGAAAAGCTTAAAGAATTTATAAAAGCACAAGGTGGAGATATTTCACCAATAGATGATTTTAGTAAATTCCCTAAGGCTAAGTATATTAAAGAAGTTATCGCACCAAGGGATGGTTATATTACTAAGATCAAAGCAGAGGCTTTTGGACTAATTGCCATGGAACTTGGAGCAGGGCGTGCAACTAAAGAAAGTGAAATAGATTTAGCTGTAGGGCTTGTTTTAAATAAAAAGAGAGGCGATAAAGTTAACAAGGGTGATGTTCTAGCGTACATACACTCAAATAATGAAGGTAATATAGAAAAGGCTAGAGAAAGTATTTTAAGTAATATAACTATTGAAGATAGATATGACTTAGATATTCCACTAATTTATGATATTATAAGATAAAACTAACAAACTTAATCAGTGATAAACTTAAGCAGTGACAAATGACAAATGGCAAATGGCAAATTGAGGGTAAAACTTCTTGGGGAATTTCTAAAATATAATTTAAATTTAGCATAAGCTAAATTTATTCCTTAGCTTGAAACTTGTAACTTGAAACTGACTTAAGTTTATCACTTTTAAAGATTAGGGGTGTAGCCTAAGAGGAAAATATGATAAAGAGAAAGTAAAATTCTTTTTATCATATTTTTATTTTTTTGGGAAATAATAAGCTTAAAAGGAGGAGAACAAATGAAGAAAAAAATATTTAAAAAAATCTCTATTATTCTTTTATGTTTATTATGTTTAAATACAGTTGTTCCAATGGCAGCTGAAAAAAATGAATTAGAAAATGAATATCCACAGGATATTTACACAGCATGTTTAGAAGAGGGAATGAATGTAGATGCAAAATCTGCAATTCTTATTGAGCCTATAAGTGGTACAGTGCTGTATGAAAAAAATCCAGATGAAAAATTTGCACCAGCTTCTGTAACTAAAATAATGACAATGCTATTAGCAATGGAGGCTGTTGATAGTGGCAAGATTTCATTAGATGATAAGATAACTTGTAGTGAAAATGCTAAGAGTATGGGCGGAAGTACAATGCTTCTAGATACTGGAGAGGTTAGAACTGTTGAAGAAATATTAAAAGGAATAGCGATAGCCTCTGGTAATGATGCAGCAGTTGCTATGGCAGAATTTTTAGGTGGTTCTACTGATGAATTTGTTAAATTAATGAATGAACGTGCACAAGAACTTGGAATGACTAATACAACATTTAAAAATTGTAATGGTTTACCAGTTGAAGGGCATTTAACAACTGCAAGAGATATTTCTATAATGTCACTAGAGCTATTAAAGCATCCAACAATATTAAAATATAGCGGTACATATATGGAAACAATATCTGAAGGAAGAAAGAGTCCCATTGAATTAGTAAATCATAATAAATTAGTACGTTTCTTCGATGGATGTGATGGATTAAAAACAGGCTTTACTCAAGAAGCTAAATATTGTATAAGTGCAACAGCTGTAAGAGATGGAGTAAGAATGCTTGCTGTAATTATGGGTGCACCTACATACAAGGTTAGAAATAGAGATGCTAGTATGCTTATGAATTACGGTTTCTCAAAATATCAAGGTAAAAAGCTATTTAATAAGGATGATGATGTTGAAACTGTATATTTAGGAAAGAGTAAAGATAGATATTATGTAGCAAAAGCTAAAGATGACTTATCTATAGTATTCTTAAAAGGCAGTGAAGGAGAACCGGAAAATAAAATTATATTAAATGAGCCAAAGGATAGTTATACTGAAGGTGAAATAGTAGGAAAATGCGAAGTATATCTAGATGGACAAAAAGTTGGAGAAGTAGAACTATATTGTGATAGAGATGTTGAAAAAGGCGGATTTATTGATAACTTAAAATATAATATGAAAAATCTATTTAAAAAAGGTGTATAAATGGTATGTTAAGTAAGTAGAATATTTATTTATTTACTAAAATTAATAATATTGTATTGGTTAAGCTTATTAATAAAATTACAAATCTTACAAAAGGGATTAATTCATAAAAAAATGGATTAATTCCTTTTTTTATACTACAATGTAAATGTAGGAAGGTGAATTTTGGTGAAGAGAAGATTAATATATGCAATGGTAGTAGTAGGTTTATTAACGGGATGTTCAGCAAATAATGATGCTATAACAAATGGTGAGAATAATAATACAATTATTGAAGAAAATATTGAAGAAGAAACTATAGAATATACTGTGTTTAATGCTTTAGGAAAAAGCTATGAATCAAGTAAAAATATATATGAATTAAATGAAGGGGATAAGATATATGATGACATGAATGGTTATCCTCATGTGCAAGGTGAATATAAGGAAATAGACTTTGCAATAGATTTATTAACGGAATATCTACATAAAAACTCAGAAGCATATAATTATATTGTTAGTGATTGGGATAGTAATAGTGAAGACGTTGTATTGATAGCGGATGAAGAAAAAGAAAGAGTTATGGAAAATGCAAACTTTCTAGGAGAACAATTTGGTTTATCAAATGAAGATCCTGTTTATTTTAAGCTAGATAAGGTTATACTACAAAGTAAAAATGAAGATGATAGTATTGTTGAATTAGAATTAAGAGGTTACTTATCTGCAACTGATGGTAATTATAGGCCACTTGGAACATTTACTGTTACGGTTTATACAAGAGGTGATAAGTTATATGCTTCAATAGTTTAAAGTAATATATAATTAGTTTTTTATAAAGTGAAATATGAAAATGAAAGGAATTAATATTTTTATTTAAGCTAAATAATGGTAAAATATAAATAGTAATATTTTAAATATAGGAGGATTAAAAATGTCAATTTTAAAAAGATTTAGTGATATAATGTCATCAAATATTAATGCGTTATTAGACAAGGCAGAAGATCCTATTAAAATGATAGATCAATTAATGAGAAACTTAAATGATGATTTAAATAAAGTTAAAGCAGAAACAGCTTCAGTAATGGCAGAAGAAACTAGAGCTAAAAGAGAATTAGATGAATGCCAAAGAGATGTAAATAAAATGTTAGAGTATGCAAAAAGAGCTGTAGATGCAGGAAATGATGATGATGCAAGAGCATTTTTAACAAAGAAGGCATCATTATCTGAAAAGTTAAGTGCACTTAACACAAAGTATGAAGCTGCACATAATAATTCAGTTAAGATGAAAGAAATGTATAATAAATTAACAAGTCAAATTGAAGAGCTTAATGAAAGAAGAAGCACAATTAAAGCTAAAGTTGCAACTGCAAAGATGCAAGAGAGAATTAATAAAATGGGCTCATCTATAAATAATTCAAAATCAAGTTTAGATTCATTTAGCAGAATGGAAGAAAAGGCAAATAGAATGTTAGATGAAGCAAATGCTATGGCAGAATTAAATTCAAAGCCAAGTGATGGAATAGATGATTTGATGAGTAAATATGATAAAACTTCTAATAGTGATGTAGAAGATGAACTAGCAGCTTTAAAGGGAAATAATAATGCTTCTGCAATTGACGATGAGTTAGCAAAACTTAAAGAAGAAAAATAATATATAGAATGTTTTAATGGCGTGGATAATATAGGAGGCAAATAGTATGGGGTTGTTTAGTAATCAACTGTTAGACGTAATAGAATGGAATGAGACGAGAAATGATGTTTTGTTCTGGAAATGGAAAAATAGCGAAATTAAAAAGAATAGTAGATTAATAATAAGACCAGGTCAAGATGCTATATTTATGCATAATGGCAAAGTTGAAGGTGTATTTACTGAAGAAGGCAATTATGAAATAGAAACAGAAATAATACCTTTCTTGTCGACTTTAAAAGGATTTAAATTTGGGTTTAAATCCGGACTTAAAGCAGAAGTATTATTTATTAATACTAAGGAATTTCAAGTTAAATGGGGTACTAAAAATCCTGTGAATATTCCAGCACCAGGAATGCCAGGCGGAATGCCTATAAGAGCTTTTGGATCATTTAATGTTAAGATAGATGATCATATGACATTAATAGATAAGATTGCAGGTATTAAAAGTCAATTTACTGTTGATGATGTAAAAATGAGAGCTTTAGCTGTTGTAGATCAGCTTTTAATGAAATGGATAGTTAGAGAAGGAAAGGATATGTTTAATTTACAATCAAATTCCTTTGATATAGCAAATGGTATAAAGACTGATTTAGATATGGAAATGATTAAAATAGGTCTTACTATAACATCATTTAATATAGAAAACTTCAGTTATCCTGAGTCAGTTCAAAAAATGATAGATAAAAATGCAGCTTATGGAATGGTAGGTAATATGGCTCATTACCAAAATGTTTCTATGGTAGAGGCTATGGAGAAAAATCCTAATAATTCAATGGCTAATATGGCTCAAGCAGGAATGGGTATGCAAATGGGAATGAATATGATGAATGAAATGAAGAAAAACATGGAAAATAGTTCATCATCTAATTCATCACATAATGCTGGAGGAAATAATTCTAGTACAACTTGTAAGAGCTGTGGAGAACCTCTAAGCGCAAATGCTAAATTCTGCCCTAATTGTGGAATGAAAAATGTTCAAGAAGAAGTTACTAAAACAAAGAAGAAGTTTTGCAGCGAGTGTGGGGCACAAGTAGCAGAAGGTGCTAAGTTCTGTGGAGAGTGTGGCTGTAAAGTAAATTAAAAAGAATTATAATTTTGAAATAGGAAATACCTAAACTTAAGAAAAACATTTAAGGAGTACATTATGATTATTGATAAAGAGTTTTATAACAGAAGTGCAATAGATGTTGCTAATGATTTACTTGGAAAGGTATTAGTTAGGGAAGTTGATGGTAAAGTCTTAAGAGGAAAAATAGTTGAAACAGAAAGCTACGTAGGAGCTATAGATAAAGCATGTCATGCTTATAATGGTAGAAGGACAAAAAGAACTGAAATATTATATAGTGATTGTGGAGTATCTTATGTTTACTTTATATATGGTTTATACCACTGTTTTAATGTTGTTACTAATGAAAAAGATGTGGCAGAAGCAGTTTTAATAAGAGCAATTGAACCTTTAAATGAATTTGATTATATTTCACAAATTAGATATAAAAAACAATTTAAAGAATTAAGTAAAACTCAAATTAAAAACTTAACTAATGGTCCATCTAAATTATGTTTAGCTTATCTAATAGATAAAGATTTAAATGGAGATAAGCTATATGAAAAAGGAAAAATCTATCTTGAAGAATCTGAGGAAAATGATTTTGAAATAGTTAAAACAAAAAGAATTGGAATAGACTATGCAGAAGAGGCCAAGGATTTTTTATGGAGATTTTATATAAAAGATAATGATTTTGTATCAAAAAAATAACAAATGTAATTTCTGAACCTTCAAGGTATAGAAAAGTAAAAGGGAGAGATAAAGATGAGAGTAGCATTAATTGCACATGATAAGAAAAAAGAGGAAATGGTTAATTTCGCAAAAATAAATGAGGAAAGATTATCTCATTTAGAGCTTTATGCAACAGGAACAACTGGTTTAAGAATTATGGAAAATACAAATTTAGAAGTTCATAGATTAAAAAGTGGACCTCTAGGTGGAGATCAACAAATTGGAGCTCTAGTTTCTGAACAAAAGCTTGATTTAGTGATATTTTTGAGAGATCCATTAACATCACAACCACATGAACCAGATATAAATGCATTATTAAGACTTTGTGATGTTTATGCAATACCTCTTGCAACAAATGTTTCAACAGCTCAATTAGTATTAGATGCATTGCATAAATAAAAAAATAATATTGAAATTACTAACTTTTATCGGGATGGTTAGTCACATATAAAAAATAGAGTTGCTTAATGCAGCTCTATTTTTTTTGTATAATATTCATACAAAATGATACATTTACAATAGTATAACGTTCATATAAAATGATACATTTACAATATTATTATATACAAAAAATAAAAAAATATATGATGAATATTATTAGAAATAAAACAAGCATAAAAGTAAGAAAGTTTTCATAGAATTTTTTGAGAACAATAATATAGGGAATGTTTAGAATGAGTGTTAAAGTAGAATTATTTTCAGGTTTTCTTGGAGCGGGAAAAACACAGTTAATAAAAAAATTAATAGAAGAAGGCTATTATAATGAAAATATAGCAATTATTGAAAATGAATTTGGTGAAGTAAGTATTGATGGAACAATATTAAAACGAACAAATACATTAGTAAAAGAAATTAATGCTGGATGTATTTGCTGTCAGGTAACTGGTGATTTTAAAGAATCAATTTTAGATGTAGTTGAAAATTGTAATGTAGATAGGTTATTAGTAGAACCTACAGGAGTGGCAAAGCTAAGCGACATAAAAAAAGTATTTGAAGAAAAAGAATTAAAGGATGTTGCTTATATTGAAAAGGCAATAACAGTTGTGGATGCAGAAAAATTTAGTTTATACTTATCTAATTTTAAAAGCTTCTTTGACAATCAAATAAGAAATGCAGATATTGTTATATTAAGTAGAACCCAAAATATAACTAATGAAGAAGTTAAAAAAATACATGATCAAATAGTAAAAATAAATAAGAACGCAATTATTGTTAGCAAGGAGTGGAAAAATACTAAAGCTGAAGATTTAGTGCCAAAGACTTTTGTTGTAAGGAATAAAAATACAAAAAACGAAAAAACATCATTAAAGAAAAGTAACGTTTCTAAAGGAATAATTAAAAAAGAAAAAAATGAGGAAAATGAATTCGAAAGCTTTGCACTTAAGGTTAATAGAAAGGTTTCTAAGGAGGAACTTTTAAGTAAGTTTAATTTTATCAAAAATAGTTTTGAATTTGGAGAAATAATTAGAGCAAAAGGAATAGTTGATACTAATAATGGAAAGGAACAATTTGATTATACTTTATCTGAAATAAATATGGAAAAGATAGCTTATAGAGGTGAATCTGTTATTTCCTTTATCGGAACAAATTTAAATAGAGATAAAATAAAAAACTTTTTTCTTTAGGTGGTGGTGTTATGAAGGTTGGCGTAGAAGTAGTTACAGGATTTTTAGGGGCTGGAAAGTCAGCCTTTATTAATTCATTAATTAATAAAACAAAAGCGTTTGGTGAAAAAATAATAGTCTTAACATGTGAAAGTGGAAATGTAAAGATTAAAGAGATAAAGGAAGATGATATTACAGTTAAATATATTGATTTTTTAGGAGATAATTCGGAGTTAAACGGGGAAATTTATAAGATTGTTAACGAATATAAACCACATAGGATAATAATTGAATATAACGGTACAGAAACTTTAGAACATTTATATAGATGTATTTTTGATAATGAAACAGGAAAGCTAATAAAACTAAACACCATGTATTTTGTATGTGACGGAGAAAGTTTAGATTTTTATATTAAGAATATGGGTGAATTATTACTTCCTTTTATTCAAAGTAGTGATGTTTTAGTAATTAATAATTGTTATAAGTTAAGTGAAGAAAAAATAAACGAAGATATAGAGTTGCTTGGAACATTAAATCATAAGGCACAAATTATAAAGTCAAATAATAATGAAGGTTTTGAAAAAGCATTAGATAAAAGTAAGTTGCTTGAAAATAATTTTTTAAGAAACATGAGGGTTAAGATAATTGATTATATGAGAAAGTGAGTTAGCAGGTGAGAAAGTGAGTATAAGTAAATTTGAAGCTTGGATGTGGAGTTACCTAGGAATTATTGTTGAAGCATTACCTTTTTTACTAATAGGTGCAGTTTTGTCGGCAGTGATTCAAATTTATGTTTCTGATGAATTTATAAAAAAAATAATACCTAGAAATAGTATTATAGGTTATTTTATAGCTGCAATTGCAGGTATATTTTTTCCAGTTTGTGAATGCGCAATTGTTCCTATTGCAAGAAGCTTAATAAAAAAAGGATTACCTGTAGGTATTGGAATTACATTTATGTTAGCTGTACCTATAGTTAATCCAGTTGTAATTATGTCTACATATTATGCATTTCCAGATGACATAAGTGTTGTTATCTATAGAACTATTGGAGGAGTATTTGGTGCATTAATAGTTGGTTTATTAACTGGTGTAATGTATGACAAAAAGAAGAAAAATGAAGTTGTTAAAGATGAGAATGTTGGACTTTATTGTGATTGTTGTACTTATAGTAATAATTATTATATTTCATTAAAAGGAAAGATAAAAAATTTAATATTAAATGCTTCTAATGAATTTTTGAATATAAGCATTTATTTTATTTTTGGCGCTTTTCTTTCAAGTATTTTTGTTGTTTTTATGCAAGATAGCTTAATAAATAATATGACTTCAGGAAAAACTATTGGAATTATAATAATGATGTGTTTAGGATTTTTACTTTCTTTATGCTCAGAAGCCGATGCATTTGTAGCAAAAGGCTTTTTGGACAACTTTGGTGTTGCAGGGGTAATTGCGTTTTTAATATTAGGACCAATGATGGATCTTAAAAATTTAATTTTAGCCTTTGGATTCTTTAAAAAGAAGTTCGTCCTTAAGCTTTTAGCAATGATTTCAGTTGTAGTATTTTTGATTTGTTTAGTTATAGTTTAATTAATATATGGGGGAGATATGAAAAAATTCAATGTTGATGAATTAATATGGTTTATTATTTTAATATTAATGGGAGTTTCAATTGTTTTTCTAATAAGAAGTGGAAATATTACTAACTTTGTAGGCGTAGACATGATAAAATACTTTTACTTAAGTATAGTTATTTTAGGTGTATTTGCAATTGCTCAGTTTGGAAGAATATTTACTATTAAAAGAAGAGTTGAAATAACAAATAAATTTATTCCATTAACTTTCACATTGTGTATAGGTTGTATTTTACTTTTTATATTTCCATTATTAAAGACTAACAATATAAATAGTGATTTGGGCCTTACTAAAAACAATGATTCTATAATTATAAGTAGTGAAAATTATGAAATTTTAAATGACATAAATGACAATAAAGAAAAGTTTGAAGGAAAAAGGCTGAGTTTTTTAGGATATATAGATAAAAGCGAAGAAAATCCTGATTGTATTATTATTTCAAGAATAGCAGTGAAATGCTGTCAGGCAGATAAAGAAAAGATAGAAATAAGGGTAAAAGGTATTGATAGTGAGTTTCAAGATGGGCAATGGATAAGTGTAAGTGGAGAAATTTGCTTTGATGAAAAGTTCTTTATATTAGCTAATGAATATAAACTTCAAAATGAACCAATGGATATATATTACCATGAGCACCTTTAGGGTTGTTCTTTTATTAGAAAATTGATATTATATAAGTTATGAAACCCTATAAGATTAATAGGGGAGTTTAATAAAAATATAAAGGCGGGATGAATTAATGGAATTGCCAAAGGTTAAAGTGGCAGATTTTGAAGGACCTTTTGATTTATTACTACATCTTATTAAAAAGAATAAGATGAATATATATAATATCGAGATATATAAAGTTACAAATCAATATTTAGAATATCTTAATACTAGAAAAGTAATGGACCTTGAAATTACATCTGAATTTATAGTAGTAGCAGCTACTTTAATAGAGATAAAGTCAAAAAATCTTTTACCGAAAGTAAAGGTTGATGAAGAAGAGGAAAGTGAAGAAGATATTGAAAAAAGATTAATGGAACGACTAATTGAATACAAGAAGATAAAGAGCGTTTCGGAATTCTTTAAAGATAAATATATAAATGCTGGTGAGGTTTTTAGTAAAAAGCCTGAAATTATTGAAGAAATAAAGCCAGAAAAAATCGATAATGAGGATATATTTAAAAATCTTACACTTTTAGATTTATATAATATTTATAATAAAATATTAGAAACCTATAGAGAAAAACAAAATAAGGTTAATGTAGTACAAAAGAAGATATATGTAGATAAGTATAAGGTTGAGGATAAAATGGAAGAACTTTTAGAAAGGTTTAATTCTAGTGATGTTATTGAGTTTAATAACTTAATGAAAGAAAGTACATGTAAGCTTGAAACTGTAGTAATATTTTTAGCATTGTTAGAGCTTATAAAGATAAGAACTATTCAAGTTTTCCAAGATAAGAGTTTTTCAAATATACTTATTAAGAGGAGGAGAGATATTGAGTAACATTGATGTTAAGCAATATGAATTTAATGAACTATCAAGAAAGTCAGATATAAAATCAGCAATAGAATCAATGCTATTTGTTAGTGGTGAACCCTTACCATTAAGGGAATTAAGCAATAACTTAGAACTTAAGGAAAAGAATGTTGAAGAAATACTTAATGAAATGGCAAATGAATATGAAGATAAAAGTAGAGGAATAAGATTAATTAGCATAAATGGAGCATATCAATTAGTAACTAAAAGTGAAAATTCAGATTTTGTTCAAAAGCTATTAAAGAAAAATAAAAAGCATTCTTTATCCCAAGCATCTATAGAAAGTTTAGCAATAATCGCATATAAACAACCAATAACACGTATAGATATAGATGAAATAAGGGGTGTTAAGTCTGAATCTGCTATTGCAAGATTAATTGAAAGAGGATTAATTAAGGATATAGGTAGATTAGAAGTTCCAGGAAGACCAATTCTTTATGGAACTACAGATGAGTTTTTAAGACAATTTGGTCTGCAAACAATAAAAGAATTACCATCATTAGATTTATATAGTGATGAGGAAACTCAAAGTTCAATTGATTTATTAAATAAGGCAATTGAAGAGATGGAACCAGAAGAAGATGATTCTGAAAATAATGATAATGTAAATAATATAGAAGAGGAAGCGGTAGAAGTCATGAATGAAGCTGCTACTGATGAAGATAAATAATTTTTATTATATAAATAAAGCTGTATCAAAATTTAATTATTTGATACAGCTGTTTTTTATAAGTCTAAATCTTCACATTCAGTGTTAGTGGTTTTATCTTTAAAGAATCCTTTAAATAAGTCTAAAAGTTGAGGAACAGAATCTACTATTCTGTCAACAGTTGTATCATAATCTACAGGTTGCAATCTTACAGAGCCATCTTTAACTATTAAAAATGCTACCGGCTTTACAGTTACGCCAGCTCCTGAACCACCACCAAAAGGATAATTTTCATTTCCATCATCTTTAACAGCAACATGGTTACCAAACTCACTTCCACCAGATGCAAAACCAAATGTTACTTTAGAAATTGGGACAATAGAAGTTCCATCACTAGTTTCTACTACATCTCCAACTACAGTGTTAACATCTATCATATCACGTAAATTTTCCATAGTACTTCTCATCAAGTTTTCTAATTCATGTTTATCAGCCATAATAATCCCCAAATAAAGGGATTCACCTCCTATTTTTATTAAATGATTTTATAATAATAAAACATATATAAATAATTTTTGCTAAATTAAAAGTAATTATACTATTTAGTGTAAGTTCAAAAAGTATTTTATCTTTAAAAATAGGCTTAAAATCATTTTTATATCTTTTTATCTTAAATATAATAGAAAAAATATTTAATAGGATTGGATTAATATTATAAAGTAAACCAAAAGCTATAGCAGTTTTGCTTGAATCTCCTAAAGAATAAGAAATGTTACTATCAAACTTTAATGTTGGCTTAAATTTATTATGAATAAGGTTATGATAAAGTTTTTTAAAGGATATTTCTCTAGACTTAACTTTTTTATTAGAGGACTCATTATCATCTTTATGATTATCAATTGTATTTTCAATATCCTTATCCTTTTTGATTTTTTTCTTATTAAGAAATTTTCTTATTAAGCCACCATCATTAGATAGTAAATTAATATTATAAAATTTTAAGTAAAACCTATCCTTAGAAACGTAAAAATGAAAGCTCAGGGGGATAGGCATAAACAAAATTAATACTATAACAACAAAAATTATTAAAATATGCATAATTAACCTCTCCTAATCTTCTATTAGTATTGCCACAAAAATTGAATCTAAATCATAAAAATTTAATAAATATGTTTAAAAATTTAATAAATGAAAATACTACATGTGTAAGGAGAAAATAGGAGTGATGGATATGAAAAATTTTAAAATCCTAGGAGTAACTTTAAGTTTAGTACTAATTATTTGTAATTTAATGAATAATTGTGTATATGCGCAAAGCTTTGATGATGAAGATGATATTGAAGATTTAGCTATAATCGATAATATTAAAGATGATGAAATAGATGATGTTGATATGGAAAATCTATTAAATAGCATTAGAGTAAATGCAAGATGTGCTATAGCAATGGATAGTAAAACAAAGCAAGTGTTATTTGCACAAAATGCAGACGAAATAGTGCCTATGGCAAGTACAACAAAAATCCTTACAGCCTTGATTGCAATAAGTCAAGGTAATTTAGATAGAGAAGTAACTATAAGTAAAAACGCATCATCTATAAGAGGCTCAAAAGTTAAATACTCAGCTGGTGAGAAAATAAAATTAATAGAATTATTATATGGACTATTATATAAGTCAGGTAATGATGCAGCGATTGCAATAGCTGAAGATATTGGTGGTAGTGTAGAAGGTTTTGCTAATATTATGAATGACTATGCAAGAAGTTTGGGATTAGTTAATTCTCACTTTGAAAGTCCACACGGGTTAGACAGTGCTAAGCATTATACATGTGCTTATGATTTAGCACTATTAACTGCAAAGGCAATGGAAAATGAAACATTTTGTGAGATTTGTGGAACAAAGACTATAACAAGAGATGTATCTGGTTTTACAAGAGATTATAATAATATTAATAAAATTTTGTATAGAATTCCCCAAGCTAATGGAGTAAAAACTGGATATACAGGTCAAGCAGGAAAATGCTTAGTTTCATCTGTTAAGCATGAAGGTAGAAATATTATTATTGTAGTTTTAAATTGTAGTGACAGATGGAATGTTACAGAACAAATTTATAAATATGTTTCAGATAATTATTGCTTTAAGGCAGAGAATATGAAGAATGTTATAAATTCATCAGAATTCATTAATTTAGGAACAATAGTTCAAGAGTCAGAGTTTGATTATGGATTTAAAGGTGAAGGATCTGTTGAAGTAGAAGTATTTAATACATTATTTGACAAAAATAATGGAGATATTATAGGAAAGGTAGCATTAAACGATAGCGGAAATGAGTTATTAAAAAAAGCACTAATATGCGATACTGATATCTCACAAAAGGAATTTGATAACTTAATGCAAAATGAAGGCACTAATAATTAGTGCTTTTTTCTTTTATTGTCTATAATTTTGGTATAAAATGAATATGTAGGTATTGTTAATTATTATAATTAAAATAATGTGAATAGAATCGGAGGAGAATATTTTGAGTAAAACTATAGTAAAAGAATTAAAGGCATTGGCTAAAACAAAGTTTTTAAGTTTATATAATGCTGATTATATAAATAAGGCTGGTAAGGAAAAAACTTGGACAATTGCAACAAGAAAAACTAAAGAAGCATTAGAAGAACAATTCTTTAATGGAAAAGAAGATAAGGTAGATGCAGTTGTCATATTAGCATATCATAAGGATGAAAAGAAATTAGTTGCTATAAAGCAGTTTAGAGTTCCTTTAAATAATTATGTTTATGAATTGCCAGCAGGATTAATTGATAATAATGATGATATAATCCCAACAGTTAAAAGAGAGTTAAAAGAAGAAACAGGATTAGATTTAGAAGAGGTAATAGAAAGCAAAATAGGAAATAAACTTTATTTATCACCAGGTATGACCGATGAATCAGTTTCATTGGTATATTGTACTTGCTCAGGTGAAATTTCAACTGAAAATTTAGAAGAAGATGAAGATATTGAAACTATACTAGTATCTAAAGAAGATGCAATTAAAATATTAAATAGTAATGAAAGATGTGATATTAAATTCTTTATGGCTCTACAAAGTTTTGTAGCTATGGGTGAGGAAATTTTTAAATAGATTAAAAAAATGATTAAAATATTTAAAAATTTTATAAAAAAATCAAATAGTTTTATTTACTAAATGTTAGTTTCATGGTATATTAGTAGAAACTTAGCATATTGTTCTACAAAATATTTATTTTGGGATATATGGGAATGACAATTTCAGGGTGAAACTTATGAAAAAGATATAAATAACATTGGGGGGGAAACAACATGAAGAAAAACGAATATGGATTATTTACTGCTATAGCAATGATTGTTGGAATTGTTATAGGTTCAGGAATATTCTTTAAAAGTGATAATATTCTTGTTGCTACTGGAGGAAGTGTAGCGTTAGGAGTATTAGTATTTTGCATAGCAGCAATTGCTATAATTTTTGGTAGTTTAACTATATCACAATTAGCATCAAGAAGTTCAAGTGAAGGTGGATTAATAGCATATGCTGAAGAGTATTATAATAAATCAACATCATGTGCTTTTGGATGGTTCCAAACATTTTTATATTTTCCAACATTAATTGCAGTAGTTTCTTGGGTGGCTGGAATCTACATTTGTATTTTATTTGGAATAGAAGGAACATTAGAAAATCAAATGCTAATTGGATTAGGAATAATGGTATTCTTATTTATAATTAATACTTTATCAGCAAAGTTAGGTGGATTATTTCAAAATGCATCTACAATAATAAAATTAATACCTTTATTATTAATTGCAGTTACTGGATTAGTATTTGGAGATACAAGCAGTGTTTCATTTAGTGATGTTACTGCAATGAAGTCTACAGGATGGATTGCTGCAATAGCACCAATTGCATTTTCATTTGATGGATGGGTAGTTTCAACATCAATTTCACATGAAATAAAAGATTCAAAAAGAAATTTACCAAAGGCTCTTATAATAGCACCTATATTTATTTTAATAGTATATGTTTTATACTTTGTTGGAATAAGTATGTACATAGGGCCAGAAACTATAATGAGCTTAGGAGACTCACATGTTGACTTAGCTGCAAATAACTTATTAGGACCATGGGGAGCAAAAATTATATTAATATTTGTTATAATTTCAATCATGGGTACTGTTAATGGATTAACTTTAGGTATGATAAGATTACCTCATTCTTTATCAGTAAGAAATATGTTCCCAAAATCAGAATTTGTAAATAAAATAGATGAAAAATTATTAATGCCAGTTAATTCTGCAATAGTAGCATTTATTATAACTATAGTATGGTATCTTGCTCATTATTTAACAACTAAATTTGGATTACTTCCAAATTCAGATATATCTGAAATTTCAATTACAATGAGTTACACAATGTATATACTTTTATATGTAAAAGTTATTCAATTAGGTAGACAAGGTAAGATTTCAGGTGTGTGGAATACTATAATTAACCCAATTTTAGCTACAATAGGTTCATTAATTATTCTTTTTGGAAGCATGGGTAATCAATTATTCTGGATATACGCAGCATTCTGCTTATTAGTAATGTTATCAGCAGTTTTATTCTGTAAGAAAAATGAAAAAATCATAAATAGTTGTTTAGAATAAAATATTAATAAAAAAATTAAAGCACACAATTATATGAGTTAACTCATGCAATTGTGTGCTTTTTATAATATTTTACAGTAGAAAATTTTATATATTAGGCGATTTATAGTAACAAAACGGATTTAATGAAATAATCTATATAGTGTGTAGTATTAATTTAGGAGTCAAGATGTTTAAGGAGACGATTGATTGTATAGATGCTGGTACTGAGTATTGTCCTTGCCATTTAGCTGAAAGTGGTGAATGCATACTTTGTTCTCAATTGCAAGGTAGTCATTTTTGTGATTGTTTAAATTGGAATGGAGTTTGTATTTATCAAG
>NZ_JADPBQ010000029.1 GCF_015670405.1 Clostridium sp. 1001271B_151109_B4 | reverse complement strand
GAAGAAAGGATAGATATACTTTTGCTGGAGCTAGTTATTTTAAGAGAATGCAAGAGTTAGGTTTGTATACTATTGATACTGCTGAAATTGAAGATAGGATTAAAAAATTGAATTTGGATAATATTTTTGAGCAAAAATTAGTTTAGAATATAGATATGTTAGGCCACTAGCGACGAATTAAAATTTGCTAGTGGTCTTTTGACTAAAAAGATATATTGTTTTAAAGGTTTATTAGGAGAGTAGATGATATAATTATTCCTAATGATAATTTTACTAGTGTATTGGATGTTATTCCAATAAAATATGATGGGAACATAGATATGATTATTGAAACAATAAGTAAGAAGAAATTAAAAGAGTGTGTTCAAAGTGAAATTGCAAATAATCTTAATTTGATTGAAAGTGATTAGATTAAAATAAATATAGTTAAAGCTATATATCTGAAAAATAATATCCATGGACAAAGGTTCTTTTTGATAGGTTTAATATCATAGGTCTAAATTCCTTAAAAATAATTTCCTTAGCTGCTACATCTCCATTTTTAGCTTTAGTAACTAAAGTTTCTATATAATTAAAATTCATAAAAAATCATCCCCTTTCTTAGTATATATGGTTTTAAGCCCTATATTTTATTTGGAGGTGAAATTTTATGAAAGAAATTATATTAGTAATAGATATTGGACATAATGTTCCTTATGATGTAGGAGCAGTGGGAATATGTAATGAAAATAATCTAAATAGATTGGTCGGAAATAAATTAATAAGTAAGCTTAGGGAAAGAGGGATTAAAGTTGTGAATTGTACACCTAGTACTGCAAAAAGTCTTAATGATTCATTGTACCAAAGAGTAAATACAGCAAATAATTCTGGTGCAACATTGTTTGTATCAATACATCATAATGCATGCCTTGGTGGATATGGGTCAGAGGTTTTATGTATTAAAGGTAACTACCAAGGTGGACTATCAACAAAGGTAGGAGAAGCTATCTTAAAAGAGTTAGCTACACTTGGACTTAAAAACAGAGGTGTAAAGGATAGAAGGAATTTATATGTTATTAATAATACTTCAATGCCTGCATTAATTGTTGAATGTGCCTTTGTTGACAGTAGTTCTGATATGGCAAACTATAATCCAGAAAAGTCTGCAGCTGCAATATACAGAGGAATATGTACAGCTCTTGCTTTAGCAGAAGATGAACAATCTAGTAATGATGATAAAGAATATTGTATTGTTAAGTATGGTGATACTTTATGGGGGATAGGTAGAAGATTTAATACTACTGTAGATAGGTTGGTAGCGCTAAATAATATAGCCAATAGAAATTTAATTAACGTTGGACAGAAATTGAGGGTAAAGTAAAAATGATGTGTAAAAGGTTTATGTATTAAGATATGTAAGCCTTTTTTGTTGTTTAAGAGGCGAGATGTAATTAGGGTAAGCTTCGTAATGATAGGGGTAGAGGCTATAGGTATAGTAAAATCTATTTTAATAGTGCAGTAATAAAACTAGAGCATTTAATAAAGAAGAGATGATTAAGCTTATAAATATCATTTTAAATCAAGTTGAAACAGTACAAAGAAAGCAAATAAATGAGCTTATTTGCAATGAGTTATTTAACTTTGCACCTCTTAAGCATAATAAAGCCATTTTGAAAAAAATGGAATACCAGTGAACTATTGGAAATAAAATGTAATTGAAATTATTTATATTAAGGCAGATGGAAAATTGTAAAAAGAAATGTAAAGCCAGTATCAATAGTATTTTCAGAGTATTATTTTTATCCTATTGCCTATTTTGATAGCTTTAAATTTAATAATCCTACTGTATTTAGAATAGATAGAATTATTAAATATAGTGCTGCAGATAGAAAATTTTATATTCCTTATGCAGATAGATTTGAAGAAGGAGAAGTTAGAAAGAGAATTCAGTTTATGTATCAAGGAGATCTAATAATGTATACAATAAAATAATAAGAAATAATTACCTATTATTTAGAAGATATAAATATATGATGAAGTTATTAGAGCTAGAAAAGTGAGGGTAGATAAAGAAGAAGTTATGATTGATAAAATAGTATGGTTTACAACATCCATAGATTTGAGTAATCATCCTATGAGAAATGTAAAGATAAAATTGAAAAAACAGTATTATTTAACACTAGAATATTTTGTAAAAAAACAACTTGATAATAAATATACGGCTTCTCGCCTTGTGCAGTATAGAGAAAAATTTTTGAGTGGAACAGAAATTACAGGGAAGAAAGTTGAAATTAAAGATATAGTTCAGAGTATTATTAATAGTAAATTTCAACCTTGGAGAAATAAATATAGATACTGGATATTATGTGATGCTGCTTTGATTTTTATGGATGATGAATTGATTAGAAAAACTGCTATGGAAATGAAAACATATATGTCTAAACGTCAGCAAGAACAGTTTGAAGTATTGTTAAATGCTTTTAAGGATACTAATGTAGATATTGAACCTATTATATTTGCTGAAGAAATGATTAAGCAATACAGAAAAAATAGAAGCTTTTCAAAAAGTCAGATGCATAAGTATATAGTAACTGCCAATATGAGTGCTGGTAAATCAACACTGATCAACGCATTGGTTGGAAAGTCTTTGGCTAAAACTTCTCAAGAAGTTTGTACAAGTAATATATGTTATTTATATAATAAGCCCTATGAAGATGGTAGAATTCATTTGCAAAATTCTGAGTTTACTAATAATGCAACTCCAAAGGATTTAGAAAGTATTTCATGGGAATTTCAGACAAGCATTGCATCTTATTTTAGAGGTATTGATGATATAGATAGACGTCTTTGTGTTATTGATACACCAGGTGTGAACTCGGCAATAAATCGAAATCATGGAAGAATATCACGAGAAATATTAAAATGTGAGCAGTATGAAAAAGTAATATATGTTCTAAATGCAAACAAGTTAGGTACAGATGAGGAGATTGCTCATTTAAAATGGATATCAGACAATGTACCGAAGGACAAGGTTATATTCGTTTTAAATAAGCTTGATGATTTTAAAATTGTGGATGATAACATATTAGCAAGTATTGAAGGTGTAAAAAGGGATCTTATCTTGATAGGATTTGAAAATCCTGTTATTTGTCCCATATCCGCATATTTTGCATTACTAATTAAGATGAAGGCAAATGGAAATGAATTTACAGAGGATGAAATGGATGAGTATTTACTCTATATTAAAAAATTTAGAAAAACGTCATATGATCTTTCTAAATATTACGAGGGTATTTATGAGGAAGCTTGTGACAATGAAATTGTTGAAATGAGTAAAAAATGTGGATTATATGGTTTAGAAAAAATATTATTTGGAGGAGATATATGAAAAAAGTATTTATTAAGTACAATCCCTATAAATTAGAAACTGAAGTAACTGTTGATGAAAAAAAGCTAGCATATAATAGCAAGCTAGGAGAAAAAATTACACCTGGTTCAAGGCTTCAAGAATGGGTGGAAGAATTACCACGTATTCTTATTGATGAATATAATGATACAGATTTTAATATAACTTTTCATGGAACGCTTCTTGATTTCGAAGATTTAACAGAAGTCTTTACGTTAGCATATGAAAGAGGCGAATTGACAGCTAAGCTTGATAGAAAACCTGCAAAGGAAACCTCAGATAAGGAAGTGCTTATCGATGAGGTATTTAAGGAAATTCAGAATGGTCCATTTGATGAATTAAGGGATAGTGAGATTTTAAGCGCATTTCAACATGCAAAGAGTAGCAATTTTGAAGTATGTGTTGTGGCAACAATGAGTGCAGGGAAATCTACCCTTATAAATTCTATGCTTAGAACAAAGCTTATGCCTTCAAAACAGGAAGCGTGTACAGCAATAATTACTAAAATAAAAGATAGTAACGATTGTACTACTTCATGGAAAGCAAAAGTATATAACAAGAATAATAAGATGACTGAGTCTTATGAGGAATTAACGTATTCTACAATGGAACGTTTGAATGGAGATGAAGACGTATCTGTTATTAAAGTTAATGGGAATATTCCTTTTGTATCTACAGAAGATGTATCACTTGTTTTGATTGATACTCCAGGCCCTAACAACTCTAGGGACCCGGAACACAAGAAAGTACAAAGCGAGTTTTTAAGTAAATCTTCAAAATCATTAGTTTTATATATAATGGAAGGTACCTTTGGTTCTGATGATGATAATGCCTTATTGCAGCGTGTTGCTGATAGCATGAAGGTAGGTGGAAAACAATCGAAAGACAGATTTATCTTCGTTGTTAATAAAATGGATGATCGTAGGAAGGAAGATGGAGATACAGAACAGACACTAGAACGTATTCGTGCTTACTTAAAAAAGAATGGAATTAACAAACCTAATATTTTCCCTGCTGCAGCACTTCCGGCTCTTAATATACGTTTGATTTCTAGTGGAGCTGAGGTTGATGAAGATACATTAGATGAAACAGAGATGAAAGTGCGTAAGCTTAATAGAAATAAAGCTTTTCATTTTGAAAATTATGCATCACTTCCATCAAGTATTCGTGGTGATATTAACAGACAGCTTTCAGAAGCTAAAAATGTTGAGGATGCGTATGCAGAGGCACTGATTCATACAGGGGTTATTTCTGTAGAAGCTGCAATTCGTCAATATGTACAGAAATATGCAAAGACAGCTAAAATTAAAAATATTGTTGATACTTTTATGCATAAGCTTGATGCAGTTGGATGTTTTGAAGAAACTAAACGAGAACTTGCAAAAAATAGAGATGAAAGTGAACGTATAGTAGCACATATCACTAATATTAGAAAAAATATAGATGATGTTAAATCTGCTAAGAAATTTAAAGGTGCAGTAGAGGATGCTGTTATTAGTGTTAATGATGAAGCTAAAGAAGTTATTGATAATATTGTTCAAAAATATCAGGAACGAATAAGAAATCGTATAGATGAGGTTCGTGGACAAGAAGTGGATATAGACGAAGTCAACGATGAGGTTATAAGACTTGAAAGGTTTGCTAAAGAACTTGAATCTCATTTCAAAACAGAATTGGATGAGCTTATTAGAGATAATCTTATTAAGACAAGTAATGCACTTTTAGAAGAATATAAAAAGAAACTTGCTTCTTTAAGAGAAGATATTGAGTCTGAAGGACTTTCAGCAATTAACATTGATCCTTTGAGCTTTATGGGAGGTACTATTATGACAGCTGATGATTTCTCTGTGAAAAGACTAGTTCAGTCTAAAGAAGTTGAAGACGGAGAAGAGTGGGTTGAGAATTATGATAAGAAATGGTATAAACCTTGGACTTGGTTTAAAGAGAAGGGTTATTATACAACTAAGTACAAAACTGTTAAATATGTGGATGCATCAGAGCTTGCTCAGGAATTTCTTACTCCTATTGATGAAACAGTATACGATAATGGAGATGAAGCTAATTCCTATGCAATGAAGCAGTGTAACAAAATTGTAAAGGAATTTGATAAAGAATTTAAGCGTTTGGATGATATTCTAAAACAAAAGCTTTCAGAACTTGAAAGTTTTGCGACAGATAAAGAAAATGCTGAAGAGCGTATCAAAGAATCAGAGCGCAAGTTGGCATGGCTTGAAATAATTAAGGCTAAAGTTGAGTCTATACTCGAAATTTAAGGGAGGTGCTGAAAATGGCATTAACAAAAGCTTTTTATGAAGCTGTTAATTCAGGAAATGTACGACGTGTTCGCATTATGATGAAGAACAGTTTTTTAGTAGATCCATCTTTTACAGAATTTAAAGAAATGGAAAAGGTAGCAGCTTCAATGCAAGGATTATATGATGCTCATGATGGTAGAGGTTTTGAAGAAAATCAAGACAATTGGGATGATAACTATATGGATAAACAAATGGTTAAATTAATAAGTAATTTTTCCCATGAGCGTATTTCTCATGTTAAAGATGTGGTTCGTCATTTACGTCCTGTATGTGCTGTAGCAGGAACAACACAGCAAATTAGTAATACAAGGACAAACTATTCTATAAAGAGTACTCATATGAGTTATGAAGAGAAGAAAAGCCAAGACCAACGTGATGGTCGATATTTGCGTGCAAAAGTTGCTACTGGTGCAGTTACTGGTGCAGTTGCTGGTGCAGTTGTAGGTGGAATTGTTGCGTCAACTGCTAGTGTTTCAGTTGTTGGAGGAGCGTTAGTAGGTGCAGCATTAGGTGCAGTAGTAGGTGGTGTTGTAGTAGCTGTTGTAGCAAAGGGAGGTAATTAGATGAGCGACACAGTTATATTGGGTCATGAAAATAGTATTTCGATATCAAAAGATATTAAAGATACAGTTATGGCAGAAAAAACCAAAAGTAATGTACCTAATTATGAATCACTTCAAATAGGATTTACTGAAGCTAGTAAGCTAGTTGATGATATTGTTTTAAAAAAATATTTGCATAAACTTACTGATTTAGAAATAATACCTTTAGATGATAGCCTAAAGAAAATAAGTGATATTCGTCTTTTTAAGATTACTGAGATGGTATATCAAAATAATGAATATTCAACATATAAATTCGCATCTGTTTTTAATGCTTTACAAAACCTGAATTGTGGAGTATTTATTGTTGTTGATAGTAATGGGCAAAAGACAGATTTTTATATGGGTGTACGCTCATTAGATGATAGGCGTACAACGAAATCACTAAAGGACACATTAAAAAATGCGTTAACTGGTCAATTTCCAGGTGTAAAGACTGAAGATTTGATGGATCCGGTCGCTGAGAAATTTTTGGATAATATTGCTAGTAAAAATATTGCAAGCGTTTCTTGTATTGCTAAAAATAAGGATGAAGAGTTCAAGGATAACGAAACTTTCATCCAAGGATTAGAAAAAATGGCTTTAGCTATGCAGGGGCAGGAGTATACAGCTATCGTACTAGCTAAGAGTGTTCCTATGGATCAGCTTGAAGAAACGCGTCAATATTATGAAATCATTTATACTAAACTATCTCCATTTACAAACATGCAAGTATCTTACGGAACTAATACAGCTTTGAGTGTGTCAGATGCATTCTCAAGGGGAACAACAATGGGTTCTTCTCATTCTGTAAATACATCAGTACAAACAGGAAAAAGTTACTCAAAAGGGACCTCTGAAAATAGTTCTACAACAAAAACAGATACAGTAGGAGCTTTAGCTAAAAGTTTAGGAGTAGCAGCACTAGGTGTTGCTAGTTTAGTTACTGCACCAATGACTGGTGGTGCTAGTATTGCAGTTGCAGGTGGAATGGCTCTTGGACAAATGGCTCTTAATACTTTTAATCCTAAGTCAACTACTACAGGAAAAGGAACAAATGAAAGCCATTCTGAAAATAATTCTGAGACTCGTGGAGAAACAGATGCTACAAATGAAAGCACAACAGAAAATGAAACTAGTACAAAGGGAATTACAACAGGAGCTTCTGACAATATGCAACTGACACTTCAGAATAAATCATTAATAAATATATTAGAAAGAATAGATTTACAACTTAAGAGAATTGATGAGTGTGAAAGCATAGGAATATGGGAATGTGCAGCATACTTCCTTTCTGATAGTCAGGAAACAGCAGAAATGGCTGCAGGAACATATAAAGCACTTATGAAGGGAGAAAAATCAGGGATAGAGACATCTTCGATTAATTTCTGGAGCAGACAAAATCAAAAACAATTGCCAGTATTACGTGAATATATAACTAATTTTATACATCCTGTTTTCAGATATCCATCTGAAATTGTATCAGTTCCAGTAACAGCTGCTTCTTTAGTTAGTAGTAATGAATTAGCCATTCAGATGGGATTGCCAAGAAAATCTGTATGTGGTTTTCCTGTTATTGAACATGCGGATTTTGGAAAAGAAGTTATACAATATAATTCTAAGCTACACAGTAAGGACTTTTGCCTTGGCAAAGTATTCAGTATGGGGAAAGAAACTGAAACAGAAGTGAATATAGATAGTAATTCATTAACTATGCATACTTTTGTTACAGGATCTACAGGTTCAGGTAAAAGTAATACAATATATGAAATTTTAAATCAGTTAAGAAATGTATATGATATTCCATTTCTTGTAGTGGAACCGGCTAAAGGTGAATATAAAAATGTATTTGGACAGTTTGCTGATGTAACTGTGTATGGAACAAATCCTAAAAAATCTACTCTGCTTAGGATTAATCCGTTTAGATTCCCAGAAGATGTTCATGTATTAGAACATTTAGATAGATTAGTTGAGATTTTTAATGTATGTTGGCCAATGTATGCCGCAATGCCAGCGATTTTAAAGGAGTCAATGGAAAAGGCATATGTAACTGCAGGATGGAATTTAGGTACATCTGAAAATCATAAAGGAAATAAATATCCTAATTTTGCTGATTTGCTTGAGCAAATTGAGAATGTTATTAATGAATCTAAATATTCATCAGATAGTAAAGGGGATTATTCAGGAGCTTTATTAACTCGTGTTCGTTCTCTTACAAATGGATTAAATGGTTTAATATTCTGTAATGATGATTTAAGTGACCAAGATTTATTTGATAAAAACGTAATTGTTGATTTAAGTCGTGTTGGTTCGACTGAAACAAAGTCACTAATTATGGGGTTATTAGTAATGAAGCTTAATGAATATCGAATGTCATCAGGAAGAATAAACAGCCCATTATCTCATATTACAGTATTAGAAGAAGCACATAATCTTCTTAAAAGAACTTCAACAGAACAATCCTCAGAAGGAACAAATCTATTAGGAAAGTCTGTTGAACTACTAGCAAATTCAATTGCAGAAATGAGAACATACGGAGAAGGGTTCATAATAGCAGACCAGTCACCAGGTTTATTAGATATGTCTGTTATTAGAAATACTAATACTAAGATTATTTTAAGGTTGCCAGATAAGAGCGATCGAGAATTAGTAGGATATGCAGCTGGACTTGATGAGGAACAAATCAAAGAGTTATCAAAATTGAAAAGAGGAGTTGCAGCTATATACCAAAATGACTGGGTTGAACCTGTTTTAGTTCAAGTTAACAAATGTAGTGTTTCAGAAAGAGTTTATGATTTTACTGGTGAAGTAATGAAAAATGATTCAGAAAATATTCGCTCTCAACTTGTTAATTTTTTAATTCAAGGAAGAGTAAATGAGAGATTAGAATTTTCAATTAATCAGATTGAAAAAGGTCTTGATACATTGGGATTATCTTCTTTAAATTATGAATTTGTTGAAGAACAAATTTTAGAGTTTAAGGAGAATAAAGAATTAATTATTTGGAAGGAAGAGAATTTTAGAAAACTTTCTAGAAGGATAACTGATATATTAGGCGTGCGTGCAAGAATTGAAAATAGTGTTGTTACAGCAATAGATAACAATGAACTTACTGATATGCTTGGCAGAATAGTAAAACAGTTATTTGATAATCCTTCAGAGCACCTTATAATTGCATTAAGTCAATGTTTTATGAAGGATATGAGTACACAACAGGAGGAAACTGAAATAAGAGAGAAAATCTATTTAAATTGGATTCAGTCTGTGTTAGAAAGGAGATCTAAAGTATGATAGGAAACCATAATGATGTTAAAGAAGTGCAATGTAGTAAATTTGCTGATTCTTCATTAGGTAAAAAGCTAGGAACATTTAATTGGGATAGGCTTGCTATTATGGCGGATAAATCATTGGCTGTTATGTATGACGTATATAAGTGTTGTCCAATTGAAAATGGTGAGTGGAATGATGAACGTGGTAATTCAAAATGGTGTCCTGATAAAGAGTATGTTCCTAAAAAGGCAAATCCAGAAGGAAAAACATGGGGGCAAATATTGAAAGAGCATGGAATAGATGGTATAAAATATAAAGATGGAGAACCAGATTTTAGACCTATTAGTAAAGGAAATGTTGAGATTAAGGATTTCTCTGATAATAGAGCAGATAATTTTGATAAGGCAGACATAGGGCTTGCAAAACAACGAGGGTGTTCACCACAGGAAATTAAGAAATGGAGAAAAGAAAATAGTTACACATGGCATGAGTGCAAGGATATGAAAACAATGCAAAAGGTACCTAGCATTGTACATAATAACATGTCTCATAGCGGTGGAATTTCAGAAGCTAAGAAAGGAGCATAATATATGTTACATTATGTATTTGGAGAGATTACATTTAGTGTAGGCTGGAAAGCAAAAAAGACCATTAAATTGTTTGGTAATGAATATAATATTGATTTAAAACTTCAGGCTTATTTTGAAGAGGATGGAATTACCAAGGAACAAGAGAATGCATATATTGAGTATGATAGGTCAAAAGAAAGTAAAATTGAGATAGCTGAAAAGTTATTAAAGGATTATTCTAATTGTGCAGAAACACAATATGTACCAAAAACACTTTTGATAAATAGAGATGGTTCATATGCGTTGCTTTGTGATGATAATGATGATTTAGATGAAGGGATTGCAGTTTGCTTATCACCTGAAGAAGTGATTATTTCCCAAGACGATTATCTATAAGTCATAAAATGAATTTTTAGTAATATATAAAGATATCATAGTTAGAAATATAAAAAATGATTTTGATAAAGAAATAATAGCCTGGATGTCTATTCTTATATTGATTAGATATCCAGGCATTATTAATTAAATTTTTTTCTTTTTATTAAATAATAAGAATCCCGAAGTTGAAGTTAATATAGCCATTAACATAATAAATTTGCTATATAATAATATTCATGTTTCAGGTAATGTAGTTAATTTTATGTACCTAAAAGGCAGTTACAGGTGCTTCTTATAGTATAGATGATTTAGCATTATCTGTTGATTATATTGTTGCTGTACCCCAGATGGCTCTTTATGTTGAATATAGAACTAGAATTTATAAGGTTTATTTAAAATATATAGCATCTGAAGATATACATATTTACTCTATAGATGAAGTGTTTATTGATGTAATAGCATATTTAAAAACCTATAAAATGTCTCCTCATGATTTAGCTATGACAATTATTCATGATGTGTTAAAGACAACTGGTATAACTGCAACAGCTGGTATAGGGAGTAATTTATATCTTGCTAAAATTGCTATGGATATTGTTGCTAAAAAGATGCCTGCTGACAAAGAGGGTGTGCGTATTGCAGAACTTGATGAAATGTCTTATAGACAGTTATTGTGGAATCATAAACCTTTAACATCGTTTTGGAGAGTAGGCAAGGGGTATGCAAAAAAAACTAGAAGCAAACGGTATGTACACTATGGGAGATATTGCAAGAATGTCTTTATTACCTTATGGTGAAAAGTTATTATGCAAGCTTTTTGGAAAAAATGCTGAATTATTAATAGATCATGCATGGGGGAGCCTTGTACATTAGTAGAAGTTAAAGCATATCGCCAGCTACAACAAGTATAACCTCAGGGCAAGTACTTTTATATCCATACTCCTTTGACAAAGCAAGGCTAGTAGTTAATGAATTAACCAGGGTGACCATGAATTTCTAGGGATAAGTAATAGTTACTAGAACAGAAATGAATACGGTCATAAAGAGAAAAATGAAAGACTAAGTATAAAGTAAGAATAACGTAGATAAGGGTTTATGTATTAGGGTACGTAAGACTTTTGTTGTTGTTTAAGAGAATAAAAAGAATATACTATGGCAACACACCTAGTTCTTTTAATTGGTTGTATGATTGTCTTGATATAGGTTGCTTATTAGATAATCAGTTAGATACTGTTTCTTCTGATATGTTGGAAGTTTTAGAAAAAAGATATATAATATATAAAGAAGGTTGTTTAATTAAAAGTTAAATATATAATTAGAACCATATGAAATTGGTATATAGTAGTGTTTTTTATTCTAGAAGAATATGTGAGTTATTGGTTAATACTAGCGTAATGAAATATGGTGTTAAAATATAGAACATCTAATAATAGTATTAGTACAAAGATTTATTTGCTTGATTTTCAGCTGAAATATGAGAATAAGTGTAGTTTAACAGTAGAGAATTTGGTTAGAATTTAAATAATTCTTAATTATATAAGGTGTGGTGATTAAATGAAAAGTTGTAATAAAAAAGAGTTAGAGTTTTCAGTATTCATTATAAATAAACTCTCTGATTACTTAAAAAAGCCAGTGAGCGATATTTATAAAATATTAAAAGATTCTAATATTTTAGAAGATTATATTATAGAATGTTATGATGTTCTCCATACACTAGGAAGTGAATATCTAATGGAAGATATAACGGATGTAATTAGAGAAAGAGGTATTAATTTATGATAGTTTATCATGGGGGGACTGAAGTAATAGAAAATCCAGATATAAAATTTTCTAAGAATTATTTAGATTTTGGTAGAGGGTTTTATGTTACTACGTATAAAGAACAGGCTGAAAAATGGGCTACAAGACGTTCGATGAGAAATAGAAAAAGTGCTATAGTTAATGTATATGAATTAGAAGATGAATTAGATAAATATAAATGTGTGAACTTTAATGATGATGAGAAATGGTTAAATTTTGTTTGTGAATGTCGAAGAGGAAATGATATATACAAACAATATGATTTAATTAGTGGTAGTGTAGCAGATGATGATGTATTTAAAAGTATTGATATGTATTTTAAAGGTCTATGGGATGAAAAAAGAACTTTAAAGGAAATACGATATTATAAAATGAATAATCAAATTTGTATAATTAGTCAAAATTTAATTGATAATGAATTAAAGTTTTTAGAAAGCTATGAGGTGAAGTAAATGGTAACTAATCAAGAGGAACTAGAAAAATTCTACATTCAATCACTTGATAATGATATTATAAAATACTTAGCTGATAAAAAACACATAGAGCTAATTGTTGCTATGGACATATACTACAAAAGTTTATTATGCAAACAAATTCATAATGGAGAAAATGGAATACAGTATTTGGATTATAAATATTTAGTAGAAGATTTGATAGAAAATGAGAAAGGGTTATTTGTGGAGAAATAATTGATATAGTAAAGGATAAAACATAAGGTTTTTATTGAAGATGTCCATGAATTGATTTCAAGTTTTAATATCTTTTAGATATGTAAAAGCTCTAAGGCATTTGATGCTTAGAGCTTTTGTTTTTTAGAAAAATATCATTTTAATTCATTTATTTTTCTATAGTATTTTAACTTAGAACTTATGCTATTATCTATACTTAATATAGTAGATTCGTGAATATTAACATTGATTAGCAAAGTATTCCCAAAAGTCGCGTTTTGGTATACCAAGCTTGACCTTGGGTTTCTAAAGAGTGACTTTTGGTAAAAGAATCCAATCTGGGAATTATTTTTTTATCCTCAAGAATAGTGAGCTCTGCTTCATAATTTTCACCATCCCAGGTAACCTTGGTTAAAATTGTTTGCAAAAGTAATCTTCTTGTATTAATATCTTCAGTTAATTCAAATGTAGATTCGAGCTTATCAAATTGATCTAATACTATCTTTAAGTTTTCTATGTCATAAGCAACAGTTTTCTTTTCTTCGGATTCAGTTTCTAAAGATTCCTTTAGAATATTAACTTCATCACTTAATTTATTAACTTCTTGCATTATATAATTAGAAACTGTTTCATTAGTAGCTTGTGATAATTGTTTAATAAGTGTATTTATTGCTGCTTCTTTTTCCTTAATATCAGATCTAATAGAATCAACTTTATTATTTTTAATATCTAATTTAGTTGCATCACTGTATAAATCCAGTAAATATTTATTTAAGGTATCTCTATTATAAGCAAATAGTTGGTCCGTAACTATCTTATCTAATCTATCAACTCTTATATTTTTATTAGTACATTTTTTTCCACGAGAATTATCTTTAGAACCACATACATAATAGTCATATCTAACTCCAGGGGCTGTTTTTGATGTATGGCCCTGTTTTATTATCATATTAGCACCACAACTACTACACTTTAATATGCCTGTTAATAATGCACTGTTATTAGCACCAGTTCCTAATCTTTTAACCTTCTTATTCCTATTCTTGTTAAGCAACTTTTGTATAAGTATCCATTCTGTACTATCTATAATCCCTTTATGATTAGCTACAGCATATATCCATTCTTTAATATCTCTATCTATAGTCATTTTTTTTGTTTTATTATAAGTTAAGTAGCCATTACCGTTAGCTTCACCATAAACATTTAGTCCTAAACTCCTTAGATATTCATGAGTTATTTCTGAAGACTTAACATATAAAGGAGAGGAGAGAATACGTCTTACTTGCATAGTCTGCCATTCACCACCATTTTTCCCTTTATACATATTATCTTGTAAGTAATTAGTAACTTGTGTTATAGAATTAGTTTCATTGTACTTTGTATATATTAATTTGACGATATTTAACTCTTCTTCAATAGGAGATAGTTTCATTAAACTTCTTTCATTGTAGTTTTCATCAATATAAGATACCTTTTCTGATGTAAATCCAAAAGGTTCTTGACCACCTAACCAACGGCCAGTTTTTGATAACAATAACATATTATCTCTTACACGTTCAGCTATAGTTTCACGCTCTAATTGAGCAAAAACTGATGATATGTATAACATGGCCTTACCCATAGGTGTAGATGTATCAAATTGCTCTTTTAATGATACAAAGGCTACATTGTGTTCTTCAAGCATATTGTAGGTAGTAGCAAAGTCAGCTACAGATCTACTAATTCTATCTAATCTATAACATATTAATACATCAATACTATTTGATTTTATATCTTTTAGTAATTGTTGAAATTTAGGTCTATTAGTATTACCACCAGTAAAACCTTCATCCTCATAAATTGAGAAGTCTGTTACTTCAGGATAATATCTCTCTAAATAGCTTCGGCATAATTCTATTTGATTTTCTATAGACTCACCTTTACCAGTAAAAAGTGATTTTCTAGAATAAATTGCTGCTTTTTTCAATTATAATCACCTCATCTGTTAATATTGTATGTAAAAATAACTTTCCCTAGTAGTAAAACTACTAGGGAAATGTTTTTAATTTAAACTAAACTTTGGGGCGTTTAAAACTTGTTAATTTCATTTTTTAGGGTTGGTGCTCTAAGGCTCACGAATATAGGCATAGTTTTCATTTATAAAAAGCACTTTCTTTCTTTTTATGTAGGTGTAATGTCCTTCAACATTTCCAAGTGGAACTATGTAAAATCATATACCAAATTTTTTACATAATGCAAAAGGATCATTAGTCAGGCTGTAGTTTTGGAATAGTGTCAGAAATTAGAACAGATGAATATAATGTTAGAAGTTTCATCCGATGGCTACCATCCGTAATACTCACTTGTTCTATAACAGTGAGTAAACGGCTGCTACGTCCCTGGATAACGAATTCTAACCTCCAATGGGAGTACCCCCACTAGAGCTAAGAATTCTGTTTATAACAAGAATTAAATGGGAGGTGAGGGAATGGCAAGGGAAATTAAAGTTAAAATAAAAGGCGAGATATCAGATTACAACATTGAATTATTTAACAGACAATTAGCCATTACCTTGATGAAAGAATTAGGAACTGAAAAGTGTGGAGTATTATTAGAACTTCTAAAGCAAAAAGAATTAGAAAGTAACAAATGATAACCAGGCGAATTAGCCTTAACCAATAAGTATTAACATAATAAAGAATTTGTTAAAGGATGAATTTAAGAAGTATGAGCTGATGCTAAGATAAGGAATTGTTATAACATAAAAGGCTACACTATTAACTTAGTTAGACAAGTTAACATAAATGAAAAAGTATTAGCTAAAAGTGTAGCATAAAAAAAGGTTGGCTTTTTGTATAAAATATATTGACATAAGATGAAGTAAATTAAGAATGCTTTTAACACTTAACAGTAGAAGTTTCTTAGAGTGAAAAATCTCTTACTAATAATAATTTAATTAAAATATCTTTATTAAATTTAGGTATTTTCTATATCAATTAAATTGCTTATATATTTTGTTTTTCCATTTAATACATCATTGTAGAAAGCTTGTTTATTATCAATAAAGTCAATATATTCATTAAGTTCATTGATTTTTTTCAATAAAGATTCTCTTGATTTATTAAGCATTTCTTTTCTTTGAGGAATTGTAGATGGACCTTCTATACAATGATTCATATATAATTTCATATCTTTAATACTCATACCGCATTTTCTCAAACATTGCAAACCTTTTAACCATGCGATATTTTTATCATCAAAAATACGATAGTTATTTTTATCTCTTTTTACGTTTGGAACTAAACCTTCTTTGCAATAAAACTTTAATGTTTCATAAGATATTCCAACTTGTTCGCATACATATTTGCTTGTATACATGAAATCGCCTCCTAATTTTAAAAAAAGTCTTGCTCGGTAGTGACTACCGGCTAGTAATATTATTATAAAATATAAAATACTAAAAATAAAGGAGGAGTTTAAATGGAATATGTTACCTTAAATAATGGAGTAAATATGCCAGCAGTTGGATTTGGAGTTTTTCAAATTACTGATAAAGAAGAATGTATTAAGGTTGTACTAGATGCTATCAATGCTGGATATCGATTAATTGATACAGCACAATCTTATGGAAATGAAGAAGCAGTTGGAGATGCTATTTCTAAATCATCAGTGCCTAGAGAAGAATTGTTTGTTACAACTAAAGTATGGATTAGCAATGGTGGATATGATAAAGCAAAAAAATCTATTGAATCTTCTTTGAAGAAAATGAAGTTAGATTATTTAGATTTGGTATTAATCCATCAACCATTAAATGATTATTATGGAACTTATAGAGCTATGGAAGAGTTATATAAAGAGGGAAAAATTAAGGCGATAGGTGTGTCAAATTTCTATCCAGACCGTTTAGTTGACTTAGCTTTATTTAATGAAGTAACACCAGCAGTAAACCAAATTGAGATTAATCCATTTAATCAACAAATATTGGCACAGGATTATAATAGTAAGTATGGGGTACAGCTACAAGCATGGGCTCCTTTTGCAGAAGGAAGAAATGGAATATTTGATAATACTATTTTAAAGGCAATTGGAGATAAGTATGATAAATCAATTGCACAAGTTATTTTAAGATGGTTGCTACAAAGAGGAATTGTTCCGCTATCAAAGACAGTGAATAAAGAAAGAATGTTGCAAAATATAGATATTTTCGATTTTGAATTAACAAAGGATGATATGGATAAAATTTCTGATTTAGATAAAAAAGAAAGTTCTTTCTTTAACCATCAAGAAGCGTCATCAGTAGAGATGTTAGCAAGCCTTATTAGATAGGAATAAAGTAAATGAAAGTATTATTGATAAATGGTAGTCCGAATAGTAAGGGATGTACTCATACAGCATTAGAAGGAGTTTCTAAAATATTAAATCAAGGTTGAAAATTAATTTGTATCAAATTACTTTATAATGTTTTTTAGAAGGATGTATCTATAAATAGACACTATTATGAAATGGTTGTATTGACCGAGCTAAGGGATGGTATTAGATTTGGAGAATGATAGTAGACAGTACAAATATGTTGTTAGAGATCTAGTACAAATAGAAACAAAAGAATCAAGACCAGAAGATTATAGAATAGAAAATGTGCTAAAAGGATATATTATAAAAAAAAAAAGGGGATAAGAAATACACAGTTTTATGTTTGTAATTAAAGATATAACTAAAGAGAAGGTGTCAAAGGAAATAGCTACTTGATTAAAAAATATTAAACAACTAAAGAAAAAGAAAGAGGTTAGAAAAGTTGAAGAAAGAAAAATTTGGAATAATTTTACCAATTACATTACTAGCGTATTTTTTGATATTAATGGATAATTCGATTATTTTTACAAGTTCAGTACAGATAGGTGAAAGCTTAGGTTTATCTGCCACGGCACTTTCATGGATATCAAGTGCTTATACACTCACTTTTGGAGGGTTTTTACTTTTAAGCGGTAGACTTTCTGATTTATTGGGAAGAAAACGTATTTTTTTGATTGGACTGGTTATTTTTGGAATAAGTTCATTGGTGATTGGGATATCGAAAACACCGGAAATGGTGATCGCTATGCGTGCAGTTCAAGGGATTGGTAGCTCCATTATTGCACCAACAACACTTGCATTAATTATGGATACATATCAAGATAACATGAAACAACGTGCTATTTCTTATTACGGAGCAACTGCTGGAATTGGCTCAAGTATTGGATTACTAGTTGGAGGTGGACTGACTAGCTTAATTTCTTGGCAGGCAGGATTCTTAATAAATGTCCCATTTACTATTTTGTTGTTTGTCTTAACACTGAAATATGTGAATAATACGGAACGCCGAAAAGAAAATGTTGATTATTTGGGCAGTTTGTTATCGATTATAGGATTGATAGGAATCATATATGGATTTACTGAAGGAAAGTTTAAATTCGTATTTATTGGCATCATCTTTTTAGGTCTATTTATTTTCTGGGAGCAGAAGGCTTCTTCTCCTATTTTACCTTTATCACTATTTAAAAATAAGATACGTTCCGGGGCTTACGTCGCTCGTCTCTTATTTATGATGTCTATGCTACCATTTTGGTTCTTTTTACCGCAAATGATGCAAAACCAATATGGTTTTTCGCCTTTAGAATCGGGAGTTGCTTTTTTACCAATGACAATTGTTAATTTTATTATTGCTATGCAGTTACCGAGATTAACTAAAAAATTTGATAACAACAAGCTATTACTTACTGGAGAAATAATCTTAGCAATAGGATTAATCATACTTGCTGTTTCGAATCCAGCTAACGGTTATTGGCAGACTATTTTTATTCCTATTATCATACTTGGGTTAGGACAAGGATTGATTTTAGCACCGGTCACTTCAGCTGGAGTTCATGAAGCACCAGATGAACTGGCTGGAATTGCCAGTGGGGTGACAAATACGATGCACCAAATTGGTGGTCCTATTGGATTAGCACTTATTGTCTCAACTACTAATAATTTTCAAACTGAAATGTGGATGATGGCAGGATTTACTTTTATTTCTATATTAGTGGTTGCTATTTTTGTAAATAAAAAGAAATAGACATTTACTTTTAAGAAGTTTAAATTATCAATTAACGAAAAAACAGAAGATAAAGCCAATATATATCATTTATATATCATTGTGCCTTATCTTCTGTTTTTATATGCATAATTCTAATTTGCCATTTAATGATAAAAGTTTATGCCATTTAAAATTGAGAAAGATTATGATTTTACGCAAAGAATGAACAATAATATTAATTTTAATATATGTGGAAATAATTTTTTCAAAATTATATGTTTGATATTGAGAGTGTAGATGTTGAAACAGATGAAGAATATATTTCAAAGACTATGCAAATAAGTGAATTGAAGAAAGAATTAGAGTTAGAAAAGCAAAAAATCACTATGATACCTAAGATACTTAATACTTATGAACATAGACCAATAGTAATTAAAGCATTAAGAGAGACTGAGAGTCAAATTGTGATAGTATCTCCTTGGATTAAGGGGGATGCAACAGATTTTGAATTAAGGGGCGAAATTAAAAATGCAATGACTAGAAGGGTTAAGGTAGTTATATGTTATGGTATTGGTGATAAAATAGATAATGATGTTAAGTATGCAGTAGATTTATTAAATAAGCTTAAAGAGGATAAAAGTATAGGGAAATATTATAACTTATAAAATTGGGCAATACTCATGAAAAAGTATTGGTTTGTGATAATAAATTTACCGTAATAACTAGATTTAATTGGTTAGCATTTAAAGGTAATCCTAAATGAGGATTCAGACAAGAAACAGGTTCACTCTTAGAAGGTTAAGAAAGTGCTGATAACATGCTAAAAAACTTACAATCAAGAATTATAGAAGCTAACAATAGGAGTAATATAACAATATAGGTGATAACCTCAGTTAAGAAATAAGCTTCTTCCTTCGGAAATACGTTTAAAATTCCATAATTTCATTGGTAAGCATATGCATGATCATAAGCTTGTCACTATTTTGAATTATCCACAAATACACCAAGGGGTTAGGGAATCACCAGTGTCAGGCACTAGGGTATCAATATATTTTATTAAATGGTTTATGTATTAAGGTGCGTAAACCATTTTGTTTCTAGAGAATAAAAAGATAAAATATCTATAAAATTAACTTTGAGGAACAGTTTAAATAATTTAAACTTATTGTTTAATCAACATAAAAATTAGGCTATAATAAAAGGTAAGAAAGAAAGTGGAGGTAAGGCGAAATGGAGCAAAAACCACTTCCAATAGGAATAGATAATTTTGAAATGCTAATAACAAGAGGATATTACTTTGTAGATAAAACTCTTCTAATAAAGGATTTATTAGATAATAAAGCTGCAGTAAATTTATTTACTAGACCAAGAAGATTTGGTAAGACATTAAATATGAGTATGCTTCAATATTATTTTGAAGATAGAAGAGATGAATTTACCGGAGAGAAGATAGATAACTCTTATCTTTTTGATGGGTTAAATATAAAGGTATCAGGAGAAAAATATACTAAGGATATTGGTAAGTATCCTGTAATTAATCTTTCTCTTAAATCAGCAAAGCAAGGAAGTTTAGATTTAGCATTTCAATGCATCAGGGAAGAAATTTCAAATGAATTCAAAAGACATGAATATATAATAGAAAGTGATGTATTAAAATCTGAAAAAGAACATTTTATGAAAATTGTAAATAATGATAAGGATATGTCATTATATATTACATCATTAAAATTCCTAAGTAATTGCTTGAGTAAATACCACAATGAAAAAGTAATAATTCTAATAGATGAATATGATGTACCACTAGAAAATGCTTTTTTTGAAGGGTTTTATAATGAAATGATAAGCTTTATAAGATCACTATTTGAGTCAGCATTAAAAACAAATCCATCATTAGAGTTTTCAGTAATTACAGGTTGTTTACGTATCTCAAAAGAAAGTATTTTCACAGGACTTAACAACTTGAAAATTATATCGATCTTAGATGATAGATATGCAGAGCATTTTGGGTTTACAGATGAAGAGGTTGTAAAAATTTGTGATGATTATAATATGCAACATAAGTATGAAACTATAAAGCAGTGGTTCAATGGGTATATATTTGGAGAAACAAATGTATATAATCCATGGAGTGTAATGCAATATGTTGATGACTTAAAGGCTAATATAAATAAGTTACCTAAATCATATTGGGCAAATACAAGCTCAAACAGTATAGTAAAAAGTCTTATAGAAAGAGCAGATGATATAACAAAAGGCGAAATAGAGGCTTTAATAGAAGGTAAAACTATAGAAAAACCAGTACATGAAGACATAACCTACGATGATGTTTATGATAATTTAGATAACCTTTGGAACTTTATGTTCTTTACAGGATATTTCAAAAAGATAAGTGAAAGAATGGATGAAAATACCCAAGAAAAGTTTGTAGAGTTAGCAATACCAAACTTAGAAGTTAAGTATATCTTTAGAACTAAGATACTTAAATGGTTTAATGAAAAGATAAAGAGCGAAGATTTATCTCTTCTTTATACTTCAATTATAAAAGGAGAAGTTGATGTATTCCAAAAGGAAGTAAATAGATTATTGAAGAAGACAATAAGCTTTAATGATGCATATGAAAACTTTTATCATGGATTTATGATAGGATTATTATCGCATATGGATGGTTACATTGTAAAATCAAATAGGGAGACCGGTGATGGAAGGTGTGATATTTATATAAAGCCACTATCAATTTTTGATAAAGCAGTAATAATTGAAATGAAGGTTTGTGATAAACCAAAAGAGCTATTTACAAAGCCACAAGATGCTCTGCAGCAAATTGAAGATAAAAAATATGCATATGAGCTTAATGAAAGTGGTTATGAGGATATTATAAAGTATGGAATGGCTTTTTATAGAAAAGACTGTATTGTAAAAATAGAAGAATAACAAGCAAATCTGAAGGAAAGAACTAGGATAATACACCTAGTTCTTTTAATTTGTTATATGATTTTCTAGATATAGGTTGATTATTAGATAACCAGTTAGATACTGTTTCTTGTGATATATTAATTAATTTTACTAAAGATTTAATGGAAAGATTATTAGCATTCATGAATGTATTTAAAGTTGTAGAAATATCTACATCCTCTTCATACATTGAATCATAAAAATATTTTGTATCCAGTTCAAAAAAGGCTGCTAATTTCTTTGAAACTTCTTTAGTAGGATAAATATTTTTATCTTCATATTTTTTATACTATTTATTGGTATATTAGCCTGAATCTCTAATTGCCTTCTACTTAATCCATTTATTTTCCTATAGTATTTTAACTTAGAACTTATGCTATCATCCGTATTTAATACAAAAGATTTGTGAATATTAACATTCATTAGTAAAGTATCCCATAAAGTCGCGTTTTGATATACCAAGCTTGTCCTTGCCATTTAGCTGAAAGTGGTGAATGCATACTTTGTTCTCAATTACAAGGTAGTCATTTTTGTGATTGTTTAAATTGGAATGGAGTTTGTATTTATCAAG
>NZ_JADPBQ010000028.1 GCF_015670405.1 Clostridium sp. 1001271B_151109_B4 | reverse complement strand
AGCTGACTCCTGTAAAATACAGAAATCAGCTTTTAGTGGCTTAGCCCCTTTTTTTTAATGTCCTTGACATAGGGTCCACTTTAAATGAAAAGAATGGTAGCAAGTTGTTTATTATTTATATCTACATTATTAGTAGGCTCAGGAGCAGCATCAGTATTAACTATAGGTGTGGAAGAAATGCCAGATTCTATAAAAAAATTAAGATAGGTTTTGACAGAAGGAAATGCCCATATTCCATAAAAAGTTAAGGAAGGTTTTGACAGACGTGATTATCAATATAGCAGACTCAATTAGTAGTTTATTACAAAGTATAGCTTTAATTTATATTTCAAATTATTGCACTAAAAAAATATATCAAAAAAATTCAAAAGATTTAATAGCAATGGTAGTAATTTTATGGGCTATGATTGAAATTACAACTGGACTTGTAGGAAATTCAAGTTTAGGAACAATATTTATTCATTTTGTAATGTTAACTTCAATAATAATAATATTTAAAAATGACCCATTAGGATCAATGATAGGGTTTGGGATAGTATATATATCTATAGCTATAAATTTAATAATCTGTTCTAATATTTATTTAGGATATTTACAATATATATTTTTAGATAAGTATCTTGAATTAGGCATGATAATATTTATGTATTTACCACAGTACATAATGGCTATTTTAATATTATGTAATAAAAAGTTTATAAAGAAAATTTATAAGGTAATAAGAAGTAGGAACATATCAATAGTAGCAATAGTCATTGTAACTATAGTTATGGATTTTTTAGTATCATTTAATGCAATAGTACATGACAGAGACAATCCATTATTTAAAGAATTTATATTTATAAGTTTTTCTATTTTTATTGTTTTACTTACTTTATATTTCTTTAATATAGAAAAGAAATCAAAGGAAATATTGAATGTCAACCTTGCTTTAGAAGAAATGAATAACGAATTAAAAAAAGTTAAACATGATTATGGAGCACAGATATCATATTTATATGGATTATACTTAATGGGACAATATGAAAGGTTAGGGTCTGTTTTAAAAGGCATAATCAATAACAATAGTAATGTAGCATCAGAAATTGAAATAATAAATGGTTCTGATTCCGTTATGGAAGCTATTATTAATGGAATAGAACATAAGGGAATAAATATTATATTAGATGATCAAATTGATTTTGAAGATATTTGTATTTCAGAAGTAGAGTTTCAAAGAGTAATTTCTAACATATTAAGAAATGCTGTTAATGTAATGAATCAAAATGGAGTAATACAAATTAAGTCATATTATAGTATGAATGATGTTATTATAAAAATAAAAAATAATGGACCAAAGATTAGAGAAGATATAATAGATAAGATATTTGATGTTGGGTTCTCAACAAAAGAAAATAGTAAAAGAGAAAATGGATTTGGACTTTCAATTGTAAAAGAAATTATTGAGAGTGCTAATGGGACTGTAGGTGTATCAAGTGATGATGATTTTACTGAATTCACTATAAATATACCTAGACTTTAATAATGGATAGTTTATGTAATTATTAATTAAAGATTTAATATTAATTTTATTGAGTCAGTGGTATTGAAGGAAAAATGCTACAAGTAAAAATGTATCGCAAATATAGTTGTTAAATAACCTTGTAATCCGGAATTTTGGATTATAAGGTTATTTCTTATTTATGAGAAAACCATATTCTTATAAAGAAATAAAGAATGAAAGTTAGATAAAGCCTAGCTTTTACTACTTAAATATATTAAATTAAATAATTATAAATTAGAAAATTTAAACCATGAAAAATGGGTTACCAAATATATAAATAATTAATAAAGTATATCTCAATTAAGCAATATGATTCAAACAAAGGTGTTATCAAATATATAAATAATTAATAAAGTTAACATAAATTAAACATAATTTTACAATTACTTAAAAGAGATTTAACAGTAAGGAAATAATATTATAAGTGCACAATATTAGTCTCAGAGGTGTCCTAAATTTATTTACTATGATAAATAATAGTAATATATACCGCCTCTGAGGAAAAAATAGCTCTTTAGAATCAAGACTTATAAATATAATTTTTAAATAAGCAACCTAAAAATAGTATAGGCATGGAGTTATTAGAGCGAAAATCTGAGTTCAATGCTGATATTAATTACAGTAATATTAAGGCTCATCAATCTGTAAATGAAGCAAAAGAAATGTCTAAAAAAATGAATATAAGTGATAGTATCTTTTTTCACTATAAATGGGAATAGTTAGACCTTTTTGGTCTAACTATTTTCATTTATAAGCTAAAGTTTATTTTTGTGATTTATGGCAATAATCAAAATAAATGAATTTATAAAAAGGAGCTAAAACTATGAAAAGAGTGATTAAAATAGTAACCAAAATGGTTGTGATTAGTTTTTTATTAATAAATACATTTATATTGCCAGTACATAGTGAAAATATTGACTTTTTTAAGGAAAAGCTTGAAGAGGTAGGAATTCCAGAAGAGTATTCAAAAAATATTAGCGAGCACATAGAAAACTTAGATATTAGCACTGAAGAAATTCAAGCAATAGTGAATAATAGCAGTGAAGTGTTTTCAAGGATTAAAGAGGGGCAGAAAATAAGTGATTTTTCTTTATCAGAGCTTGTTGGAATATATAGTGAAGCATTAAGAGTTGCTAATGATTTAGATATCGAAGTTAGGATTGATTCAGATAATAAGGAATTAGAGATTAAGGATAAGGAAGATGATGATGTATTATTAAAATGTAATATTGAAGATGCAAAGAAATATTATGATAATTATAAAAAATCACCGTTTACAGATGAGGAGTATGATAATTTATTAAATTATTTAGATAATAGCATAACAAATAACAATGAAGATTTATCAGCTTCAGAAGAAAATGATACAAATAAAAACAGTATAAATAATGAAAATAATAAAGAGGATTCAAATATAGAGAAAGCCGAAGCAAGTGATACTAGTAATACTACAGAGAGTAATTCAGGAAGTGATATTTCATCTAATAAAGCCGATACGATTAGTAAAAAGAATAGGCATAGAGTATTAAGTATTATTTATTTGGTTTTATTGTTATGTGTGCTTTTATCGGTGGTAAGTAGTAAGTTATTTAAAGAGAAGCATGAAGGGGGGCGATAAATAAAGTATAGGCTTTTAGGTAAGTAATCAGCTTAGATATTATAAGAAACAAGTGTTAAAAACATAAACTTATAGGTTTTTAACACTTGTTATTCACATAAATATAAAACAAAAAAGAAAGTGTTAAATTAATACTTTCTTTTTTGTTTAGGTATAATTTTAAATTACTCTAAAGAATACAAGAATTTATGTATGTCATTAGTAGTTTCTTCAGTATCTATAGTTAAATGTAACATATCTGTATAAATAGTTTCAGATTTCCCATCAAGAGGGAATCTAGATTGTTCTATTTCAGGTATACCCATGCCTAATACTGTACTAGCAATAGAGATAATTTCACTATTAGTAAGATTAGTTGTTACTAAAGGTAAAATATCATCCATTATAGAAATTAATTCTGTAATTGATGAACCTTTAAATTTGTTAAATAAAGCATCAAGAACATCTCTTTGTCTTTCACTTCTCTTATAGTCACTACCTTCAGTATATCTTATTCTACAATATGCAGCCGCTTGAGTTCCATTTAAAGTATGAGTACCAGCTGATGTTAATCTTTCAGTGCTTGTACCATTTTCCTTATCAATATTAGAAATATATCCATTTATATAATTTAATTCATCATTAGTTATTGTAAGTTCAACTCCACCAAGCTTATCTATAATTTGAGGTAAAGTGTGTAAACTAACAGAAATAAACTTATCAACAGTTAAATTAAAGTTTGTATTTATAGTTTTTAATATAACCTCTGGTCCACCATATGCCATTGTGTAATTTAAGTTTTGTTTTCCACTTCCATCAGGTAAATCTAAATACATGTCTCTCATTAGTGAGAAAAGTTTAAGTCTATCATTCTTTTTATCTATTCCTAATATCATAGTACAGTCTGCAGCCCCATAATGATTACCATATAGTTCATTTTGGCTAAAATCTGTTCCTAATAAAGCAATCGTTATAAGATCTTGATCTTCTTTTGCTGGTTCTTTACCAGTTTCAGTTACGGTAGATCTATCGATTTTAACCCTTTCAACTTTAGATGCATAGTGATTAATTGCAAATACTGCACTTCCAACTATTAAAACTAATACTAAGCAAATACCTATTAGTACTTTTTTTGTTGTAGATAATTTCCCTTTCATAAGCTCACCCCTATAATCATAAAACTTGTAATTTTTAATAACGTAATAATTTTAACATGAATAAATGCAATTTGACAGAAAATATTAATATTTGCTCTTTTATGGGAAAATATTCAACTGATTAGATAAATGCTCAAGTTATATTGGGTAAATTACAGGGAAGATATTCGTATAAAATGTATAAATTTATTTAAGAAAAATATGGTATTATTATATAAGGAAAAGTAATTAGAAAACTTTATTAATTAATTTAAAAAAGTTATTTAATATTTGAAAAATATGTTATATAATAATAAGTGAGGAAATTAATAATTAGTTGGGAGGAAATTAATTATGGCAGTATTAGTATCAGGTGGAATGGGTTATATCGGAAGTCATACAACAGTAGAACTTTTAAATACAGGGTATGATGTTGTAATTGCCGACGATTTAAGTAACAGTAAGGAACTTGTTAAAGATAGAATTAGAGAAATAACAGGTAAGGACGTTAAATTTTATAACGTTAACTTAACAGATGTAAATGAAACAGAAAGAATATTTGAAGAAAATGATATAGATTCAGTAATTCATTTTGCAGCCTTTAAAGCAGTAGGTGAATCAGTTGAAAAACCATTAGAATATTACTACAATAACTTAACAAGTGCATTAGTAGTATTAAAAGCTATGAAGAAATATGGATGCAGAAACTTTGTATTTAGTTCATCTGCAACAGTTTATGGAGATGCAAAGGTAGTTCCTATAACAGAAGATTCTCCTTTATCAACTACTAATCCTTATGGAGCAACTAAGCTTATGATTGAAGATATGCTAAGAGATATTGCAAAGGTAGAGACAGAATTAAACATAGCAATACTAAGATACTTCAATCCAGTTGGAGCTCATAAGAGTGGAATAATAGGAGAAGATCCAAATGGAATTCCAAATAACTTAATGCCATATATCACAAAGGTAGCAATTGGTGAATTAAAACAATTAAGAGTATTTGGTAATGACTATCCAACTCATGATGGAACAGGTGTAAGAGATTATATCCATGTTGTAGATTTAGCTGTAGGACACGTTAAAGCTTTAGAAAAACTTGCAACTAATCCAGGGCTTGTAACTTATAATTTAGGAACTGGTATTGGATATTCAGTGCTAGATGTTGTTAAGGCATTTAGTGAAGCATCAGGAAGAGAAATTCCTTATGAAATAGTAGAAAGAAGAGCGGGAGATATAGCTACTTGTTATGCAGATCCTAAGAAGGCTAATGAAGAATTAGGATGGAAAGCTGAAAGAGGAATTAAGGAAATGTGCGAAGACTCTTGGAGATGGCAAAGCAATAATCCTAAGGGATATAACTAATAAGAGAAGTATAAATGTTAAATTTTAATAAAATAGATTATTAAAAATAGCTAAAGTATTTAAAGAAAAAAGATTATTTATAGATGAATTAGCTCCTGTCTATTGGGAGAGTAGATAGATTTATGTAAAAAATAAATCTATCTACTCTTTTTTTATGATTAGTTGGTATGTTTGGAATAATATACTATATAGATTTTAGGAGGATTTTCTATGGGAAGAAAAAATGATATCAATTTTGATTACAATTCAGAGATAAAAAAATAATCTCTCTTTATGCAAAAGGTATGACTACTAGCGATATTCAGGCTGAGATAGAAGATTTATATGGAATAACAATCTCACCATCAATGGTTTCTAAAATAACAGATAAAGTAATAGTTACTTCCAACTTAATAAGTGGAAAAAAATCATTTACTAATAAACAAAGAAAATTTATTTATGAAAATACTAGAATATGAATTTTCTATTGGATCTTATTATATATTTTCAAAATAATACCTATTAGTATAAGTTTTATATTATAAATATAAAATATGGAATTAATGTTTAAAAATAATACAATATATAATATATTATATATTGTATTATATAGAATTAATGGGAGTGGTTTTAATAAATGCTAGAAAGAGATACATTAATAAAGGATTATAATAGAGAGTATTTAGAAGAAATATTGGATAAATTACCTTATCATATATGGTTAAAAAATGAACAAATGAAATATATATATATAAATAGATATGGTGCTGAAAAATTAGGTTTAACTAAAGAAAAAATAATAGGAAAGTCTGATTATGAGTTGCGTGAATATGATATAGCTAAAAAATGTGAGAAAACAGATAAAGAACTTATTGATAATAATAGATATATATATAATGAAGAATATAGCAATGTAGATGGACAAAATATATGGCATAAAGTACATAAATTTATACTAAATACTGATGTAACTAAAGAAAAAGTTATAGGAGGAGTGGCAAAGGAAGTATCATTAGATAAGAATATACAATTAAGATTAGAAAGAAATTTGTTAAATTATTTAGACGGAAGTAAAGAAAAAAATGATAGAGCAATTATACAGTCTATATTAAAAGAATTAAAAAAAGTTATGAATTATGAGAATATAGATATACTTTTATATGATGAAGATAAAAAAATGTTTAATTTTTATATAAGTGAAAATGAAAAAGAAAGTAAATTTAAAATAAAAATATATATAGATGAAGAAATAGAAAATAAACTATGTGATAATGAAATTGATGAAAAAAAATATTCTGAACTATATGACAAAATAGAAAAATTACAAAAAAATAATATAAAAGAGAATCTGAAAATTAAACATATACAGTTAGCGAACAAATTATTTGCATTAGTGTTAATATCTTACAATGAAAATATAAATTATATTAATCAAGATGATTCATTTATAAATGAAATTTTAAAGAAAATAAGCATTATAATAAAGCAGATGGAAAATAAAAGTGAAGTAGAAGATAATATTAAATTAGAATCTATGAAAATAGAATTTTTATCAAATATATCTCACGAATTTAGAACACCAATTAATATAATACTTTCAACTGTACAATTATTAAACTTATATAATCAAGGTAATAATATTAGTTTTAGCAATGAAAAATATAAAGAATATTTAAATATATTAAAACAAAATTCATATAGGTTATTAAGGTTAGTAAATAATATTATGGATACTGCAAAAATAAATAGTAGTTTTTATGATTTGAAATTAGGAAATTATGATATTGTTAGTATTGTAGAAAATATAACTATGTCTACAGTACAATATGCAAATGAAAAACAAAGAAATATAATTTTTGATACAGATATTGAAGAAGTAATTTTAGCTTGTGATCAAGATAAGATTGAAAGAATTATGCTTAATTTAATATCTAATGCAATTAAATTTTCTGATTATAATACAGATATTGAGATAAAAATAAAGATGAACGTAGATTTAAATAAAGTATTTATATCTGTTAAAAATTATGGAGAAAAGATAGATTACAATAATAGAGAACGTATTTTTGGAAAGTTCTCTCAAGTAGATGATTCATTGACTAGAAGAAATGAAGGTAGTGGTATAGGGTTGTTTTTAGCTAGAAATTTTGTAGAAATGCATGGTGGAAAGATATATTTAGATAATATAGATAAAGGTACTCAATTTACATTTTATTTACCAATAAAGATTATTGAAGAAGAAATTATAAGCAAAACAATAACAAATGAAAATAGCCATATAGAAAGATGTAATATTGAGTTTTCAGATATATATGATTAATTTAACTATAATATTATTTAGGGAAGAGATATAAAGAAGAGAGAAAAGTTATTATAATAAAAAAGGAACTCAAGATATAAACTTGTACTCCTTGTCAAGGACAGTTTAAAAAAGAGTAGACTAATTTAGAAGATTATTTCTGTATTGAACAGGAGTCATCTTTTTTAAGTTTCATTGTCCTCTAAAATTATTATAATCTTTACTCTCTAAATCTCTAACTTCGTTAGACTCACGCTTTTTTATAGTAATAGATGAAAAGTACTTATAATAACCCGAGCGTGAAACACCGTAAATATTACACAGATAGCTAATCATATTTTTAAATTTATATTTAGCAATCAAGGATTTCATAATTTCGAACTTTTTATTTGCTGCTACTATTATTTCTTTTGATTCACTCCCCTTTCTAACATTTCTAGCTTTTTTAGAAGTTAATTCTCTGCTTGTAAAAGCTTTAACTTTGTTTGTAGTTTTTCATATTTTTCCCCTAAAAATAAGTCTTTTTCGGTTGGTCTTCCTGTATTAAATTTTCTAGTATCTTGTAATTGTTCTACACCATTTCTTCGAAATGTGGAGCGCCATCTGCTACCTGATGACTGTATTCTTTTTAAGCCAATTACATCAACATCAAAGCCACACTCTGTAAATATATCCCTTGGAAATTTACCCTTTTCATTCAATGAAGAATTAACAGATCTTCAGGAAATACACTTTATAGAATTACCTAAACTACCAAAGAATGAAGAAATGAAAGATGTATTTGATGCCTGGATGGAATTTATAGAAAATCCTATAAGTAATAAACTTGAAAAAGCAGAAATGACTATAAAAAAATAGAAAAACACATTATTAGCATTTCTAGATAATAAAAAAATATTACTGGAAATCAAAATTTCCAGTAATATTTGATTTATAAGAAACTATATTACACAAAATTATCTACAGTCCCTGTCTATTTGACAGGAGGTAATTTAAAATATGTAAATCATCTTTTTTCTTTAGCTTATTATTTATATTAGTAGTTTAATAAGTTACAGTAAATTCATCTGAAGAAGAGAATACTGTAGCAGATCCAGAGGCTAACTGAGATACTTTAATTATAGAATTATTAGCACAATCTGATTTGCTAATACTTAAAGTATTTTCATCTACAAAATTAGTAGTAACTTCTTTATTGTTAACAAAAACTCGGCTAAAAGTATTAAAGTTAGATCCTTTAATGTTTATATAGTCATCTATGACTTCTACATTATCAATAGAAACATCCTTAAATCCAATTTTATAACTTTCAGATGGAATTAATTCTGAAAATTCACCAGTATAGTTTCTTCCGTATATCATGTCATATTCTAACTGATTAAGATATTCTTTCTTTGTTTCAGAATCAAGATCACTATTATGAAGTGATGATAAAGCTGTACTTGGGAAAGAAATCTTATCCATAATTAATGATGTTAATTCATAAGATTTTACGTTTTTATTAGTTACTTCTAAGCCCATGTTATCCCATATTAAATAAGGTGTTTCCCTAAGATTAGCTTCAGCTATATCATCAGCTGAAAATCCTAAAGCTGGGAAATGGTCTCCGTAAAATAGTATTACTGAAGGCTCATCTAAGCTATTTACTGCTTCAATTAAATCTTTTACAAAAATATCCATTTCGTGTATTTGGTTAACATAATATTCTAAGCTATTTTTATTTTCTCTTTCAAAACCATCTATAATAGAAATTACTTTATCCTCTAAAGGATTATTAGGATAAGTTCCGTGTCCTTGAACAGATATCCCGAATACTAGATCAGGAGAATCTGTTGTAGTTAATATATCACAGATTTGATCAATTAATACATTGTCTTTTGCCCATCCAAATGGTGTTTTTTCTGGAACTGGCATTGATTCAATAGGTGTAAAAGCATCAAAACCTAAGTTTTCATAAGCTTTATTCCTAGAATAAAATTTCCCATCATGATTATGAAGTGAATTAGATGTATAACCTAATTCTCTTAAAGTATATGCTAATGAAGGTACTGGAGTTTTTGAACAAAGTGTATTATATGGGAATTCTCCAACACCAAAAAATTCAGTTGACATACCTGTAATAACTTCAAATTCTGTATTAGCAGTTCCCCCTCCCATTGCAGGTACAGTAACTAAACCAGAAGAAAAGTTTTCAGAGTAGTACTCAAAATTACTTACAGGGTTCTCATTAAAAGTTACATCAATTAACCAGTTTGGATTTATAAATGATTCAAGCTGAATCATTATAATATTTGGTTTAACAAGAGTATCACTAGCTTGTGAAGTAAGATCAACATCTAACAAATCAACATCTCTACTTATAGAGGTAGCTACTGTAGTTATAGAATCAGAATTTTCAGGATCTAAAGTAGCTAAAGTATCGGTTATATCAGAAATTGTACTTTTTGAATAACCACTAGGTTTAGATATTCCAGTATTTACAAAGCTATTGTAAAAGGAGTAAGAAAAACCATAAGCACCATACCCCCATGTTACATCCCAAAAGTTTGTTGTAATGATACCATTTTTTAAACCATAATCAATAGAGCTGGAAAACGTTAACAAAAATACTAATAAACATACAATGTTTCTTAGGTAATTAACTTTTGTTTTTTTACATTTAAAAAATAAAACTGTTAATATTAATATTGTGACGATAAATGAAATAATTATTAATATCAATGAGTTCTTAGATAAATACTGAGTAATCAACTCAAAAGCGCTGCTAACCATCCCTAAATCTGCATAAGTTAGAGGAGTTTCTCTAAATTTAATTACTAAATTATCTGCTATACCTAAGACTATCCAGATAATAGAGCCTGTACTAAAAGCGAAAAGTCTTCTTCTAAATAAGAAGCAAGGACTTAAGGTTAAAGCAACAATTAATACATTATAAGTAAATTTACTAAATTGATGACGGAAGAACTCATATGCGTCAGCAAAATTACCCCTAGATATCCATTCTATTAAAAATACTAAAAGTAAAGAATAAATTACAAATAATAATATATTTAATAAGCTTTTTTTATCAAATAATTTTTTTATCATCTTTCCTCCTTGTGAATGAAGTGTTTATCTAATAATTATATTATAAATGTTAAGAAAATATTAGACAATGTTAAATAATGCATAGAAAATGTTAAATTATTATGTATAAATTAAAAACATTCATACAAAATGTATGGTAAGTTAAAAAAAATATATGTTATAATCTAAAGTATTGTTATGAAAGGTGATAAATATTGTTAAATTTGTTAGTTAAGGAGTAAATATGAATAAGGTAGCTTGTATTATAGTTAGTTATAATCCTGATAAAGGAATAACAAAATGTTTTAATTCTTTAATAAATCAAGTTGATAAAATGTTCATTGTCGACAATGGTTCTAATAGAGATGGGATAAAGATTTTACAAGAATTAAAAAATTCAAATACTAATAAGGTAGACTTAATTTTAAATAATGATAATTTAGGAATAGCTACAGCATTAAATATTGGAATAAAAAAAGCATTAAATGAAGATTATAGCTGGGTTATTACTATGGACCAAGATAGTAAGGCAAATGATAACATGATTGAAAAAATGTTTGAAGTATATGAAGATATAAACTTAGAGGAAAGAAAGGACATATTAAGTATATTCCCTAATTTTGTTGATGAAAGAGTACAGTCTATAGAGGAAAATTCAGAAATAAAAGCTTATGAATATGTTGATGCAGAAATAACATCAGGTAATTTATTAAAAAGTGAAATTTTTGATAAAGTTGGATTCTTTGATGACAGTCTTTTTATAGACTTAGTTGATACTGATTTTTGTATGAGATTAAATGAAAAAAATATAAAAATGATAAAGGTTAGAGATGCGATACTTTATCATAATTTAGGTGAAAGCCAGGCTGTAAAAAGTGGATTCTTAAAATTTAACACATCTAATCATTCAGCTATTAGAAGATATTATATGACTAGAAATAGATTTTATACTTGGGAAAAGTACAAAGATTTAAATAGTTTTACATTAAATAGAGATAAAATGCTGTTTAAAAAGGAATTTGTGAAAATTGTACTTGGAGAAAAGGATAAAGTTAATAAAATAAAAATGATTTTTAGAGGATATAAAGATTATAAAAAAGGGATTAGAGGTAAGCTAAAATAGAATAATAAGCAAGGAGAAAAAAGATGGTTGGTATAGTAATTGCTAATTGGAATGGTGAAAAGTTAATTGATAAATGTCTTTCAAGTTTAGAAAATCAGTTATTTAAGGATTTTAAAGTATATATTATTGATAATGATTCTAAGGATAATTCCATTAATATAATTAACAGTTATAAAGAAAAATTAAATATAGATTTAGTAGAAATGGATCATAATAGCGGATTTGCTCCTGCTAATAATATAGGAATTAAAAAGGCAATAAATGAAGGATGCAATTATGTTTTAACATTAAATAATGATGTTGAAGTTCCTAGTGATTCTTTATCTAAAGCAATAAAGTTTATTGAAGATAATAAGGAATATGACGTGTTTCAATTATTTATGATTAATTACTTTGAAAGAAATAAGTGTGATGCAGCTGGATTAGTATTTAATGAAAAGTTAATTCCAAGTCAAGTTGGATACAGAGAAGAAGTAAACGAAGTACTAGGTAGAGACATAACTATTGAAGGAGCTTGTGCAGGGGCAGCAATATACTCAGCAAAAGCATTAGAAAAGGTTAAGCTTGATAATGGAGATTATTTTGATAGCAAATTCTTTGCATATTATGAAGACGTAGATTTATCATTAAGATTAAAAAGAGCTGGTTTTAAGACAACTGTACTTAAAGAAAGTATTGTTTATCATATGCATTCTGCAACAGGGAATAAGACAAGTGGATTTAAAGAGTATTATTTAGCAAGAAATCTATTTATGTATACAAAAAGAAATCAATCTTTAGAAAAATATAAAAAAGCAAAAAAAACATATTACATAATATTAATTATAAATCTTTTAAAGAATTTCAATATGGAAGTTTTAAAATCCGTTTTTAAGGGTATCAAGGATGGAAATAAAGAAGCTAAAAAGATAGAGTATAAAGAGTTTAATTAATTTGTTTTTATAGGAGTAGAGAAGATGAGTATAATAAAAAATTATTTATATAATACTGCTTATCAGATAATGAGCATGCTAATTCCACTTATAACAATGCCATATTTGACAAGAGTGTTTGATCCAGAACAATTAGGATTAAATTCTCTAAGTTTATCTATAGCAAATTACTTTATGTTATTTGGTGCATTGGGAATGCAGATGTACGGTAATAGGCAAATAGCATATGTAAGAGATGATAAAGAAAAATTAGCAAAAACTTTCTGGAGTTTATATAGTGTACAACTAGCAACAAGTACAGTTTCATTAATAGCTTATTATTTATTTATAGGTTGTTTTACGAATAGTAATACAACTATATATTTAATACAAGGATTAAATATAATTTCAGTTATGATAGATATATCATGGTTATTTATGGGGCTTGAAGATTTTAAAAAGGTAGTAATAAGAAATACTTTTGCTAGATTAGTTGGACTTGCATGTATATTTATTTTTATAAAGAGTCCAGATGACTTATTACTTTATGCATTATTAACAGTAGTAGTTAATATAGTAAGTATAGTATTAATGTGGTTTTACGTTCCTAGATATGTAGGAAAGATAGTTATAGATAAAAAAATAGTAAAAAGAACTATAAGACCATTATTAAGATTATTTTTACCTCAAATAGCAACACAAGTTTATACATTAGTAGCAAGAACTTTAGTAGGTTTTCTATCAACTAATGATCAGGTAATATTCTATGACTATTCTCAAAAAATAGTTAATATGGTTTTAGCAATGATAACATCAATAGGGGTAGTATTATTGCCAAGAGTATCTAATATCATAGGTAATGGAAAGCATGAAGAAGTTCCTAAAATTATAGAAAAAACATTTAAAGTTGTTTCATATATGGCAATACCAATGTCTATAGGACTTATGTGTATATCTAAGATTTTAGTTTCTTGGTTTTTAGCGCCTAAATACTTACCAGTAGGACAACTAACAGCTTGGACTTCGCTTATTATAATTGCTGTAAGTTGGGCTAACATTATAGGAGTGCAATATTTGATTGCAATTAAACAGGAAAATAAATATACTTTATCAATAATAATTGCTGCTATAATAAATTTAATTATGAATATAGTGCTTATTCCGAAGCATGGAGCAGCTGGGGCAATAATATCATTAATTGCAGCAGAATATATAGGAATAGTAATTCAATTAATATTAGTAAGAAAGCAATTACCTGTTGTGAGAATGCTACTAGGGATAGTTAAATATGTTGTTGTTTCTATAATAATGGGAATAGTAGTTACGTTTATTGGTAATAGCATAAGTAATGGAATGCTTGCTAATGTAGTTCAAGGTATATCAGGAGTTGTAATTTACATAGGCATAATGTTTATAATTAAAGATGATATTCAAAGAGAAATGATAAATAGAGTTATGACTATGATTAAGAAAAAGTAGAAAAATTATAATTATTAATTAGTTTTTAAATTTAAAAAAGTGGCATTAGCCACTTTTTAATTTTTAAAAAGAAAAAATTGATTTATTTTAATAAAATTAAGAGGATTAAAAGAAAATTCAAGGATATTTCAGAACGTGGTATACTAAATTGTATCTTTAACCAAATTAAAATTTGGAGTTTGAGTTAACTTAGATTAACTAAATCTAAGATTTAGAATTTTGTAAAGGAAACTCGACTCCTTTCAGTCGCTGAGTAAGTTCGATTAACTAAATCTAAGATTTAGAATCTCACTTAATTGTTAAGAATTACTTAAAAAGTTTATATATAGTTAATTATAAATTGATAAAGAACATGTTATAAGTGTATAATATTGAATAATGTATTAAATAATCTAATTAAGTAATAAAAGGAGTAAAAAATGAATTTTTTGGAAAGTGGAATAAATAAATTTATAAAATTTGGACTTGTAGGAGTTTTAAATACTTTAATTAATTGGATAATATTTGCGTTATTAAACTTTGTAGGAGTATATTATATTGTTGCAAATGTTATTGCTTATGTTATTGCAACTGCAAACAGTTATATTTGGAATTCCAAATGGGTATTTAAATATAATGGTGAAGATAAAAAGGAAACAACAGCTAAGTTTATAATTTTGAATTTAATAGGACTAGCATTAAACACGGCTATATTATATTTCTTAGTTGATATATTATCATTTAATAAATTAGTAGGACTAGTTATTACTACAGCTATTGTTATGGTTATTAATTACATAGTAAATAAAATATGGGTATTTAAGGAGAAATAATACCAAAAGAAAAAAATGAGGAGAATATTATTGATGAAAAAAGGAATAGTAATGGTGCTATTTGTTTTAGTTGTCATTGTTGGCTTTGGAAGTTATTTTCTTGTTAAATATGACTTTGAAAAGGTTAAAGAAGTGAAAAGTATAGAAAATAATTACGATGCAGATTTTGAATATGAAATTGAAGATGTTGCTTATTACGATAAGGATATCGTAATAACTGGATGGCTTGCAGAAACTAATAGTACAAATCAATATATAAATAGAAAGATTGTTTTAAAAGATGAAAGTGGAAATATTATTTCTATAAAAACTGAAATGCAAGAACGCGAAGATTTAGAGGGGAAAAATACAGTTGAAACTAATTATATTAAATGTGGGCTTATAGGTAGAGTTAATAATGATAAACTTATTGAAGGCGAAAAGTATCAAATTGGATTTATTATAGTTAATCAGGATGAACGAGAAAAGATGATTTTTACAGATAAATTTATTGAGATAAGTTAGGATGATGAATATGAAAAAAATATTTAATAAGATATTTAAAATAGAGAATATTCCATACTTCATATTAGCATTATTAATGTTATTAGTTTTTGCTAAAAGAACAGTAACTCCTGGAGATGATGAATGGTTTTCAGCAATTTTAAACGATGCTTTTAATGGAAATTTAATAGATTATTTACAGCATAGATATACAAGCTGGACCGGAAGAATAGTAATAGAATCTATTATGGTACCTATGTTTGGATGTAATCTTTGGTTATGGAGAGTTTTAAATACAATAATGACTGTTGTTTTAGCATTTGGAATATATAGATTAATTCCATACAAATATGTAGATGAAATGACAGAAGGTAAAAGGTTATTAATTAAAAGTATAATTTGCATTTCTATATTTACTATACATAAGGATGTATTTTTAACAGCAATTTCATGGATAACAGGTTCGTTTAATTATTTATGGCCGGTAGCATGTGCACTTATAGTTATGTTGCCATTTAAAAGTGCTTTATTTAACGAGAATTTTAATAAAAGGTGGTATATTGTATTAGCATTTGCAGCAATTTTAGGGGCTAATATGGAACAAGCATCTTTAGTAATACTTTGTTTTGCACTGATTACGAATATTTATTTAATTATTAGAGATAAAAGGGTAAGATTAGATTTAGTTGTTTTCAATATATTTATAGCAATTAATACTGCAATATTATTTTTAGCGCCAGGAAATTATGCAAGATCTGAAAATGAAACAATAACATGGTTTGGACAATGGGATATGATTTCATTACCAACTAAAATAATGATGGGAACTAATTTATTCTTAGAGCATATGTTTAGAAATGAAATTATATTAATTGCTGTATTAGTTAGTCTAATAAATATATTAATTTGGAAAAAATACAAAGATGTATTAATTAGACTATTAGCAGCAATACCTATGATAGTTGTTATTATAAAAATAGTAGAAAGAGTATTCGAAGTTCTTAATATTAGTACAAATTTATTTATATTTAAATTATTAAGTGTTCAAAATTTAAATATATTAAACTTTGATAATATTAAATTATTTTTACCAACATCTATTTTATTATGTACATTATTAATAATTCCAGTGATGTTTTTACTTATATTTGATAGAATTGAAATGCAGTACTTATCAGTAATATTATATTTAGCGGCAATTTGTTCGTCGCTATCAATTAGTATATCACCAACTATATATGCATCGGGAGCAAGAGTGTTTTTTGTTACAGATATATTAATAATTGTAATAAGTGCATTAATACTAAATGAGTTTCTGAGAAAATGGCGTGCTAATATTTATCTTATATTAGTATTTATAATTTTATGTGCAAATAGTTTTATGTTATATGTACGTAAGATTTTAGACTAAATTTAAAGGAGAATATAAAATTATGAAGGAATTAATATCCATAATAATCCCAATGTATAATGAAGAGGAATCTTTACCTTATTTGTATGAGAGATTAGTAAAGCTTTCAGAAAATATTCCTAATTATAATATGGAATTTTTATTTGTTAATGATGGAAGTAAAGATAGATCATTAGAAATAGTAAAACAATATAAGGAAAATGATTCTAGAGTATGTTATTTAAATTTATCAAGAAACTTTGGTAAAGAAATAGCAATGGCCGCAGCTCTTGATTATGTAAAAGGTGATGTAGTGGCAATAATAGATGCCGATTTACAAGATCCTCCTGAATTAATAATAGATATGATTAAGTATTATGAAGAAGGTTATGATGATGTATATGCAAAGCGTAGAAGCAGAAAAGGTGAAACAGCATTAAAGAAATTTACATCTCATTCATTTTATAGAGTGCTAAGAAGTGTATCATCAGTGCCAATTCAAGAAGACACAGGCGATTTTAGATTATTAAGTAGACGAGCTGTTGAAGCATTGAAATCATTCCCTGAGAAACAAAGATATACTAAAGGGATGTTTAGCTTAATAGGCTTTAAAAAGAAGGCAATAGAATTTGATAGAGATCCTAGAGTAGCAGGAACTACAAAGTGGAATTACTTTAAATTATTTGATTTAGCAATTGAGGGAATAACTTCATTTACTGTAGCTCCTTTAAGAATTGCAACTATAATAGGAATGGTAAGTGCAATAGGTGCTATTGGATATATGGTATTTACACTCTTTAAGACTATTATTAGAGGTGTAGATGTTCCTGGATATGCAAGCTTAGTATGTATAATACTATTATTAGGTGGAATTCAATTAGTTTGCTTAGGCATAATAGGTGAATACTTAGGAAGAATATTTATAGAAGTTAAAAATAGACCATTATATTTTATTGATGAATATAGTGGTAATGAAAATTATGATAAATAGTTAATAAGATTAAATAATGCTATTTAGTTAGAGGAAGAGAGAAGTTTATATATGAATAAATTAGTTTCAGTAGCAATAGTTAATTGGAATGGTGAAAAGTACTTATATAAATGTATAAAATCATTACTAGAGCAAAAATATAAAAATATAGAGATTATTATCATAGATAATGGCTCAACTGATAATTCAGTGAAAATTATTGAAGATAACTTTAAAGAAGAAGTTATATTATTTAAAAATAAAAACACTGGTTATGCAGGAGGGGCTAATAAAGGAATAGAGCTAGCAAAAGGTGATTATGTAATAATAGCAAATCCAGATATCGTGTTTGGAGAAAATTATATTGAAAAGTGTATTAATAAGTTTTCAGAAGATGAAACAATAGGAGCAGTAACAGGAAAGCTCCTAAAGTATGATTTTGATACAGATAAGAAATTAAATGTTATAGATTCGGTTGGTATAGCCTTTAATCACTATAGAAAGGGAATAGATATAGGGCAAAATGAGCCAGATGAAGGTAAATATGAAGAAGATAAAAGAGTATTTGGAGTTTGTGGGGCGGCTGCAGTTTTTAAGAAAGATGCTTTAGAAAAGATTAAAGTAAATGGAGAATACTTTGATAATGACTTCTTTGCTTATAAAGAGGATATAGATATTTGTTGGAGATTAAACCTTTATGGATTTAAATGTTATTACGTTCATGATGCAATTTCTTATCATGGAAGAGGGATGAATAGTAGTAAGGGTATAATAAACACTATAAAAAATAGAAGAAGCCAATCAGAGTTTTTAAAGGGAATATCATTTAGAAATCATTATTTAATGATTATAAAAAATGAAACAAATTATGCCTTTGAAAAAGATAAGAGTAAAATATATATTGGAGTAATGAAATATCTTGTATTCTTTGTGTTATTTGATAGAAAATGCTTAAAGTATGTTAAAGAAGTAAAAAGTAAAAGGCCTTTAATGGAAGCAAAGAGAAATCAAATATTAAAAAATATAAAGATATCTGATGAGGAAATATATAAATTATTTGATTTGTAATCATGGAGGGATAATATTGAACAGTGTTGCAGCAATTATTATTACATATAATGTAGAAAATGATTTTAGATTGCGTATTAATAAGCTTAAAGGAAAAGTTGATGAAATAATAGTAGTAGATAATGGATCTAATAATGAAACAATTAATATGTTAAAAGCTTTAGAAAATGAAATAACAGTTATATATTTAAATGAGAATAAGGGGATTGCATCAGCTTTAAATAAAGGAATAGAGTATTCTATTAAAAAGGAATACGAATGGATATTAACTTTAGACCATGATAGTATAGTAACTGAAGATATGATTAGTAATATGTTAAATTGTTATGAGGGGCTTAATGGCAATTTAAAAGAAGAAGTGGCAATGCTTGTGCCAATACATGTTGAAGAAAAAGAGTATAATAATAGTAGTAATATTAATGAAGAGATAAATTTAAAATCATACAATGAGGTATTAACAGAAATTACTTCAGGTGCATTAACTAAAGCAAAAGTATATAAAGATGTTGCCATGTATGATGAAAAATTATTTATTGATTTAGTAGACCATGATTTTTGTTTAAGTTTAAATAAAAAAGGATATAAAATACTACAAGTTAATTCTGCTGTTTTAGTGCATAATTTAGGAGAGAGTGAAAAGAAAAAAGTATTAGGGGTCACTATGATACCAACTAACCATAGTGCATTAAGAAGATATTATATGAGTAGAAACAGACATTATATCTGGGATAAATATAAAGAAGATTTTCCTAAGTGGGTACTAACTGACAAAAGAAGATTTATTACAGAAAATTTAAAAATAATTTTATTTGAAGATAATAAAATAGAAAAGTTTAAATATATTAGAAAAGGAATAAAAGATTATAAAAATAATATATTTGGCAAGTTTGAAAGTAATAAATAATATAAAAAATAAAAGCATAGAGTGGAGAAAAGATGATGAAGGGAAAAAATGATACTATAAGAACTATTTTTAATATAGTTACAGTTTTAATTTTTGTTGAGTTTGTTCTTGGAGGACTGGGACATTTATTTGGACTTCCTATAAGAAAGGGATTATTTGTAGTTGGAACACTATTCTCAGTATATATGATTTTTAGAGAAAAAATAAAAGTTGAAAAAAGGTTTTTAGTTCCAATTGTTGTTGTATGTATATATTTAGCTTACGGTAGTATTATTGGTTTAATTAATGGAAATAGCTTAGGTGATATATTTTCAGATGTTAATTCATTTTTAGGGATAATATATATATTACTTTTAATAGCCTATGTAAAAGGTAGAAGTGAAAATATTGATAAAATAATAAATGTGTTTGTAAATTGTGCAGTTATAGTTGCTATCATGACTATTACATTATTCTTTGTAAGTAGAATTTACTTACCTAACAATTTAGAAATAATAGTTACTTATAATAATTTAAATAGTAAATTACAGTATGGATTTATTAGTGGATTAGTAATGTCTAATAATTATGCTAGAGTGTATTTATATAATGGTATTTTTATGCAACTTGCAGCAGCGGTTATGTTTATTAAATTATTTAATAAAGATAAGAACGTTTTTGGGATTGTTAAGTTAGCAATACTTTTAGTTGGAATATATGTATCAAATACAAGAGGATTTTGGCTTGGAACAATAGGAGTAGTTATTATAGCATTTGCATATTATTTATGGAGATTTAGAAAATATAAATTAACTTTAAAAAATATATTAATTTCAGTAATACCATTAATATTAGTTGCAGTAATACTTCCAAAAACTATAGTTGCTGTATCACCAGAACAAAATTTACCTAATTCATCTGGGACTATTAAAGACAGAATCGAGTCTATTGGAGATTTTGAAAATGATGAATCTAACAAGGTTAGAGCAATTCAACTTAGATTTTTAGTAGATAGAATTAAGGCAAAACCAGTTTTAGGATGGGGATTTGGAGCCCATATCGATGAGTATCCTCAATATATGGAAGATAATAATTTACAACCAGTTAGTAGTAGTAGTTTTGAATTATATTATGTAGAGTTATTATTTAAAACAGGTATAGTAGGTATAGTGATCTTCTTTGGATACTTAATATTTAACTTTATTAAATTATTAAATTTATTATTTAAAAGAACTTTAGAAAAGAAAGATGAACAAGTTTTAGTAGGATGGACTATAGGAACAATGTCTATATTAGCATCATCTATTACAAATCCATATATAGCAGGATTATCAGTATTCTTTGTTTTAGTTATGGAAGTTTATTTAATACAATTATATGACTTAAAATATTAAGATTTACTTAAGGTGCACTTACAATGCACCTTTTATATTGACATTAATATCATTAAATAGTAACATTTACTTTATGTATTACTATGATTAGAAATAAATCTAAATTTAAGGTATAATGTTAATAAGATTAAGAGAAAAATGTAGAAAAAGTTAAGTTAATGCAAAGAATATATGAATTTTTATCTATTATTAAAAAATTATACTATAATATAAGTTGGATTATTTTTTATGAATAAAACTATAGTAATTAGAAAGAAATTTGATAATAATACTTATAAGGGAATATTAATAGGAGATTCATATGGAGTGTGATAATATGACTGATTTTAGAGCTAATGATATAGGAGAGGGAAAAAGAGGATCGCAATGGTATCTGTTTTTTAAAAGGACTGTAGATATTTTAGGATCATTAATAGGATTAATATTATTAAGTCCAATTTTTCTTATTGTTGCTATTGCTATAAAGTTAGACTCAAAAGGACCGATAATATTTGGTCATACTAGAAAAGGACTGCATGGAAAAGATATAAAAGTATATAAATTTAGAACTATGTATCAAAATTCCGAGGAAATATTTAATAATTTTACAAAGGAACAAAAAGAAGAGTTTTATAAAAACTTTAAGTTAGAAAATGATCCAAGAATAACAAGAATTGGTGATTTTTTAAGAAGAAGTAGTATTGATGAGCTTCCACAGTTAATTAATATCTTAAATGGAACAATGAGCATTGTTGGGCCAAGACCAATAGTTGAAAAAGAAGTAGCTTTATATGGGGAATATGCTGATAAGTTATTTTCAGTTGTACCAGGGCTTACTGGATATTGGCAGGCTAATGGAAGAAGCGATACTACATATGAAGAAAGAATTAAAATGGATATGTATTATATAGATAATAGAAGTTTATGGTTAGACTTTAAGATAATTCTTAAAACCTTTGGATCTGTTGTAAGAGGAGAAGGCGCTGTATAAAGAAGTTTAAAAACGGAGGAAAAGTACATGAAAATATCCATAATATGTCCTCTTTATAATGCAGAAGCTTATATAGAAGATTTATACCTTAATATAAAAAAACAAAGGGATATTTGTATAGAGGAAATAAAGTTTATTTTAACAGAATCAAAAGATAACACTGAGGAAAAGTTAAAAAAATTAAAATGTGAATACGAAAAAATTTCTAGAGAGAACTTTTCGCATAGTTTAGTTAGAGAAAAGGCAGCATTTGCTGCAAAAGGAGATATAGTTGTATTTATAACTCAAGATATAAAAATTGAGGATGAGTATTGGTTATATCATCTAACTAAAGATATTGCTAATAATAAATGTGAAGCAGCGTTTAGTAGGCAAATCGGATATGACAATCATAAAGTTGAAAGATATACAAGAGAAATAAACTATCCAGATAAAACAAGAATAGTTAGCAAAGAGGATGTTGAAAGGTTAGGACTTATGACATTTTTCTTTTCTGATGCATCAAGTGCTGTTTTAAAAGACGTCTTTGTTAAGTTAAATGGATATGATAGTAAGGATTTACCTACTAACGAAGATATGTATTTTGCATATAAGCTTATCATGAATGGTTATAGAATTGAATATGCATCAGATTCTAAAATAATTCATTCGCATGATTTATCTTTTAATGAAACTGTAAAAAGATATAGTGATATAGGAAAGTTCTTTGACCAAAATCCATATTTTAAAGAATACAGTGCTGGAGAACGTGGATTTACGGTTCTTAATTATATATTTAAAAGAAGTATACAAGATAAAAAACCATTAATTATTATAGATGCAATAATTAATTTTGGAGCAAGATTTATAGGGATGAAATTTGTGAAAAATAGAAAGTGAGGTATTTAATATGAAAGGTATTATTTTAGCTGGTGGATCAGGAACTCGTCTTTACCCAGTAACAAAGGCTATGTCAAAACAAATGGTGCCAATATATGATAAACCAATGATTTATTATCCAATGT
>NZ_JADPBQ010000027.1:3444-24033 GCF_015670405.1 Clostridium sp. 1001271B_151109_B4 | reverse complement strand
TAGACCTAGTGCGTTCGTGTCAACAAGTAAGTTTTACTTAGATGCAACACTAAAAGGCTGTCGCTAGCAGATTTTTTTATCCACTAATGCGACAGCCCCCAACTTTTAATTTGGTTAGTTAAACTTGCCTGAAACTCTAAATTTCTCTTTCTTAAATAGATTGTCCAACTATTAAACCTCTATCAATATTTTTTATTTATTTTGCAAATATTTTTATTAACCGCTATAATCTTTATGATATTTTCCATTTCTTAGCAATTTAATACAATATATTTCTATTTATTATTTTCTTGAGTTATTTCAGCAGATATATTACTTTTAAACCTTATATTAAACTGCTTAGAATTTTCATCAATACTACTCATATTAAATAAATTCAAATCATACCTAACTTTATAATAAAACCCCGGTTCAACTAACAAGTCCTCTGTTGCTATAGTAACCTTATTTTCTTCACCAGCTTCAACTATTTTCAATTCAGTTAATATAGTTTTACCAATCTTTTCATCTAAGCTATTATATCTTTCTATCAATACATTTCCAGTTAACTTAGTGTTAGGTGCTATTGCTTCCTCATTATAAGTTCTACTTAAAGTAAAATTAACTTCATTTTTACTTCCTTCATAAATACTATATAAATTCTTTATTTGAGTTTCATAACTCCTATGCTCAACCTTAATTATAGTTTGTCCTAATGAAACATAATTAAAACTATAGTTACCATTTTCATCAGCTAATACTTGCTCTCCAGTATTACTATTTGTAACCACTGCATTTTTTATAGGCTTACCATCAGTATCTATAACCGTACCATAAATTTCAGCCTTATGCTCCACCTTTTGATTCACCAATAACTTAGCAAAATCTATACAATAAGCATCTCCTGAAGTACCAAAGGTAGTATCATCAATTTTTAGTTCTAATCCATTTTTCCTACCTTTTTCAATTAATTCATAATACTTATTAGGTAAATTTAAAGTTACTAAATTAGCTCTCGGTCCATGCTGACTTAAATTATTTATTACATGTGAAAATTCTTCTACTTCAATTTCTTCGTCAGTACCTACTACCTTTAATGTAACTTTATAATTAGCTTTTGATTTAGGTGAAAATGATATAAGCCAATCTTCATCATCATACTTTTGATCCCATACCTCTTTAGAAGCTGCTGCTTGTAAGTCATCAATCATAACCTGAAATACAGCTGAATATACTTTTTCATTATCTCCAATTTTATCTGAATAGTTAAAAGTAATTGGCTCTACTGGTTGCAATTCAATATATTTTGAGTCATAATCCTCCCCTAAAATGAAATCTTTACCATCAGCATTTGTTTTTGTAATAGAACGCTCTACATACCCATCATAAAATATTTCTCCTCTATCACCATGTAACTCATTACCATTGTAAGTATAATTAAGACGTCCAACCTTATTACCGATATTCACATTATTAATTATATTTGGTATTAAATCTTCATTTAAATAATCATAAAAAATACTTGGTTGTGTCCAGACTCCAAAATCATTTTTATATACTATTCCATAAAAAGATGAATTTATTTCTCTAATCAAGTCTTGCCATTCAAGTGGCCATTTTCTAGAATACTGAATTAGTTTTTTCTTATAATAAATGATTTTATAATTATCTTCATTATCCTTTATACTATTAAAAAAATTATAAAATCCTGTAGTAACCATTTTCCTATCAGTACCTAGTGGATCATCCTTTTTAGGAAAAACATCTAAACTGTGTAAACTCATTACATTTCCTGATAACGGATTCTCACCATTTTTATATCCTAAATTTAAATTATCAATATCTCCAACTAAAACTTCAAAATCTTTTGCGCCTTCTGGTATTGTTGTGTTTATATTATCATCAACTATAGGTGGAATTGTACTATCTTCTTGTGATCCACCTTCTTTTATAGCATAAAGATCTAAACTCAACTTAATTCTTGACATAAGATTAGATTTATTTTTTACTATAACATCATCATAATTAACCTTAACATTATTATCTGGATTTTTTACTACTGCCGTATTTTCTATAATTGAAACATCACCTGTTGGTTGCTCAATTTTAATTTCATAGTCTGACCATTGTTTATCTTTATATATCTTTTTTTCGCCCTCTTTTATTTCAAATCCATTACTTCCACTAGCTGGTACTTGATTTTTATTATCATTAAATATTACTCTTGTTACATTTCCCCATTCCTCTGGTAAATTTAATGTATAACTATATAATCCTCCCCCCTCATTTTCCATAATTATACCTGGCCATTCTGAAATTTTATTATTATTTTCATCATATATATAAACATTTATACTGTCACTCCAGCCATCTGGCTTTTGAATATATATCCTTGTTTCTACTATTGGATTTTCAGTGATTAAACTTCCATAACTCCATTTACTATTGGTAGTATCTATTGTAACCTCACTGTTACCATTAGTAATAACCAGCTTTTGAAGCATACCTCCACTATTCCCCTGAACAGTTATAATTCCAGTAAAATATCCATAACTTATACTACTTGTTACAGCAATTAATACTATAAATAAAGCTAGTGCTACTTTTTTTAGTTTCATTAATTATCACCTCGCAATTAATTATTCTTGTTGTATTTCATATTCAATTAATAAATCAGTTATTGGCTGATTCTTAATTGAATTTTTAAAATATGCAACACTTGCTGATGAGATAATTCCTATTAATATTGAAAATATTAAAATTAATATTACTTGCTTAATACTTCTATGATTCAAATTATCTCACCTCTTTTCTTTTATTCCTTAATGAAATTAATACTCCTAAAATAATAAGGCAAATTCCCACTATACCTATAGTAAAACTACTTATAACTGAACCGGTTTGTGGTAAGCTAATCTCTGGTTTAAATACTTCTTCAACTTTAAAAGCCTCTGGATATAATAAATATTCATATTTTTTATTTTGATATTCATTTCCTGCTAAAGGATCAAAATATATTGAAATTGTAAATTTAATTTTTGTATCTAGTTCTAAAAATATAGGTTCTTTTAAAGGTATGTGCTCTTTACTTACTAAATCTGAAATATCTCCTGAATATAATAGATTTTCCCCCTCATTAATCGTTATATTATACGCATCATCTATTATCCCTGAAGAAATTGCTTCATCTATATTGTAACTCTTATCACTACCTACATCCTTTATAGATATTCTTTGAAATGCTATTGATTCTAAATAGCATGTTTCTCCCCATATATTTTCGATATAGAAATCATGTGCTATATTATCTTTTGGTTTCCAATATCCATCTTTATCTAAGTTATATATTTCACTATCTTGCTTTTCTGCCTTTACTTGCTGAATATTTACTGCAGAAAATAGTAAAAATACTGTAATGAAACAAGTTATATACTTAGCTACTTTTATACACATATTCCCTTCTTTCTTTTATATTAATATAGAACTATAAGAAAACTCATAGTCCTATATTATAATTTATATTTTAATTAAACCTTAATAAGTAATAATAATTTATTCAGTTGCTTCTGGTGTGTTATTCGGTGCAATATTATTTACTTACTCCATTTGCTCCCAGCTTGTATTATTTTCTTGAGTAGCTTGGATTTCAATTAATTGATTTAAATCTAAGGCAGAATTTCCAGCTCCTGCAGCTATAGCATTTTGATATTCATTTCCTGCATCTATTGGTAATTCAAATCTTATATCAACCTCTGGCATTGTTCCCTCTGGTCCAACTACACCTAAATTAATACCATCTGTTAAAGCTGATAAATCTACATTTTCATTATTTATATACATTTTCCAGCCTGCAGCTTTCATTGCTTCTATTTGAGTGTTTTGAATTCCATCTTTATCTGCATCTGTGTCTTTAATAATTAATCTTACTTTAATAGTTAAATTACTGTCATTTTGAATTATTAATCCATTAGCTTCTTCCCCACCAACTTTTGCTGTTCCTAAAACTACAGCATCTCCAGGCCTAGTAAAGTGAACTGTTGCTGGAAGCGCAGCTCCTATAACAGCTCTACTTAAGTCATTTACATCCCCCTTATCATCATCCGCCACATTTATATCAGGTGATCTATGCCTGTCTTCAAAAGCGGTTATTGTTTCTGATGTTGTTCCATCTTCAGTTGTACTTAATCTCGCAACATCATATGTCCAGTCATAATCAATATTTTCTCCATCAGCTACCTTAGCAGTTATTACTACCTTACCATTAGTAATGTTTAACTTTTGTAACTCCCCTTCTCCTGCATTTCCCGCTATACCTGTCTTAGAAGTAAAATAAGCAAATGACCCTAACGCTCCTACTAGTAATGTCGCACCTATTAATAAGGCTCCGATTCTCTTTCTGTTCATAATTTTCTCCCCCTAAATTTAAATTTTTATTAATTAGTAATTTGTTTATATATGAATCAACTTACCTTAAAGCAAATTGTAAATTCAACTAATTAAACCCCTTTGAAACCTTACTTACATTACATCTTAATATCATTATCATTGTCATTCTTCTTATTCTTAACAAAACAAAATTCATAAATAATAAAAATAGCTATTACTCCTATTAAAGCAATTATTCCTATTGGTGAACCTGCAAATGAATATAAATACCCAATCTTTGGAATACTCAAAATATACTCTCCAATAATACTTGATTTATCTATAGGTTCATCTGATATATTATTATTATCTCCTTGAGTAATTACCTTATCTTCTTGAATTTCAATAATCCTATGAGTTGCAATAAAGCTATCTTTTTCAAAAGTTATTACATCCCCTACCTTTAAATCATTAATGTTAATTTTCTTAATAAATATTACGTCACCTGGATCTATGACTGGTTGCATGCTATTAGATACTATCACATAGCTTTTAAATTTTACTAAATTATATAATGCATCAACTTTACTGGATACGTTTCCAATAAAGGCAATAAATAATATTCCTAAAAAAATTGCACATATAATATTATTAAAACTTTTTATAGCTTTTCTTAACCTCATCTTTTACTTTACACCCCTTATTTACTATCTATTTTAAATAAATCCTTATATTTTAGATACGATTACAATTTGATTAATGATAAATTGAATAATTTTATTGGGTGCGTTTTTTATTATGATTATAACTAAAACTTTATTCTGGATACGATTCCATTTTATGTATACTTAATCAATTTAAAATTATGTTATTTTTCTTCGAAAATCTGCCTTAAATTATGTCTACTTTCTTTTTAAAACGTTTTCTTTATTCTAGTTTATACAATTATTTTATTATGTGTCAATGTTTTCTAATCGACTTTTTCCACTGTTTTCTTCAATAATTAAATAATAGTTAATAATAAATATTTCATTTGATATATTTATTATTAACTATTAATTTTTTCTATACAAAACATTAATATATTTAAATAATTCCTAATAACATGACTAAAAAATATCTTAAATAAATTATATATTTATCTTGTTTGTATTTAATATTTGATAATTTATTGTTAAATGTTATTTTTCTTTTTTATATAAGTATTCATATCTAACTAATTCTTTATAGTAATTCCTTGCAATATTTACTCCACCAATTCCACCAACATAAAATCCAGTGATAATTGCAAAAAGTATTATTATTACTGATTTAAATATCATGTACACTCCTGCACCCATAATTATAGTTCCTAATAATGAACCAATAATAGCCCCTAAAGTTATTAACATATTTTCGTATTTATTATTCATCTTATACCTACCCTATTTATTTAATTTATTCTCTAAATTATTGCCTTTAATAAGGTATCTTAAACATGTTTTTTTATTTTTATAGTCAACTACTATTTAATGCAAGAAGTTTAGATAAACTTTATACTTTATAAGCAAAAAAACTACATACATCGTACAAAAACTCATGGTTCAGCATGCTAAAAATTCTCCACTCTCGAATACTGCCCTTTCCACTTCAAAGCACAAGTTCCCCTCTCCCCATGCCTATTTTTAATAACAACAGCATTCATACATTCAGGATTTTCATCAGCATCACTAGAATTATATCTAAGTTTTCCCTTCTTAAATAGCTTGTCCTTATACATCTTATCATCAAGCTTAATATTCCTATAAAGAGCAACAACTTGATCACTATCTTGCTCGATTCTGGCACTATCTTGAATATCACTAGCATCAATTTTCTCAATAGCCATTTCCCCACTTCTCTTATCAACAACTCTATTAGCTTGAGCAATTAAAACTACACAAATATCTTCCTGCATGGCTAAAGACTTAAGCTTTCCACTAACCCTTCCAAGTTTGTTAGTCATAATATCCCTATCACTAAAATCAATATACTTATTAATATAATCAACAAAGACAACATCAATAGAATGATGAATCTTATATAACTTAATTTCATTAATAAACTTATCAATATCAGTTTCAGTAGAAACATAAAAATTATTTTCTAATAACTTAACCATAAAATCACAAATACTATCCTTTTGCTCCTTTAAAATACTGTCATCATCAATAGATTTACTACTTACAGATAAATGACTTGCTGCTATCTTATTAAAAACCTGATTTACACTCATTTCTGCACTACCATAAAATACATTAGCTCCTTGAAGTGCCATATTAGATGCAATTTGAATAGAAAAAGTAGTTTTACCAACTCCACTTCTTGCGAATACAGTAATAAGCCTTCCTTTTTGGAAGTTCCCTAAATACTTATCTATTTGAGTTAAATTACTTCTTATTCCCTTATTTCTATTATCATCATAAAGCCAATTCATATAATCATTGTATTGAGCTGCTATATCAAGTTCCTTTTTAACCTGACATTTATGAATATTAACCTTAGTATTTTCAAGTTCACCTTCAATTTCCTCAATTGACATACTTTCATTTATGTTATTACACATTTCAAGATACAAAAACCTTTTATAACCTTCAATAAGAAGTTCAAGCTTTGTATTAAAACCTGCATCACTATTTGAACAAGTACTTAATTCAGTTACATAAGTTACTCCATCCATTTCAACTATATTATTTCTGCTAAAATTAATAAAAGTAATTAAATCTATCTCCATCTTTCTTTCAGCCATTTCTAAAATATTCATATATATTTTCATATGAGGCTTGTACTTAAACATGTAATACTTTATTCTTTCCATAGCAACTATTAAAAGCTTTGAATTATTTAATAATGCTCCTAATATTTCTTGCTCTAATTGAATTTGATTTGAATCTAACATTTTCTCATCCCCTTCTATTATCTCAGGTTGCCTAAATACCATACTTTTATCTAAGCTTCTCCTTTTAATTATCCATTTATACCTCTATCAATTTATCCATATTCCATTACATTTTATTTCACTTAAACATCAATTTATCTATCTTTCATTACATTTTATTTCACTTAAACATCAATATAGCTATATTTATCTATAATTACATCTTCAACCTCTTCATTTTCTCCATATAAATTTTCATTATATTTTTGCCACATACAACCATTGTCATGAAACTTATCTATTCCCTTTTGACTAGTTAAAAAAGAATTTAAATTCCACTTTATATCATAAAAATATAAGCTATAATAAACTTCGCTATAATTGCTAATAGCCTTAATTATTGATTCAAATGAATACTTTCTTAATGCTGAAGTAATGCTATCTCTTACTCTTAAATCTAGCTGCAAAATACTACTTATATTTTGATCATTCCAATGCTTTAATATATTTATAAATATATCTTCAAGACTATTATTTACATAATTATGATTATGACTGCTTGTACTACTTCTTCTAACACTATTTATAGAGCTTTTGTTATTACTGTTTATATTTCTGCTATTATTACTATAGTTATTATCTTCTTTATTATCATAAACCTTATTATTATTTTTATTATTATTATTTTTATTTATATTATTATATATATCATTCTTTATTGTATCTACAAATTCGTTACCACTAATCATATTTGTGGTTACAAATTCATTATCATTAGTCATATCTGTACCTACTAATTCGTTACTATTAAACATTTTTGTACTTACAAATTCGTTACCATTAAGCATATTTGTATTTACTAATTTATCACCATTAATCATATTTGAGGTTAAACTCTCTATACCATAAATATTTGCATAATCAATTTTATAATCTTTAATAAACTTATAAATACTAGCAGATTTTCCTATACCTGTCTTAATATCTAAATACCCCTTAGCCTTTAAACTTTTTAATGTTCTACAAAGGCAACTACTATTTGTAGTATCCATATAGGCAATTAAAGTTTTAATTTTAACTTGTACACTATTAATATCATCCTTATCAAAACTCTTAAGTAAGAGTAAAACCTCTTTTTCCTGGCGATTAATATTCTTATCATTAAAAACCATACTTAAATAACTAGATATAACTTTAACCATCTCTTCTCCCCCCTAAAAACTTAAATATACTAACTGCAGCTTTTCCCCAATTAAAGCTACAGTTAGTTAATTACATATTTTATTTTTAATATAATTGCTAAACTTTTAGCATTAATATTATCCTTATGCCCCTTAATACAATTGCTTATTTAAAAGTTACTATTCAAAAATTACTTAATTTTATCAATCATACTCAAAACTAATTTATTACATTAACGTATACTCAACATCATGCAAAAGATCCTCTATGCTTAAACTAAATATTGATGTTATTAAAATATTAGGCTGAATTATTGTAAGGTTAATAAACTCACTATTTACCTGACTTAAAAACTTGTTAATTGCCCCTAATCCTAATAACTTCATTTCTGGAGATTCAAAAGAATTTATAATATCAGATTCTCTTGATAAAATCTTAATAACTTCCATATTTGATTTACTTAATATAACTATGTCACATATTTTACTTACAAAACATTCCCTAATCTTAACCTCCACCTTGTCATTAAATAAAACCTTAATATCATATTCTGCCTGTCTTAACTCTTCAATCCTTTCAATAATTTCATCAAATGCCCTATGAGATAAAATCTCTACAATTTCGCAGTAATACTTATTTGAGTAAATATCAACTGCTTGTCTAATAAATTCATCTTCATCAATTATAGAAAGATATTTTCTTACCTTTATAATTGCTAAGCTTTTAATTAACTCTTCCTTTTCCTTCATCATTAATTTGATATCGACCATAAAACTGCTCCCCTTATATTTAATTTTTTACCCTCTACTTATAGTGTAACAACCAATTGTAAATCCTTAATAAAATTTAAGACCCTTTTTGTGAAAATTGTAAATTGAAGCATTTTACTTAATAAATTATTGTTTATTTTCTAAAGTTAAAATAATTTTAAAGAAAAAAGCCATACTTATTAATTATTACTTTTTAATAATTAACAAAGCATGGCTTGTACTTTAATTCTGTATTAAATTATAAATAAATCTTTTATCAATAAGTTTAAGATTCTAACTTATATCCTACTCCTCTTATAGTTTTAATAGCTAAATGTAAATTTAACTTTCTTTTCAAAGCACTAATATGGACATCTATTGCTCTATCACATAATACTGCATCTTTCCCCCAAGCTCTATCTATAATTTGGCTTCTACTTAAAGCCTTTCCTTCGTATTGCAATAATACTTTTAATATTCTAATTGGAACAACTCCTACTTTAACATCTTCTCCTTTAACCGTAGCTTTATAATTAATAAAATCAACTACAATATCATTAAAAGTCCAAATTTCATCTACCTCATTCTGTCCTGGAAAATTCATCTTTAAATTATCTATAATCCCTATTCCATATTTCAAAAAAGCTAAAAATAATACCTCTATATTTTCTCTTCCATAGATCTCTTCTAATTTAGACTCTATATAATATTCCTTATTTATTAAATCTTTGATGTCATAGTTAGAACTTTTGCTTATAAACGTTTGACTCATAATTTCTCCTTCATGCTCCTTTTGGAAACGTTTCCTTTAAGGGCGTTATTTTTCTTATAAATTTTAATAATTAATTTATAAAAAACAAAACTTTCTATGGGTTCCTACTTCTTGCCTCCTACTTCCTATTTAGAAAATCATATTGAATTATTTTCCAATTTGAAGTACAATATATTTAGAAACTATTATATTGTATACAAATTGTATTCAATAATTTAAAGAGTAAAAATAGCTGCCAACTATTTTTGCTCTTTTTGTTTTTTGTATAAATAGTTTTAATTAATTATTAATTTATCTATATTTTACCATGCTTTTTATTCTTATACAATTCTAAAGATTAAAAATATTTACATTTTTACAATTTTACCTTTTAAAGTAATATATTCTTGCATTATTACTTGCTTTCACCAAATGAAATTTACAATTTTCATATTTGAATTGTGTAAGTGTGCTGTTTATTTTTAAAAAAATGCGTAGATTCTTTAATCTACGCATTGTACTTGTACTTAGGAAATGCCGGACCTGTTGGCGTCTTATCAGGGGTGAAGCTCCTGATTGCTACCTTCTATTTTTGATTTAACTAACTCTGCACCTTTACCTATTATTAAATTAACATCATTTATTTCTGCTTTTCTTAATGTATCTACAACATGATTTACCATTTCCTTAGCACAAATCTTATGTAATACCTTTGGTAAAGTTGATTTAATTCTTGTTCCTTGTCCTGCCGATAATACTAATTGCACATTTATACATCTTTGTCCACTCATAGCTTTGTAAATTTCCTGCTTTCTTTACTCCAGAAATTGTAATTATAATTTCAAATTTTATATTTTACTTAATATTAAATCAACTAATCCATTAGCCATTTCGTTTATTTCTTCTTGATTTTCACCTTCAAGCATAACTCTTACTAATGGTTCAGTTCCTGATGGTCTTATAAGTACTCTTCCAACTCCATTTAGTTTACCTTCAATTTCATTAATAGCATTAACTATTTGTTCATCTTCTAAGTATATATTCTTCTTATCATTAGGAACTGTAGCATTAACTAATACCTGTGGTAATTCCTTCATAACTCCAGCTAATTCGCTAAAAGACTTTCCACTTTCCTTAAGAATTGCAGCCACTTGAAGGGCAGTAACTAATCCATCTCCAGTAGTATTATGGTTTAAGAATATAATATGCCCTGATTGCTCTCCACCTAAGATATAGTCCTCTTTAAGCATTTCTTCTAGAACATATCTATCTCCAACCTTAGTTTTAACTAAATTAATTCCTTCTCTCTTAGCAGCAATATCTAATCCTAAATTGCTCATTACAGTTACTACTAAAGTATCATCATTTAACTTTCCATCTTCTTTTAATGCCTTAGCGCATATTGTTAATAAGAAATCTCCATTAATCATGTTTCCTTTTTCATCAACAGCTAAGCATCTATCAGCATCACCATCAAATGCAAAACCAATATCACATTGCTTTCTAACAACATAATCCATTAATTCTTCCATATGAGTTGATCCACAGTTTTCATTTATATTATTTCCATCTGGGTTATCATTAATTACGTAAACTCTAGCACCTAATGCCCTAAAAGCCTTAACTGCAGCCTTATATGCGGCACCATTAGCACAATCTAATGCAACTTTTAATCCATTAAAATCAGTTTTTATGGTACTTTTTGCATATTCTATGTATTCATTTAATGCAGATTCTTCCCTATAAACTCTACCTATACCTTCACCAACTGGACTTGGTACTCCTTCAAATCCACATTCTATCACTCTTTGAATTTCATCTTCTAATGCATCAGATAACTTGTATCCTTTTCCATCAAAGAATTTAATTCCATTATATTCTACAGGATTGTGTGATGCTGAAATCATTACTCCTGCATCAGCATTGTATTCCCTTGTTAAGTGTGCTACTGCTGGTGTTGGTACAACCCCTAAAATTATAGCTTCTGCTCCAACCGAAAGTATACCTGCTACTAAGGCTGACTCTAACATATCTCCTGATATTCTTGTATCTTTAGCCACTAATATTCTTGGCTTATGTGTTCCTTCTGTTAATACATAAGCTCCTGCTCTTCCTAAATTATAAGCTAATTCTGCTGTTAATTCTGTATTAGCTATTCCTCTAACACCATCTGTTCCAAACATTCTTCCCATTATTATTTACCTCAACTTCATCTATTTTTATCATTTAGATTAATATAATGCTGAATTTATCTAGCATATTATAATTATATCTAGTGATAATTCTACCTTTAATTATAACATTTACACTACTACTTATGTTTTTAATATATACAACACTTTTCAACATACATGATTTCAATTGGTTATTTTGTGTAGTTTTTCTTTTCTATTTAAAATTATAATAAATTTTATTATTAAAGTATTATACAATTGTTGTATTGTCTAGTATACAAGTATGTACCCTTATGAATTACTATGTTATAAATTTTCACCACAGATTTAAATAATAAAAAATGCCATCAAAATAATTCAATTTATCTTGATGGCATTTAATAATTTCAAATAGATTACTCTACAGTAACTGATTTAGCTAAATTTCTTGGCTTATCTACATCGCATCCCTTTTGCTTTGCAACATAATAAGATATTAATTGAAGTGGTACTACACTTATCATTGGAGTTAATAAATCAATAGTTTTTGGAATATAAACTAAAGAATCAACAACATCCTTAGTTATAGTATCACCTTCATTAACTACTGCAAATATATTTCCACCTCTTGTAGAAACTTCTCTTACATTAGAAACCATCTTATCTTTCAAAGCTTCTTGAGTTAATAATGTAATAACTGCAGTTCCCTTATCTATTAAAGCAATTGGTCCATGCTTTAATTCTCCACCAGCATATGCATCACTGTGAATATAAGATATTTCCTTAAGTTTTAAAGAACCTTCCATCGCTACTGCATAATCTAATCCTCTTCCTAAGAAGTAAATATCCCTGTGATTATAGTGTTTATCAGCATACTTTTGAAGTTCTTTCTTCATTTCTAAAGTTCTTTCTATCTTTTCAGGAATAGTTAACATTTCGACTTTAATAGCTTCTGCTTTTTCAACTGAAATAGTTTCCTTTAATCTACCAAAGTATAATCCTAAGATATAAAATGCAGCTAATTGAGTTACATAAGCCTTAGTAGATGCAACTGCAATCTCTGGCCCTGCTAATGTATAAATTACATCATCAGCTTCTCTAGATACTGAGGAACCAACAACATTAGTTATTGCAAGAACTCTAGCTCCTTGTCTTTTAGCATCTCTTAGTACTGCAAGGGTATCAGCAGTTTCTCCTGATTGAGATACTACTATTATAAGAGTTCTGTCAGTTATTAATGGATCTCTATATCTAAACTCAGATGCAACATCTATTTCTACTGGTATTTTAGCAAGCTTTTCAATAACTGTTTTACCAACAACACCTGCATGATAAGCTGTTCCACAAGCTACTATATAAACTTTATCAAAGCTTTCTAATTCTTCTTTAGTAAACTTAACATTATCTAATTCAATTTCTTTTCCTAATTGGATCTTTCCTGCTAAAGTATCTCTTACTGCCTTTGGTTGTTCATGAATTTCCTTTAACATAAAGTCTTCATATCCACCTTTTTCAGCAGCATCTACATTCCAAGTTACATGGTAAACTTCTTTTTCAATCTTTTCACCATCTTCAGTTCTAAGTTCAACACCATCTTTAGTTAAAATAACAAATTCTTTATCTTCTAAAAGATATACATCTCTAGTATGATTTAAAACTGCTGGTATATCAGAAGCTATAAAACTCTCATCTTCACCTAATCCAACTATAAGTGGACTATCTTTTCTTACTGCAATAATTCTATCTGGTTCATTATTTGCAATAACTCCAATTGCAAAGCTTCCTTCTAATTTTGAAGTTGCCTTAACTACTGCATCAAAAAGATTTCTTCCATCTTTATAGTAGTAATCTACTAAGTTTGGTATAACTTCCGTATCTGTTTCTGATAAGAATTTATATCCTTTTGAACTTAACCACTCTCTTAATTTCATATAGTTTTCAATAATTCCATTATGTACAACACTAATTGTTGCCTTTCCATTTGAATGTGGATGAGAGTTAACATCAGATGGTTCTCCATGAGTTGCCCATCTAGTATGTCCAATTCCTATATATCCATTGATTGAATTAGCTTTTAAATTATTTTCTAAATTTGCTAATCTTCCTTTTAATTTTCTTACTAATATTCTTTCGTCTTCTATGATTGCAACTCCAGCTGAATCATATCCTCTGTATTCTAGTTTTGAAAGACCTTCAACTAATAAATCTGCTGCCTGTCTTTTACCTATATATCCTACTATTCCACACATATTTTATCTCCATATTTTTCATAAATAAACTTATAGTGAAGTATTGTTTAATACTTCACTATTTTTATTTATACTCATACTTTAATTTCTATTCATAATAATTTTTCAACTATCTTTTGTAATTTTCTAATTACTCTCTCAACCATAGTTACCTTAATAAATTTAGCGATTTCTTTTTCTATGTCATTACTCTCTATTCCTTTAAATAACCTTCCCCTTTTCTTATTATAATTAGCTGGCGTTATTATTGATGGATTATTATTAATTGCAAAATCATAATCTGTTTTTATTATATCCATCTTCTCAGAAATATTATTTAAAACATCTTTACCTTTATCACTATTTATTAATACTAATGAAACACCCTTATCGTCATCAAAATCTCGATGAATATTCTGAACACCCCAATAATCTGCTAAAGTTATATCTGCAGATGTCATTGGCTTTTTAAATTCACAACTATAGCAAGAAGGCCTTAAATACAAATCTTGTAAAAAGCCTTTCATATATATATTATCAGTCATTTTTTGAATAAAGCTTCCATTTTTAAATGTCACTTTGAAATTATAATCCTTCCATCCATTAGATTTTTCCCTAAATTGGATATTCTTTATTTTACTATTATTCAAATTTTTAATATTATCAATGTATTTTCTATATACCAGTGGACTAGGTACACCGTGACAAGCAATATCTATCATTATTAAATTTTCATATTTTTGCATTAAATATGTATCTAATCCTGATACCTGACAAGGTGTTCCACTAAATAAAACAATTTTTCCCTCTTTTAAAAAGTTCTTTACCTGTTTATAAGTATTACCTATAATACTCTGTACATACTTAGATCCTCTAAATTTAGCACACCCTTCTAGTGTTTCAGAATAACAATGATAAACATTAAAATCCTTGTCAAATGCAGCCCCAAATACTATTCCATCATTTTTTATAACATATTCACATAAAAGTGTAAATATCCCTCCTGATGAGCTATCTAATCTTATAGATTCATCTTTATTTTTGCATGCGTATGACAATGAATTACTTTCCTCTCTTTTAGGCGTATTAATTATTGGACATACCTTTTCACATAAGTTACAATTTATACATATCTTTTTATCAACTTTAGGATACCAAAAGCCTTCATTATCTATTTCCATTGAGATACAGGCTTTTGGACAAACATTAAAGCAACCGTGGCAACCATGACATGCTTCCTTTTTTGTAATTTCTATCATTCTTATCTCCTTGAAATAAATTTAGATTTTATTTTTTTAATAGGTTCTTCCAATAAGCTTTTTTCATATTCATTCATACCAATAAACCATACTGATAACATAAATATTATTACATATATGCTTCCTAGCCCAATAAACATAAAAATATTTTTTATACCTATTAAATATTTAATTACTATTCCACACATAACTGGAATAATCAAACATGACATAAATTTAAAAATTTCTTTCCAGAAATACTTAATATTTAAACCAACTTTCTTATGATAATAAATATTCATTATTATACCATTTCCTACAATTAACGATAATGCTGTTCCTGAAGCTGCTCCTATTCCACCAAATATTTTACATAAAGGAATACTTATGAAAATATTACCAATTGCAATAAAGAAATACAATATAGACCTAAATCTATGTAAATTTTTAGCTCTTTGAATTTCTATACCTAAGTTTTGAATTAATGGAATAGTTGCTGGAATTATTAATATTAAAGCTATATAATAAGCCATATCATATCCTTCTCCAGCCCAAATGTTAATGAAATACTCTCCAAAAAATATAAATCCAGTTAATACAAATGATAAAATAATAAATTGTATTCTTCCAACTTTAGTAAATAGCTCTGTTAATAGACTATTATCATTTTTTTCAGATACTATTCTATGAACTTTAGGAATAAATACTGAAGATACAGATGTTGATAACGTCATATAATAAGTATTAATTTGAGATCCTATTGAGTAAATTGCAACTCCTATAGTTCCTTTAAACATACCTAATAAAAATTTATCAACACTCCAATTTATTTGATCTACTATCATATTTAAAAATATATAAAATGAAAATATCCACATTTCTTTCATTAAAGTAAAATCAAAATCTTTAAATATAAATTTTATATTAAGCTTTTTAAAGCAATACCACATGTTCATAAGTAAGCTTCCTATAGTTATTATTGTAGTAACAATAACTAAGCTTATTGATTTATAGCCTAATAATAAAAGTGGTAATGTTAAAAAAGGATTTAATATGGATTTTAATAATGTAATAACCCTTTGAAAAATATACCTCTCATTTGCTGTAATATTAGAATCTAATACACTCGCTGGAAAAGATATTGCTATATTTATAACCATTAATATCATTAATATCCTAGCAGTATTAATTTCGTTAATACTTAATCCACCCTTAAATATAATTTCAATATTAAATACTAATACACTTCCGGCTAATATTGTTATTAATGATATTCCGCTGAATATTGTCATGAACATACCATTAATTCTTGCCATACCCTCTTGATCATTTTTAACTTTATATCTCGAGTAATATCTTATAAATGCACTTCCAAATCCAAAACTTAATAAGCCTAAATAGCTTACTACGGAGTAAACTAAATTATATAAACCATATTCGCTTTGTCCTAGAAGTCTTAACATAATTGGAGTATATATTATAGATATCAAGTTTTGTAGTATCATTCCTACATATGATAATATTACTCCTGCCTTTAATTGATTCGATTTCATTCTGTTACTATCCTCCGTAACATTCTATTTAATATTTAATGAATTCTTTAAATAAGTAATTGTTTTTTCTTTTTCAGCAGAAATAATTTTATCAACATTGCTAAAATCAATGTTAAATATTTGTCCATTACTAACAATATTTTTATCTAACCTATTTTCCATATTAAATTTTGAAAGTAATGTTTCCAACCTAGAGTTCATAGATTGTAATTTATCTTTTCTTTCAAAAATAATAAACGCCTTTTTCATTATTATTGAAAAAACTCCACCATGGAATGAATCTGTACAAAATAATTCACAATTATTTATTAACCAAACAAATTCAGCTGGATCAACGCTATAAATATATTTATTTTTTTCATCCATTAAATTTATAATTTCATAATTATATTCTTCAGCAATTTTAAGTATTCTATTTTCAACTTCTTTTTCTTTACTTCCTAAAAAATATGTCAATATATATTTCTTCCTAAGTTGCAACTTAGGCTTTTCTACTATCTTTAACCATTCACTTTTATTCAACATTAAGGTAGGATCTAATAATACAACGGCTTCTCTTTCTGTTATATTTTTTATTATTTCAGCTCCAGCTTCTTCTCTTACAGATAAATAATCAATTCCATTTATCCACTCTTTATATTTATCTATGCAATCCTTTGGCAATTCACTTACTCCAAAACTAGGAGCATATGCTATCTTTTTACCTTTTTCAGCAAAAGATAAAAAATCTATATGCGAGTTTATTTGGAATTCTGGATTCCAAATTTGATCACTTCCACACACAAAATAATTATATTTTTGATTTATATTATCTGGTATATTATCCTTTGTTATAAAATAGTCAGTCTGCTTTATATTTTTCTTATTGAACTTTTTAAATCTTCTTTCCCTTAAAATATAATCTAACTTTGCTATTTTAAATTTAGGAATATTATAATTAACCTCTGCTAAAAAATCTTTTATTTTTTCTTTTAATGAATTTTCATTAATTATTTCTTGTCCTGTATAATTTATTATAGTTTCTACATCTGCTCCTAATGATTCCAAAACTCTTTGCATCGCATAATTTTGTAACCTATTCCCATAATTAACTCCATTCGACATTGTAATAATTGCTATTTTCATTATTTTAATTCCTTCCTAAAACTCTTTATAAATAATAACTATGAAAATCTTATTTATTCTTCTTTATAATTTAAACTGAAAATAAATACTATTAATGCTAAAGCAAATGAAAAAAATACTTGCCTAAATATCAATGTATATATAGCAAAAAACGTAATATCTAAAGTTATTGCTATATAAACAATTAATTTATCTTTATTTATAGGTCTATATATCCTGTATAAAAAATGTGAAAAAATTAATATAAGTATTATTAAATATACTAGTCCACCCTCATAAGTTCTTAATGAAATTTCACTCATTCCAAAATGCTTAGGTAATGTTGGCTCTCCATAAGTTTGAATACTACCTATTCCTTTTCCTATTTTATACCCATCTCCCTTTTCTAAAGCAACTTTAAACAATGCTATTCTTTCTTCATCAGAACCTTGATTAGTAACATTTCTATCCTTTATCCCAAATTGCTCAAGTTTTGATAATACTCTAGTATTAACAAATATATTAACATCTTCATTACTATTGTAAATAAATACCGATACCCCTATTATTATCAAAATAATAAATAGTGATTTAATTAAATTTTTTATAATATACTTTTTATCAAGTACAAATTTTAAACAATATTGAACCATTATTAAAGGAAAAATAATAAAAAATGCAGTATTATCATTTTGACTTGATATTATGAACATAAAAATTATATATAGCGTGGTAATAACTATAATCATTTTTTTTCTGTTCTGAGAAAATTTATAAAAATTAATCAAAACTAAAATAATCCAATAAAAGGTTAACTCATGAGTTCCACTAGCTCCAATTAAACCTGTTATATGATCCTCATACATTGGGTTAAATTGTGTTAATCTCATAAAAAAATATGTTCCTTCTAATTGCTTTATAATTATAGGAATATTTACAATAAAATAGATATTTAATATATAAAATACTTCATTTAAAATATAGTTTTTTAACCCTTTTGGATTTTCATATCTTAAAACCAAAATATAAATTATTGCTATTAAGTTCACTATTCCTTCTGAATATAAATTGTTAAAAAGTAATTCATGAGTACCGTTAAAAAAAATATTTAGACCAACTATGAATATATATATATAACTTATTAATATGTCTAATAATGTTAATCTAAATTTTCTTTTTTTTCTTACTAAAACAAATATTATTATTATTATTCCCATATAGGAAAAATAACTTACCCCTGTCATCCATCTTAAAAATAATATTTGAAATAAAAAGTATCCCATTATTGCTTTATCTATAATTCCCAATTTTTCTTTCATTACTTCACCAAATTTCATAATTTATATTTTTATAATACTATTTAATTTTTCTATAATTAATTGATACATTTTTATAATTTCACCTAAGTACACATTTTTTCTATATGCTTTGATTAGAAATTCATTTTTCAAACCTTTTTTTGAATCAAATGGTATATAAATATTATTTTCATCTTTTAAATCCTCAAGAAAATCATTATAAAGTAATCTATACTCTTCATTTCTTTTATATTTTTTACTAATTAAAAAAGTATCATGTAACATAGAATATGCATGATTATATTTATATGTAAATCTATATTTATCAATCCATTCTATTTTATTATTTTCAAAGTAATTGATAACTAAATTATAAGATTTAATGTATTCATATACCTTTATATTACCACTATACATTTTACTATTTAAATTTATCCTATAGTAATATAAAGGAGTATTAATTTTTACCATTCTATCACAATTTAGTATTAATTGTGGTAAAGTTGCACCATCCTCGCCAAACTCTATTGTTTCTGCATGCTCAATCATATTCTCCTTAAATAATTTAGCATTCCATAATTTATTACATATGGATGAACAACCTTCACCTAAAAATAAATTAATTAAATATTCCTTATTAGTTATAAATTTTTTTTCATTAAAAACTCCATCCTTTAATATCCTTATATTCCCATCATCTTTATATAAAGCAATATCAAATATTATAGCATCAACTATTTCTTTTTCTGCTATATCAACTAATCTTTTAAGTGAATTTTTACTTATAAAATCATCTGCATCTAAAAACAATATGTATTTTCCATTTGAATTTCGTATTCCAGTGTTTCTAGCAGCAGAAGATCCTTCATTTTCTTTATTGATTAATTTTATTCTATTATCTTTTTGAGAAAATTTTTCTACTATTTCTTGAGTCCTATCTATAGACCCATCATTTATTACAATTATCTCCTTTTCATATAATTCATCCTTTATTACGCTTTCAATACAAGATTTTATATATTTTTCAGCATTATATGCTGGTATAATAACACTCACTTTTATACCCAAATTCTCTAAGTCTCAATAATCCCAG
>NZ_JADPBQ010000027.1:0-3434 GCF_015670405.1 Clostridium sp. 1001271B_151109_B4 | reverse complement strand
CCATAATTTCTCCTTTAATAAAAACTTAATTTATTAATTTATATAATATTTTTTATAGCTCTTATAAAACAATAATTAGAAATTAATTATAACTTTTTCTAATTATGAAAAATATAAATAATAATTAACAAGATTTATATAAACTATTGTGTTTTTATTCTTCATATTAATGAACAATTTTAAATATTATTGTTTTTGAACAAAAAACCTACTTAGCCAATTATTAAAATCATATTTATTAACTATATTATCATCAATTTTATTATATGGGCTATTAATAAAACTATTTAAATTGTTTATATTATCAATACCTATAATAAAAATATTATTTTTATTATAGAAATCATAATTTATAATATCTTTATTATTTGTTATAAGTTTTTTTTCAAAAAATATTGATTCCATTACTCTTAATGTTAATCCCTCTTGATTCTCTTGTAAAATATCTAATATAGCTTTACATCCAGAAATTTTATTAATTACTTCTTTATATGAAATAGGTTTATTATATAATTTATTAAATTTTCTAATTCTGTATTTATCATTAACTATATGAAAATAAGTTGTGATATTTTGATTTTCAAATTTTTCTTTTAATTCTAAAATATACTCTAATCTTCCTTTATCTTTTCCAACAAAAAAAACATCATATTTATACTTCTCTTTTTCTATCTTATAGTCATTAAAGAAAAAGGTAGTATTGTATTTCATATTGTATTTTATACAATCACTCATATCAAATGACCACTTTTCACATAACTCATCTGATACTAAATTTGCATCAACTGATTTTTTTACTGGATTCCAATACCAAAATATAATTCTCTTATTTTTATGAATTTTACTTAAGTAATTAAGAATATCTAAGTTGAAAAAATCAAATAAAATTATAGTATCATACTTTTCAATTGTCTTTTTCCACTCTCCATACCATATACTTCGAAATGGCAATTTAAAAACAAATGATATCTTTCTTAATATTCTTAAAATATAAGGAAATACATTTAATTCTTTATATGGTTCATTAACATTTATACCCATATTGAAAATTTTATCATATACAAAATACGCACTTCTTCTATCTAATAAAACTAAGGTTTTATCCTTAACTTCATCTATACTACATTCATAATTCTTCATTATTTCTCCCTATCAAAATAAACTATATAATTCTTAAAATTTTTATTATTAACATATAATTTTTACCTAATTTTTTGTTAAAATATCCATCTGGATCCTTTATTAATATCTCATTTTTTAGCCAATTAGGGAACTTCTTCTCTATATATCTATAATGGTGTTTTAATTTTTTTCTCAATTTTAAAATATTATTTTTTTCCAACTTAATTATCTTTAATACTTGTCTGAAAAATATATTTCTTATAAATATAAACTCTAATTGAATTTTCTCACTTTCCGAAATATAAGTATTCTGAGAATACTTATATATTTCATCACCTATAAAATATATATCATATATTTTTTTATTTATTTGAGAGTTCATTATTGAACCAGCCCGTTCTTTTCTATAATTATATAAATATTCATTTACATTTACTATCTTAGGGTTACTTATTAATAATTTATATGTAAAAGCATTGTCCTCATACCATAACCCAATTGGAAATTTTACCCTTTTTTCTTTTACAAAACTATTCCTAAACAATTTGTTCCAAACACTCGCCTCATGCACTATAGTAAACTCTTTATTAAAATCTTTAATATTAATAGTATTATCTGAATATATTTCTCTATAATTACTAATGCATATATCTGCATCGTTTTGCCTCGCTTTTTCGTACATTATCTCAAACATATTTAATTCTACCCAATCATCCGAGTCAACAAATCCTATATATTCTCCCTTAGCATACTCCATTCCATAATTTCTTGCATCAGATAAGCCACCATTTTTTTTATCTAATATTTTTATCTTACTACTTTTTCTTGAATACGCCTCTAATACTAATCTTGAATTATCAGTACTACCATCATTTACACATAATATTTCTATTTCTTCTAAAGTTTGATTAATTAAACTTTCTAAACATTTGGGTAAATATTCTTCAACATTATATACCGGTACAATAATACTTACTTTCATAAATCACACCTTATCAATAAATAACCTTTCATAATCATTCACTATTTTTTCCCATGAGTAAAATTTCTTAATTCTATCCTTAGCACCATTAGAAAATTTCCCTATATCATCACAGTCATATTTATCAACCTTATTTATAATAGAGCTTAAATTATTCGATTCTTTACTAAAATATATAGCTGAATCCAACGCTACCTCTCTATTAAACCCAACATCTAATAAAAGATTTAAATCTGTAGTTGCCAATGCTTCTAATAAAGAGGGATTAGTTCCACCAACTTCATGACCATGAAAATAGCCGTAAGCATTTTCTCTAATCTTTTTTAATAACTCTTGATCATAAACAGTACCGACAAATTTAATTCTTTCGTCTTTTTCAAATCCGGTTTTCCTCTTTAATTCATCATAGAACTTATTTTTTTCAACATTAGTTATTAAAACAAATTCCTTTTTAGTATTAGATTTCATAAATTCAGTAATCATAGTCTCATAATTATTTTCCGGTACAAATCTACCAACAACTAAATAATATTCTTTAGATCTAACATTTTTCTCTTCATACCATTTAAGTAATATTTCATCATTATCAGCCAATTTAGATTTTTCTATATCTGCACCATATGCTATAAAAGTTGTTTTAGGATTATATTTACTATAATCTTCCTTAATATATTTCTCAATATTAATAGAATCACATATTAATAAATCCGCATGTTTAACCATTAACTTTTCAGATAATTTCCAATATTGTCTTATAACTGCATTCCATTTAGCTCTTTTCCATTCATGTCCATCAGGATTTATAAATAAATCTCCTCCTAATTTTTTTAATTGTTTTTTATAGTACCCAATAAAAGGTCCTATTCTACAGGCTAATATATACACTATAGGTTTTTCAATATTATTTTCTTTAATATATTTAATACATTTTTTTAAAGCTAAAACATCATAATATACAGCTTTAGCTGGCCCTATATTAGGAACTTTAATATTAAAGCATCTAGCTCCATTATGTAAAAATTCCTCATAATTATCTGATAAGCATGAAACATGATATTTTATTCTTTTGTCTACTTGCTTCTTAGTTAACTTTTCAACAAAAGTTTCAAATCCACCATAATTTGCAGGTATACCTTTTGAACCTATAATAAAAACATCTCTAATCTTTTTCTCCACTACTTATACATCCTTTCATAGTATCCTTGATACTCTCCAGATGTAACATTTTTCATCCATTCTTGGTTATCTAAGTACCATTGAATAGTCTTCTTTATACCAACTTCAAAAGTAGTTTCAGGATACCATCCTAATTCATCCTTAATCTTAGTTG
>NZ_JADPBQ010000026.1 GCF_015670405.1 Clostridium sp. 1001271B_151109_B4 | reverse complement strand
ACTCTCAAAAGAATTGCTGGTTTACTTTAACTATATTCTGTTCAATTTTCAAAGACCATTTACTCTGTCGCACCGAAGCGACTTCCTTATCTTATCACCGATAAACTTTTTTGTCAACATCTTTTTCAACATTTTTTTGTTGTGATGTTTTTTTAAGTTTGTCTTTCGACTTATCGGCTGTCCCTCAGGACATGATTTATAATACCACAGTAACTTAGTTTATCTTAAATACTATTCTCCATTAAATTAATTTAATAGCATTTTTCTTTATTTTTCGTCATTATTCTCTATTTATTTCATATTGATACACCAGGCTAAGTTAACTATTTTTATAATCTTATCTCCTGTTCATAATACTATCACTCTTATTAACTTACCTGAATAGGTTCCTCTTCTATTCACTTAATAAACACTTCATATATATATGTATGCTTATATTTATTACTATAATAAAAAAGGACATACAATTATTAAACTGTACGTCCTTTTATTTAGTTTTTAACTATTACTTGCATAATTTTTTTAATTCATCAGCTACAAATTGTACTTGCGTACCTACTATTACTTGTATGTTTGTTTTTCCCGGTCTAATTATACCCGCAATACCAGCTGACTTAATAATCTTTTCATTTACTTGTGTATAATCTTTAATTTCTAAACGTAATCTTGTCACACAATTATCAATACTTACTACATTTTCTTTTCCACCAAGACCTTTTAATATAATTGATGCTACTTCTGTAAAATCATTATTTGAAAGTCTAATATCCATTTCTTCAGTTGTATCGTCATCATCTTCTCTACCCGGAGTCTTTAAATTAAACTTTGTAATTGCAAATCTAAATACTATATAATATATTATACCAACTATCAATCCAATCCCAAGTAACCAAAGTGGATTTTCTGCAAATGGAGCTTTAAAGCTTAAGAACCAATCAACAAATCCTGCACTAAAGTTAAATCCTGCTCTTACTGGCAACGCAGCACAAATAGCTACAGATATGCCAGTTAATACAGCATGAACTAAATATAATCCTGGCGCTAAAAACATAAATGCAAATTCTAATGGTTCTGTTACTCCTGTAAAGAATGCAGATAACCCTGATGCTAATAATAATCCTGCTACAACTTTCTTCTTGTTATCTTTAGCAGTATGATACATTGCTAAAGCTGCTGCTGGTAACCCAAACATCATTACTGGGAAAAATCCTGTCATATACATACCAGTTTGCCCTAATATTCCCCCTGGTTTAGTTCCCCAGAACTTACCGATGTCATCTATTCCAGCAACATCAAACCAGAATACTGAATTTAATGCATGATGAAGACCAAATGGAATTAATAATCTATTAAAGAATGCATAAATACCCGCTCCAATTGATCCCGTAGATATAATTGCTTCTCCAAATGCTACTAATGCACCATATACAACTGGCCATACAAAGAATAATACTAATGCTGCGACTATTGATGCTCCAGCAGTTACTATAGCAATACACCTTTTTCCACTAAAAAATCCTAATGCTGCTGGTAACTTAGTATTTTTAAACTTATTATAGCAGCTTGCTCCAATTAAACCTGATAATATACCAATAAATTGTGTTTCAATCTTTCCAAATGCTGCTGGCACTTCTGAAACATCAACACCTTTTAGCATAGCTACAACCCCTGATGATAATAATGTTGTAATCATTAGCCAAGAAACAAGACCTGCCAATCCAGCTGTTCCATCATTATCATCTGACATCCCAACACCAACACCAATTGCAAATAAAATTGCCATGTTGTCTATTAATGCTCCCCCTGCTTTAATTAAAAAAGCAGCTGCTACATTATTTGCTCCCCATCCTGATGGGTCAATCCAATACCCAATTCCCATTAGAATTGCCGCTACTGGTAAACAAGCTACTGGAAGCATTAATGATTTACCTAGTCTTTGTAAGTACTTCATCATAATAAAATCCCCCCTATTTTTTATTTGTTCATTATTGTAAGACTAGCAAAATAATTTAATTTTATAATTTCAGTAATAAAAAAAGCTGAAAAGAATATAATATATCCTTTTCAGCTAATGCCCATTTTTTATGGTTGCACGCCTCACAATTTGAACTTAATTTATTTTACAAATTTATTATAAAATACTTTGGTATCTTTTGTCAACGTTTTCACGCTTTTTTATTATAGTAATAATTTACTATATATATATATTGACATACTATTCTCAAAAATATATAATTTATAATGAAACGTGTTACTGTTAAATCAGGCATAAGTTAATCTTTAATAAAGATATACTTATGCCTTTTTATTTTATACCCAAAATTGTGTAATCTTATTTTTAGAAAGGAAGTGAACCCTGATTATAATCAGGAAATATTATGGCTAATTTTTTTAAAAAGTTATTCGGAAAATCAGAAGAGAAAGTAGAAACAACTGTTTCAGTTGAAACTCCAAAAACTGCTTTAGTTGCAGTTGCAACTGGTGATTTAATGCCTTTATCAGAAGTACCAGACCCTGTTTTTGCTGGAAAGATGGCTGGAGATGGTGCAGCTATTATGGTAAAAGGTGATACAATCGTAGCTCCTGCTGACGGAGAATTATCATTAGTATTCAAAACTAAACACGCATTTGCAATGACTTTAGAAAATGGACTAGAATTATTAGTTCATATCGGTGTTGATACTGTTGGATTAAACGGTGAAGGTTTTGAACAATTAGTTGAAGCTGGTACAAAAGTAAAAGCTGGTACTCCAATCATTAAGATTGATAGAGATTTCATCTTAGGAAAAGGATTATCTCTTGCTACTCCAGTTTTAATTACAAATGTTGATGCTGCTAAGTCTATAAATGCAGTTGAATCTGGATCAGTTACTGCTGGTAAAGATATAGTTGTTAACTTCGAAGTTTAATAAATATAAAAAATAGCTAAGGTAATCCCTTAGCTATTTTTTATTTACATAACGTTAATCTAAATCTTTCAATATGCATTGCTATATATGCAATTTCATCTTCCCCTACCTCTTTATCTAGTGAAGTTTCAATTATCTTAGATACTTCTTCTGCAATTTTATAAGATATAGGATAAGATTCTTTAATTGCGTCAATTAAATCATTTTTTAATACCGTATCTGTCAATATTCTTTCAATAGTAAATCTTATGTGAGATAAAAATCTAGCATAATCAAGAGATCTTTTATTTATTTTTGCATTGAACCTCTCTTCTATATGACTTACTATTCTATTAGCTAAATAACTATATTTTATTGTGTTAGATAGCTTTCTCCCATTTCTTGCTGAATGTATGTGTAAAGTTATAAATCCAATTTCCCCCTGCGGGAACTTTATCCTATATTTACGTTGAAGCTTTTTGACAATCTTTTTTGCCATTTCAAACTCAACATTATATAAAGTCTCAATTTCTACAATAAATGGATTACTTATTTCCTCTTTATTTTTTAACCTTTTCATTGCTACTGCTAAATGATCTATCAAGCCAATATGAATGGATTCATTAAGTTCTTCCCCTAATTCTTCTGATATTTCAGCAATAGCCTCTTCACAAATAGCAATAAATTCGCCATCTACTCTATTGTAAACTTCTTTTAAATTCTGTTGATTTCTTTCATCTTCAATTGAAAAAATTTTATCTACTTCTAAATTTTCTTCTAAAACATCCCCAAATCTTTTATTAAAACCTATACCTTTAGATAAAAGAATCTTTTCCACCCCTTGATCTTTTACCAGCACCATGTTATTATTCAAAGCCTTAATAACAGTACTTTTTCCCCTTACTTTAACCCCCATAATAAACACCTCCCAAAAAATTTAGAGAATTTTATAAAATGTAATATGATCGCTCCACTTCCCATTTATATATAAATATTTTTTATTAAGACCTATTTCCTCAAACCCACAAGATAATAAAGCACCTTTTGATCTCTCATTCGTAGTTAATACAGAAGCCTCTAATCTATGTAAATCTAAATAATCCTTAGCGTAATCTAATATTAACCTTATAGATTCTTTCATATATCCCATACCTTCATAATCTTTATCTATAGCATAACCTAATATCCCACTTTTAAATACTCCGTAAACAATATTAGAAATCTTAATCTTTCCAATAAGTTTACCAGATAAATATATCCCCAAATCGCTGCATACACCAGTCATTAACTGCCTATAACTTTCTAACAATAACTCTTTTTGTCCCTCATAAGTAAAAAAGCTATTATCTCTTACCGGCTCAAACTCTCTTAAATGATCTTTATTTCTTATATAATATTCTAATAACTCTTGAGCATCATCTGGTGTAAAGTTTCTAATTACAACATTTTTCCCTATAAGTTCTACTATATTAGCTCTACTTGAACATAAATAGTCATTTCTATTAATTCCAAAACTTAACTCATCATAAAAGCATCCTTTTAAGAATATATTGTCTGTAAAAATTGCTTCCAATATAAATCCACTATCTAAAAATGGCTTTAAATTTATATTTTCACTTACTGTAACATTAGCCTTAAAAGTATTATTATCTTTAAATACAGCTTTCAATATAGCATCTAATGTTATCTTTAATAAATCATAATTATCTTCTCTATAGAACTTTAATTTCAAGTTGCACTTTTTATTTTCCTTATCTAGCTCAGTTATTGTAAATCTTCCTATTACAATCTTATCTTTATCCTTAATTATATAATCATCTAATGTACCCTTTATAAGCTCTATATTTACTCCCTTTTGATTATCCATACTAATTCTCCTAAACCACATTTTAAGCTATTCTTATTATACAAACAAAGTAACAAAAAACTCAACTAAACTTTATAGCAAAAATATAAATATTACTTACTGTAATATCATTACCTTTTAACTAATATATTTAATTTATGCGAATTTAATTATATCAATAATTCAAGGTGGGGATTATTATTTTTTTATCTAAAAGAAAATATAAATATAGAACCTTTAAATTAATACTTCTTATGCTTTTTATAATATTATTATCACTAATACTTTTATATACTAAATATCCCAATAAACTAAAAAAATTACTTCCTAATACCCTAAATATAAAATCACATGAAATATTAACTGAAGATACACTAATTAATGAAATCAAAGACGTAAATAAATTAATTCCACTAGAAATTGAGCTTAGTGAAACTTTGACTGTAGATAACACTTATTTCAATTTAGATATATTTAAAAAGTCAAAAAAAATAACCTTCTTTGCTAATTGCTCTTATTCAATAGATTTTTCAACACTATCTAATGATAATATAAAAGTTAATAACTCAAATAAAGAAATATATATTACAATTCCAAAGATAGATATTTTCAGCATAGATATTGATGAGAATAAAACTATATATGGTGACACGGAGATTGGTTTTCTTAGATTTGGTGATTTAAAGCTTTCTTCCGAGGAAATAAATGAAATATATATAAATGCTAATTATATGTTTAGTGAAAAAATGAATAATTCTGATTTCTATACACAAGCCCTAAAAAATGCGGAAAATTCATTAGAAAGCTTACTGTCTAATTTAACTGGGGAACATTATGATATAACTTTAACCTTGTCTTAATCATTTAAAAATACTGAAAAATAAAATTTTAGTTAGTAGTTAGAAGTTAATAACTAATAGTTAAGGACTAAATTCAGCTAAGCTGAGTTTAAAAAAATTATATCTTTTAAGAAACTCCACTAGGAGTTTCATCCTTAACTATTAACTACTAACAAAAAAAAAAAATTGCTGTGCACTTTTTATTTTATTCCCGTTAAATCTTTAATAACTTCTCCACCTATTATCATTCCAGCTACTGGTGGTACAAATGATATACTTCCTGGAGTCTGTCTTTTTGCTGATTGTACTGCTCTTCCCTTATCAGGAGTCATTGGCATTTCTTCAGAATAAACAACTTTTAATTTCTTTACTCCTCTTTTTCTTAATTCATGCCTCATAACCTTTGCTAAAGGGCATACCTTTGTCTTAAACACATCAGAAACTCTAAACTGACTTGGATCCATCTTATTTCCAGTTCCCATTGAGCTTATTAGGTTTATATTATTTTTATAACAATATTCAGCTAATGCTAATTTTGATGTAACTGTATCTATAGCATCTACTACATAATCCACATCTTCCGGGATAATTTCTGATATATTATCGGCTGTGATAAATACTTGTTTAGCTTCAACATTGCATTTTGGATTAATAGAAATAACTCTTTCCTTCATTGCTTCTACCTTTACCATTCCAACAGTAGCTTGCGTTGCATGTATTTGTCTATTTAAATTTGAAATACAGATAGTATCATTATCTACTAAAATTAAGTTACCTACTCCAGCTCTTGTTAATGATTCAACAACAAAGCTTCCAACTCCACCAATACCAAAAACAATTACTTTTGAATTATGTAACTTATTTATTCCCTCTTCACCAACTAATAATTCAGTTCTGCAAAATTCATTTAATGCCATCTTCAGTTTCTCCTTTACTGTTTATAATATATTGTTACTTATTTTAAACTATAGCCTTTATTTATACAAGTGACTAATTTAACCGTTTTTACACTATATTTATATTTCTATACTATTAAATACTTAACTGAAAGTATATAATATATTTTATGTAAAACTATATATGCATACATGGAGGTTTAATATGATTTTAGGAATAATAGGTGCTATGTCTGAAGAATTAGAAATTCTATTAAAAGACATGGAATTAGAAACTATTGAAGAAAAAGCAAAGATGAAATTTCACAAAGGAAAGTTATGGGGGCATAACGTTGTTGCTGTAGTATGTGGTATTGGTAAAGTAAATGCTGCTGTCTGCACTCAAATACTTGCATCTGAATATAATGTTTCTTCTGTAATAAACGTTGGTGTTGCTGGCGGAATTGGAAAAGACATATTCCCTGGAGATGTTGTTATTGCTGAAAACTTAGTTCAATACGATATGGATACCACTGCTTTTGGAGATCCTATGGGGCAAATTCCTAGAATGGATACATTTGATTTTAAATGTAATGAAAAATTAGTTGAAACTGCTAAAGCTGCATGTGCTGAAGCTTCTGATTTCAAGACATTCTCAGGAAGAATAGTATCTGGAGATATGTTTGTTGCTTCATTAGACAAAATTCAATGGTTAGAAAAAGAATTCCAAGCATTAGCTTGTGAAATGGAAGGAGCAAGTATTGCTCACGTTTGTTACTTAAACAATATACCTTTTGTTGTTATTAGATCTATTTCTGATAATGCTAATAACGGAGCCCATATGGACTTTGAAAAATTCACTCCAATTGGAGTTAAGAACTCAACATTTATATTAAAAACAATGCTAAATAAACTTCAATAAAATTTAAGGAGTTAAGTCTTATATTAGACTTAACTCCTTATTACTTTATTATTTATTTTCAGCTTCAAATTTTTTCATAAACTCAACTAAATATTTAACACCTTCAATTGGCATAGCATTATAAATACTTGCCCTCATACCACCAACAGTTCTATGTCCTTTAATATTTTCAATTCCAGCTTCCTTAGCTTCTTTAACAAACTTAGCATCTAACTCTTTAATTCCTGTTACAAATGGAACATTCATTAAAGATCGATCCTCTTTTACAACGGTACCTTTAAATAACTCACTTGAATCAAGATAATCATAAAGAATCTTAGCCTTTTCTTCATTCCTAACTTTCATAGTTTCTAATCCACCTAGCTCTTTAAGATGTTTAAATACCTTTCCACAAATATAAATTCCATAAGCAGGTGGCGTATTATATAAAGATTTATTGTCTGCATGTATCTTATATTGAAGCATTGTTGGTGTTCCCTCAAGTACATCTTCTGTAATTAAATCTTCACGTATTATTACAATTACTGTACCTGCTGGTCCAATATTCTTTTGAACTCCAGCAAATATTAATCCATATTTAGTAACATCAACAGGTTGTGATAATATATCTGATGACATATCGGCAACTAAGACTTTTCCTTTGGTATTAGGAAGATCATGATAAGTAGTTCCATAGATTGTATTGTTATGGCATATATACACATAATCTGCATCATCGCTAACTTCTATCTTGCTTACATCGGGAATATAAGAAAAAATCTTATCTGCTGATGAAGCTATCTCATTTACCTTTCCATATCTTTTAGCTTCTGCAGCTGCCTTTTTAGCCCATTGACCAGTTATAATGTAATCTGCAACTCTATTTTTCATTAGATTCATTGGAATCATTGCAAACTGTGTTGAACCTCCACCTTGCAAGAATAATACTTTGTAATTATCCGGAATGTTCATTAAATCTCTTAAATCTCTTTCTGCATCCAGAATAATTTCTTCAAATTCTTTAGATCGATGACTCATCTCCATTACAGACATGCCTGTACCTTTATAATCTAACATTTCTTTTGCTGCTTCTTTAAGAACCTCTTCTGGTAACACTGCTGGTCCTGCAGCAAAATTATATACTCTTGACATAAAAATGTCCCCCCAATTTTTCATTATATTTTGTTTTTATAGCCCTCTTTATTTTATTATTTATATATTTTATTATTTGTGAATTTCTGTAAGCTTATGAATAAATAACCCACTTCTAGGCTTTGGCTCAAACCAAGTAGATTTAGGTGGCATTATCTTTCCTGCATCAGCTATACTCATTATATCTTCAATAGTAGTAGCATACATAGCAAAGCTTACCTTCATATCATTATTTGCTCTCTTTTCTAATTCTTTTAATCCTCTTATTCCACCTATAAATTCAATCCTATCTGATTTAGTAGGATCATCAATTCCCAATATAGGAGATAATAAATTGTTTTGAAGAATAGACACATCTAATCTATCAGTAGGATCATTTTCATCAAATGTTCCTTCCTTTGCTTCTAACTTAAACCACTCTTCATCAATATACATTCCAAATGTATGCTTACTATCTGGTTTAAATCTTTCATTATTTAATGTCTTTTCTATTGTAAACTTCTCCTCTACAGCCTTAAAAAATTCCGACTTTGAAAGCCCATTTAAATCTTTTACAGTTCTATTGTAATCTAAAACTTTAAGCTCACTATCTGGATATGCTATAGCTAAGAAATAATTAAATCCTTCAGTTCCATTATAATTAGGATTTTCTTTTCTTCTTTTTAAGCATACTTCAACAGCAGATTTAGTCCTATGATGTCCATCTGCTATATACATGTATTTAACATCTTTAAATAAACCTGTTAGTTCATTTATCTTTTTTATCTCACTAATTACCCATACAGTATGCCCATTACCATCTTCTGATATAAAATCATAAATTGGACTTTTTTTCATACTTTCATCTATTATTTTAGAAATATTATAATTTTCTCTATAAGTTAAAAATATAGGTCCAGTATGAGCATCGCAATAATCAACATGATTTATTCTATCACGCTCTTTATCAGCTCTAGTGTTTTCATGCTTTTTTATTATATTATTTATATAATCATCTACTGAAGCACACATTACCAATCCAACTTGACTTTTACCATTCATAGTTTGCTTATAAATATAAAAGCATTGATTTTCATCCTGTATATAGTATTTCTTTTCTATCATTGCATCTAAAATTTCTCTAGATTTTTTATATACTTCTTCACTATATATATTAACTTTTCCTGGGAAATTAATTTCACCTCTATCTACGTGTAAAAAAGAATATTCATTTCCCTCTACCATTTCGCAAGCCTCTTCAGTATTCATTACATCATAAGGTAATGCTGCAATTTTTGAAGCCAATTCCTTTACTGGTCTATATGCTTTAAATGGTTTTATAATTGCCATTGGTTATCCTCCTTAAACTTACCTCTTATATATCTACTACATATATCTACTACATATATCTACTACATATATTTAATATATTCTATTTAAACTATATAGATTCTATAGATTTAGCTGTAATAGGAGAAACCTCACCATCAAAGTAATTGACTATTGTTGTTACTACCTCTTCACCAATTCTATTTTGAGCTTCCTTTGTTGCTGCACCAATATGTGGTGTAACACTGACATTAGGATGGTTTACTAATTCATCATTCTTTGTTGGTTCTTCTTCAAAAACATCAATTCCTGCTCCAGCTATCTTTCCGGTATTTAATGCATCTAATAACGCCTTTTCATCAACGACCTTACCTCTAGCACAATTAATTAAATATACCCCATCCTTCATTTCTTCAATTTCTTTTGCTCCTATTACAGAACCCTTATTTTTGTCATAAGGCACATGTAATGAAATAAAATCAGATTTATTTAATAATTCATTAAACTCTAGAAAATCATAAGAAAGATTATCTTGTTTTCCAAACAAATCATTATAAACAACATTCATCCCCAATGCAGTAGCCTTATTAGCTAATGCTCTACCTATTCTACCCATTCCTATAATTCCAAGAGTTTTACCTGATAACTCAATTCCCTCGTATTTTTTCTTATTCCATTGTCCATTTCTCATAGTGTAATTTGATACCCCTAAAAATCTAGCTATTGCAAACATATGTCCAATAACCAACTCAGCAACTGAATCTGAACTTGCATTTGGTGTATTTTTAACTACTATTCCTTTTTCTTTAGCATAGTTAACATCAATATTATCGATACCAACACCAGCTCTAATGATCAATTTAAGCTTTCCACCATCTTCAGCATCAAGTATATCTGCTGTTACTTTAGTTGCAGATCTTATTACCAACACATCAAATTGTTTTAAAGTTTCACCTAATACATCCTTATCATAGTGAGTATTAACAACTTCAAACCCCATTGAAACTAACTTGTCAACTGCCCCTTGTTGCAACCCGTCGTTTGTTAATATTCTAATCATTTTTCTTGCCCCCAAATATTATATTTTTATTTATTGCTTTTTGATATTTTACTACTTTCTTACAACTTATACAACTATATCCTTAGGATTTTTTGTTATTTTTTTGATTTTTAATATTTTTTTGTACCTTCCATAATCAATTTGACTTAATTTAAAATACTACTTCCTATTTTTTTATAATATTTCATTTACATTAATTTTGTGATTATATTTTTTTGAATAATAATTATAATTTTTTATAAAAAATAGGAGCTACTATTAATAGCTCCTATTTTCCTCATCATCAAAAATTAATATAGATTCTGTCTCTCTACAATATTTAACACATTTACATTGACCTAAATGTCTTGGACATTTGTAACATAAACATCCTGTATCAGTTCCATCACATCTACCTTTCTCAAATTCAGGACAATACCTACAATTTACTCCATTTCCTGCTGGCATAGTGAAACCTCCCTTAAGTTATAACTATGTTTTTTAATATACAAATTAAATAAAATTCATTTACTTTTATTTATATCTTAGAAAATTATATACTTATACAATTAATTTAACAACAATTTACATACATATTTATATGTTAAATGGGTAAAGTAGTACTATAGACGGTACATTATTTATTTTAATGTACTTTTTATATATAAAGGGTGTAAACGGATGTAGTGTTTACACCCTAATTTATTTTTTAAATAACCGTAACACTTTTTAATAAACCTTAATACTATGTATTATGCAGAAGCTTTTCGCTTACGGCAATTTAGAAAATCTTCTAACTCCCGTCTATATAAATTTAGGGAATCTTCCTCTATTGAAGATTCCCTATTTCTATTTAAAAAAACATTTGAAAAATTACTAAGAATATTACTCCTGGAATTCCTAAAAAGCCAGCAATAAGTGCTGTTATTGGATTAATGGTAATATAAAAATTTAAGTATTCGCCAATAAAATTAGCAACATATAATAAAACTATACCTATAATTCCATTTATTAATAACTTTATTGGCCATTTTAATAATTTAATTATTAAATATAATAAAGCTAATCCAACTAAAGCGTATATAACCATCTCTATGTTCATCTATTGATTCCCCCTATACAATATAAAATAAAGACTATAATATAGTATTATATTATTCCATATTATATAACAATATTCTTTATATTTCCATCTCCTCTTTGACTTCAACTTCAGCTTCTTTTTTCATATTGGAATATTGCTCTTTTGCAACTGATAATATATAGTCTACCTTTTTTTTCGCTGCCTCTTCCCTATAAATAGCTGCCTCTATAAGCTTTGGATCATTTACTGAATTAAACATAGCTTCTGCTACTTCAAGTTCTATAATAGCTTCATGCATTTCGTTTAATATTTTATTATCAATTGTATCATTATCCTTGTAGTGTACTAAAATAAAATTTAAAATATTTTTTATATTCATTCTGCCCCTCCTAAAAACATTTATTTTAGATACTATCCACTTTTTACTATATTATTCAAACCCGCAGCTTCTTATATACTATTTTGGTGAATATCGTTAACAGTATATTTTCTGTACTTAATTTCAATACTTTGGTATAATACTTTAAATATGTCAATTACATTGGAGGTGTTTTTTTTGAGTATACGAATAATAGCTGATAGCACATGTTATTTACCGAAAGAATATATAGATAAGTATAATGTTTCTATAGTTTCACTTAATGTTCTATTGAATGGAAAAAGTTATAGGGAAACAGATTTGGAAAATGATTGGTTTTATAAAGAAATGTCTAAATCCCCATCAATTCCTACATCTTCTCAACCAAGTATTGATGATTTTTATAAAACAATAGAACTTCAAGTCAAAGATGGCCATGACGTAGTAGGAATATTCTTATCTTCTGATATGAGTGGTACTTTTTCAACATCAAATTTAGTCAAAGAAATGATTTTAGAAAAATATCCTAGTGCTAATATAGTAATGTTAGATTCTAGAAGTAATTGCATGCAAGCAGGATATGCTATATTAGAAGCTGCTAAAGCCGCTGCTGATAACAAATCATTAGATGAAGTTGTTTCTATAGCTAAAAATGTTATTGAAAATAGTAAATTTATATTTGTTCCTGATACATTAGATTATTTAAAAAAGGGTGGAAGAATAGGTGGTGCAGCTGCTTTATTTGGAACATTACTTCAAATAAGACCTATTTTAACGGTTTCTGATGGTAAAACTACTGTATTTACTAAGGTTAGAACTAAGAAAAAGGCTGTAGATAAAATGATAGATACAGTTATGGAACAGAATTCAAAATCGCCAATAAAGGGCTTAATAGTTCATCATATAAATTGTGAATCAGAAGGCCAAGAACTAGCCAATAAACTACAAGATAAATTAGGTATGACTAATATTAAAATTCAATCAATAGGTCCTATAATTGGATTACATGTTGGTCCAGGTAGCATTGGTGTTGCATATCACTACTAAGAGAGTAACAAGTTAAGATAGAAATTTCCTTAGGGAGTTTCTAATATAAATTTTAAAGTCAGCCTAAGCTGACTTTATTCATTAACTTGTAACTTATCACTCTCTAACCTTGTCACTTATTAAATTTCTTTTCTTCCTTCAAGTGCTTTAGAAAGTGTTACTTCATCAGCATATTCTAAGTCTCCACCAACAGGAAGTCCTGAAGCAATTCTAGTTACCTTTACTTCTAATGGTTTAAGTATTCTGGATATATACATTGCCGTTGCTTCTCCCTCTACATTAGGGTTAGTGGCAATTATTACTTCTTTAATATCTGCACTCATTCTTGCAACAAGCTCTCTTATCTTTATATCTTGAGGGCCTCTTCCTTGCATAGGAGAAAGATTTCCATGAAGTACATGATATACTCCATTAAACTCTTTAACCTTTTCCATAGTCATTATATCTTTTGGTTGTTCTACAACGCAAATTACATTTTTATCTCTATTAGGATTTCCGCATATTGCACAAGGGTCTTTATCAGTAAAGTTTCCACATACCGAACAATACTTAATAGTGCCTCTTGCCTTTACTAAAGCTGTAGCAAATTCTTTAACTTCATCTTCTGGTAAGTTTAAGATATGCAGTGTAAGTCTTTGCGCTGTCTTTTGACCAATGCTTGGCAATTTTGCAAATTCCTCAATTAATTTCTCTATAGCAACCGGATAAAAATCCATAATTACACTCCTTTTCCATTAATAAAAGGCTGTTTTTCAACAGCCCATTATCAATTAAAACATTCCTGGTATATTTAATCCGCCAGTTAATTTACCCATTTTATTTGAAGTTTCTTCGTCTGCTTTCTTTAATGCTTCATTAACTGCACTTAGCACTAAATCTTCTAACATTTCAACATCATCTGGATCTACAACTTCTTCTTTTATATTTATAGCTAAAACTTCTTTTTTACCATTTACTTTTACTACAACAGCACCGCCACCAACTGAAGCTTCGAACTCTTTAGTTTCAAGTTCCTTTTGTGCTTGTTCCATATCCTTTTGAAGCTTTTGCGCTTGCTTCATTAAGTTATTTATATTTCCTCCCCCAAAACCTCCAGGGAATCCACCTCTTGCCATAAAATATCCTCCTTAAAACAAATAAAATCTATTTTTTTATTATATAGTATTTTTTTAATATTTACTAGAATAAAGTGATGCTATAATATTTATTCATCTATGAAGTCAATAAAATCATCACCAATTTTTTCTCTTAAAATATCCTCTGTGCTTTTACTACCTTTATTAGCTTCTTCAACTACAAAATTCACCTTAACATTTTCTCTAAATATTTCACTAAAAACTTCATTTATAATATTTCTATTTTTAGAATCACTTAATCTATTTTTAGCAAATTCATTTTCACTATCAAATTGAATAGTAATTATCCCATTAGAGCATTCTACAGGCTTTCCTATCATAATTAAAGAACTTATTATCATTTCTCTCCTAGCTTTAAATCCTTCTAATATGTCTCTCCAAGCTTTTTGTACATCATTTATTGTAATTTTAGAATTAGAATTTCCACTTAAAGTTTCTGTACTAGTTTTAGTTTGAACAGGTTTTCTATTTTCTACATTGTTAATACTATTCTTTACCGTATTAATATTATTATCTCCTGTTGCTACTGCAGCTACTTTTATGCTTCCATTTTTTAAACTTTCTTCTAGCTTATTTAATCTTGTTAACATAACTTCACTAGATGTATCATATTCTATTTTACACATTTTGATTATAGCTAATTCACAATATAACCTTGCTTGCTTACTTAACTTAGCATTATTTTCTGCCTCTTGAAGTATTCTTATACATCTCATTATTTCTTCAGCTCTTAATCTAGCGCTTTGTTCTTTTATTAATGCGATATTTTCTTCTGACATATCAAGTACTTCTTCAGGATTATTAGTTACTTTAGCCATAAGTAGGTTTCTATAATGAGCAATTAAATCTTTTATAAATAAATATATATCCTTACCTGAATAAATAACATCTTCAATTATCCCTATACATTTCTCTACACTTCTTTGTATCACGGCATTAGTTAAATTAAATAAATGCTCATTTGTAACTAATCCTAACATACTAACTACAGTGTTATAATCTACATTACCATTTCCCATTGAAATTGCCTGATCTAAGATACTTAATGAATCTCTCATTGCTCCATCAGAAACTCTTGCAATTAAATTTAAGCTTCTTTCATCAGCAATAACATTTTGATCATCTACTATTTTTCTAAGTCTTGCTGTTATTTCACTATTATTTATTCTTTTAAAATCAAATCTTTGACACCTTGAAAGAATAGTAATAGGAAGTTTTTGAGGATCTGTTGTTGCTAAAATAAATATAACATTATTCGGTGGTTCTTCTAATGTCTTTAAAAATGCATTAACGGCACCAGCAGATAACATATGTACCTCGTCCATTATATAAACTTTATATCTTGCTTCTTGTGGTGGATATTTAACATCATCAATAATATCTCTAATTTTATCAACCCCATTATTTGAAGCAGCATCTAACTCTGTAACATCTATTGCTAAACCTTCATTTATCTTTCTACACATTTCACATTCATTACAAGGTTCTCCATCTTGTAAATTAAGACAATTAAGAGCCTTTGCAAAAACCTTTGCTGTAGAAGTTTTACCTGTTCCCCTTGTTCCACAAAAAAGATAGGCATGAGCAATCCTATGATTTAGTATCTGATTCTTCAATGTTGTTGTAATATGTTCCTGACCTACCACATCATTAAAGGTCTTTGGTCTCCATTCTCTATATAAAGCTGTATATGCCACTACAATCACCTCTTTCTTTGTTTTATTTATCTATTGCTATATTATAAATTTCAATTTAGTTTATTTGTTTTATTAATACTCCAAATCTCAGATTTAGTTAGTAGTTTTTACACAACCCATAATCAATCACCCATAAAAGTTGAGTTTCCTTTAATTATTATAACCAAATTCTATTAATAGTTAAAGATTTTTCCCACTTTCTAAAGTTTTACATTTAATTTATAACTCTTTCGTGTATTTATACGAAGGACACTTAATTTTAAATATTGCATAATTATTATTTGTTTATGCATATTATTTCCTTCATCTACATTTTGTATCTTTTTGTCGTTATTTTTTATTGTTATTTTTTTAACATTTATATGTATTTTATTTACATTTATTTGTTATATTTTTAACTTTTAGACAAATAGCTACTTTCATCGACTTATTATTTTTTTATTCTCCCTCTGTTTTATATCTATTCATTATAGTAAAATAGTAATTATATATTTAGGAGGTATTTATATGAGTTTATATGACAAAAAGTACTTAAATATAGTTGAAGATATTTTAAATAATGGCTATTACGACAATAATAGAACTGGTATGCCGACTTATAAGCTTCCACATCAAGTAATGCAATTTAATTTAGAAAAAGAATTTCCTATTCTAACAACTAAATTTGTTGCATTTAAAACGGCTGTAAAAGAAATGCTATGGATCTATAAGGATCAATCTAATGATGTAACTAAGTTACAAGAACAAAATGTCCGCATTTGGGATGAATGGGTTGATGAAAATAATACTATTGGTCGTGGCTATGGTTATCAAATAGCTAAATTCCATCAAATTGATAAGCTTATTGAAACATTAAAGACTAATCCTCAGGATAGAAGAATGCTTATGACTATGTGGAATATAGAAGACCTACCCCATATGACTCTACAACCATGTTGCTTCATGACTATGTGGGACGTAACAGATGGTAAACTAAATTGTATGCTTATCCAACGTTCAGGAGACATACCATTAGGTGTACCATTTAATACATCACAATATGCTGTATTAGTTCATTTAATTGCACAAGTAACTGGACTTAAACCAGGTTTATTTACTCATGTAATTAATAATGCACATATATACGAAAACCAAGTAGAAGGAATGAAACTTCAATTAACTAGAGCTAATGACGAGTATGAAGCTCCAAAGCTTTGGATTAATCCAGAAATAACTAACTTCTACGATTTCACAGCAGATGATATAAAACTTATAGATTATAAATATCATCCTGCAATAAAAATGGAGGTATCTGTTTAATGCTATCTATTATAGTAGCTGTTGCCGAAAATAATGTTATAGGCGGAGATAATAAGCTTTTATGGCATATACCAGAAGACTTAAAAAGATTTAAAGCAATTACATCTGGAAACACAATAATAATGGGTAGAAAAACTTTCGAATCATTACCAGGTGTTTTACCTAACAGAAAACATTTAGTCATTACAAGGGATGAAAATTATACTGTTAATAACCCTAACGTAGAAGTTATCCACAATTTTTCACAAGTTATCAACATGTATAAAAATTCATCTAAACACGCATTTATTATAGGTGGAGGCGATATTTATAAACAAGTTATCCACACTGTGGATAAAATATTTTTAACAAAAGTTAATAAGTCATTCCACGGAGATACTACTTTTCCACAAATAAATTTTAATGAATTTAGTATTGAATTTGAGTCAGAGATTTATACATGTGAAAAAAGTGGCTTAAAATATCAGTTTATTGATTTAATAAGAAAATAAAATACTTCAACTAAAATAAAAAAGTCGGTAAAACCGACTTTTTTATTTTAAATATTAATTTTATCCAATACTTCCTCTTACTTTACCCATTCTTATAATCCATTCATTAAGAATCTTTAACTCTTCAGTTTTGCTTTGGATTATATCATCCTCTAATCCAATTAAATGCATTATTATTGGTCTAGTTGTTTTTAATAGTGTATGATAGAATTCATTATCATTCATAAACTCATAATCTAATCCTAAATCTAATATCTCATTTACATACTTCATATCTTCTTTATATTCTTGTCTTGCAGATTCATCTATTATCTTTTTACTAACACCTGCATTAGCAAATCTTGCTGCAAATCCTAAATCTTCTCTTAACATAGGATAGAATTCTATTAATTTATCTATACCTTCTTGTCCAAACTTATCTTTAATTTCTTTAAGCCCTCTACCCATTCCTAAAAGCTCTGGTGGCATACCTAATGTATACATAGCTCCTGTAAATGAAATAGCTCTAGGAACTGCATATTCAGTAGAATTATCAATACTTAATATTTCTTTTTTAAGTTCTTCATTACTTACTAAATTGGCTATATTATCGAGATTAGCTACTTCCCTATTATATTCTAATCCTGTTTTAGCCTTAGTTAATCTATCTCTATTCTTTGGAATAAAGTCAGATACAAATGAAACTGTATTTATTACCTTTAAGAATGTTGTTAAATAGTGTTTTGATAATATTCCTATGAATTCCTTCATAAGTGCTATATCTTCCTTAGAGAATCTTCTTGGTTTATACATATCCATCTTTTCTCTTAATTCTCTTGCAGCCTTTTTAGTTTCATCAGCTCCATGATCATATCTTAATGCAGATTGGAAAGTGAAAGTCCTTACTCCCGCATAAGTTTCTAATATCTTATCTACATTTTCACCAGTAAAATGACCTCTAAATGGTAATGATCCGCATCCTAATATAGGTGCAACCTCTACCCCATGTTCATCTCCCCACTTATATGCCTTATCAATAGCCATTACAACTGAAAGTACTCCAGATATTAAGCCATAAGACATTGCTGTATCTGAACGTGCTATCATAAATCTTAAGTAATCTATATTAAATCCCTTTTCCTTTGAAATCTCGTAGAAATCATTTAATATTTTATCAACATCAACTAATGCAGGAACATCTTCAACTAAGGGAATTATTCTTACACTGTTTTCTTCAAATTTCACAGGATAATTTTTATTTCCTAATTCAATAACAGAATTTACTCTATCTTGAAATTCAGCTATCTCTTGCCCTGTCTCTACCATTGGCACAACTACTTCTCTTATAGCTTGTACTCTTGTAAGTTGATAAGCCTGTGCATTAGTTTCAACTATAGACATTATACTCATTAATTGTCTAAATACTGACTCCTTATTTGCATTTGGTATTCTAGGTGTTATTCTTACATTTTCACCTGGAATTATATCTTTACCAATTAAACCTAATGCAATTTGTGATGTTTGATGATAAGGTGTTAATTTACCTTCAAAATCTATCATTATTTCGTCTATTCCAAGACCGCCTTGCTCTTGAGGTGTTAATCCTTGTATTGCCTCTTCTGGTTCATGTTGAATTGATATGTATTGTTCTACATTATCAGGATGTTGTGTCATCATCGAAGTCGGAAATTTTCTCATTTAAATAGCCCCCTTAAATCTTTTTGAATTTCATATTTTTATTATATTTCATTTTTATATGATTTTACAAGAGTTTTATTTAAAAAATGCAATTTTTAATACTTTTAACTTGCATTTAATATCCTTATATTATCATTTAGTCAACTTAAATAAATATCTTTTTAATATTTTCCTTTCTAAATTTAAAAAAGGACAGAAAAATAGGGATATCCCACAAAGAATTTCCCTATTTTTCTGTCCTATTGTTTTTTGTCCTATATTGTTAATCCTATTGAAGAGTAACCGTAATTTAATAATAAATTTGAACGAAAAATGAAATATCATTTTTCATAATTAATTTTCACGATAATTAAAATTGTTTATAAACATTAAAAAAGCCTTTCTTTCTAGCAAGAAAGGATAATTTAAAACCGTACACCTCACTTTGACAGTAACCTCTAAGCGTTACCTATGTAGTTAACTCAGGTAAGATTGATCCACGTCACACGCAGGGGCTGCTTATCGCTGCTTTCTTCCGAACCTGACGAGGTTCACAGTCTTACGTCGCGTGGGACCCGACCCTCAACATCACTTGCATAGGGCAGTCCAGAAAGATTAAAAGCCTCAGTGAGGAATTCAATCCTGCTATAGCGGATTGCAGGTTATAGGGCACCGCTAACTCCCCATCTAGTACGGCTATGGCGGAGAAAGTGGGATTTGAACCCACGATAGAGTTTCCCCTATACACGCGTTCCAGGCGTGCTCCTTCAACCACTCGGACATCTCTCCATATCGTATACCTAGACATTAATTAAAATATTTTTTATTTTACTTAATCTTGATACTTTCTCATTCTAACATAAATATTATTGTAGTTCAATAGAAAGATTTACTTTCATAATTCATCATAAATCTGCAAATGCGACTCACAGTTTATAACTAACATTAGTTTACCACTTCGAGTCGCATTTATTTGCTTTTATGCTATTTAATTTTTATTTTTATATTTATTCCCCTTTATAGCCATAAATATAATTACTGCTCCTAAAATAATACCTATTAAACTTATTATTTGTGCAGTTCTTAATCCAAAGAACATTAAACTATCAGTTCTTAACCCTTCTATAAAGAATCTTCCTAAAGAATAAAGTACCATATAACTTCCTATTACAATACCATGTTGTTGCTTCTTTTTATATAAAATAAATATTAATAATGCAAATACAACTAAATTCCAAATAGATTCATATAAAAACGTTGGATGATAATATGTTCCATTTATCAACATTCCTCTTTGAATAAATTCAGGGAATTTACTTATAAATTCTTCTGTAACCGGTCCGCCGTGAGCTTCCTGATTCATAAAATTTCCCCATCGGCCAATTGCCTGAGCTAATATTACTCCTGGCATTATTACATCAATATATTCAAAGAAATTAATCTTCTTAACTCTTGTAAATATATATGCAACAAGCAATCCACCAATTAAACCTCCATGAATAGCCATACCACCATTTCTTATATTTATTACATCTAAAAATGAATGATAATTTTTATATTCAAAGGCCACATAATAAAACCTAGCTCCAACTATTGCAAATGGAAAACTCCATAAGAAACCATCAGTAATAATATCAAAATCTAGCCCTTTTTTCTTTGCAAGAATATAAGATACTAAAAATGCAACTAATACTCCTCCTGCAATAATTATGCCATACCACCTTATAGGCTGGCCAAATATCTCAAACGCTACTGGATTCATTTCCACTGGATTCATCTCTTATCCTCCCCTTTTTCTATTAATTTTCTTTGTCTTCTCTCATAAAAGAATTTGCTTATTAAATCGCTACATTCTTTATTATAGCACCAATTCACCTTTACATAAGTATTAAAGATATCATAATCTAAAATATTTAAAATTGTACCGCATGCTCCCATATCTTTGTTAAATGTTCCAATATACAATTTTGAAATTCTTGCTTGCCCAATTGCAGATGCACACATCGAACAAGGTTCTAATGTCACATACATCTCCGCTCCGTTTAATCTCCAATCACCTAATGTCTTGCAAGCCTCTTCAATAGCTAACACTTCAGCATGAGCTAATACTGACTTCCTTGTTTCTTTTAAATTATGAGCCTTAGCTATTACTTTATTATCCTTTACTATTACAGCCCCTACAGGAACTTCCCCCTTTAAATAAGCTTTATTAGCTTCTTCTAGAGCAATATCCATATAATTCATTATGTCATTTCCACCTTTTATTGGCTAAAATTTAAGAGCTAAGTGCCATTGATAAAATTTCATTTTATCATTTAAAACTCTTAACTCTTACCTATTACTTTAATTAGTAACTATGTGTAAATTCTTACTTTTTTAATTCTATTCTTATCAACTTCTTCAACAACAAACCTTATTTTGTTTAAAGTTACTTCCTCTTTATTATCTGGGAATCTACCTAACTCTCCTATAATTAATCCACCAACAGAATCAAATTCTTCTGATTCCATATTTACACCAATTAATTCACTTATATCATCAAGTTTTGCACTTCCATCTACTATATATTCATCTTCTTTTACAACTTCTATCTCTTTGTTATAGTCGTCATATTCATCTTCTATATCACCAAATACCTCTTCAATTAAATCCTCTATCGTTACTATACCAACAGTACCACCATATTCATCTAAAACAACGCTTAAATGATTTCTGCTTTTTTTCATTTCATTAAATAATTCCTTAATTTTTTTAAATTCAAATGTATAATAAGGTTCCCTCATATAATCAGAAACTTTAAATCCTTCTTTGTTTTGACCTGCTATGATTAAATCCTTAACGTATAAAACTCCAACTATATCATCAATAGTTTGATTATATACAGGTATTCTAGAAAACTGCTCTGTTTTTATAACTTCTAAAACTTCTTCATAAGTAGCTTCAGTATCTACTGCTACAATATCTACCCTTTGAACCATAACATCCTTAGCTTGAGAATCTGCAAAATCAAAAACATTGAAAATCATTTCTTTTTCAACATCTTCAAGAACACCTTCTTCTTCACTAACCCCAACCATGGTTCTTAATTCTTCTTCTGTTATAAATGGCTCTGTAGCTTTCGGATCTCCACCTAATAATCTTATAAATAAACTTGATATAAACGAAAATATTCCTATAAAAGGTTTTAATATCTTAACTATTATATTTATTGGTTTACTTACTTTTAATGATACTTCTTCAGATTTTTGTTTTGCTATTGACTTTGGAGTTATTTCTCCAAATATAAGTACTAATACGGTCATTACAGCAGTTGCTATTCCAACTCCACTTGCTCCTACCATATCTACAAATAAAGTTGTCGCTAATGATGATGCTAAAATATTAACTATGTTATTACCTATTAATATGGCTCCTAATAACTTATTTGGGTCTTCTATTAACTTTTCAACTAACTTAGCTCCCTTTACTCCCTCTTCCACCATATGCCTAATTCTTATTTTACTTAATGCCATAAGGGCGGTTTCTGACATTGAAAAAAATCCAGACAATACAAGTAAAATTATAAGTATTATTATCTGCCACACTTGACTGGGTTCCAAAAAAATCACTCTCCTAGTAATTTAATAAAATATTTTTGATATTTATTATATCATACGTTAATACTATATGATATAATTTACCAATAAATAAACATAAATTTTACATTTTATTCTAATAAAAACTTTATAATTTTTAATATTAATTTAATAATAATATGCTATTATTTTTTTTAATTTTAGTATTATTTTATACTTAACATATTTATTTTGAGGTGATATTGTGTATATTATTAATTTTATCAGAGGTTTTTTTATGGCCTTAGCTGATAGTGTACCTGGTGTTTCTGGTGGTACTATTGCTTTTATATTAGGGTTCTATGATGATTTTATAGGTTCATTAAACTCATTAATATCAAAAGATAGCAAAGAAGATAAGAAAAAAGCTTTATTCTTTTTAATTAAGTTAGGAATTGGTTGGATAACTGGTATGGTTTTATCTGTACTAATACTATCTTCCATATTTGATTCGCATATCTATAGTATAAGTTCATTATTTACTGGATTTATAGTAGTTGCAATTCCACTAATAATTAAACAAGAGAAAGATTCTTTAGTAGGTAAATATAAAAATATTATTTTTACTTTAATCGGCGCTTTAATCGTTGGTCTAATTACTTATTTTAACCCTGCAGGTTCTAATGGGGGCATGAATCTTTCATTAAGCAATTTAAGCTTTGGCCTTGGTATATTTGTATTTGTAGCTGGATTAATTGCTATTTCTGCTATGGTTCTACCTGGTATATCAGGTTCAACTTTATTATTAATATTTGGACTTTACACAGGAATTATAACTGCAATAAAAGAGGTTTTATCATTTAACTTTTCTTATTTACCAGTATTAATAATCTTTGGACTAGGTGTAATTACAGGTATTTTAAGTACAATTAAAATAATTAAATTCTTATTAAGTAAATATAGATCTGCTATGATTTACTTAATATTAGGATTAATGCTTGGCTCTTTATATGCCGTATTTATGGGACCTACTACTTTAGAAGTTCCACAACCAGCAATGAACCTTTCAAGCTTCAGCTGGATATTCTTTATTATAGGTGGAGCCTTAATAATAGTATTAGAAAAGTCAAAAGATTTTTTAGAAAAGAAATCAAAATAATATAAATAAAAATCGCTAAGAAATTTAAATTTCTTAGCGATTTTTATTATGGTACTCCCAACAGGAATCGAACCTGTATCTATCCCTTAGGAGGGGACTATTCTATCCATTAAACTATGAGAGCAAGATCCATAACTATATTTTATTACACTCGCTCCTTTATGTCAATTTTTTCTACTTACTATTCCTCATATTTATAATCTTTTATTTCTCCCCAATCTTCTATAACATTATATTTTTCGTTTTTTGATTTGAAATACACTATTATATGTGCCTTATACAGAACCTTATTATTTTCAAGTAACATTTTATCCCCATATACAATAGCATTAATGGCAATTGGCAACTCCTCTCTAAATATCTTATCTCTTATTATTATCTTTGGAATAGAGCCTCCATTATCCACTTCTAACTTTACTTTTAAATAATATTTATCACTCTTTTCCCAAAAAGCTAACACGTCATCCCTTATATTATAATCAATACTCTTATAATCATAAGTTTTACCTATTGTTAAAAATAAATCTCCGGTTCTATCACTATGTGTTAATGTATACTTTCTCGGAAACTCTAATTTATTCTTATCTATCTCATCCCTATATATCACCTTTAATTTTTTAGGATTAAATTTAAACATTTACCCTTTTTACTCCCCAATAAACTAATTTTAAAATTAATATATGAATCTATTGCTAGTTAGTTTAATATTTTTACTTCAAAAATATTACTTTTTATATATACTTTATAGTATACTTTACTTAACATTTAAATTTGAGGAGTGGCAAAATTATGATTAGAACTATAATTTGGTACATATGGTTTTTTATAAGCTTAATAATAAGCATACCATTTACATTTAGAGTTAAATATTTAATTAAAAAAAATAGAATAGCCGAAAGTGAAGCATTAATATATAAATGTACTACTACATGGGCCAATTCACTAATGAAAATAGCTGGAGTAAAAGTTAATGTTCATGGTGTTGAAAATATTCCTAAAGACAAGACAGTACTATTTGTAGGTAACCATCAAGGGAATTTTGATATTCCTATATATATTACTCAAATCCCTGAAGTTATCGGATTTATTTCAAAAATTGAAGTAGAAAAAATTCCTCTAGTTAGAACTTGGATGAATTTCATGCATTGCATATTCATGGATAGAAGTAATTTAAGAAAATCAGGCGAGGCTATAATTAGGGGAATTAAGTGTTTAAAAGCCGGGCATTCATTAGTTATATTCCCTGAAGGAACAAGAAGTAAGGGTGGTCCGATGAGAGACTTTAAAGCTGGTAGCTTTAAATTAGCAACTAAATCTAAGTGCCCTATAATACCAGTTACTATGGATGGTTCTTATAAAGTTATGGAACATGGTAATGGTCCTTGGTTTAAACCTTCTACTGTAAACTTATATATTCATCCTGCTATAGAAACAACTTCTTTAACTAAAGAAGAACAAGATGAATTACCTAAAAAAGTACAAAATATAATTGCATCTAAATTATCTTAATAAAAATAAGGTCGTACAATTTTAAAATTGTACGACCTTTTATATAAATATAATATTAATTTCATATTTTATTACAAAAAAATAGAGTATATAGGTAGATAAACTTCCTACATACTCCATGACACAATAACACAATATTTAAAATTTAAGTAATGACTATTTCCATTGCATATTTTGAACTATTTTTCGTCAATTGTCAATTATATTTTTTTGGAATTTTCATTTTCAACAATGAAAACATTACCATTTCTCGATTATACGAAAAATAAACAACTATTTCATATTTTACAATAAATACTTAGTGCATTAATTATATTTTTGCTATATACTTAATAAAGTCGATTGATGAGAAATAATTATTTAAATAATTTAAAATAAATAAAAAATACATGAAAAAGAGGATACTATATGACGAATTTAACATTTAATGATTTAGGCTTAAAAGAGACTTTAGTAAAAGCTATCGATGATTTAGGTTTTACTACACCATCTCAAATTCAAGCCGAAGCAATTCCAGTTGCGCTTTCTGGAACTGATATTATAGGGCAAGCTCAAACTGGTACAGGAAAAACAGCAGCATTTGGCTTACCTATATTAAATAATTTAACAGTAAGAAATGCTATTGGATCAATAATACTAGCTCCAACAAGAGAATTAGCAATACAAGTACACGATGAATTAGTAAAATTAGCTAAGTACGAAAAATTAAACATCGTTGCTGTATACGGTGGTGCACCAATTCATCTTCAAGCTAGGGATTTAAAGAGAGCTAACATTGTAGTTGGTACACCTGGTAGAGTTTTAGATCATATAAGAAGAGGAAACTTACCATTATCTTCAGTAGAGTTCTTAGTTTTAGACGAAGCAGACGAAATGCTAAACATGGGATTCATTGATGATATGGAAGAAATAATGAAGAGCATTCCAGAAGAAAGACAAACTCTTTTATTCTCTGCAACAATGCCTCCTCAAATAAAGAAATTAACTAAAAAGTATTTAAAAGATGATGCTCAACATATTGCTATAGCAAGAAAAGAAATGACAGGATCTACAATTACACAAAATTTCTTCGAAGTTAACGGATCTCAAAGATTAGAAGCTCTTTGCAGATTAATAGATCTTGATAATCCATCTGCTGGTATCATCTTCTGCAGAACTAAAAAAGGTGTTGATGATTTAGTTGCTGCAATGCAAGCAAGAGGATACATGGTTGAAGGTATGCACGGAGACATGTCTCAAGTTCAAAGAATGAAAACTTTAGCTAAATTCAAAAATGGTTCTTTAAAATTCTTAGTTGCTACTGATGTTGCTGCAAGAGGAATTGATGTTGATGGAGTTACTCACGTATTTAACTATGAGTTACCTCAAGATATCGAATCATATGTTCATAGAATCGGTAGAACTGGTAGAGCTGGTCGTGAAGGAACTGCTTATAGTATAATTACGCCTAAAGAATTTGGATTCCTTAAGCAAATTAAGAACGTTACTAAGGGTAATATTGAAAAAAGACAAGTGCCTACAGTTGAAGAAATATACAATGCTAAGTTCAAAGCAATGGCAGCAGAATTTTCTTCAATAATTGAAGCTGAAGATTACTCTAAATTTGTTGATGTTGCTACTCAATTAACTGAAACTCATGATTCTGTTAAAGTTATAGCTTCATTACTTCAAAGCCAATTCAAAAATCAATTATCTTTTGATTACTCAACTGATAAACTTGAAGCGCCAGCTAAAGTTAAAGGAAATGATGTTAGATTATTCTTCTCAGCTGGTAGAAGAGATGGCTTAACTATTAAAAACTTAATTAACTACATTAAGGATAATGCAAAAGTAGGAGCTTCTCAAATAAGAGACATAGATATAATGGAAAACTTCGCATTTGTTAATGTTGATGATGCAATTCACATGCAAGTACTTGAAAAATGTACTGGTGGAAAAATTAATAAGAGAAGAGTTAACGTTGAAGTTTCAACTAACAACAAAAAGAGAAGCAGAAACAGAAGATCTTCTAAATAATTAAAATAATTTATATTCAAATAAAACAATACCCTATAGATAATAAGATCTATAGGGTATTGTTTTATTTTTTAATCTTTAATTTTACACCTTCAATTAAGTATTCTAAGTGACTTACATCATAATCTTCTCTTTTAATTAACTTTATTCTTTCTTCTGCTCTTTGAATAGTTTCCAATGCTTCACTATAATCTTTTGCTTTTACTGCGCTATTGGCATACTCTATTAAATAATCTATTTTTAAAACAATTTCTGCTAATTCTTCCTTATCATCATTAATTAAATCCATTAAAAGATTATATACTTTAGGTGAAACCTTATTTCTAGAATCTCTTAATAATGTGTTATTTTTACTTGTTATTTTTGCCACTACTATCCCTCCAAAGTATTATTTTTATTGTCATTTATAGTATAGCTTATATTTACTCAATATACTCTGAAAATATTGAAGCAAAGCTCTCAATACTCATTGGTGATATTCTAACTCTCTTTAAGGTATGAATCCCATCATTTATTGAAGCTATTCCTCCTTGAGTTGTTACTGCTGCTTTTATTCCTAGCTCTTCTTCTATAGCAATAGTTTCATCATTATATTTTCCTACCGGATAACAAAGATAATTCCCATCTGAACCAATTACATTTCTTAAGTAGTCTTGTGCTCTTTTAATTGAATCATATGCATCTTCTTTTGATAATCCATTTAATTCTAAGTGATTTGCTGTATGATTTTCTATAGACATCCCTGCAGCTTGCATCTCTTTTAAATTATCTGATGACATATAATAACCATTGTCTACTCCATCAGTAATTATGAAAAAAGTAGCTTTTAAATTATGATTTTTTAATGATGGAAAAGCACTGCTATAATTATTTGCATATCCATCATCAAATGTTATAACAACAGGTCTCTTAGGTACTTTTCCAGTCTCCATAGCTTCTAAAGCCTCATCTAAATTCATTGCAGTAAAATTATTAGCTTCAAGCCATGCCATTTGTTCCTCAAACATTGCAGGCGGAACTAATAAGTTATTACTCGGATCTTCATCACTTATTGAATGATACATAAGAATTGGTATTCTTACTTCCTCTGGTGCTATGTTTATATACTCAACCTCTGGCATATTCTGCTCTTCTTCGCTAGTAATTTCACTCGTATCTTCTTGCTGTTCTTGATTTTCTGTTACTTCCTCTTGATTTGTTTCATTTATATTTTCTTCTTTTAAAATTTCATTTTTTCCACAGGCTATCATTCCAAAAGTTATCAACAATAAAAATGTAATTGCTATAAATCTTTTTTTCATTTCACATTCCTCTTTTATCTATTTATTTTTTCACTTATGTAATTCTAACTTAAATGTTTAATTTTGTAAATAAATTATACAAATTCAATTTTGAAATTATTTTTTATTAATGTTTCATTTTTATTGATAATATTATTAATTTTTCTAAGCCACTCTTATATTTTCGTCATAATTTTATTTTACTATTTTTTACACAATAGAGGTTTAAATTTCATATTTTTTGTTTTTTACCCCTAATTTTATATCATATTATTATATATTTTTTTCATTTTTTATTATATTAAAAAATTATTTTTATTTTTCATTTTTTTAGCATCTATTC
>NZ_JADPBQ010000025.1 GCF_015670405.1 Clostridium sp. 1001271B_151109_B4 | reverse complement strand
ATGTGTATATGAGATTGCATTTGCTATGACATCTAGCTTTGCTTCTTCCTCTCCAGCTTTTACTTTTTCTAAAGTAGAAACTAACTCTCTAACATGTAATCTTCCTAAATCATGCTCTACAAGCATACCATGATTAACAGCCTTTTCTGCTGCCTCTCCTAGTTCCTCTACCATTTTAATAAAAAGTATTTTCTCCTCTTTTTTATGATGATGATTATCTGCATAATTTCTAATAAAATCTATTATATTATCAAAATCTTCATATATAACTTCTTCGTTATTTAATATTTTAAAACAGCATTTTCTTATTACTTGTAGCATTCTAAGAATATACTTATGTTCTTCATTCATTATTTCTATAGCCTTCATTCACTGTACTCCCTTTATATCTTTCTTAATATTGCTTTAACTTATATTATTACTATACAGTAAATTACCATTTTATTTCATAACAAACATTACATTTTTAAAAAAATAATTTAATTTCACATATTATCTTCTTTATATAATAAAGGTATCTAAATAATTATCTATCATTTAAATACCTTTATGCTATTTCACTATTATATTTCTTGTTTCAAACAAGTCTTTAAATCATCTTCAGCTGTACTTATACTCCTTAAATCAAAAGTATCAACTAAATATTGAAGAACATTTGGACTTAAAAATGCTGGAAGTGTAGGTCCTAAGAATATTCCTTTAATTCCAAGTGATAATAATGCTAATAAATCAGCTACAGCCTTTTGTTCATACCAAGAAATAATTAATGACAGTGGTAAGCCATTAACGTCAGTTCTAAAAGCATCTGCAAGTGCTGTTGCAATTCTAACTGCATTTTCTATAATTTCACTTATATGATTCCACTAAAATGTAAAAATTATAGTTAAAATAAAAAAGTAGCTGAATAGAAATTAATATATAATTCCTAATTCAACTACTTTAATTGTATTAATATTTATTTTTAGTTTAATTTGATCATTACTTCTTACTAAATATAATAATTATACACTTTCATTTATTTCTTTAATTTCATATGCTTTCTTTAATAAAATAGGTGTGATTATTGCACATACTATTACCATTATTATAACAGCTGGTAAAAAATAAGTATTCATAATCCCCATCTTCATTCCTTTGTTAGCTATTATAAGTGCTACCTCTCCCCTAGACATCATACCTATCCCAATTTGTACAACCTCATTTTTATTAAACCTACAAATTTTTGCTCCAAATCCACAACCTATTACTTTTGTTAGCATTGCAACTGCTACTAGTGCTATTGTCATTATTATAATTTCAAAACTCATTTTTGGTATTTTCATATTAATTCCTATGCTAGCAAAGAAGATCGGTGATAATAGCATATATGAAATTATATCAAATCTTCTTGAAATATATGAAGTTTCTCTATTTCTTGATAATACTAATCCTGCGGCAAATGCACCTGTAATATCAGCTACCCCAAAGAACTCTTCAGCTATAAATGCCATTAATAAACAAATAACAAATGCACCAATAACAAACCTTCTCTTATCTACATCATATCTTTCTATCCACTTTCCAAAAAACACATATACTAAATAACCAATAACAACTGTAAAAACTAAAAATCCTATAATTTTTAATAATACTATTCCAATATTTATAGATTGATCAGCCATACTTGTTATTACTGTTAAAACTAAAATTCCTAAAATATCATCTATTATTGCAGCACCTAAAATTACATTTGCTGATTTTTCGCTCATTTTACCTAACTCTCTAAGCGCCTCAACAGTTATACTAACAGAAGTAGCTGTTAATATAGCCCCTATAAATACATTTTGTAAAAATGCACTAACAGTTGTTAAACTTCCATCATTAAAAATATATGCTACAACGGTACCTCCAATTAGTGGTATTAATACTCCCATACTTGCAACAATAAATGCTGATTTACCAACACTTTTCAATTTACTTATATCACTTTCTAAACCTGCAGTAAACATTAATACAATTACTCCAAGCTCTGCTATCATACTTATAAAATCAGTTTCATTTAAAACATTTAATACTGATGGCCCTAGTATAACCCCCGCAAGCAATGCACCAACAACTTGCGGTAAATTAAATTTTCTTGTTATTAACCCCAATAATTTCGTACTTAATAAAATTAATGCAATATCTAATAAATATTTGTATGACATTAACCCACCCCCACTAGTAAACGTCTTATTCTTTATGAAGTAATATATTTATAGTATTTTAAAATTATACATATTAATAATAGTATAATTTTAAAAATCATTCTATTTATAAATCTATAAAGGGAGTATAGTAAATCATACTTAACTATACTCCCTTTATCTTATAACATATTATTTTTTATTCTAGTTTATTACTATTATTTTTCAAAAATAATAGTAACTTTAAATAAATCTCCATCTACACTTATATTAAACTTTCCATTTTGAAGTTCAACAAAGCTCTTTGCTATTGCAAGGCCCAATCCTGATCCTTCTGTATTTCTCGATTCATCACCACGAACAAACCTTTCTGCTATTGTATCTACATTAAATGTTATTTCTTCTGCAGCCATATTTTTCATTACTATTTCTACAGAATCTTCACTTTCAACTATATCTACAAATACTCTTGTATTAGGCATAGCATATTTAGTCATATTTATTACTAAATTTTCAAAAGCCCTAAAAGTACGCTGACTATCTAAAGGTATTATCACCTTTCCTTCTGGTAAGTTCTTTCTTACTGTTAAATTGGCATCTTCAAGCTTATCTTCAAGTTCAAGTAAAGTTTGCTTCATTAAAGCTACAACATCAATATTTTCTATATTTAAGGTTATATTTCCACTTGTTGCTTTACTCATTTCAAATAAATCTTCTATTAATACTTGAAGCCTTTGAGCCTTTCTATCCAATGTGTCAATATATTGCTTACGCTTTTCTTCTGGTAAATTTTCATCCTTCAATAAATCTGCATAAGTTATTATAGCTGTTAAAGGAGTCTTTAAATCATGTGATACATTTGATATTAGGTCCGTTTTCATTTTTTGACTCTTAACTTCTTCATCTACAGCTTTTTTGAAACCTTTTTGAATTTCTTTTAAATCTTCTTTAAAAGGTTCAAAAAGCCCTAAATCTTCTTCTATATTAACATCTAATTTTCCTTGCGCAATTTTACTTGTAGCTTCTCTTAACTTACTATATTTTTCGCTTATTTTATCTACATATTTTCTTATTACGAAGAATAAGACTATTGAATATAGTATAACTACAGGAATTCCAAAAAACCAAATCGAAGTTATTATTAATAATATTACTGCATTTATTACTAATAGTTTTATTATTAACTTATTGTTTTTCTCTCTTAAATCTACTTTTGTAACTTCATCTAACGTTCTTTTAATAATTCTAATAAAAAACATTAATACTATTCCCAATATTGTTCTTCGCTTGAAGTATTCTTTAATTCCCAAATTAAATATATACTTTATTATTAACACAGCAAAGAATACAACTGCAAATTCTATAAACCAATTAATAAAGTTTAATGCCCATATAACCTTTTCTGTTCCAGTAAACCAATCAACATTAAATCCAACAAAATGTTCTAATTGCCCATTTAATGCAGGATGAATCATATACCCAGAAGATAAAATCAAAAGTGCTACTGTAAGTGATACTATAATTATCCAAAATTCAAATGGTATTTTGGATACCCATTTAAATAGAGGTGTTTCATTTGCTCTTTTAATAGGGAATATTAATGCAGCTATCGCCACTAATGTAGCTATTATCATTACCGCTACCCCACCTACAAGTTCATATCCATATGCCTCTGCATTTCTAATTCCCCATGATATTGAATCATTAAATACTAAATCCTTAGGCACTGCATATACAAAAGCCATATTTTTAATTGGATTCATAGTAGCATTATAATAATAACTATCATAGTCATTATCACTTAAGAAATCACTTAAAGCAATTTTTAAATTGTATTCTAAATTTTGAATACTAGCTCCCTTAATATCATTAATTGTTAGATTACCATTTTCATCAAAATTAATAGCTACGTAAAATTGATATTCATCCTTCTTTATTGATGATAAATCTATATTATTTTCAATAATACCTACTTCATAATTCATATTTGTTTTTGTTCTATTATTAGCTTTATCATAAGAATAATATTGCAAATTTGCAAGTTGACTATCTATAATTCGATTCCAATAATTAAAATTAGAATTAAACCCATTTAAAAATTCACTTTCGTTGTATTCTTCATTGTAATCTTCATTATTATCATATATGTTTTTTTGTATATTTAATAATGTTGATGCTGGGTCTAGGGTTCCCCCCGCTTTTTCATTTAAAGAATTATAATACGAAGAATACAAAGTGCATGCTAACTTTTCCATAAAATCATATTCTTCAAAATAATTTGTATATGAAACGTTTTTTGCATTTTCTTCTATCAATGGATATGATGCACACATCCCCAATGCTGCTGTTGCTATAATTGCTATAACTAATAAAGTTGCTATAAGACTTCTACCCCTATAATTTGACTTTTTTATTTCATTAATATTATTTTCAGAATCATTAAATTCTTTATTATCATTACTGCTTTTCAATTTTGTATCCAACTCCCCACACCACCTTCAAATATTTTGGATCTTTCGGATTAATTTCAATTTTTTCACGTATTTTTCTTACATGTACCATTATCGTATCAGTATTTATTGCTTGTTCATTCCATACTCTTTCATATATTTCATCAGCTGCAAATACCCTTCCTGGATTTTTTATAAGCAAAGCTAATATTTTAAATTCAATTGGTGTTAACTTAACAGGTTTTTCATCAACAGTAACTTCTTTTGTATCAAAGTTTAATTCTAATCCACCAACAATATAAATATTATCTTTAGCTTCAGGCTCTTTTACCATATTTAAAAATTTTGAGTACCTTCTTAATTGTGAATTTACTCTTGCTAATAACTCAAGTGGTCTAAAAGGCTTAGTTACATAGTCATCAGCTCCTATATTAAGACCCATTATCTTATCAACCTCTTCTGATTTTGCAGAAAGCATTATTACAGGAAAATCATTATTTTCCCTAAGTCTCATAACAAAAGTTATACCATCCATTTTAGGCATCATTACATCTACTATCGCTAAATGAAAAGTTTCTTTTTTTAATAATTCTAATCCTTCTATTCCATTATTAGCTATAAAGACATTGTATCCTTGATTATTTAAGTATGCTTCTATTGCAATTGCTATATCATTTTCATCTTCTACTACCAAGATATTGTATGAGCTCAAATTATTCATTTTATTTACCCCACTTTTTTTAAAATTTTTGAACGTTCATTTATTATAAATAAATTTTATTTTTCAAAACTAAATAACAACTATATATATTTCTAAAGAATTTCTTAAGTAATTTTAAACACTTTTCTTATATAAATTTAGCCTTCCTATTATGTTTTACTATAATCCACGAAATAATAGAGGTTATAACTTTATAACCTCTATTATTTCTACTTAGTTATCTAATGTATTTAAAGATTCCTTCTCCTAAAATATAACCTGCTGAAATAAATACTCCATTCCATATAAATATTCCACATGCTGAATATATAGTATATTTTAAGAAGTCCATTTTCAGCACGCCAGCTGGAATAGCAATAATTGTTCTTGCTACCGGTATTAATCTACTTATGAATACCCCCATATGTCCTTTACTTTTTAAGTAATTTAACTTCTCATCTATGTAATCCTTCTGCTTTGGAAATTTATTAGTATATTTTTTTAAAAGAAAGTTTCCTCCATAAAAACCTAAGAAGTATAAACACCAACTTCCTATTAGTCCTGCAATAACTGAAAGAAATAAAACAAATGGAAAATTCATATTTCCTCTTGATATCCATAAACCTGCTAACGGCATTATTATTCCTGCTGGAAGCCCTGGTAGGTTTAAATATTCTAAAAATACAATTACAAATATAAATATTACTCCATACTGTGCCAAATAATCCAATATACTATTTACATCCATATGTTAATCCCTCCAAATTTATCCTTTACCCATTATATTAATTTTATAATACTATTTAAAAATAAAGAAGATAATTATAATAATCTAAAGAAATTCTTAAGAATTTAACTTCTTTCATAATAATGCACATTAAAAAGAGCCTATTTTAATGAAGCCACTGATAAACTAAAAATATTGGTTTAGTATCAAAATTTTAGGATAATTTCACAGGTCAAATATGTCTAAAAATTTAGTAGAGAGCCCTTAGAAGCAATTCTGATTACTCCTATTTTTTACCATGCAATTTAGACAAAATTAAAGGGCACTTTTTCATTGCCCTCTTTTTATAATTATCTTTCATATGAATTATATTCTATAATGTAATAGTTTTTTTATTTAAATTAAAAATTATAATATTAATTTCCTATTTTTAATTCATTGATTAACTTTTGCTTTTCAAAATATACTGGTAACTCTACAATAAATGATGTATACTTCCCAATAACACTTTCAGCATATATTTTTCCCTTATGCTCTTCAGTTATTGCTTTGGCTATAGAAAGCCCCAGCCCATATCCACCAGTTCCTCTATCTCTAGAATTATCAACTCTATAAAACCTTTCAAAAATCTTTTCTAAATGTTCTCTTTCTATCCCTTCACCAGTGTTTTTAACCTCTAATCTAGCCTTATTCTTTTCTACACTAAGAAACACTTTAATTTTACCACTTTTATTTGTATATTTAATTGCATTATCCATTAATATACTTATAAGCTTTTTAATTTGATCCTTTTCTCCACTAATAAATACGTTATCATTTATATACTCTTCTAAAACTAATCCCTTTTCAAAAATTACTACTTCAAAAACAAGTAAAGCATCACTTAAAATCTTATCTAATTCAAACTTAGTTACTTCACCTTTTTTCTTATTAGCATCAAGATTTGCTAATGATAACATTTCATTAATCAAAGTAGACATTCTACTTGCTTGAGAATCGATATAGTTAACCCATTTTCCTTGACTCTCTACAGTTTGTTGCTTATTTTCATTTAATATAGAAACATTAGTTTTAATAATAGTTAATGGTGTCCTAAGTTCATGAGATGCATCTGCTATGAATTGCTTTTGCTTTATAAAAGTTTCTTCTAAGGGCTTAATAGCCTTATTAGTGAAATAAATACTTATTATAAATAATACAATTAAACTTAATGCTCCTACTATAAGAAATATTTTTAATAAATTTCCTAATACAGCTTGCTGAAATGATCTACTTATTAATACTATTATTGTTCCGCTACTAATACTCTCTTTCAAATAAGCATAGCTTTCTCCATCAACCTTGATACTATCCATTTCTTTTGGGTTATTAACCACCTTTTCAACCATTCCATTAATATCCATATAATCAGTATTTAATCTAGAAGTAACATTAATAATTTCATTTTTCATATCTAAGTCTATTTTTATTGACATGTCCATCTTATTATCTTTTGGCTTAGGCTTTTGTTGCTGTTGTGCCACCATTATACTATCCCAAAGTTGTATTTTCATATCGTTATTTAAACTATAGGCCGTAAATACATATATTGTTCCAAATATCCCTACAAAAACAGTAGTTAAAAGAATCATATTTATAAATATAAATTTATTCTTTAGTTTTTTGAACATTTAATTTTCCTCCAACTTATATCCAACACCTCTTATAGTTGTGATACCAGTGCTTGAATTAACATAGCTAAGTTTCTTTCTTAAAAATGAAATATATACTTCTATATTATTGTATTCTGCATCTGAATCATAACCCCATATCTTACTTATAAGATCATCCTTTGTAACAATTGTCTTTGGTCTTTGCATAAAACATCTTATTATTTCGAATTCTTTTAATGAAAGTTTTATACTATTACAAGGTCCCTCTAATTCATAACTTGAAATATTTAATTTAATATCTCCAACTTCTAAAATATTATCATTTATAATTTCTCCCTGTCTTCTAGTAAGTGCTCTTAGCCTTGCTAATAATTCTTCTGTTGCAAAAGGCTTCGCTAGATAATCATCCGCTCCACAATCCAAACCTTTTACCTTATCTTCAATTTCTCCTTTTGCAGTTAATAAAATAACAGGAGTTTTTATATTGCTCTTTCTTAACCTTTTAAGCACTTCTAATCCATTAAGTTTAGGAAGCATTATATCTAATACTATTACATCGTATATATCTGTTAATCCATAATCTAATCCATCTTCACCATTATATACCGCATCAACTACATATTTATTTTTAGTTAATATTTGATTAAGAGCTTCTGAAAGCTGTATCTCATCTTCAACAAGTAATAACCTCATTAATTTCTCTCTCCTTAACTTTCATTATCATTCTTTACTAAAAGTCTACCACACAAATAAAATTTTTAGTTAACTTTTAAGATTATTTTAAGCTTACAGTACTACTGTAAAACTTATAAATAAATCCAAATTTAACAAGGCTATAAAAGAAAATATATCAGTTAATTATTCTACTATATATTATGGTAAAACGAAAAAAATAAATGGATTATATTAGTTAATATAATCCATTTATTTTTTCTCTATTAGCAGATATACGTATTTAAAACCAATCTAAATTTTTACTAGTTAATATTCCTGCTACAAACATTGACAGTTTAGTTTTCGATATCATTTAATTTACTATATGTATATAGATAAAAAGAAATATTATACTGAAATGAATATTTCTTTTTCATTATCGCATCTGTAAACTCCAATGATACACTATTTCACGCTATTTACTATAAATTCTTGAAATCTGTATTTTTGTCCTGTTGGATTAACTTTTCCTTCTGGAACCTCTTCAACAAACATATCGTAAGGCCTTACAAAAAGCCCACAATCTCCATATAATGCTCTATATAAAACCATAGTTTCTTGGGTTTCTGAATGTTTCACAAAATCCTCAACTAAATATAAATCTCCTTTGAAATGCCTGAATATTTTCCCTCTAGAATTAGATATATCTCTCATAATTTTTCCTCCGTAAATACAATTCTATTAAAATTAAAAGAAACAGTCTGCTATTAGCAAACCGCTTCTTCTATTATATCACTATTTTTTATTTCGGAATTTACTTCTTCTTCATAAATTAAATACTTTCTATGAACTCTAATAAAATACTCTCCACAAAGATACAATGGATATATAAGCCATATCATAGCTACATTTACATCAAATTCATATTTAGACCAAATGGTTAATACAGCTATAAAAGAACTAATAATTAAAATTCCATTATTAATAATTAATTCTTTTATATCTTTAATTTTTATAACCCTTAAATTAATTACAAATAATATAATTGTAATTATTGAATATAATACTGATTTTAATAAGTTTTCTATATTATAAATATCAACTCCATATTTTTTCATATAAAGCATATATTCAATCTTTTCCTGATATTCTTTACCCATCTTACTCCAAAAGTCAAAATCGGACCACTTATTTGGTATCATATCCAATGGAATTGAAATTTTAATATTTGTAACTTTAAAAAATACAAAGACAAAGACTATTGCCATAAGAATATATATACCTACTAAAACTGGTTTATTTCTTGAATTAAATAAGCTACTTATTACTTTAATTAAAATTAATACTAAAGCGATTATTGGGAATATCATTGATATAAACTTAGCTAACATATAATATGTATTACCATTAATAGCTAACTCTGAAATTCCAAATCTCATTTTAAAATCCTCTATTTTATTTAAAGTAAAATTAGTACCATCTATTGTTAAACCATCTAACACTTGCATCGAATCATCAGGAATCTGAATAATAATATTTGATTTAGATCCCTTTAAAATTCCCCTAACAACTAATGTTCTATCATTATAAACTATTTCTCTCCCTATACAGTTACTACTTCCAAATAGCTTATAAGATGTATCATTATCTATTAAACATCCTTCAAAATCATCAGCAAACAAATTAGATCCCTTAACTAATAAATTAGATGAACCTCTTATAGCTAACACATTTAATTCACTTGCACTTTTCCCTAAATCCGGGTTAGTTGCAGATTGTAATGATTCTTCTGCCCATCCTACTACAGATAGCTCCTTCTCTGATTCTTTTATACTATTTACTAATTCTAAATTATAATTATCATTTTCAAAATAAAAGTTTAAAGTTTTATTGTTACTTTCTATATTATTTGCATAACCTAAAGCTATTCCCCAGCACATAATTAAAGCAAACATAAGAATTATTCTAACTATGTGCTTTAAGTACCTTATCATTCAGTCTCCAAGCGAACTCTATCGCCATCTTCTACTATTTTATTACTATCAATTATTATTTTATCATTTCTTCCTATTGATCCATCAGATACTGCCGCATACTCTCCGTCTCTTTTTTCAATTTTGACATCAACTTTCTTAGCAGTTAACTCTTCTCCCAATACAGTTTCCTTTTCAGTAACAACTAAAATATAATAACTATCTCCATCACCTTGCCTTAATGCTGCTAACGGAACACATGTGCCATATTTTTTTGATTTACTTGAAACTATTATTTCTCCACTATCATCTATTTCACCTATTCCAACTGGTAAAACAACTGTAACTTTTAACATCTCTGCATTATCATCGCTTCTAGAAATCGAATCAATAGTTAAGTTTTCAACAATTCCTGAAGAGCCTAAATTTAAAGCAACTGTTTGGCCTTGTTTTACTAATGTTCTATTACTCTTATCAATTTCTCCAACGAACTTATATCCTTCATTCTTATCTGCAATTGATGCTATAGTATCAGTAGTAACTCCTCCATTTTCAGCTACAACACTAGTAACTATTCCTTCTTTTTCAGAAACAATTTTTCCACTAGCATCTAGTAAAGGTTGAAGTTTTGCAAGTTCCTTATTATACTCATCAATTTTAAGCGAATCCTTTGTATCTTGAAGTGCTCTATCTAAATCAACAGTATCATTAGAATCTGCCACTGCTGAATTATACATTTCCTTCTTTGATTCATAATCAGCTTTTAAGCTTTCTTCCATACTTGGATCTTTTTCTTCTTCACCTGAATTATTATAATTCTCTAAGACTTGCTTTGCTGTATTCATTTCATTTAAAGCAGTTTGTACAGCTTTCTTTTTAGTATTTATGGCCTTATTATAATCTTCTGTCGCACGTGATAAAGTCTTTTGTTCTTGTTCAATATTCTTTTTAATCTCATCAACTTTAGCTTGTAAATCATCCTTATCAAGTTCAACTAAAGTATCTCCCACCTTAATACTTGACCCAACACTTATATTAACATAATTAATCTTAAGTCCTTCAACTACAGAGATCTTTTCCTCTCTATTTTTCGATACTATTCCTTTGGCCTTAACCTCATCTACTATTGTTTTTGACTTAGGAGTATCAACTTTAACTCTTGGTATAGTCATAGAATCTGCTGCTCTAGATAACATAGTGCATCCTATCATCAATACCAAAAAAGCAAATAAAGCTTTTACTGCTTTTTTTTGTAAAGTATCCTTTCCTTTTTTTATATACTTAAAATTTATAATATTTTTAATCTTTTTAATATTTTCATTTTTACTCATAAATTATCATTCCTTTACTGCTGATGCTGCAATACCTTGCTCTAAATAGCTTTGTCCTGCAAAAAATACTATTATAGCAGCTATTAATGTTACAGCAGACGCTGTAAATGCTATATCAGCATTTTCTAAAGTAATATTGGGTAAATAAATCGATAATGGCCATAATGCCTTATCCTTTAAGAATGTAAGTGGCTGCTCTATTAAATTCCAGTATTCTAAAAATTGTAATACTACTGCAGACATTATACCTGGCATTCCTAAAGGAATACCTATCTTTGCAAAAACAACAAGCTCACTAGCCCCATCTATTCTTGCAGATTCAATAATTGACTCTGGTATATTACAAAAAAATCTATACATTATAAATACTGAAAAGGTAGAAAATATAGCTGGTAATATAATACTTGCATGACTATCAAGTAAATGCATTGTATCTAATACTAAATAGCTTGATAACATAGTTACTTGGAACGGCATTAACATTACAACTATATAAATAGTAAATAATATTTTCTTAAATGGGAATTTATATCTAGCAAATCCCCAAGCTGCTGGAATTCCAAACAAAAGTTGTCCAGCTACTGAGAAAAATACTATTTTTACTGAATTCCAGAACATAACGAAAAATTCTGGAGTATCTAATAATAACTCTATATACGATTTTAATGTTGGATAGCTAGGCAATAACCCCCAGCTTACAAATCCCTTTCCCTTTTCAGATAAAACTGGTCCTAAATAAGATGTTAATTCATCTACTCCCATAAATGAACCTGCTAATAAAAATATAACTGGGAAACACATAAATATAGATATAGCAACTAATATAATAAATAATATCTTTTTCTTCATTTTATAAATCACCTCACCCTAATCTTGCTTTTCCCAAGCTTTTTGTAATAGCATAATTAAAATAAATATCACAATAGCCATAAGAACTGAAGCTGCTGCCATTTTATCAAATGATAATTCTCTAAACCAATTATTAAATAAATGCTGTAATAAGTACATACTCTTATCTGGATAATCACCAGCAACCAAATATGCCTCTCTAAACACTTTAAATGAATTAAGAAGTGATAAAACTGCAACTGTATATAAAGTAGGCTTTAAACAAGGCAATGTAATCTTTGTGAAACATTGTATACCATTAGCACCGTCTACTTTAGCAGATTCATATATTTCCTTAGATATGGAGTTTAATCCTGCTAGCCATAAAATTATGTTATAACCAAGATTCTTCCATATATAACTAAATACTAAAATCCAAAAAGCCCATCCTGTACTCATCCAATCTTGGCCAGCAATATTAAACTTATCTAAAAATCCACTTAAGAATCCATTTTGATTAAAAACAATATTCCATATTAATACTACCGATGCAATTGGTACCGCCATTGGTATTAAAAAAGCTGTTCTAAGTACCTTTGATGCTTCTGTAAATTTATTTAATGCAACTGCTAATAATAAAGATAATGTTAATAATAATGGTATACATATAAGAACAAATCTTATTGTATTACTTGCCGCTAATTTAAAAGCAGCATTATTAAATACTTCAACATAATTTTGTACACCTGTAAATTCTCTTGAAATTGCACTTTGGAAAGATCTAATAAATACATCTAAGAAAGGAAGCAGTGTAAACACTGCTACCCCTATTAAACTTGGTAATACAAAATATAAACCTGTATATTTTGTCTTTTTCTTAAACTCTTCTTGTTCAACCTTTTTCGTTTTTACTTTTCCTATTTTTTTTAATTGTTTTACTTTATTTTCTTTTAACTCTTCCATATTACTCCGATAAGTATAAATCCAAGTTATCTACAACTGTATTTATAGCATCCTCTAAAGATATTTCCCCTTGTGCATATGAATCAAATTGTTTTGCAACTTCTGTTAATAAAACTGTGTTTACTGTTGTTCCAACATTTAAGCTTTCTATTTCACTCTTCAATCTACTTACATCTTCATCATTAGGTAGTAATACATTTACTTCTTTTGAATTTCCAAATTCATCAGACCATCCCCATGTGCCTTGAGTATAGTGATTTGTTGCTTCATCAAGTTCTAATTCATATCCTTCTTCCTTCATCTTTTCAATAGAAAAGGCCTCATTAAAATTATTTGCATTTATACTAAATCCATCACTAGAATATCTTTCATTAGAGTTACCATTAAGTAATGAAGCTACTATTTCTTTTGCTTGTTCTTTATTTTTTCCTTTTGCATTAATTCCAACTATGTTAGAAGGAATAAATATATTTTCTTCTCCTCTAGTTAAAACTTTATAACCCACTTCAGGAGAGTTATTTAATACAGTAACCATTGTTCCATAATCATAAGTTCCTGCCATACCACCCATAGCTAATAATGATGATCTGTCAAACAAGAATGAATCTGCATAAATTGTTGGATTTAAATAATACTGTAAATCATATACTGCATATAAATCTTCGTAATCTTCATCATTATACTCTTCATCAACTTCTTCATCGATGTATTCTTCACTATCAACACTCATGTCAAAATCTTCACCATAGCCTTCTAATTGTGAATACTTATCTTCCATAGTTTTCATGTATGCTTCTTCATTAGTTTGAAGGTACCCATACATTTCATTAGCCTTTGTAAAGAAATTATTTAACGCTTCTTCATTTATGGTATTATCATCATTTAGCCAATCATTACCATATAAATAATATAATGAGTAAACCAAAGATCTTGCACTAAAGTAATTATCAAATATTCTTTTATCAGTTTGTGTAGATAGTCTTTTAGTTAATTCAACTAATGAATTTAAATCTGAAACTGAATCTATATCTTCCTTATTACCTAGTAATACTGGATATTTAAAAGATGTTGGTATTTGATATATCTTACCATCATTAGTGTATGCATCAGCAATATTCTTAAAGATTGTTCCATCTTCAACTAAAGGATTTATTATATCACTCATATCTTCTAATAAACCTTTTTCTATATATGATTCTGCAGTTAATCCGTCTAAAATTACTACATCTGGACCATTTCCAGCCATTATTTCTGTATTTAAAGTTTTAAGTGCATCTGATTGGGTTGTCCCATCACCATAACTTAACCCAATCTCATATTTAACATAAGTGTCTGGATGTTCTTTAGCATAACTTGAAATAGCTTGTCTTATTGTATAATTTTCTAATAGTGAATAAACAACTAATTGATTTTCCGGAACTGAAGGAATATCTGGATCATAAGTATAATTAATAACTGATACTCCACCATTTGACCAATCACTAAATACAGCTAAGAAGTTCTTTTCACCCTTTTCAATAAAGCCCATTAATTGACTTTCATTATCCCCAAAAGTAGAGATTGCACCATCTATAATCATATCTGCTTTTTCACTCTTCATATCATAAGCATATAAACCTAAAGTCGTATAATAGTAAAGTGTATCTTTGCTTCCTGAATTAACAAAAGTTGGATAATAATTGGAATTTTCTCCTAAGACTTCTTTTTCTAAAGCTTTTAAATTTCCTTTTTCTTTACCATTTGTAATATCATATTCAATAATTGCATCATATGAAGTTGTAATTAATGAATCTCCTACAAATAGAAAATCATCTATATACTCACTACTCTCATATACATATTTTTCTTCAAATGTTTCTCCATCAAATTGAACAACTAACTCATTGTTACTACCAGCTGAGAAAAATACATCTCCATTAGGTCCACATTTAAAAGTATTATATCCCCATGACTCTTCACCATCATTATATGATTCAAGATCTAAATCAATATCAGTTATAGTTCCATCAGTTCCAATAACTGCATAAGTAAACTCTGGTTCCTCATAGCTATAATCTTCTTCAGTCATTACTTCACTATCTGTAGTTACTGAATCATCAACTTCTCCTTCATCTTCTGATGGTTCAACATATGGATCAGCAAAATAATAAGATACTAAAATTCTTCCATCATTTAAATAACCAATATTATTTGTATACGTTTCCTTTCCTTCTTGCTTAGGCAATTCTATAGATTCATTTGTCCAGCTTTGTCCACCATCTTCTGATATAAAAGTACTTTCTTTAGCTGTTTCCTCTGAATAACCAAACATTGCAATTCTTCCATCTTCTAACATTGTTAGATTTTGAGCATACCCATTTGTTGGTGACTCATATCTTTCTTCAACATATCTTCCCATTGAAGATTTTCCACTACCTTTTGAGCAACCTGTGATGCCAATAGCTAGTGTAAACGATAAAGTAATGGTTATTATTTTTTTTAATTTTTTCCCCATATTTTCCTCCAGTAAATTTTATTTTTACATTTTATTCTATAATAACATTTTTTAGTATATTTTACCACATTATTCTTTAATGTTAGCGTAGTAATATATTCCATACACTATTAGACCTCCCTACTTATTGAAAAGTTCCACCTTAATCTTATAATACAATAATTAATATTAAGTTAATTAAAACTTAATTTTCTCTTACAATTATTTTCAATAATTTATAAATAAATCAAAATAAAAAAAGCCAGCTTTCGCTGACTTTATATTGCCCATTTTTTATTACCTGTAAATGAAACATTTAACCATTTATTATAATCAATATGCTTTATCGCATCGTTTATTTCTTCTCTTACATTATCCATTTGATCTAAAGTTTTAAGCTTACTATCCTTATTATAAATAAAGTCTATTTCTATTCTAAGCTCACGTCCAATCTTTGAAACCCTTGTTATAGATTCCTCAAAATTGTACTCTTCTTCAATTTCTTTAACCAATACATAAATATCATCATTTATTTCATCATTGGCTTTTACACATATTACTTCTTTAAAACTCTCTATAAATCCTTTTAATGGGATTCTAATACAAATTAACGAAACAATTATTGTCATTCCTGGATCTATATATGGATTTAAGAAATTTAATTTAGTATTTGCTAGTAACATTGCAAATAAAAATGCAAGTAATACTGCTGCACTTAATGCTGTATCCATAAACCATTGAGTACATTCTGCCTTAATAAGCTCCGAAGATAATGCTTTTGCTTTTACTTTCATATAGTAAGAAATCCCCATACATCCTACAACTGATACAATTGAATATATAAGCGCTAATCCTAATTCTAAACTATTACCACCACTAGCTATTGTTTTTACAGCTCCAATTAGTGAGTATAAACACATAATTGCAATTATTAATGATTTTATAGAAATAACTATTGGTTCTAAAATATGTTTACCAAAAGGAAATTTTTCAAAATCTCTTTTAGCCATATATTTATTAATGTATAAAGAAAGCATTGATAAAATTACGCTGATAAATGAATATAATCCATCGAATATAATCATATCAGAATCTATCGCTCATCCCCAAGCAATACCAAATAGTGCAAAGAATAACGCACCTACTACTGACATCTTTAATATTTTATTCTCTAGTTTCATTATTCTCACCTCTATTCATATATAAAATTTTAAATTTTAAAAACTAGATACTACTATAATACAGCAAATAATCTAATTTTGAAATGATTAAAGTGCTATAAAACTACAACTAATATATGCATTTTATATTATTACATTTTTAGTAAATAGCTTAAATGTACATATTTTTTTATCAAAAAGTACTTATTTTAATATTTTTTTAACATTTTATTATTATTTTCAGCTATTTTGAATACATATTTTTTTTATATTTTGGCATTTTTGCACTTTACATAATTTTGTTACAATTTAATATGTTTTAATCAACAATATCTATATGCAGCATTTTTATTAATATATTTAACTAATACCTTAATTAAATATCTAATAATTATCTTTCTTATTATAATATTACTACTCACTTATGCTAACATTACCCTTATATCCAATATTACTCTGTTACATTGTAAAAATTAAGTATATAATATCAATTGGAACTTATAAGTAATTATATTTTTCCATAACAAAGTCCCAATAATATTATTAATTTAACAAAGGAGATCATTCATAATGAAAGAATTATTTGATTTATTTTGGACCTTCTGTAAGATTGGAGCGTTAACTTTTGGTGGAGGATATGCTATGCTCCCTTTAATTCAAAGAGAAATCGTTGAAAATAAAAAGTGGTCTACAGAAAAAGAAATTCTTGATTACTACGCTGTTGGGCAATGCACCCCTGGCGTAATTGCAGTTAATACTGCAACTTTTATCGGATACAAGTTGAAAGGAATTATAGGTGGTATTGTAGCTACACTAGGTGTTGTATTTCCATCATTAATAATAATACTTATAATTGCAGCCTTTCTTCAAAACTTTGCTGATTTAGCTATAGTCCAAAGTGCTTTTGCCGGAATTAGAGTAGCTGTTGTAGCATTAATTATAACTACAGTAGTAAAACTACTTAAATCATCAATTAAAGATTATTTATGTGCAATCGTAGCACTTGTAGCTTTTATCCTTTCTACATTTTTAGGTCTATCACCTGTTTATGTAGTAATAGCTGCTGGACTAACAGGATTTATTGCTAAAAGTTTAAGAGGTGAAAAGAAATGATATATTTAACTTTATTTTTAGAATTTTTTAAAGTAGGCCTATTTTCTGTAGGTGGTGGACTTGCAACAATTCCATTTTTATCAGAACTTGCTACAAAGTACAGTTGGTTTGATCAAAAAACTCTTATGGATATGATTGCAGTATCACAATCAACTCCAGGTGCCATTGGTGTTAATATGGCAACATTTGCAGGCTTTAAAGCTTCTGGAATACTTGGAAGTATAATTGCTACATTAGGTCTTGTCACACCATCTGTAATAGTAATTATTATAGTTGCTCATTTTCTAAACAAGTTCAAAGAAAGCCGTGCTGTTGAATCAATATTTTATGGACTAAGACCAGCTGTTGCAGCATTAATTGCATCTGCTGGTTATGAAGTGTTTAAAGTATCAATTTTAGCTTTTGATAAATTCAACTTAACCCATAAAATAATAGATACAATTAATATTAAATCTACAATTTTACTAATTATATTATTATTTGCAATTACAAAATTTAAAAAACATCCTATTTTTTATATTGCTAGCGCAGCATTAATTGGAATAATTTTTAAATTTTAAAAAATAACATTGCCTCTAATAAAACATATAATATATTAATTTTAATATATTATGGTGGTGAATTCATGAAAGCCGATATCGTATGCGAAGGCGGTGGAGTAAAAGGAATTGCCTTATTAGGGGCGATTTATTATTTAGAAGAAAAAGGATACACTTTTGAACACTTTGCTGGAACTTCAGCTGGTGCTATAGTAAGTTCATTATTAGCAGTTGGCTACACAGGAAAAGACTTAAAAAACATGTTACTAAACATAAACTTTACAGACTTCTATGAAAAAAATAAATTAACTCTTCTTCCCTTCATAGGTCCTACAGTTAGTTTATTTAAAAACAAAGGACTCTTCTCTGGAAATAACATCGAAGAATATCTTAATACTCTATACAAAGCAAAAGGAAAAACAAAATTTAAAGATATAGCCAAAAATGGTGAAAGTCCTCTTAAGGTTATAGCCTCAGATATTACAAATAAAAGGCTTATAGTATTACCCGATGATTTAAAAAATTATAATATAGACCCAATGGAATTTAATATTGCTAAAGCTGTAAGAATGAGTATTAGTCTCCCTTTTTACTTTAATCCGGTTATATTAAAAAATGGCAAAGAAGCAAGTTATATTGTGGATGGTGGAATACTAAGCAATTTTCCTATATGGCTTTTTGATGTTGAAGGCACTCCGAAATGGCCTACATTTGGATTAAAGCTTCTTAGTGATAATGACTTAAAGAAACATCATCCTAGTAATAGCAATTTAATAACTTACTCTTGTGACCTTATAGATACTATATTAGCTAATAGTGATGAAGAGTTTTTAAATAATAAAGATTCCGTTAGAACAATAAAAATACGTACCTATAACATAGGTACAATTGATTTTGCTATATCAAAAGATCAATATTTAACACTATTTAATTCAGGATATAAATGTGCTAAGGAATTCCTTACTAAATGGAATTTTGATTCTTATATTTCTAGATACAGAAGTGACAATAAAGGTAAATATTATTATTAGAATGTCTCTTCCCCTATACAAACTGCAACAATTAAATTAATTCTTGCAGTTTGTTTTTTATAATCTATCCTTATATAATTATATTTTTATAACATCCTATCTTAATTAATCATATTATATAAATAAAATCACTTATCAGGAGATTAATATGACTTCAATTATCTTATATGGATTATCAATTTTTCTATTAATACTATCTTTTATAAAGGATAAATCTAAAACAAAGAAAGCATTAATTAATGCTTTAAAATCTTTCGAAAATATTATGCCTCAATTTCTTTTTATTGTAATTACAGTTGGTATATTACTAGCCTTTCTTAGCGCTGATACAATTTCAAAAATTATAGGCGCAAACTCTGGATTTTTTGGTGTAATTCTTTCAGCAGTTCTAGGTTCAGTTACGATGATGCCAACATTCGTTGCTTTTTCACTAGGTAATACTTTACTAGCAAGTGGTGCCGGATACGCACAGGTGGGTGCTTTAGTATCAACTCTTGTCCTTGTTGGATTAATGACATATCCACTTGAAGCTAAATATATAGGTAAGCGTGCTGCTTTTCTTAGAAATTTAATGGGATTTATTTTTTCAATTATAGTAGGATTATTATTAGGAAGGATTATGATGATTATATGAAATTACTAATTAAATTTATAAAAAGATATAGAGCCTTTTTTATTTCTTTAATTTTACTTATTATACTTTCTTTTTTTAGCTATAATTTATTTTTAAAAGCATTTAATAGCGTAACCTCAAACATACTACAAATGTTATCAGTGCTACCTCCTATAATGCTAATGCTTGGATTAATGGATGTATGGGTTCCAAGAGAAAAACTAATGAAATATATGGGTAATACATCTGGAATTATTGGGATACTTCTAGCAATGCTAATTGGCTCCGTAGCAGCAGGCCCAATGTATGCCTCATTCCCATTTACAGCTGTGTTAATAAAAAAAGGTGCAAAGTTCTCAAATGTAATAATTTTTATGAATGCATGGTGCTTAACTAAAATCTCTACATTATTATTTGAATTTTCTGCATTGGGTGTTAAATTTACTTTAGCACGATTGATCTTAGATATTCCTGGAGTTATAATTATGAGCTATTTTGTTAATTTATTAACTCCTAAAAATGAACTCGAAAAAATATACAACGCAAAATAAGCACATAGATTAATTTCTCTATGTGCTTACATTTATTTATATATATCAGAAAACTCTATAGAACATTTTTCAACTTTTGACTTTGTTAAATTTGTATTTTTTACATTTTCAGCAGTTACTGTTTTCTTCGGAAGGCTAATTATAAATTTACTTCCCTCATTTACTTTACTTTCCACCCATATCCTACCTTCATGCATTTCTACAAGTGATCTTACCAATGATAATCCTATCCCGCTTCCATTAAAATTTCTTGTAAGTTTATTATCAACTTGTTCATATCTTTCAAAAATCTTATTAATTTTCTCCTCTGGAATGCCTATCCCAGTATCTAAAACCATTATATATACTTTTTCTTTATCCGAATAAATATTAACTGATATCTTACCATCAACTTCTGTATATTTAATTGCATTAGACAATAAATTTAATATTATTCTTTCAATTTTATCTGGATCACATGCTATTATCTCTTCTTCTACCTCAGTATCAAATACAAGCTCAATTCCCCTATTATTAACATACTCTAAAACAGACATTGTTATATCTTCTACTACACTAACAATATTATAATTCCCTAGTTGAATATCATAAAATCCATAGTCAATTTTGCTTATGTCAATGATATTATTAACTAACCTAAGAAGCCTATAACAGTTTTGTTTAATTGAATTCATATATCTATCTAAACTATCACTTTCAGTTGAAATTATACTTTTATTTTGAATATTTTTATTTATCACTTGCATTGTAGCTAAAATAATATTTAATGGTGTCTTAAATTCATGTGATATATTTGAGAAGAATTGACTTTTTATACTTTCTAATTCAATTGCTTTTTCATAAGCTATTTTTTCTTCCATAATTTGTTTCTTTTCAGTTATATCTCTAGCCGTAAGTATATATACTTTACTTTCTTCAATATACCTACAATTACTTTCCATCCATCTATAACTTCCATCTTTACATTTAAATCTAAGTTCTAAACCTATAACTCCACTCTTAATATTTGAATTTCTTATATATGATAAAGCTTTAAGTACATCATCTTCATGAATAAGCTTACTCCACTCCGATGAAATTAGCTCTTCTTCATCCCACCCCAAAAGTTCATTACAACATTTGCTTACCTTTTTAACCTTCTTGTCAGTACCTATAATAGCCATAAGGTCAACTGATATTTCGAAAAAATACTCTAGTTGGTCCTTTCTATCTAATCCTAAAAGATTTTGCATAATCTCTCGATCCCCCCGTACCATCCTCAATCCCTATATGAGCTTTACTAATATACTCCTTTTAAAAGTTTCTAAATACATTATACATATATTTACTTTTTTCTTCAACCTTTTTTTACCAATTGTCCTTTTTTATCTTTTTTTATTAATATCAATAATAAATAAAACTTAATTCTCACCATTATTATTACAATTAAATATTTTCTTTAATTATGTAAAATCAACAACAACCTCTTTTAGTGTTTTTCAATTTACTTTCTTATTTTTTCATTTTTACACAAACTCGCTTTTAATCTATTATTAATCCGTATTTATTAGCTATCTCAATATATTTCATTAATACACATTCATCTTTGTAAAATATAGGAAATTTTTTATTATAATTTCCCCATATAGTACATTCTTCTTTAGTGAAATATATAGTTGAAAATAGTATTTCCCTTGAATTTAATCTACTTATAAAAGGAATACTATCTAAGGATAAATAATAGTAAATTCCAGCCCCTGTACTCTTATCTTTAAATTCCTGCATAAATTTTCTATCATCCCCACTTAACATCTTCACTAATTTATCCCTATCTTCTTCTGACAAAATATTATAATAAAAATCAACATAAGAACTATTAAGTCCGTTTAAGCTTACCGCTTCTTCTAAAAAGCAAATCATTCCTTTTTCAAAATCTTCCTCATTTATTGCGCTTATAGTTTTATTTTTATACCTATTAAACCCATCAGAAATATTATTAAATTTAATTTCAACTTGTCTTTTAAAATTATTTTCCTCAATTGAAATAAGCATTTTACCCCACCTTATATATTTCATATTCTTCTTATTAATCTTTCATTTATAATCTTACATCCATATATATTATTTTAACACCTTTTACTATATAATTATAAAATCGGTATTTTGTACTCTATGATATCATAATCAACAAATACCAAACGCCGATTTTATGAAAAACTATATTATTATAAACAATTATATTCCTTTAATTTTCATAAGTTCTTAAAATTCCTTCTGCCACAACTTTTCTAGTTGACCTCATATCCATTGCTTGCTTTTCTATATATCTATGTGCTTCAGTTTCAGTCATATTTAAATATTGAATTAATATGCACTTAGCCCTATCAATCATCCTAATATCCTCAATTTTTTGTAAAAGTTTATTATTTTCTTTCTTCAATCTGCACATTTTATTATATGTAGCATTTGCTATTTTCAATGCACTCCAGAATATAGTTCTATTCATAGGCTTAGCTATTGTAATTACTCCAAGTTCCTCTACCCTTTCACTGACTTCATCATAAATATCTGTTCTAACTACAAGAATTACTTGTACAATTCCGTTAGAAACTATATCTTTTGCAAACTCATCCCCAAATTCATCTATTAAGGGTGCATTTATAATGCATAAATCAAAATCCCTTTCAACTAAAAGTCTCCTTGCTTCCCCACAATTTGTTACTGTAACAATTTCCCCATAGGAGTTTTGAGAGAGCACTTCAGTAAAAAATGACGTTCCCTTTTTACTGCTCGATACTATTAGAATACTATCCAAAAATTACGCCCCCTTGCATTATCTATATTTCACAGCCTACTCATTGTTAAAATAATATTAAATATATTCAAAGTATAGCCTCTTCATTTTTTCCTTCTCTATTGATTTATTATATTGTTCAGCCTCAATTTCCTTTAGTTCTATATATCTTTCTAAAACATCAGCACCTATTATACTTCTAATAAATTCACTATTCTTTGCAATGTCTAGCGCTTCTTCTAATGTTTCTGGCAATATTTCTATACCTTGTAATTTTTCTTCATCTAATGCATATAAATTTTCGCCTATTTCTGGTGGTAATTTAAGTGAATTCTCTATTCCATATAGTCCTGCCCCGAGTATTAATGAAAATGCTAAATAAGGATTTATAGCTGAATCAGGCGATCTTAATTCCATTCTTGTTTTTTCTCCAGTAGCAGCTGGTATTCTAACTAACTGCGAACGATTTTGATGTGACCATGAAATATATTTAGGCGCTTCAAACTTACCAAATCTTTCATAGGAGTTAACAATAGGATTTAAAAAGGCTGTGATTTCTTTTGTCTTACTTAATATACCAGCTATAAAACTCTCAACCTCTGCCTCTTGTCCATTTTCATTTTTAAATATATTAGTACCATTTTTATTTAATGATATATTAATATGCAATCCATTTCCACTTTTATTGCTTATAGGCTTTGGCATAAATGATGCATAAAGACCTGACCTAGCAGCTATAGCTTTAACTACAGATTTGAAGGTTAAGAAATTATCTGCAGCATTAAGTGAATCACTATATTTAAAATCTATTTCATTTTGACCTGGCCCTTGTTCATGATGTGAACTTTCTGGTTTAATACCCATCTCCTCTAAGCAAAGGCAAATTTCCCTTCTAATGTTTTCACCTTTATCCATTGGTGCTATATCAAAATATCCACCCTTATCATGAGTAATATAAGTTGCTTCACCATCTTCATCCGTCTTAAACAAATAAAATTCACATTCTGTTCCTATGTATGGCGTATATCCCTTATTTTGACACACTTTCACAACCTTTTTTAAGATATTTCTACTATCATACAAAAACTCTTCTTTGTCAGGAGTTTTTATATCGCAAAAAAATCTTACTACCCTACCTTGTTGTGGTCTCCATGGAAGAACATTAAGTGTATCTGCATCAGGAAATAATAATAAATCCGATTTTGCAACATCACCAAATCCCCTAATTGCTGAAGCATCAAATGAAACTCCTTCTTCAAATGCTCTCTCTAATTCATCTGGCATTATTGAAATATTTTTTTGTGTTCCAAACATATCACAAAAAGCTAATCTAATAAATTTAACATCATTTTGTTTAACAAACTCCAAAACTTCTCTAACGGCATATGACATATCTCTTCCCCCTGTTTATAATAATCCTATTTTTTTACGCAAAAAAGCATCCATCAAATAATTTTTAGTGTCTACAAACTTATTCATAAGTAATAATTAATCCTTAGTAATTTTTTTAATTTAACTGTGATTACATCTTATGATTTAAAAAGTATTTCTAAAAAACATTTGATGAACGCCTTTGTCCATTTCTAATATTATACAATATAAGCTATTTTTTATCAATAAACTTGATATCAAAAATAATTTGAATTTTTTTCTAAAAAAGTATTTACATTTCATTATTTTGGACATATAATACTTACATAAACAGCAAAGGCGCTGTGGACAGTTACTTGTCCACGGTGCCTTTTTTTATTTGAAGGGGGTTACAATTATGAAAGATATACCAAATTTATTTGGAAGCTTAGTTTTTAATGATAATGTTATGAAAGCAAGATTACCAAAAGAAACTTACAAATCACTTAAAAATACTATTCAAGCTGGAAAACCACTTGATTTATCTGTTGCTAATGTTGTTGCTAATGCAATGAAAGATTGGGCTATAGAAAAAGGTGCAACCCATTTTACTCACTGGTTCCAACCAATGACTGGTGTTACAGCCGAAAAGCATGACAGCTTTATTTCACCAGATAAAGATGGAAATATTATAATGGAATTCTCAGGAAAGGAACTTATTCAAGGCGAACCAGATGCTTCAAGTTTCCCATCAGGCGGACTTAGAGCTACATTTGAAGCAAGAGGATATACTGCATGGGACCCTACATCATATGCATTTATTAAAGATGGAACATTATGTATTCCTACAGCATTCTGCTCTTACAGTGGTGAAGCTTTAGATAAGAAAACTCCAGTATTAAGATCAATGCAAGCTTTAAACAAGCAAGCTTTACGTATATTAAAATTATTTGGAAAAGACAATGTTAAAAAAGTAATTACTACCGTTGGTCCTGAACAAGAATATTTCTTAGTTGATAAAGAAATGTATGAAAAAAGACCTGACTTAGTATTCTGTGGCAGAACTTTATTTGGTGCAAGACCTCCAAAAGGACAAGAGATGGAAGATCACTACTTCGGAACTATCAAACCAAGAGTTTCTGCATACATGAAAGAACTTGATGAAGAGCTTTGGAAATTAGGTATTTTAGCTAAAACTAAGCATAACGAAGTTGCTCCAGCTCAACATGAGTTAGCTCCTATATTTACTACCACTAATATCGCAACTGACCATAATCAATTAACTATGGAACTTATGAAATCTATAGCTAATAAACATGGACTAGCTTGCTTACTTCATGAAAAACCCTTTGCTGGTGTAAATGGTAGTGGTAAACACAATAACTGGTCAATTTCTACTGATACAGGTGTTAATTTATTAGAACCTGGTGATACTCCAGCTGAAAACGCACAATTCTTATTATTCTTAACTGCAGTAATTAAAGCAGTTGATGATTATCAAGATTTATTACGTGTTTCTGTTTCAAGTGCAGGAAATGACCATAGATTAGGTGCAAATGAAGCTCCTCCTGCTATAGTATCAATGTTCTTAGGTGACGAACTAACTGAAATATTAAAATCAATAGAAGATGGTACTGCTTATATAGCAAAAGAAAAGAGCCCAATGGAAATTGGCGTACGTGTATTACCAAAATTCTTCAAAGATACTACAGATAGAAATAGAACTTCTCCATTTGCATTTACAGGTAACAAATTTGAATTTAGAATGCTTGGTTCTACTTTCTCAATTGCAGGACCTAATATTATATTAAATACAATTGTTGCTGAAGAATTAAGACAATTTGCAGATACACTTGAAAATAGTTCTAATTTTGATGAAGATCTAAACACTTTAATTAAAGATACTATAAAAGTTCATAATAGAATCGTATTTAACGGAAATAACTACTCTGATGATTGGGTTAAAGAAGCTGAAAAAAGAGGCCTTTTAAACTTAAAGACTACTCCAGATGCTCTTCCTTACTTTGTGAACAGTAAAAATGTTGATTTATTTACTAAACATCATGTATTCTCTGAAAGTGAATTATATTCTAGATATGAAATAATACTAGAGAACTATAGTAAAACACTTCATATTGAAGCATTAACTATGATTGATATTGTTAAGCAATATATTATTCCAGCTGTACTTGAATATCAAGGTGAAATTGCTAAAATAGCTAATGGAAAGAAACAATTAATGCCTAATATTCAATGTGATTTAGAAGAAAAACTTCTTAACAACATTTCAAAACTAGGAAGCTATCTATATAGTAAACTTGATGATTTAGAAAAATCTGTATTAGAAGCTAAAACTATTACAGATCCACTAGATACAGCTAAGTACTATAGAGAATCAGTATTTATTAATATGCAACACTTACGTGGTGTGGTTGATGAGCTTGAAACTTTAGTAAGCAAAAAGTATTGGCCTCTTCCAAGTTACGGAGAATTATTATTTAGCGTTAACTAAATATTATAAATGCACAATGGCGTGTATTTCACTTTAGGGATATCCCCTATTGATGAATACACGCCATATTTTATATTTTTAATAATAAGAAAATCAAAAATAGTTATAGTTTAAATTCTACTTAAGGATGATAGCATTATAAAATCTAGACTTTTATAAGCTTTAAATAATCATCATCCCTACTTATTAAACTATTACTTTAAATAAAAGGGGGTATTATTAATGTATTCAGCATTAGACACAATTTGGACTTTATTAGGAGCCGCTTTAGTATTCTTTATGCAAGCAGGTTTTGCTATGGTAGAAACAGGATTCACTAGAGCCAAGAACGCAGGTAATATTATAATGAAAAACTTAATGGACTTTTGCATAGGTACAGTAGTATTTTGGCTTATAGGATTTGGACTTATGTTTGGTGGCGATGGTGCTTTAATCGGAGGCCTTGACTTTTTTATAAAAGGTGATTATAGCTCTTCAATCCCAACTTTTGCATTTGTTATATTCCAAACAGTTTTCTGTGCAACTGCTGCTACTATAGTATCAGGTGCCATGGCAGAAAGAACTAAATTCTCTTCTTATTGCATATATAGTTTAATAATTAGTGCTATTATTTATCCTATTTCTGGTCACTGGATCTGGGGTGGTGGATTCTTATCACAACTTGGCTTCCATGACTTTGCTGGTTCTACTGCTGTTCATATGGTAGGTGGTGTTGCTGCACTAATTGGAGCAACAATACTTGGTCCTCGTATAGGTAAATATTCTAAGGATGGAAAAGCTCATGCTATTCCTGGTCATAATTTAACAGTTGGTGCTTTAGGTGTGTTCATACTTTGGTTTGCATGGTTTGGATTCAACGGTTGTTCTACAGTTTCAATGACTGGAGATGAAGCAATAGTTACTGCAAGTAAAATATTCATGACAACAAATATAGCTGCTGCAGTTTCAACATGCGTAGTTTTAATAATAACATGGATTAGATATAAAAAACCTGATGTATCAATGACATTAAATGGTTCATTAGCAGGTCTTGTTGCAATAACTGCTGGTTGTGACTTAGTTAGCCCTGTAGGAGCATGCTTTATAGGTATCTTTGCTGGATTTGCTGTTGTATTTGCAGTTGAATTTATTGAAAAGAAATTAAAAGTTGATGATCCTGTTGGTGCAGTATCTGTACATGGTGTCTGTGGTGCTCTTGGTACTATTTTAACTGGTTTCTTCGCAACTGAAGGTGGCTTATTCTACGGTGGTGGATTTAAATTCTTAGGTACTCAAATCTTAGGTGTTGTTTGTGTTATAGCTTGGGTTGCTATCACTATGACTATTGTATTTACAATAATTAAGAAAACTATAGGTCTTCGTGTATCTACAGAAGAAGAAATAGAAGGTCTTGACAAGAAAGAACATGGTCTTGAAAGCTGTTATCCTGACTTCATGGCTGTAGGTGCTTCATATGCTGGCATTACATTAAGCCAAGCTACTACTTCTACTGCTCATGAAATCACTCCAATTGATGATACAGATACAGTTCCAGTTATTTATAATACATCTAAAACTGATGCTAAATTTACTAATGTAGTTATTTTAACAAAACAAGATAGATTTGATAGATTGAAGGTTGCTCTAGATAAATTAGGAATTACTGGTATGACAGTTACTAACGTTTTAGGTTACGGTATGCAAAAAGGTTCTACTGATTACTATAGAGGTGTTCCACTAGATGAAGTTAATTTATTACCACAATTAAAGGTAGAAATTGTTATATGTAAACTTCCAGTTGATATTGTAGTTAAAACTGTTAAGAAAGCTTTATACACTGGCAAGATCGGTGATGGTAAAATATTTGTTCAAGATGTTGAAAATGTTATTAAGATTAGAACTAATGAAGAAGGTTACGGTGCATTACAAGATGATGATGAAAAGTAAAAATATAGAACCGTATCAAATTTGATACGGTTCTTTTTATATTCTTTATTTATTACTATTTTTTTACACCTAATATGGTATTTCATCCACATACTATTAAATATAATCCACAGCTTTTACTAAATACTTAACATTTATATGTTAATAATCCATAGAATAAAAAAAGAAACTCAATTGAGTTTCTTTTTGGTGGCTTACCGGGGAATCGAACCCCGGACACCTTGATTAAAAGTCAAGTGCTCTACCGACTGAGCTAGTAAACCAAAACTGGTGCGTGTTAAGAGATTCGAACTCCTGGCCCACGCCTTAGAAGGGCGTTGCTC
>NZ_JADPBQ010000024.1 GCF_015670405.1 Clostridium sp. 1001271B_151109_B4 | reverse complement strand
AACCTGTGACCCTCTGCTTGTAAGGCAGATGCTCTCCCAGCTGAGCTATGCTTCCGTAATATAATGGTGACCCCTAGGGGAATCGAACCCCTGTTACCACCGTGAAAGGGTGGTGTCTTGACCGCTTGACCAAGGGGCCTAGGTTTCTTTTGTTTTGCTGCGCTCTCCCGAGCACATTACCTATAATACCTAAAAATATATATAGTGTCAACACTTTTTTTAAATTTTTTTTATATATTTTTTATTATGTATTTTTATTTTCCCTTAAACCAGCATTTTTACTTGCTTTTCAGGCTTTTTAATTTTTTCTATTGCCATACCATATCTCGCTAAAATATCTTCTTTTTCTTTAATTTCTTTACTTATTTTTTTTATTTCAAAAGAACAAATTTCAAAAAATTCTTCTTTATTCAATTCTTCTACTTTTATATTAAAACCACTTTTTTTAAAATTTTGGCCACTTGCCATAATTTTTAAAGGTATAGTTTCATTGATGACACATAAAATTTCTTTTTCCCAAATTCCTCTTTTATTAATAATATATTTATCACGTAACAAATTAAGGTTTTTAAATTCAACTTCAAATTCCTCTTCTATAGTATCTAAAATAGCTTTATATAAAGTAACTGAAATTCCTCTATTTAATTTAATTTTTAAAAAGTCACCATATTTAATTAGAAACTCATCTAGTTCATTCTCAGTAATAAACTCAACTGAATCTTTATTAAAAACCTTTATCCCTGAACTTCCTGGATAATTAACTACTACTTGCTCATAGTTCATTCTTCTTAATTTAAATTCTTTATCATAATCTTCTAAATTAGAATTTATTATCTTAACTTTCATTAACTTCACCTCTATTTTTAGTATTCCTAAAATTTATTGATTTATTATTATTCTACAATTACATAATTATTATTGCAGAACATAATACAAAACATTAATATAGTTAGTAATTAGTAGTTTTGAGTTAGTAGTTTAATGATTAAACTTCTATGAAGTTTCTAAAAAATACATTTTTTAAAATTCAGCCATACTGAATTTATTCATTAACTCCTAACTTCTAATCTACTAACTCCAAACTAATCGAAAGGGGTGTTTTAATTGCATCATGATTTAATAATTGTTGGCGGTGGAGCTTCTGGATTAATCGCTGCTATTACTGCTAAAGATTTTGGAATAGATGTGGCTATAGTTGAAGGAACTGATAGAATCGGTAAAAAGATTTTAACTACCGGTAATGGTAGATGTAATATATCTAATAATTGTATTAAACCACCATTTACTAACTACCATAGCTCTAATTTAGACTTTCAATTTTGTGCTTTAGAAAAATTATCACTTGAAGATACAAAAAACTTTTTCTTATCTTTAGGGCTTCCTATTGTTGCCCTTCCTAGTGGAAAACTTTATCCACAATCCTTACAAGCTTCTTCCGTTGTGGATATTTTAAAAATGTCACTAGAAGATAGAAATATACCTTTATACACAGGCTGCAAAATAAAAGATATCCACAAGGATAAATCTTTTAAGTTATCCACAAGCAATGAAGAATATAAATTATTCACAGCTAACAACGTTGTTTTAGCTTGCGGAGGAAAAACTGCTCCAAAGACTGGATCCGATGGTAGTGGATATAAACTAGCAAAATCTCTTGGACATTCAATCACTTCATTAGTGCCTGGAATAGTGCAATTAAAGCTAGATTATAATCACTTAAAAGCATTATCAGGAATAAAGTTTGATGGATATGCAACTCTTTTAGTTAATGATGAACCTATAAAAAAGGATTTTGGTGAAATATTATTTACTGACTATGGAATATCAGGGCCACCTATACTTCAAATTTCAGCTTTAGCCTCTCAGAATATATTTAATAAAAATAAAACTGAAGTTTTAGTAGATTTAATGCCTAGTTATACAACAGAAGAATTAGAAGACTTTATAGAATGCCATTTTGCATTAATTGCTCACAGACCAGTAATCAATGCATTAATTGGTGTAGTTAATAAAAAATTAATTCCTGTATTACTAAAAGAGTGTGGAATTATGAACCTTCAAATACCTTGCTATGAACTTTCGTGGCAAGAAAAGAAAAGGTTAATTAGCACATTAAAAGGTTGGAAATTTACTTGTACTGGTACTAACGACTTTAATCAAGCTCAAGTTACTGTTGGAGGAGTTAATACCACAGATATTAATTATACTACTTTAGAATCTAAACTTGTTTCAAATCTTTACTTTTGTGGTGAAATCTTAGATGTTCACGGTGATTGTGGTGGATTTAACTTACAATGGGCTTGGAGCTCTGGCTATACTGTTGCACAATCAATTGCACAAAAAAAACTAAACTGCTAAGCAGTTTAGTTTTTTAATTTTATCCATTTACTTTTTAGTATTGAAAGTTCTGTACCTTCTGCATTTTCTATTTTGTGTAATATTATTAATTCATCATTCTCTTCTCTTAATTCATCTTCTCTTAATTCATATGATGCTATTATTTCAGATCCATATTTGCATTCTTTTTCAAAAACCACACTAAGATCCCTTAATTCATAATTCAATACAATTTCTAAAGGAAGTGATTCAACTGCCCATTCAACATATTTAACGTTATTTACATGCATATTTGAATCTATATCTCCATATCTAACCTTAAAGAACTCTTTATTAGTTGATTGCTGTACTTTTTCTAACCTTTCAATTTTAATATCTGATTTTTCATTCAAATCTACCCCATATGCAACATACTGGTCATCAGGTATTCTTACAGCTCTTCTTTTATCTATATTAATTAATAAGAAAATTCCTTCTCCATCAACTATTTTTTCATTATTTTCATCATATATTTCATATGCTCTTGAAGCATAAAACTTTTTAAAACTTTTAGCCTTAGTAATTACCTTAATTTTTTCGCCAAACTTAGGATATCTTTTTACACTTATATCATATCTATAAAAAACCCAGGCTAGTCTTCTCTCTGTTAAATAATCAATTCCAACACCTAAGCCCTCTGATTGAACTGTTCCTATATCACAAAAATAATTAATTATGGATGACATTTTACAATCTAATTTATAGTTTACTTCATAATAATGAATTTCATATTCTTTTTCTGTTTTTATTCCCATTTTACACCCGCCTTTATTAAATCATAAAAAATAAAAGTTTTATCTAAAAAGAACCCATCTTAAATGGGTTCTTTTATACTATTATTTATTTAAAGCTTCTAACAATTCCTCTAGCTTTATTCCATGAACATAAGCTGCTTCTTCAATTGTTTCTGCTTGAGCTGATGGACACCCAACGCATCCCATTCCAAAACTCATTAAAACTTCAGCCTTACTTTCATTTATTTTAATCACTTCACCAATTGTCATATCTTTAGTTATCATAGATATCACCTATCCTCTTTTATAAAATAGCTACTAAAACTATTTTATATGAAATAAATATAATTTTCAAATATATCTTTAATATAAACTAGTCAGTCCACTATTGATTTGATTTACAACAGAATTAATATCTATCCCATACTTTGTAGCAACATCTGATAAAGTAGAAAATTGATTTTCTGTAATAGCATATGTAGGAATTCCATAACTCATTAAAATATTTGCAGCAACGGGATTTTCACACATTATATCACTTAAAGTTGTATATTGATCAATCATAATATTCACCTCTTAAAATTAGACTTATTAGTATTCTTCTCTTAGATAATGAATATTATTCAAGAAAAAAAGAACTATATTAAAAGTTAATATAGTTCTTTCACGTTAACCAATTATAATGGTTTTACTCTCATTGTTTGATCTCTTCTTGGCCCTACTGATACTATAGAAATTCTAGTGTCTGTTAATTCTTCTATTCTTTCTAAGTACTTTCTTGCATTTGGATGTAATTCTTCATAGCTTCTAGCTTCTGCTACACTTTCATCCCATCCATCAAATTCTTCATAAATAGGTTCACATTTTGCTAAATCTTCTAAGCTAGCTGGGAAGTAATCAATAACTTCATCATTAAACTTATATCCTACACACATCATAACCTTTTCTAATCCAGCTAATGTATCTATCTTTGTTACTGCTAATGAAGTTAATCCACTTACTCTAACTGAAGTCTTTAAAATAACTATATCAAGCCAACCACATCTTCTTGATCTACCTGTAGTTACTCCATACTCGTGTCCTTTTTCTCTAATCCATTCACCAGTTTCATTTTCTAATTCTGTTGGGAAAGGTCCTTTACCAACTCTTGTTGTATAAGCCTTAGCTATACCTACAGCATTAGTAATCATATTTGGTCCTATACCAACACCATTAGATACTCCCCCTGCAGTAGTGTTTGATGATGTTACATATGGATATGTACCATAGTCAATGTCTAATAACATTCCTTGTGCGCCTTCAAATAAAACTGTTTTATCATCTTTAATTTCGTTATAAACTCTTACTGATGTATCTTTTACAAATGGCTTTAATTTTTCACCATATTTAGAATACTCTTCATATATTTCTTCAAAGTTTAGCGCTTCTCCACCAAGAACATTAACTATATATTTATTCTTCATTTCGATGTTTTCTTTAAGCTTTTCTTTAAATACTTCTTTATCTATAAGATCACAAACTCTTATACCACATCTTTCAAACTTATCTGTATAGCAAGGTCCAATTCCTTTACCAGTAGTTCCGATATCATTTTTTCCTCTTGCTTTTTCTTTTAATTTGTCTAATACCTTATGATACGGCATAATTATGTGTGCTCTATCACTTACTATTAACTTTTCTGGAGTTACTTTAACTCCCTCTTCTTTCAAATAATCAATTTCTGAAAAGAAAGCTATAGGATCTACAACTACACCATTTCCTATTACATTAAGCTTTTCATCGTGTAATATACCTGATGGTATTAAGTGAAGTTTATATTGCTTATCTCCAACCTCTACTGTATGACCTGCATTGTTACCACCTTGATATCTAACAACTACATTTGCCTCTTCAGCTAGGTAGTCTGTCATTTTCCCTTTACCTTCATCTCCCCATTGAGCTCCTAAAACAATAAATGCTGACATTTATACATTGCCTCCTTTTAAGACTTACTAAATAGATTATATTGCATTATAATCCTATATATCATGGTATCAAAGTAATTGCAAAATTTCAACATTTCTACGAATATTTTTTTGCTTTATAATTCTATAATTCGTATAATAATGTTATAAGTATATTTTAAAAGGAGTCTTATTATGAATATTTATGAAGAATCATTAAAGTTTCACAAAGAATTAAAAGGTAAGTTGGAAATATCTTCAAGAGTGAAAGTAAGAAATGAAAAAGATTTATCTCTTGCTTATACTCCAGGTGTTGCTGAACCTTGTAAAGAAATACATAAGGATCCATCAACAGCCCATCTATACACTAGAAAGTGGAACACAGTTGCTGTTATTTCCGATGGTACTGCAGTTCTAGGGCTTGGTGATATTGGACCATTAGCTTCGTTACCTGTTATGGAAGGTAAATCTATATTATTCAAGGAATTTGCCGACGTTGATGCTTTTCCTATAGTTTTAGATACAAAAGAAGTTGATGAAATTGTTGAAACAGTAGTTAGAATTGCTCCTACTTTAGGTGGAATAAATTTAGAAGATATATCTGCACCTAGATGTTTTGAAATTGAAAAGAAGCTAAAAGAAAGATTAAATATACCTGTTTTCCACGATGATCAACATGGAACAGCTATTATTGTTTTATCTGGATTAATAAATGCATTAAAAATAGTTAATAAAAATATAGGAGATTTAAAAATAGTTGTTAATGGAGCTGGTTCTGCTGGTACTGCTATAACTAAACTTTTACTATCTTATGGAGCAAAAAATATAATCGTATGTGATAGAGATGGAGCTTTAAACAGAGATACTGATTATACAAACAGCTACTTTACTGAGCTTTCTAATATAACAAATCCAAATAATGAATCTGGAACATTAAAAGATGTTATTCAGAATGCTGATGTATTCATAGGTGTTTCTGCTCCTAATATAGTATCAAAAGAAATGGTTTCTTCAATGAATACTGATGCTATTTTATTTGCTATGGCTAATCCTACACCAGAAATCTTCCCTGAAGATGCTAAAGAAGCAGGCGCTAAAGTAATTGGTACAGGACGTTCTGATTTCCCTAACCAAATTAATAATGTATTAGCCTTCCCTGGAATATTCAGAGGTGCTTTAGATGTTAGAGCTACTGAAATTAATGAAGAAATGAAAATAGCTGCTGCTCATGCAATTGCTAATTCCGTTTCTGATGAAGAACTTAATCCAAATTATATTATCCCTAAAGCTTTTAATTTAGAAGTTCAAAAAAGAGTTGCTGAAGCAGTTAAAGATGCTGCTATAAAAAGTGGAGCTGCAACTATATAAATCATAGTAATAACGAAAAAACAAATGTTATATTTCCGAGAATTAATGAAATCTCATCTTGAATACAACATTTGTTTTTTCTATTTATTCTGATTGACCTATACAGTAAAACTATCTTTATCACCTATTGATAATCTAGCTAATTTCACGTTAGTATCCTAACTACATTCTTTCTACACTTTCCATTCCTAGTAGCTCTAGGCCTTGTTCTAAAACATCTTTAACAAGATTTATTAAGCTTAACCAAGATAATTTTTTAGCTTCATCTTCTTCAGATAATATTCTTGTATCATTATAGAACTTATTAAAGTTATTAGATAGCTCATAGATAAATTCACATATCTTATGAGGAGCTCTATCTCTAAAGCTTAACTCTATAACTTCATTAAATTTAGCTAATTGAAGCATTAAAGCTCTTTCTGATTCGCTTTGAGGTACTAAAATGCTATTTTCTGCATTAAAGCCTTCTGCTTTATTTAATATAGATTTAATTCTTACTATTGTATATAAAATATATGGTCCAGTATTTCCTTCAAATGAAGCAAATCTATCTATATCAAATACATAGTCCTTAGATGCTTGATTTGATAAATCTCCATATTTTAATGCAGCTAATCCTACTTTTGAAGATATTTCTTCAACGTCTTCTTCTGCTATATTTTTATTATCCTTAAGTTTTTCTTTACCAGCCTCTTTAATCATGCTTATTAAGTCAGCAAGTCTCATTACTCCACCTTCACGAGTCTTAAATGGCTTACCATCTTTTCCATTCATAGTACCAAATCCTATGAAATCTAAAACAGTATTCTCATTAGCTATTCCTGATTTTTTAGCAGCTCTAAAGAATTGTTCATAGTGAAGTCCTTGTCTCTTATCTGCTAAGTATATTATTTCATCAGCCTTCATATCTCTAACTCTTTCTACAACTGTAGCTAAGTCAGTAGTTCCATATAAAGATGCTCCATCTGATTTTAATAATAATAGTGGTGGAACTGGACTCTTATCAGTTTCTTCACTTACATCAAATACTAAAGCTCCTTCACTTTCCTTAGCAAATCCTTTTTGCTTTAATTCTTCTATCATTGCTGGAATTAATTTTTGTGCATCACTTTCACCATTCCATAATTCGAAGCTTACATCTAATGCTCCATAGTTTTTCTTTAAATCAGCAACTGAAACATTTAATATATGCTTCCATAAAGCCACATACCCTCTTCTACCTTGTTGAAGTTCAACAGTAGCTTGCTTTGCAGCTTCCATTACTTTTTCATCACTCTTAGCTAGCTTACTTGCATATGGATATATATCTTCTAGTTCATCGATTGTAAATGGTGCTTCTACAGGATATTCTCCAGTAAAGTTTGCATCAAAATATGGTAAAGAAGGATTTCTTCTTTCAACTTCTGATATTACCATTCCCATTTGAAGACCCCAGTCTCCTAAATGAACATCACCAACAACATCATGACCTAAAAATTTAGCAATTCTCTTTATACTTTCACCTATTATTGCTGATCTTAAATGCCCTATATGTAAAGGCTTAGCAACATTAGCTCCACCGTAATCAACAACAATCTTTTTTACTTCTGTAGTTTTTGAAACACCATAGTTTTCATCTTTTTTCATTTCATTAACATAATCTATTAAGAATTCATCATTAATATTCATGTTAATAAATCCTGGTGCTACAGCTTCTAATTTTGAAAACATCTTATTATCATTTAATTTTTCAACAACCTCTTGCGCTATTATCATTGGTGCTTTTTTATGCTTTTTAGCATTTGCTAAAGCCCCATTACATTGATATTGACATAGGTCAGGTCTATTAGATACATTTACCCTACCTGTTTCTCTTTCATATCCAAGTTCTTCAAAAGCACTTTTAACTACATCATTTATTTTTTCAATAAATATTTTCATAACTTTACCTCCTTATTGTCTTAAAAATATAAAAAATCCGCCTCTTTTCATACAAAGAGACGGAATATTTCCGTGGTACCACTCAATTTAACTAAAAAATTTAGTTCACTCAAAACTTTAACGCAGTTAACGGCTTACCCTCATATAGTATTAACTTATACTCAAGCAGCTTCTCCAAGTTCCTCTTCCTTATTCTATATTTTATAGGGCTTACACTCTATCCCTACTCGCTGTAAAATACACCTGAATAAGTACTCTTCTTTTCATAGAATTTTATATTCTTAATTATTTCATTATAATAAAAATTTATTCATTATTTAATATTATATATGTTTAATTAATACATTTCCACAATAAATTTTTCAAATAATAAATTCATTACATGTTTCTAGATTTGTCTGCACACTTTTCAACTGCACTTATTACAGTATTTCTAAATCCATTCTTTTCAAGATCTATTACAGCTTCAATAGTAGTTCCGCTTGGTGAGCAAACCTCATCTTTAAGTACTCCTGGATGCTTTCCTGTTTCTAAGGCTAATTTTGCTGAACCTAAAATCGCCTGTTCTGCTAATTTATAAGCCTTTGTTCTAGGTAATCCAAGCTTAACTCCTGCATCAGCCATTGCTTCAATAAACATAAATACATAAGCTGGTGAAGAACCACATAATGCAATAAAGGCATGAAAATCCTTTTCTTCAAGCACTTCATATTTACCAAATAAATTGTATAAACTACCTACATAATTCAATTCATTTTCTGTTATATTTAAATTTGGGCAAATAGCAGACATACCTTCACCAACTAAAGCTGGTGTATTTGGCATTGTTCTAACTATTTTAATTTCTTTGCCAAACCATTCTTCAATTTGATTTATTGTAACCCCTGCAGCAATTGAAATAATAATTACCTCATCCTTAATTAAATCTTTTATCTCTTCAATAACTTCTTTAAAGAAATACGGCTTAACAGCCAAAAATAGCACATCAACTTCACTAGCAACTTCCTTATTATCAGTAGTTGATTTTACACCATATTCCTGATTAATTTTTTCTGCAGATGCCTTACTTTTTGTAGAAACTATAATATTATCATTAATAATATTATCAGCCTTAACTAAAGACCCTAACATAGCCTTACCCATGTTTCCACAACCTATAAATCCAATTTTTCTATTCATACAACACCCCACCCTTATTTTAGTTAATAGTTTTGAGTTAGTAGCTTTAGTTCTAATCTGAATTTATTACTAAACTACTAACTATATTAAAACTACTAACGCTATTCTTTGTGTACTAACTCTAAATCAGCGAACTTAGAGTGAGCACCAATCCATGCCATCTTAACAGTTCCAACTGGGCCGTTTCTTTGCTTAGCTATAATACATTCACCAATACCCTTTTCTTCAGTTTCTTTATTATAGTATTCATCTCTATATAAGAACATAACAACATCGGCGTCCTGCTCAATTGATCCAGATTCTCTTAAGTCAGATAGCATTGGTCTATGATCGGCTCTTTGCTCTGGAGCACGAGATAACTGAGATAATGCTATTACTGGACATTCCATTTCCTTTGCTAATGCTTTAATAGATCTTGAAATTTCAGATACTTCTTGTTGTCTATTATCACTACCAGCACTACCAGACATAAGCTGTAAATAGTCAATAAGAATCATATCAATTCCATGTTCCATCTTTATCTTTCTGCATTTAGACCTCATATCCATAACACTTATACCAGCAGTATCATCAATATAAATTCTTGCACTGGCTAAAGGCCCTGTTGCCCTTGCTATTCTCTCCCAATCGTCATCTTCTAAATTACCTGTTCTAAGCTTTAACATATCAACATTTGCCTGAGAACATAATAACTTATATGCTAATTGCTCCTTAGACATTTCCAGTGAGAATATTACTACACTTTTACCTTCTTTTAATGCTGCATTTTCCGCAATATTTAAAGAGAATGTGGTTTTTCCCATAGATGGTCTAGCTGCAATTAGAACCATATCCCCCTTTTGGAATCCAGATGTTTTTGCATCCAAATCCTTTATTCCAGATCCAACACCTGTTATTGCTCCTCTATTATTAAATAATCTTTCTATTTCTAAAAATCCTCTTTCAAGAACATTTGAAAGTGATTCATATTCTTTAGAGTCCTTCTTTTCAGCTATATCAAAAACCTTTTTTTGAGCTAAATCAATTACCTTTTCTACATCTCCTCCATTATTGTAACTTTCTTCAATAATAGATGTTGAAGCTTTTATTAACCTTCTTAATGTAGATTTTTCTTCTACTATCTTTATATATGAGCTTAAGTTAGCTGTTGTTGGTACAGATGCACTTAACTCAGATATATATGTAACTCCCCCTGCTTTATCAAGCATATCAGTAGTTTTTAAATACTCCAATATAGTAACTAAGTCTACAGCCATATCTTTAGCATACATTTCTTTAATAGCTTTATATATAGCCTTATGACCATCCCTATAGAAATCATCTTCATTAAGCTTTTCTAAAACTTGAGCAATGGCACTTTTATCTATTATCATTGCTCCTATAACAGATTGTTCTGCCTCAATACTTTGCGGTAAACTTCTCATCATAGGTGATTCCATAAGCAACCTACCTCCAAATTTGTAATTAGATAAATTTAATTACTTTTTATTTATTATAAACTTATTATACAAAAAGTTAATTTTAGTAGCAATTTGAATAATAAATATATTTCTTCACATAATAAAATTAAGCTTCCCACTATAGGAAGCTTAATCTACATTACTTCTCAAATACTATCTCCATAAGTTCCTCTATATGATTTATAGATTTAACTTCTATATCCTCAAGTCCTAGAGGAACTTCCTTTTCATTATCCTTAGGGATAGCAACAAGTTTAATTCCCTTTCTTCTAGCACCATATATCTTTTCAAATATACCGCCAACTGGTTTTACATTTCCTCTTAAAGAAATTTCTCCAGTGATAGCAATGTCTTGACGAATAGGTCTCTCTGTAAGAGCACTTATTATACAAACTGTAATAGCCGCTCCAGCTGAAGGTCCGTCAATCTTTCCTCCACCAATTACATTTACATGAATATCATAATCATTAATATCCATATTAGTTATCTTTCTTATTACTGATGCAGCATTAAATACAGAATCCTTAGCCATAGAACCTGCCGTATCATTAAATTTGATAGTTCCATGCCCCTTTTTCTTAGCTGGGAACACAGTTGATTCTATTTCTATTGTAGAACCTAAGAACCCACTTACGCCTAATCCATATACATGCCCTATTTCACCTTTATCTAAATTATCTATTCTTTCAAATGGCGAATATCTTCCAATTGAAATAACTTCTTCAACATCTTTTAATGTTATTTCATTTTTTGACTCTTCTCCATTTTGATTAAATAAAGAATATCCATATGCATCAGCTAATATATTTACAGCTTTTCTACCTTCAATAGTATATTGACTAATTAGTCTAGCAACGCCATCTTCAAGCTTTACATTTAGCTTTTCAGATGCATTATTCACTATTCCTTCAATATCTTTAGATGATAAAGGTTCAAAATAAACCTCTGTACATCTTGATCTTAAAGCAGGATTTATTTGACTTGGATCTTTTGTAGTTGCACCAATTAATACAAAATCAGCAGGTGCTCCCTTATCAAATAAATATCTTATATATTCAGGAATATTTTCATCATCTGGATCATAGTAAGAAGATGAAAACTCAACTCTCTTATCTTCTAAAACCTTTAATAATTTATTTTGAAGTATTTCATCTAATTCACCAATTTCATCAATGAATAATACCCCTCCATGTGCCTCAGTAACTAATCCAGTCTTTGGCTCTGGAACACCTACTTCAGCTAAATCTCTTTTACTTCCTTGATAAATAGGATCATGTACAGATCCTAATAAAGGATTTGTTATTTCTCTTGGATCCCATCTTAATGTAGTTCCATCAACTTCAACAAATTTTGAATCTTCATCAAATGGAGTAAACTTTAAATTCTTAGCAGCTTCTAATGCAAGCCTTGCAGCAGAAGTTTTACCAACCCCTGGTGGCCCATAAAGAATTATGTGCTGAGGATATGGTGAAGACATTTTTGAAATTAATGATCTTACAGCTCTCTCTTGCCCTACTACTTCTTCAAAGTTTTCAGGTCTTAAAAGTGACATAACATTTTTATTAATATGCTTTGCATCTAACTTTTCTAATCTCTCTAACTTAGCTGTAGTTTTAGTATTCTCTTTTCCCTTTTGCTTCTTTATTATAGAAACTCTAAGTTCATCCATAAACTTATCTTGTCTTTCGACTAAAGCTTTTTCAACATCAGCTTCTATTTTATTTTGCACATATTTCTTGGCTATATTTTCTGATATCCAATAAACAATATCTTCTAAAGACTTTTCTAATTCTTCATCAGAAGGTACAACCTTAGCTCCATTTCCATCAGATGCTATAACATCTAATGCATATACTCTTTCATTTATATTTGTTGAATTAACATACTTCTGTAACTTAAATCTTATAGTTCTAGCTCTAATTGCACCTTCATCTAAAACATTTTTAAGTACATCAAATAGTACATTAACCTTTACTTCTATTGGCAAGTTTTCTTCTAAAAGATCTTCTAACCTTGCTTCTTTGTTATATAAATCCAATGTTAATCCTCCTTATTGTTTCGGAACAATATTAACTTTCATTTTTGTAGATACTTCTGGGTATAGTTTAACTTCAACTTCGTATGTTCCTGCAACCTTTATAGTATTTACAACAATCTTCTTTTTATCTATTGATAAATTGAATTGGCTATTTATTACTTCAGCCACATCCTTGTTAGTTATTGCTCCAAATAATCTGCCGTTATCTCCAGCTTTAGCATTTATAGTAACTTCCTTACCTTTTAATTCGGCCGCTAATTTTTGAGCTGCTTCTAATTCAGCAAGTTTTTTCTTTCTTTCATTTTCTTTCTTAGCATTTACAACATGTAATGCATTTGCAGTTGCTTCTTCTGCTAATTTCCTTGGAAATAAATAATTTCTTGCATATCCATCTGATGCTTCTATAACATCACCTTTTTTACCCATTTTTTTAACATCTTGTAGTAAAATTACTTTCATTTTATACACCTATCCTTTAATGTTTTATTCCTTAAGCTCTAAATGCTTATTAATTGCCTCTTTCAACACATTAACTGCTTCTTCTATTGTACCTTCTACTTTAGCGCCAGCCATATTCATATGGCCTCCTCCGCCAAGTTCTTCTAATATAACTTGAACATTAACTTCCCCAGTAGATCTTCCACTAATATTAATTGAATCATTTATTTTACATAAAACAAAACATACATCTATTCCTGATATTCCCAATAATTCATCTGCAGCTCTTGCTACTATAACAGTATTATTTACGCTTTCAGGGCAAACTGCAATAGCTAAATTTTCATGAACTTCTGCGCTTTTTATAGTGTCCGATATAAGTAAGTAGTCCTCTAAACTATCGGTAAACATTTTTTTAACCTCAATAGTATCTGCACCTAATGATCTTAAAAATGCAGCTGCATCGAAGGTTCTAACCCCTGATTTAAATTGGAATCCTTTTGTATCCATAAAAATTCCACCTAAAAGTCCTTCTGCTACTATCTTAGGTATTCTTGGCTTTTGTAGCATATATTGAATTAATTCTGTTACCATTTCTGAAGTAGACGATGCATATACTTCTATATAATTTAATAATGCTCCCTCTATTATGTCAGGACTTCTTCTATGATGATCTATAATTATCTTTCTACTAATCTTTTCAGTAATACCTATATTATTCACGTATCCTTTATTATGCACATCTACTATAATTAATAACGTTTTTTCATTAATATTTTTTTCTGCTTCGTCACTAGATATAAATAAATTATCATATTTATCATCCTTTTTAAGCTTTGTCATATAATAATCAATTGCAGTAGTATCATTATCAATTATAATATTGCAATTCTTACCTAGCTGTCTTATAGCTGACCATAGCCCAACAGATGCGCCTAACGAATCCATATCGGGGTTTTTATGACCAATAATGAATATATTACTGCTTTCAAATATTAGCTCTCTTACAGCTTGCGCAATTACTCTTGCTCTTACTCTAGTTCTTTTTTCTAATTCACGAGTATTTCCCCCAAAGAAGCTTATTTTTTCATTATTTTTAATAACTACTTGATCTCCACCCCTACCTAATGCCAATTCTCGTGCTGTCATTGCGTTGTTATAATTTTCCTGAGGATTATCTCCACCTCTACCAATTCCAATACTTAAAGTAACTTCTAACTTATTACCTCTATCTATACTCGAAATCTTATCTAAAATATTAAACTTACAATTAATTTCATCATTTATATATTTATCTTGCACTGATAAACAATACTTATTATATTCATACTTAACAATCATAGCTTTTAATTTTTTACTATAAGAATTTATTTCCTTCTCAACTTCAGCCGCTAACATAGGCCTATTTGCTTCATCAGTTCGCTCTAATGCTTCTGATAAATTATCTACCTCAATTAACATTATGCTTTCTCTTGTTGAATATAAATCTCTTAAATTACTTACCTCATTAAAATATACTAAATATTTCGATTCATTATATTTAATATTTTCATCACTTATATTGTTAGCGTATATACTATAAAAAGAATCCTTTATCTTTACTCTTTGGCTTAAATCTTTGTCACACTTTAATAACTTATGTAAATCAAGATTTCTACCTATACTAAGTATATTTTGCTCCTGTAAATCTAACAAATTTAATTCTTCTTTTAATCTTTTATTAGCCCAAAGTATATTTCCCTCATTATCAATTAAAGCTATAGGATATGACATATTAGAAATATTATCATTTATATTATGCTTAATCTTATCAGTTAGATTATTAAACTTATTATTGTTTAGTTCTTTATCAATATTTAAATATTCTTTAAATGCTACATATATAATTAATATAATACTAGCTATATAAAAATATCCAAAATAATAAAGTATTATTGCAAAAATACTAACTATAATTGCTATTAATAAAGACCTATACATTTTGAGCTTTTGTTTCATAAAAGCCTCCTAAATTTTATATTAATAACGTCCCTTGATATGATTTTGAAGTTTTGTTAAACTTTTACCTTCTTTTTCATATTCATGTTCTTCCGCTATACCTAATTTTAATTTTTTTCTTAATTCATCATCTACTTCATTACAACTATACCCCAATTTTTGAGCTAAAACATATAAAATTAAAATAGCTCCTGCTATACAATTTAATATAGAATCCTTTGCAACATTCGTTCCTCTCGTTAATAATGAAAAGAATTCTCCTATAATACATAATAAATTAGCTTTAAGCTCTTCTATTATTTTTATATTTGCCATAATATTCAATTCTTCTTTTTTCTTCACTAAATTCTCACCTCTATTCAATACCTTGTATTTATATTTTAATTATTTTTCTATATTATTGCAACTAAATAGGGGTGTTTATTACAAATTATGTAATTTTTTTCTTATATAAAAATAAAAGCCCCTGACAACCCAGGGGCTAATAAACTAATTACTATTCAGTTGTGAATGGTAATAAAGCTATGTTTCTTGATTTCTTTATTGCAACAGTTAATTGTCTTTGGTGTTTAGCGCAAGTTCCAGAAATTCTTCTTGGAAGAATCTTGCCTCTTTCTGTAACAAACTTTCTTAGTTTGTTGATATCTTTGTAATCTATTGATTCTGCCTTATCTACACAGAAAGCACATACTTTTCTCTTAGATCTTCTCATCTTTCCACCAGATCTTTTCATATCTCTCATGGTTGTTTCCTCCTTATTAAAATAATTAGACTTTTTTAGAATGGCATATCTCCATCATCAACTGGAGTCATGTCTCCAAATCCCATATCTGGGCTTTCACTTGGAGTATTCCAAGTAGTATCAGAATTTCTTGAGTAAGAATTGTTATTACCTTCACCTGAACCTGAACCTATGAACTCGAAACTTTCTACAGCTACATCAGTTGTGTATCTCTTAGTTCCATCTTGAGCATCATAACTACCTGTTCTTATACTTCCAGTAACAGCTATTTGCCTACCCTTTGTAAGATATTGTGTAATTGTCTCGCCAGTTTTTCCAAATGCTACACAATTTATAAAATCTGTTTCATCTTTTTTAAATTGTCTATTGATAGCTACAGTAAATCTGCAAACTGCAGTACCGCTACCAGCTGCATATCTTAATTCTGGGTCTTTTGTAAGTCTACCAATAAGTATAACTTTATTCATTCAAATACACCTCTTACGCTTCGTTTTTAACGATTATGTGTCTTATAACACCATCAGTAATTCTGAAAACTCTGTCTAATTCTTTTGGTAATTCAGAACCAGCTTCGAAGTTAATTAAAGTATAATAACCTTCGCTAACTTTGTTTATTTCGTAAGCAAGTTTTCTCTTACCCCAGAAATCAACATTTTCAACTTTTCCTCCACCGTTTTCTATAACACCTTGGAATTTTTCGATGTTAGCCTTAACAGCTTCTTCATCAAATGATGGGTGTAATATAAATATAGTTTCGTACTTTCTCATCATTTTCACCTCCTTTGGACTTAACGGCTACATTTTACTGTAGCAGGGATTACAATTAAAAATTTTATCACTTTATGTTACACTTTTCAAGTATTTTTATTTCAATTATTAGTTTTAACAACCTTTTTTGCATCTTTTTGGAACTTTAAGCGTGGAATCATTACTATTCTTCCACAGCCTACACATTTAATTTTAATATCTGCGCCTAATCTTATTACCTCAAATTCTTTACTTCCGCAAGGATGCTGCTTTTTCATTTCAACAATATCGCCTAAATCAAATGTTTCAATCATTTATTTTACCCCCAGCTTTATTTAGTTAATAGTTTTGAGTTAAAAGTTATTAATGAAAACTCTCATGAGTTTCTTAATAATATATTTTTAAAATCCTGCCCTGAGAATTTATTACTTAACTACTGACTATTAATTATTAATTATTTCTCGTTTACTATAACAGTTTTAGGATATGGGATTTCTATACCAGCTTTATCTAATGCCATTTTTATTTCTTTTCTTAGCTCTCTCTCCATTTCCCATTGACTTAAAGGAACTGACCTTCCAATTACTCTAATCGTAACTCCTGATGCATTTAAAGAAAGTACTCCTAATACTTGTATATCACCTCTAAGCTCATCTGCATGCCTTTCTTGAAAGCTTATATTAACTTTTTTAATTAACTCTATAGTTTCATCTATATTTTCTTCATAAGCGATTTCAACATCTACTATGAATCTAATATCACCCCTAGAATGATTCGTAACCTCTAAAACTGTCCCATTTGGGATTAAATGTAAATCTCCAGTAAAATCTCTAAGAACTGTTGTTCTTATCCCAATACTTTCAACTATTCCTTCAAATTGTCCAATTGTTACATAATCTCCTATTCCATATTGATCCTCAAATAAAATAAAAAATCCATTAATTAAATCCTTAACTAAACTTTGAGCTCCAATACCAATTGCAAATCCACCTGCACTTGCTAATGCTACTGGTATTCTTGTTAAAATATCATATAGCATTGATCCTATACCAATAATATATACCGTATATTTTAGTACACTTTTAAGAACTTCTCCTATAGTTATCGCTTTCTGTGGCTCTAATGAAAAACTAGTTTTACTTCTTACTTGTCTATCAACAAATTTATTAATTAATTTATTTCCTATTCTAATAGAAAAATACATTATAATAGCTATAAAAATAATTGTTATAATTTTTTCTATTATTAAATCTAAATTTATTCTTTTAATAAAAAAGTCAACCGTTTTATTTCTGTAATTATCCCAATCTATAACTGCATACATTATGTCACCCCTTTACTCTATTTTACTAAAGTATATTGAGCCTCATCTCTTTTATATACATTTTTAAACTCAACTATATTATTTTCAATTATATTGTTTACTACTTCTTCATTTTCAATTCTTACACAAATTCCACAGCTTTGAGTTATTACTGTAGGTGTTGGCATAATTCTAAATTTATAATTTAATTCACTTAGTTTTTTTTCAGCAGTCATTGCATTATGAGTATTTTTAAATACTATAATATAATAATTCATTTCTTTTCCCTCCTTTTATTAAACGTCATTTAATTATATTATAACGTTTTTTTTATTTTTATAAATATTTAATACCTTATTTATTTATTACATAATTTACTAAATATTATTGCATTTTTATTTATTTATTCTATTATAATATGTAGATACATTTATTATAAATTTTCTTATAATTTACAATAATAAAAGTTTAAAGGAGTAGCATATGAAAGTTTATTTAGATAATGGTAGCACATCTTTTCCTAAACCAAAAGTTGTTGCTGATTCAATATATAATTACTTAACTAACGTTGGTGGTAATCCTGGGCGATCTAATCATCCAAAATCATTGGCAGCAAATAGAGTGTTATATGATACAAGAGAAAAAATCTGTAATTTTTTTAATTTTAACAAAGCTGAAAATGTTATTTTTACTAATAATATTACATCATCATTAAATATTCTACTTAATGGAATCATTAAACCAGGAGATCATGTTATTACTTCATCAATGGAGCATAACTCCGTAATCAGACCTTTATATAATCTATCTCAAAATTTTAATATTGAATTAGATATAGCTCAAGCAAACTCTCAAGGAATAACCAATGTTGAAACTATAAAAAAACTTATTAGACCTAATACAAAATTAATAGTAATTACTCATGCTTCAAATGTAACAGGTTCTATTCAACCCATAAAGCAAATAGGCGAAATATGTAAAGAAAATAATATCTATTTCATATTAGATAGTGCGCAAAGTGCTGGTGTTCTTAATATTGATTTTAATGAATTTTCATTAAATGCATTAGCTTTTACTGGACATAAAAGTCTTCTTGGTCCCCAAGGAATTGGTGGATTTATCATCGATGACAAATTAAATAAAATTTGTACTCCTAGCATTTTAGGGGGTACAGGTAGTCTATCTCATTCTTTAACTCAACCTGATTTCTTACCTGATAAGTTTGAATCTGGTACATTAAATATTCCTGGAATAATTGGATTATCTGAAGCTATTGAATTTATAAATAATGAAGGCCTAAATACTATTTATGAACATAATAGTTACTTAAGATCGTTTTTAATTTCCGGATTGTTAAATATTCCTAATTATAATATTAGTGGTGCTTTAGATAGAGACCTTGCTACATCTTGTGTTTCTATAACTCATTCAAAATTAGATGTAAGCGAATTATCATATATATTAGATTCAGACTTTAACATTAGTAATAGAAGCGGATTGCATTGTGCTCCTCTAGCACATAAAACTATCGGCACTTTCCCTAATGGTACTGTTAGATTAAGTATTGGATATTTTAATACCGTTGAGGAAATAAAATACACCTTAGATTGCTTAAATAAAATTAATAATATTTATAAATAATTTTATATTAAATGAATAGGTTACATTATTCTTGTCGATACTTTCAATAGGAGGGTTTATGATATGGATAATTGTTTCGAATTAGACTCATTATCACCTAATTCCCATCATGAATTAGGTGAATATTTATATATAAAATTAAAAAATATTATTGCTGAAAATCGACCTATAATTTTTTTATGTATAGGTACTGATCGTGCAACAGGAGATTCATTGGGGCCTTTAATTGGTTATAAACTTAAAAATTTATCATATAAAAATATTTATGTATATGGTTCATTAGAATATCCTGTACATTCTGTTAATCTAATAGATATTTTAAATAAAATTGATTCTAATTTTAAAAATCCTTTTATTATTGGAATAGATGCCTCGTTAGGCAATGTACAACAAATTGGTAAGATATTTATTGAAGATTTGCCATTACACCCTGGTTTAGCCTTAAATAAAGACTTACCTAGTGTAGGGGAAATGAGCATAAAAGGCGTTGTAAATATATCTGGTAATTTAGACTTTATGATGCTTCAAAATACTAGATTATTTGTTGTTATGTCTTTAGCAGATTGTATATCTAATGGAATTAAGCATTTCATTAATAAAGCCCTTTCGAATAATACCATGTTATCTTATGATTAATTCCATTAATATAAATATAAAAATAACATGGTTATAATAAATAAATTTATTATAACCATGTTATTTTAATTTTTACTATTAATAGCTTCATTTAGTACATGAATTTCTTCCTCTGATAAATCATATCTTGATATTCCCTTATCTATAGGTTTTGCATAAGTTGTACTATCATGTCTTGAATAGATTCCTGTTATAATAACCCCATCATTGAATGAATCTAATATCGCTACTGAGAAACTTAAATCACTTCCAACATCCTCAAAGGCTTTATATCTCATAATAGCAATTTTATTTACACATCCCTTCATTTTTTCAGAAAGTGTCTTACATTCATTAATAGCTATTTCTGACTGTTCAAGGGCTTTTTCAATATTATCTAAATTATCATTTAATGCATCCTCTAAATTTTTATTATTAACGCCTCTCATCATCTTTCTATACTTTTTTTCAAGTTTATTTACAGATGATAATAATATCATAGTCATTATAAATAATAATAATGTAATTATCGCTAATCCTATTATTATAAAGATTGAATATTGATTAATTATATTTATTATGCTGTCCATCTTCTGCTTCTTCCCTTCAAATGTTTCACGTGAAACATTTATAAATTAATTATCTCTAGTATTCTTTGCAAATCTTCTTCAGAATAGTATTCAATCTCAATTTTCCCCTTATTATTTTTATTAGTTATGTTAACCTTAGTACCAAAATAATTTTCTAACCTTTCAGTTACATCTTTATAATAAGGATTATTTTCTTTTCGAGATTTATTTTTAGATCGACCAGAATCATCTTTTAATTTTCTAATCATAATTTCTAATTCTCTTACTGATAGTTTATCATCAATAACATTTTGAGCTAATTCACATTGAAGTTTACTGTCGGTAATAGCCAATAAAGCTCTTCCATGACCTTCAGATATGACTCCCTCAATAATATATTGTTGAACATCATCACTTAAATTTAATAACCTTAAAGTATTAGTTATAGCAACACGTGACTTACCTATTCTCTTGCTTAATTGCTCCTGAGTTAAACTAAAATCACTTATTAACCTTTTATATGCAGTAGCTTCTTCTATAGAATTTAAATCTTCTCTTTGAATATTTTCAATTAAAGATATTTCTAATACTTGTTTTTCAGTCAAATCCATTACTACAGCTGGAACTTCTTTTATTCCTATTGATTTTGCAGCTCTCCATCTTCTTTCTCCAGCAACAATTACATATTCACTATTATCCTTTTTTAATATTAAAGGTTGTACTATGCCATTGCTTTTTATTGATTCTGCTAACTCCATAATTCTTTCGTCATCAAATCTTTTTCTTGGTTGACTATCATTATTTTTAATTAGATTAATATCAATTAATGTATATCCTTCATTTTTACTTTCAACTTTAGTTTCTTTTTTTTCTAAAATCATAGTATCTTCAGGTATAAGAGCATTCAGACCTTTACCTAATCCAAACTTTTTACTCATATTTCTCAACCCCTTTATTGCTTACTTAAAAATTCTTTCGCAAATTTTTTATATGCTGTAGCACCCTTACATTTTTCATCATAAAGCATAATAGGTAATCCAAAGCTTGGTGCTTCTGCTAACCTTATATTTCTAGCAATAGTCGTTTTATATACCTTATCATTGAAGAATTTTTTTGCTTCCTCATATACTTCATTACTTAAATTAGTTCTATAGTCATACATGGTCATTATTACGCCTTCTATATCAAGAGACTTATTTAATGATTTTTTAACTAATTGAACAGTATTAATTAATTGCCCTACACCTTCTAATGCATAGAATTCACATTGTATTGGAATTAAAACTGAATCAACAGCAGTTAATGCATTTATTGTTAAAACACCTAATGATGGTGGGCAATCTATAAATATAAAATCATATTGATCTTGTATCTTAGATATTTCTCTTAAAAGAATAGTTTCCCTATCTTTTACTCCTATAATTTCAACTTCTGCACCTGCTAATTCCATAGTTGATGGTGCTATGTATAAGTTAGGAATTAATTCACTCTTAATAATAACACTTTCTAAAGAAGCACCAGCAGTTAGTACATCATACATAGAATATTCTAAGCTTCTCTTGTCTAATCCTAAACCACTAGTTGTGTTTCCCTGAGGATCAATATCTATTGTTAATACTCTATATCCTTCCATTGCCAGAAAAGCACATAAATTTATGTTAGTAGTAGTTTTTCCAACTCCACCTTTTTGATTAAAAATACAAATCTTTTTCATAAAAAGTCCTTATTAAGGACTTCACCCCCTTCCCATATGTATATTATATATATTTTCTTGTAATAGTTAAAGATGGTGTTATTAAAAATAAGATGAAATTTAAGTTAATGTTTCACATGAAACATTTAAACAAAAAAATATATTAATGTTTCACGTGAAACATATTATAAAAAAAGACACTCAAAATAAAGTTTGAGTGCCTTGAAAATATTACTTGTTTTTAGGAATAGAAACTGTTATCTCAATACATTCTTCTTTATCTTGAAGTTTGTATTCAGCTGGAATATTAAATTTATTTAATACTTGCTTTATAGTATTAACATATAACTTTCCTGGTAAAACTCCTTTACCTTTTCTCTTTTTCATTTGTTCACCAGCTAATTTTAATAATTCGGTATTAATTAACTCTTCTGTTTTCTTTACATTTAAAGAATTTGCTATTACCTTTTTCACAACCTTTAATTGTAATTCTTCATTTGGTAAACTTAATAATGCTCTTGCATGTCTTTCCGTTAAATTATTCTCAAGACATAAAGTTCTCACTTTATCGCTTAGCTTTAATAATCTCAATTTATTAGCTATTGTTGATTGTTTTTTTCCCATTCTTTTTGCTAATTCTTCTTGGGTAAATTTATGGTCATTAATTAAATTATAATATGCTTCAGCCTCTTCCATGAAATTTAAATCTTCTCTTTGCAGATTCTCTAATAATGCTAGCTCCGCTGATTCTGTATCTGTAATCTCGATTACATTACATGGTACAAATTCAAGTTCTGCCATTCGAGCGGCTCTCCATCTTCTTTCTCCTGCTACTAATTCAAATTTATCTCCTATTCTTCTAACAGTAATAGGTTGAATTATGCCATACTCTTTAATTGATTGGCTCAATTCATTTAGTGCCTCTTCATTAAAAAACTTTCTTGGTTGATATGTGTTTGGAAAAATACTTTCTACCCTTATGTTAATTATTTCTTTATTCATATTTATACGACCATCCCTCACAATTTGTTAACCAACATTTTGTTCCATATTTTAACAATACTACTTTTCTTTTTTTATTTCCTTCTATATTTCTATAGTTTTCGTAAGATAAATTACTATGCTATATATTATATTTTGCATTATATCCCACTTTATTAATTTGCTTTTTTATAATGGTTTTTTAGTAATCGTTCCAGCTTTTCTTGGATAAGTTTTAGGGCAAGATTTTATTTTTACAACCTCTACAATATTATGCTTCAAATCAGTTTCTTCAATAGAAATTTCTATTATTCCCTTTAACTCACCACCTAGAGTTTTTATTGCATTACCACCATTCTTAAGCTCTTCATCTATAGAAGGTCCTTTTAAGGCTACAAAATATCCACCTTTTTTTACATATGGCATACAGAACTCAGATAAAACAGCCATATTAGCCACAGCTCTTGAAGTTGCAACATCAAATTTTTCTCTTAATTCTGGCTTTCTAGCTCCATCTTCTGCTCTTGAATGAATAGTTGTAACATTCTTTAATCCAAGTTCTCTTACTACTATATTTAAATAATTAATTCTCTTATTTAATGAATCTAAAAGAGTTACTTCTACGTTAGGATTCATTATCGCTATTGGTAATCCAGGAAAACCTGCTCCTGTCCCAACATCAATTATATTCTTAGCATTTTTAATTGCATCAGATTTAAAAGCTTTAATACAATCTATAAAATGCTTTTTTATAACTTCCTCATCTTCAGTTATAGCTGTTAAATTAATTTTTTCGTTCCATTCTTGAAGAAGTCTCATATATTTAATGAATTGCTCATATTGCACTTCTGTTAATTCTAATCCTGCTTCATTTGCAGCTTCCTTCATTAAGTCAAAAAATTTCATTTTATTCCTCCACTTTATTCTTCTTATATTGATGTTCTAAATAAATAAGTAATACAGATATATCTGCTGGAGAAACTCCTGATATTCTTGAAGCCTGCCCTATACTTACAGGTCTTATTGAACTTAACTTTTGAATAGCTTCAACCCTTAATCCCTTTATATCATTATAATCTATATTTTCTGGTAATAGCTTCTTTTCAAATTTCTTAAATTGCTTAACTTGATCTAATTGGCTAGATATATATCCTTCATATTTTGCTATTATATTTACTTGTTCCCCAATATCATCTGTATAATTAGGTCTTTCTAAATCTAATGGTGCTAACATGAAATAATCTAATTCAGGTCTCTTGATTAATTCATACATACTAATAGGCTTCTTTAATTCTGTAGAATTAAGACTAACTAAGAATTCATTATTTTCTCTCTTATTAGTTATTTGTAAGTTCTTTAATCTTTCAACTTCATTTTCTATATTAGATTTTCTATTCAAGAATCTATTATATCTTTCGTCTGTTACTAATCCTACTCTTCTTCCTATTTCAGTTAATCTAAGGTCCGCATTATCTTGTCTTAATAATAGTCTATATTCTGCCCTAGAAGTCATCATTCTATAAGGTTCATTTGTACCTTTTGTAACTAAATCATCTATTAAGACACCTGCATATGCATCAGAACGAGTTAATATCATTGGCTCTTCACCCTTGATTTTTAAAGCAGCATTAATCCCTGCAACTATTCCCTGTGCAGCAGCTTCTTCATATCCTGAGCTACCATTTAATTGCCCTGCTCCATATAAGCCTTCTACCGTTTTAAACTCTAATGTTGGCTTTAATTGCATAGGATTAATTGAATCATATTCAATTGCATATGCAGTTCTTAAAAATTCAACATTTTCAAGACCATCTAATGTTCTATACATCTTAATTTGAACATCTTCTGGTAATGATGAAGACATTCCGCCTACATACATCTCTAATGTATCCTCACCTTCAGGCTCTATGAATATTTGATGTCTATTTTTATCAGGGAACTTCATAACCTTATCTTCGATAGATGGACAATATCTTGGTCCTACTCCTTCAATACTTCCATTGTATAAAGGCGATCTACCTATATTTTCTCTTATAATATTATGAGTTTCATCATTGGTATAAGTTAACCAACAAGAAATTTGTTCTCTTTCAATACTATCATTCATAAATGAAAATGGTACTATCTTTTCATCACCTGGTTGTTCTATCATCTTAGAAAAATCTACAGACTTCCTGTTAATTCTTGCTGGTGTACCAGTCTTAAATCTTCTCATTTCGATTCCAAGGTCCATTAAATGTTGAGTTAATTCATTAGCTGGTGCTAAACCATTTGGTCCACTGTTATAAATAACATCTCCAATTATTACTTTTGCTCTTAAATATGTACCTGTAGTTAAAATTATTGCTTTACATTTAAAAAATGCTCCATTTTTAGTTAAAACACCAACAACTTTACCATCTTCTATATCAACATCAATAACTTCAAGTTGTCTAACCTCAAGATTTTCTTGATTTTCTAATACACTTTTCATTCTATTTTGATATTTTTTTCTATCTGCTTGTGCTCTTAATGAGTGTACTGCTGGCCCTTTAGAAGTATTTAGCATTCTTGATTGAATGAATGTTTCATCTATATTAACTCCCATTTCTCCACCAAGTGCATCAATTTCTCTTACTAAATGTCCTTTAGCTGTACCTCCTATGTTAGGATTACATGGCATTAATCCGATTGCATCAAGATTTATTGTGCATACTAATGTCTTTAATCCCATTCTAGCTGACGCAAGTCCTGCCTCACATCCTGCATGACCAGCACCAACTACAACTACGTCGTATTCTCCTGCATTATATCTCATTTCTATACTCCTACTTTCCTACACAGAAATCTCCAAATATTTTATTTACTAAGTCTTCTTCTAATTCATCACCAGTAATTTCATTTAAGGCTCTTAATGCTGAAGTAACAAAAATAGATATTAAATCTAAATATTCGTTCATTCTTACTTTACTTAATGCCATTTCAGCATTTTCTAACGCTCTAAATAGCGCTTGCTTATGTCTTGAATTAGATATAATTAGACTTTCTGTATCAATTTTTCCACTAAAGAATAATTCTTTTATGGTTTCTTTTAAATCACTTAATCCAATTTCTTCTTTAGCCGATATTTTGATTATGTTATCAAAGTTACTTATTATCTTTTCATCTATTTTAGATTCTAAGTCTATCTTATTTAATATAACAATACACTTCTTATCTCCAACTGAATCAATAATTTCCTTATCCTCATCATCTAATTCTCTTGATGAATCAAGTACTAATAATACTAAGTCAGCTTCTTGGATTTTTTCTCTTGATCTTTCAACTCCAATTTTTTCTACAACATCCTCAGTTTCTCTAATCCCTGCTGTATCTATTATTTTGACAGGAATTCCATCTAAATTTATGTACTCTTCTATAATATCTCTTGTTGTTCCAGCGATATCAGTTACTATTGCTCTTTTTTGTCTTAATAAAGCATTTAATAGTGATGATTTACCTACATTGGGCTTACCTACAATTGCTAAGCTTAGCCCTTCTCTTATTAGCTTTCCTTCATCTGCACTCTTTAAAAGTCCATTCATTTCACTTATAGCCTTTTCTAAACTTTCTCCAACCTTTAATGGTATACTTGGATCTATTTCTTCATCATCTTCTGTAAAGTCTACTGCAAACTCAACTAAAGCTAATATATTTAGCATATATTCTCTTAATCTATTAATTTCTTTCGATAAATATCCATTACTCTGCATCAATGCTGATTTCATTGCTAAATCAGTTTTAGCAGTTATTATATCCATAACAGCTTCAGCTTGAGATAAATCAATTCTGCCATTTAAAAATGCTCTTTTTGTAAATTCTCCTGGTTCTGCAAGTCTTGCTCCGGCCTTTATTACTGTTTCTAAAACTTTATTAGTTGAAACAACTCCACCATGACAATTTATTTCTATTGTATCTTCTGCCGTAAAGCTTTTAGGCCCTTTCATAAAACTAATTATTACTTCATCAATAAGCTCATCAGTTTCTCCATCATAAATATGTCCATACTTCATTGTATAAGACTTCATATTTCTAATATCATCATTGCTTTTAGGCTTAAAAATCTTTGATGCTATATCTAATGCTTTATCCCCTGATATTCTAATAATCGCAATACCACCTTCACCTAAAGCAGTAGCTATAGCACATATTGTATCAAATTCTTTCATTCTTAATCCTCCGGATTTTCTGTTTTTAATTATTATGCCCTATTTTCGCTATTATTCATTTTACATAACTATTTTATATAAGTCAAAATTCTAAAAAAATAATAAGAGAAGACTTTTTTAAGTCTTCTCTTATTATTTTTTGAAACTTATTACTATTCTTCTAAAAGGCTCTTCACCTTCACTATATGTGTTAATATCATTGAATTCTTGTAACGCTGAATGAATAACTCTTCTTTCATATGGGTTCATAGGTTCTAATTTGTAAGGTCTTTTAGACTTTCTTACTTTATAAGCAGTTTTTTGAGCAACTCTTACTAGAGTTTCTTCCCTTTTACTTCTATAGTTTTCTGCATCCAATACAACTCGCTTATATGGATTATCGTGATCCTTATTTATCACTAAAGAAACTAAATATTGAAGCGAATCTAATGTTTCACCTCTATAGCCTATTACTAACCCCATCTTATCGCCATATAAATTAATATTTACAACATCATTTTCTTCTTTAATATTAATATCAGCCTTTATATTCATAGATTTTAATACATCAGTTAAAAACTTCCTTGCATTATCTATACTATCAGGCCTTTTAGTTACCCTAACCTTTGCTGGCTTAACTCCTATTAAGTTAAATAGACCCTTGCTTCCCTCATCAACTATCTCAACATCTACATTTTCTTTTGTAAGCTTTAATTCATCTAATGCATTTTGTAAAGCTTCATCAACTGTTTTACCAGTCATTTCTATTGTTTTCATACCCTATTCACCACCTATAAAATATGATAATTATCTCTTTTTAGTTTTTGGTGTAGATTTTTTAGCTTTTTGAATTTTAGCTTGTGCTAATTTTTCTTCTTCAATTTTTTTCTTTTTCATTGCTGGACGATAATTTAAGAAATATGTTTGAATTAATTGAATTATCCCACCAGTTATCCAATAAATTACTAATATTGGTTGGAATTGAAGTGCCATGAATCCCATCATACCTGACATAACAATATTCATAGTACTCATATTCATTCCGCCTTCTTGTTGAGGCATTGATTTGCTTAATAATAATGATGGTATATAAGTGCTTAATGCTGCTAATATAGCTAATATTATAGAAACAAAGTTAATTCCACCAATACTAAATATATCTGGTATGAATAAGAACGATGTATCAGCCCCTGGTGTTGCTGTTATAGTTCTAAATACACCATATAAAGCAAATAATATAGGTAATGGTAATAATGTTGGTAAACATCCACCAAACATACTAACATTGTTTTCTTTCATTAATTTAGAAGTTTCTAATTGTAACTTCTGCGGGTCATTTGCATACTTCTTTTGAAGTTTTTGTATTTCTGGTTGTATTTCTTGCATTTTTGCATTTGATTTTGTTGCTTTAATATTAAGAGGTAATATTAATAATCTTATAATTGCTGTAAAAAGCACGATTGCTAATACATACGAAATCCCTTCTGCATGTTCTGGTACCCCTAATGCAATAATCATATTATGTAAAGCATTGAACATTTTCGTCATTACATTTACAATTGCATTCCACATTCTAATAGCCTCCTTATTTTACCGGATCATATCCCCCATTTTTGTTAAAAGGATTACACCTTGCAATTCTCATTATAGATAAAAATCCTCCTTTAAGTACACCATATTTAGTAATTGCTTCAACTGCATACTGTGAGCATGTAGGAACAAATATACATCTTCTAGGTCTCATAGGAGAATAATATTTTTGATATAGCTTTATAATATTTAAAAGCAATTTTTTCATTTCAAATATATTCCTGCCTTTTTCAATAAGTTTATCATAGCTGCCTCTACATCGCTATATTTTTTTTCATTAATAGCGCTTCTAGCTACAAAAACAAAATCATATCCAGTTTTAATATCTTTAACATTTAATCTATAGCTTTCATATATTAATCTTTTGCTTCTACTTCTTACTACACTATTTCCAACTTTTTTACTTACAGAAATTCCTACCTTATTATATAATTCATTTTCTTCATTAATATTCTTTTTATTATTAAAAACATATAGAACTAATAATTTACTAGCATAAGACTTTCCTCTTCTGTAAACAAGTCTAAATTCTGTATTCTTTCTTAATTTGTATATCATAAGTTTTAATAAACTCTCCTTAAAATACCTGCATGTGCAGAAAAAAGGCCACAAAGTGCGGCCCTTATGCTGTTAATTTTTTTCTACCTTTTTGTCTTCTTCTCTTAAGAACGTTTCTTCCTGAAGCAGTGCTCATTCTCTTTCTGAAACCATGTTCTTTTTTTCTTTGTCTCTTTTTTGGTTGGTATGTCATGAACATTCGAAATACACCCCCTTTGAGTGATTTATTTATAGTAAAAACTATATTTCTCAATTTAAAGTTACCTTATCATTATATATATTTACCTTTTTACTGTCAATATGAATTAAATTCCGTAAAACTGTTGATAATTTTATTCACAGGCTAAAATTTGTGGATAACTTATTGATAACTTATATAACTATATGATATTATTAAGTATAAGTGTGAATAAAAATGTGAATAACTTAACTTATCCACAATTGTGGATTAATCTGTGTATAACTTGTTCAATCTTTCTTATTAACTCTATAATTACTTAGTTATTATTATCAAAAATAGGGCTTTTATTCGCTGTTAATAATATCTATGTTTATAATATCTAAAATTGTGGATAACTATAATGTAATTATATTATCTACATAAATTGTTAACATGTTATTAAACTTATCAACTTTATCAACATAATCATTTTTTTGTTAATAACTTTGTTGATATCTTGTTAATAAATTTTAAAAATTTCTTTTTTTGGAGGATAGCTTAAATGGAAACTGAGCTTAAAGAATTGTGGGAAAAAACCCTAAATATAATAAAAGGCGAGTTAACCGAGGTTAGTTTTAACACTTGGATTAAAAGTTGCGAGCCAATATCCATATCATCAAATACTATCATAATCAGTGTTCCGAATTCCTTCACTCAAGATATATTAGAAAAAAGGTATAAAGATTTAGTTATAAATTCGATCGAAGCTGCTTGTTCAAAAACTTATAATTTAAATTTTGTAATAGCATCTGAAATACAAGAAGCGGAAGAAAAAAATGAAGCAAATAAAAACACTGGTAAAAATGATGGAATTGCTGTTACTGTAAATGACGAAATGTCTAGTACACTAAATCCAAAATATACTTTTGATTCATTTGTAATAGGCAATAGTAATAGATTTGCTCATGCTGCATCTCTTGCTGTTGCTGAATCTCCAGCTAAAGCTTATAATCCTCTTTTCATTTATGGAGGCGTGGGACTAGGGAAAACACACTTAATGCATGCGATTGGTCATTATATTCTTCAGAATAATCCAAATGCTAAAGTTGTTTATGTTTCATCAGAGAAATTTACTAACGAACTAATAAATGCAATAAAAGATGATAAAAATGAAGAATTTAGAACTAAATACAGAAGTGTTGATGTTTTATTGATAGATGATATTCAATTTATTGCTGGTAAGGAACGAACTCAAGAAGAATTTTTCCATACTTTTAATACATTACATGAAGCAAATAAACAAATAATCCTATCATCAGATAGACCCCCTAAAGAGATTCCTACTTTAGAGGATAGATTACGTTCAAGATTTGAATGGGGTCTTATTGCCGATATTCAAGCACCTGATTTTGAAACAAGAATGGCTATTTTAAAGAAAAAAGCTGATGTAGAAAAACTAAATGTTCCTAATGAAGTTATGGTATACATAGCTACTAAGATAAAGTCTAATATTAGAGAACTAGAAGGTGCATTAATTAGAATTGTCGCATATTCATCTTTAACAAATCGTGAAATTACTGTTGATCTAGCTACTGAAGCTTTAAAAGATATAATTTCAAATAAGCAAAATAGAAGCATTACTATAGATCTTATTCAAGATGTTGTAGCTGCTTACTTTAATTTAAGAGTTGAGGACTTGAAATCACAGAGAAGAACAAGAAATGTAGCATATCCAAGACAGATAGCTATGTATTTAAGCAGAAAACTTACAGACATGTCATTGCCTAAAATTGGTGAGGAATTTGGTGGACGTGACCATACTACTGTAATTCATGCTTATGAAAAAATATCAGAAGGCCTAAATAAAGACGAAAGCTTAGAACACACAATAAATGATATAACAAAAAAGCTAACTCAAAAATAATCAACAACTGTACATAATAACTAGTGAATAGTTTGTGGATAAGTCATTTATTCGTCTTTGGCTGTGAATACTGTGGATAAGACTATGATTTTGTTACCGACTTATCCACAGTATTTTTTGCATGAATTTTATTGAAAAATAAGGGCTTAAGGTACTTATCCACATATCCACAGCCCTTACTACTACTATTATTATATTTATTATATATATATTATCTATTTAAATTGCATAATTCTATGTGCATAACTGTGTATAACTTAGGAGGTAAGATTATGAACATAATATGCTCAAAGCAAAAATTACAAGATGGAATTTCTATCGTTACAAAAGCTATAACAGGAAAAACTACTATGCCTGTACTAGAAGGTATTTACATTCAAGCTACTAAAGAAGGTCTAACATTAATAGGATCTGATATGGATGTTAGTATTGAAACGAAAGTAGAAGCTGAAGTATTAAATGAAGGTAGCATTGTAATTGATTCTAAGATTTTCTCTGAAATAATAAGAAAGTTACCAAATTCAGACGTAAAAATAGAAATAGCTGAAAATGATTTGGTTCAAATTACTTGTGAAAAGTCAGTTTTTAATGTTGTTTATATGAATGCAACTGATTATCCAGCTTTACCAAGTATCAATGAAGACCTTAATGTAGAGGTACCACAAAATTTATTAAAAAATATGATAAAAGGAACATCTTTTGCAATAGCGCTAGATGAAGCTAGACCAATATTGCAAGGAATACTTTTTGAAGTTAAAAATAAAGAACTTAATTTAGTTGCATTAGATGGGTATAGATTAGCTGTTAGAAGTGAATTACTAGATGTTGATGATAACATTGAAGTTGTTATACCAGGAAAAACATTAAATGAAGTTTCAAAAATATTAGAAGACAATGGAGATATAGTAAAAATAACTTTTACTAATAATCACATATTATTTAATATTAATAACACAAAAATTATATCTAGATTATTAGATGGTAAATTTGTAAATTATATTTCTCTTTTACCTCAAGAATATAAATTATTAGTGAATATTAAAAAACAAGAGCTTCAACAAGGGATTGAAAGAGCATCGCTAATGGCTAAAGACGGAAATAGCAATCTTATTAGATTAGATGTTCAAGAAGATACATTAGTTATCACTTCGAATTCTCAATTGGGAAAAGTAAGGGAAGAAGTAAATATAAATCTGCAAGGTGAAGGCATACAAATTGCATTTAATTCAAGATACTTATTAGATGTATTGAAAAATATGGAAGAAGAAGACGTGGTTATTGAAATGACTTCAAGCGTTAGCCCATGTGTAATAAAAGGAAAAAATAGCAATAATGCCAAATACTTAGTTTTACCAGTAAGACTAGTAAGATAGGAGGAACTTGTATAAAGTTTGAATAATTATACAAGAAGCGGTATGAATAAAATACAAATTAAAACAGAGTTTATTAAATTAGATTCATTTTTAAAGTTTTCAGGTGCAGTATCTATGGGTTCAGAGGCTAAAATGTTAATTTTAGATGAACTTGTTAAAGTTAATAATGAGATTTGCACTCAAAGAGGAAAAAAATTATATAAAGGTGACATAGTTGAATTTAATGGGGAAAGTTACGAAGTAGTTTAAAGACTATTTTTCCCAGAGTGCTTAACCTTATTAAGTTTAATATGTTATAATTAAAGGTGTTTAAGATGTTTATTAAAAGATTGCAAATGCTTAATTACAGAAATTATAATGTATTGGATATAAGCTTAGGTCCACATGTTAATGTTTTTATGGGCGATAATGCCCAAGGAAAAACTAATATATTAGAGGGTATATACTATTGTGCTTTTGCAAGGTCTCATAGGACATCAAAAGACAGAGAACTTATTAATTGGAATGCCGACAATGCACTTTTAAGTGTTTCTGTAGGTAGAGAGAGATTAGATAAGAGAATAGATATAAGCATTCTTAAGGACGGAAAAAAAGCAATACAAATTAACAAGATTAAAATTAAAAAGATCGGTGAATTATTCGGAAATTTTAATGTTGTTATGTTTTCTCCGGAAGATTTAAAGATAATTAAGGATTCTCCCGGCGTAAGAAGAAAATTCATAGATATGGAGTTGTGTCAATTAAATCCTAAATATTATTATAATCTTGTTCAATACAATAAAGTTCTGAATGAAAGAAATAGTATATTAAGAAATCGAAATATAAATAAAGATATTTTAGATGTATATGATATGCAATTGGTTGAATTTGGATATAATATAATAATAGAGAGATTAGAATACATTAAAAAGCTAAATAAGTATTCTGAAAAAATACATTCTGACATAACTTCAGGAAAAGAAAAGATTGAATTTAGATATACTAGTACTATTAAAGATTTAGAAAATATAAAGGATAATTTTTATGCAATATTAGAAAAGAATAGAGTTAGGGATAGCGAGAGAGGAATTACCTCTGTAGGACCACATAGGGACGATTTTATAGTCTTAATTAATGATATTGACACAAAAAGCTATGGGTCTCAAGGGCAACAAAGGACTGCTGTTTTAACTATTAAATTTGCATCTTTAAAAATCATTAAAGAGCTTACAGGAGAACATCCTGTTTTGCTTTTAGATGATGTGCTTTCTGAATTAGATTTTAGTAGGAAGAGATATATATTAAGTACGATAGGAGATATCCAAACAATTATTACATGTACTGGAATTGAAGATTTATATGAGTATTTAGATGATAAATCTAAAGTTTTTAAAGTTAAGGATGGAGAAATTCTTAACTAAAGGAGGAGTTCTTATGTTTTTACACTTAGGGGAAAACGTAGTAGTACCAATAAAAGATGTAATTGGTATATTTGACTTACAAACATCAATGTATAGTTCAGATACAATATCATTTTTGAGAATGGCTGAAGAAGACGGATTTGTTGAAATAATTTCAAAGGAAAGTCCTAAATCATTTGTTATAGCGGAAGTTAATAAAATGAGTAAGGTGTATTTATCACCTATTTCATCGTCTACTTTAACTAAGAGAACAAATATTGATTATAATCCATAAGTCCAATATTTAGCCTTCATAGTTAATAAAATCAAAAGTATAAGGAGGAATTTATGTTGGAAGAGAATAAGCAAAGTTATGATGAAAGTCAGATTCAGGTTTTAGAAGGCTTAGAAGCTGTAAGAAAAAGACCTGGTATGTACATAGGTAGCACGAGTTCTAGAGGTCTTCATCATTTAGTATATGAAATAGTTGATAACAGTATAGATGAGGCATTAGCTGGGTTCTGTAAAAATATAGAGGTTACAATAAATGAAGATAATTCAATTACTGTAGTTGATGATGGTAGAGGTATGCCAGTTGGAATTCACCCTAAAATGGGTAAGGCTACAGTTGAAGTTATAATGACTGTTTTACATGCTGGAGGAAAGTTTGGAGGCGGTGGATATAAAGTATCTGGTGGTCTTCATGGAGTTGGTGCTTCAGTAGTTAATGCATTATCTGAATACTGCGAAGTTACAGTAAAAAGAGAAGGTTTCATATGGCAACAAAAATACTCAAGAGGAAATGTTTTATGTGATTTAACGAAGATTGGAGAATCCGATGAACATGGAACTAAGGTATTATTTAAACCAGATCATGAAATTTTTGAAGATACTGTATTTGATTTTGAAGTATTAGCAAGCAGACTAAGAGAATTAGCTTTCCTTAACAAAGGAATTGCAATTTCTTTAATTGATAAAAGAGATGGTGAAGAAAGAGTTGAAAAATTCCACTATGAAGGTGGTATTAAAGAATTCGTTTCTTACTTAAATAGAAATAAAGAAGTATTACATGAGTCTCCTATTTATGTTGAAGGTGAAAAAGATGGAATAATAGCTGAAATTGCTCTTCAATATAACGATGGATATAATGAAAATCTATATTCTTTTGCTAACAATATAGATACTATAGAAGGGGGAACTCATTTAGCTGGATTTAAAAGTGCCTTAACAAGAGCAATAAACGATTATGCTAAGAGATTTGGGCATATTAAAGATAATGACAAAAATCTATCTGGTGATGATGCAAGAGAAGGTCTTACAGCTGTTGTTTCTGTTAAGATATCTGAACCTCAATTTGAAGGGCAAACTAAAACTAAGTTAGGAAATTCAGAAGTTAGAGGTGTTGTTGATTCAATAGTTGCTGAAGGAGTAAGTATTTTCTTAGAGGAAAATCCTGCAGTAGGTAAGATTATAATAGATAAAGCATTAATGGCAGCAAGAGCTAGAGACGCAGCTAGAAAAGCTAGAGAGCTTACTAGAAAGTCAGTTCTTGAAAGATCTACGCTTCCAGGTAAATTAGCAGATTGTTCATCTAAGGATCCAATGGAATGTGAAATTTATATAGTCGAAGGGGATTCAGCTGGTGGTTCAGCAAAGCAAGGAAGAAATAGAAAGTTCCAAGCTATTTTACCTTTAAGAGGTAAAATATTAAATGTTGAAAAACAAAGATTAGATAGAATACTTAATTCAGATACAATTAGAGCTATGATTACTGCTTTTGGTGCAGGAATTGGAAAAGATTTTGATGAAGCCAAATTAAGATATAATAGAATAATAATAATGACCGATGCCGATGTTGATGGGGCTCATATAAGAACTCTATTATTAACATTCTTCTATAGATATATGAGACCGCTTATAGATGGAGGCCATGTTTATATAGCACAACCACCATTATATAAAGTTAGCAAAGGTAAAAGAGAAGAGTATGCTTATACAGAGGAAGATCTTGATAAGATTTTAGAAGAGTTTGGTGGAAAAGATAGCTCAATAAATATTCAAAGATACAAAGGTCTTGGAGAAATGAATGCTAATCAATTATGGGATACAACAATGGACCCAGAACATAGAATCCTTAAAAAGGCATCTGTTAGTGATGCAATTGCTGCAGATGAGATATTTACTATATTAATGGGAGATAAAGTTGAACCAAGAAGAGAATTCATTCAAAAAAATGCTAGTAAAATAAGCAATTTAGATATTTAATACTAAGAAATTAGTATTAGTCGAGGTGAGTAAATGAACTTAAATGAGGGAAAATTTATACATGTAGATATAAATAAGGAAATGAAGCAATGCTATATAGATTACGCTATGAGTGTAATTGTTGGGCGTGCTCTTCCAGACGTAAGAGATGGTCTTAAACCAGTTCATAGAAGAATTCTTTATGCAATGCAAGAATTAGGCTTAGAGCCTAATAAGGGATACAGAAAATGTGCCAGAATAGTTGGTGAAGTTTTAGGTAAGTATCATCCACATGGTGATACATCAGTATATGATGCATTAGTAAGAATGGCTCAAGATTTCTCAATGAGATATATGCTTGTTGATGGTCACGGTAACTTCGGTTCTGTTGACGGTGACAGTGCAGCGGCAATGAGATATACAGAAGCTAAAATGAATAAAATTGCAATTGAAATGCTTAGAGATATTAATAAGAATACTGTTGATTTTATGCCGAACTTTGATGGTGAAGAACAAGAACCAGTAGTATTACCTTCAAGATATCCAAACCTTTTAGTTAATGGATCTTCAGGTATAGCAGTTGGTATGGCAACGAATATCCCGCCTCATAACTTAGGTGAAGTTATCGATGGAACTATAATGTTAATAGATAATCCAGAAGCTACAGGATTAGATATTATGACATGTATAAAGGGACCTGATTTTCCAACAGGTGGAATAATAATGGGTAAATCAGGTATAAGAGCTGCATATGAAACTGGAAAAGGTAAAATTGTAGTTAGATCTAAAACTGAAATTGAAGAGGAAAATGGAAGACATAAAATAGTAGTTACAGAAATTCCATACCAAGTTAATAAAGCTAAGCTTATAGAAAATATTGCTGATTTAGTTAAGGACAAAAAGATTGTGGGAATATCAGACTTAAGAGATGAGTCTGATAGAGAAGGTATGAGAATAGTAATAGAGTTAAAGAGGGATGCAAATCCAAATGTTGTTTTAAATCTATTATTTAAGCATACAAAGATGCAAGATACATTTGGTATCATTATGTTAGCTTTAGTAAATAATGAGCCTAAGGTTTTAAATTTAAAAGAAATATTAAGTAATTATATTAATTTCCAAAAAGAAGTTGTTACAAGAAGAACAATATTTGAATTAGAAAAAGCACAAGCGAGAGCTCATATTCTTGAAGGATTAAGAATAGCCTTAGATAATATTGATGAAGTAATTAATATTATTAGAGGATCAAAAACAGGTGAAATAGCTAAGAATACATTAATTGCAAGATTTGGATTATCTGAAAAACAAGCTATTGCTATCTTGGAAATGAGATTAAGAAGATTAACAGGTTTAGAAAGAGATAAAATTGAAGAAGAGTATGCGGAGCTAATGAAACTTATTGATTACTTAAACTCAATTCTTGCAAGTGAAGAAAGATTATTAGCTGTAATTAAGGATGAACTACTTGAAATAAAGTCAAGATATAACGATGAAAGAAGGACTCAAATAGAGAAAGTTGTTAATGATATTGATATAGAAGACTTAATTCAAGAAGAAGAAACTGTTATTACATTAACTAATTCAGGATATATTAAGAGAATATCAGCTGATACATATTCTGCTCAAAGAAGAGGGGGAAGAGGTATTCAAGCAATGTCTACAAAAGAAGATGATTTCGTAGAACATGTTTTAGTTACTTCGACTCATTCAGATGTATTATTCTTTACTAATAGAGGTAGAGTATATAAGAAGAGAGCATATGAAATTCCGGATGCTGGAAGAACAGCAAAGGGAACTAATATAATAAATCTTATTCAAATAGAGCAAGATGAAAAAATAGAAACTGTATTAACTGTTAGAGATAATATTGATGGGGGATACTTATTCATGGCAACTAAACATGGATTAGTTAAGAAAACACCTTTATCAGAATTTAAGAACTTAAGAAAGAGTGGGCTAATAGCTATTAACTTAAGAGATGGTGATGAACTTCTTAAGGTTAAGGTTACAAGAGGAGATGCCGATATTATAATAGTTTCTCAGGATGGTAATGCAATCAAGTTCAATGAACAAGATGTAAGGCCTATGGGAAGAACGGCATCAGGAGTTAAGTCTATGAACTTAAGAGAAAATGATATAGCCGTTTGTATGGATATAGCAGTTGATGAGGAAGATTTATTAGTAATTAGTGAAAATGGATTTGGGAAGAGAACTCCATTAACTGAATATAAGAGACAAAATAGAGGTGGAGTAGGTCTTATTACTTATAAGATAAGTGAAAAGACTGGTAAAGTTGTAGGTGCTACTGTTTGTAAGCCAGAAGATGAATTAATGCTTATAAATACAAGTGGAATTGCAATTAGAATAAATGTATCTGATATCTCAGTAACTAGTAGATCTGCTATGGGAGTTACTTTAATGAGAACTACTGAAGAGGAAAAAGTGGTTGCTGTTGCTAAGATAGCAAGTACTGGACATGAAGAAAGTGATGAACAATTAACATTAGAAGCATGTGCGGATAATGAATTAGTTGAAGAAAATAATGATACTAGTTTAGATAGATTAGTAGAAGAGGCTCAAAGAGAAGATATAGAAGAATAAAAAATATTTAGTTATAATAAGTGGTAAATTGCAAATAATACAGTTGTATTAAGTGATTTATCACTTTTTTTATATAAATATAGAAACAAAACATAAAAAATATATGTACTCTGTGCCTAGTGTATCAATAATAGAAAAATGGAGTATTTTTAATAAAATAAGAGAATATTGAGTATAATTTAATATAAACGGATGAAAATGAGGGATTAATATTAGTGTTGATGTTAAGATAAAACACGTCGCTGATGACAAATTAACAAAACAAACGAAAGTTGTTGAATAAGTTAATTTTGAAGTGACAAGAAATGATTCATTACTTAAAGAAATGTCAAAAAAACTTTTTTTAAAAAAGTTGTTGACAAGGAAAAAGAGTAGTGATAAGATAAAGAAGTCGCTTGAGAGCGATGAAGAAAATGGTCTTTGAAAATTGAACAGAATATAGTTAAAGTAAACCAGCAATTCTTTTGAGAGT
>NZ_JADPBQ010000023.1:8806-43330 GCF_015670405.1 Clostridium sp. 1001271B_151109_B4 | reverse complement strand
CTCTATATAGATAGATACTCTTTTTTTGAGTGTCTACTATATAGGGTCCATTTTAATATTTTCCTGTTCCTTTTTTATTATTCAGCTATATTGAATACTTCTAAATCTCTCTTATCAATTTCACATACCTTAACATCAGCAATTGCTCTTAATGTATCTAAAGCTGTGATAACTCCTATATTTCTTTCTATGGCAGCTCTTCTAATTAAGAATCCATCTCTCTTAGAGTCATTACCCTTAGTTGGCGTATTTACAACTAAATCAACACTTTTACTTTTTACAACATCTAATATGTTTGGTGCATCTTCATTAAGCCTTCTAACTTGCTCACAGTCAATTCCTGCCTCTCTTAAAAGATTGCAAGTTCCTTCTGTTGCAATAAAATTGTATCCAGCCTTAGCTAAATCCATAGCTATTGGTAAGAATTCAGCCTTATCATGTTTATTGATAGTTGCTAAAATTTTTCCTTTTTCCATTGATGGATACATTCCACCACCAACAAACCCCTTATATAAAGCTTCCTTAACATCTCTACCTACACCTAAAACTTCTCCAGTAGATTTCATTTCAGGCCCTAAAGATACCTCAACCTTTGGCAACTTTTGAGTTGAGAATACTGGAACCTTAACTGATACTAGTTCTGGTTCTGGATAAACATCTACTCCATATCCTAAGTCAACTAATTTTTCTCCAAGCATAACCTTAGTAGCTAAATCTACTATTGGTACTCCACTTACCTTACTGATATATGGAACTGTTCTTGAAGCTCTTGGATTAACTTCAATTACATAAAGATTTCCTTCGAACTCTATGAATTGAATGTTTATCATTCCCTTAATTCCTATAGCTAAAGCTAATTTCTTAGTGTAATCTAAAACTTTTGCTTTAATTTCATCACTAATATTTTGACTTGGATACATTGTTACGGAATCTCCTGAATGAACTCCAGCTCTTTCTAAGTGTTCCATTATACCTGGTATTAAAATATTTTCTCCATCAGATATAGCATCTACTTCGATTTCTCTACCCATTAAGTATTTATCTATAAGTATTGGATTTTTCTTATCCTTTTTAAATGCATTGCTTAAGTAGTAAGTTAACTCTTCTTCATCATGAGTTATTTCCATACCTTGACCACCTAATACATATGAAGGTCTAACAAGTACTGGATATTTTAGTCTATTTGCTTCTTCTATACCTTCTTCTAAAGTCCAAACCCCTTTACCCTTTGGTCTAGCTATATCAAACTTTTCAAGTAATTCTTCAAACTTTTCTCTATCTTCAGCCATATCAATTTGATCTGCTGTAGTTCCTAAAGTCTTTATTCCCTTTTCCTTTAAGAAGTTTGCAAGCTTAATTGCTGTTTGACCACCAAATTGAAGTATAACTCCATATGGATTTTCTTTTTCAATTATGTTTAATACATCTTCTTCTGTTAATGGTTCAAAATAAAGTTTATCTGATATATTGAAATCAGTACTTACTGTTTCTGGATTATTGTTAACTATTATAGTTTCAATTCCCATTTTCTTCAATGCCATTACACAGTGAACTGAGGCATAGTCAAATTCAATACCTTGACCTATTCTTATTGGTCCTGAACCAATTACTATAATCTTCTTCTTATCTGATACTTCAACTTCATCATATTGTTCATAAGTTGAGTAGTAATATGGTGATAATGCTTCGAATTCTCCACCACAAGTATCAACCATCTTGTAAGCAGGTTTTATGTTCCAGATACTTCTTAATCTATAGATATCATCTGGACTAACCTTTAACATATCAGCTATAGCCTTATCTGAGAACCCTTTTCTCTTAAGTTTTAATAACCATTCCTTATCTAAATCATCGATTTTGCTTAATTTTAATCTAGTTTCTTCATGCACTATCCATTTGAATTTTTCCAAGAAGAATATATCTATTCCTGTAATTTTAGCTATGCTTTCAATTCTATAATCTCTTCTTATCATTTCTGTAAGAGCAAATAATCTTTCATCATCTGGTTTCATTACAGCTTCTTTTAATTCTTGTATGCTCATTTCTTTAAACTTTGGATGGTCTAAAGAATATTTTCCTATTTCTAAACTTCTGATACCCTTTAATAACGCTGACTCTAAGTTAGCACCTATAGCCATTATTTCTCCAGTTGCCATCATCTTTGTTCCCAAAGCTCTATCAGCTGTAAAGAACTTATCGAAAGGCCATTTTGGAATCTTAACTACAACATAATCTAATGTTGGTTCAAAGCAAGCATATGTCTTTTGAGTTACTGCATTTTTAATTTCATCTAATCCGTAACCTAAAGCTATTTTAGCTGCAAGCTTTGCTATTGGATATCCAGTAGCTTTTGATGCTAAAGCTGAAGATCTTGAAACTCTAGGGTTAATTTCGATAACTGCATATTCAAATGAATTTGGATTTAAAGCAAATTGTACGTTACATCCTCCTTCAATACCTACTGCATTTATGATATTGATTGATGCAGTTCTAAGCATTTGGTATTCTTTATCAGATAAAGTTTGAGATGGTGCTACAACTATACTATCACCTGTATGAATACCTACTGGGTCAATGTTTTCCATGTTACAAACAGTTATACAGTTTCCGTAAGAGTCTCTCATTACTTCGTACTCTACTTCCTTCCAACCTTTAACTGATTTTTCTAATAAAACTTGACCTATTGTACTTAATTGTAATCCTGATGCAAGAATAGTTCTTAATTCCTCTTCATTTTCAGCTATTCCTCCACCAGTTCCTCCTAATGTATAAGCAGGTCTTACTATAACTGGGTAACCAATCTTGCTTGCAAATGCCATACCAGCTTCCATATCAGTTACTATTTCAGATGTAATAACCGGCTCATTGATTCTATTCATCATATCTCTAAATAGCTCTCTATCTTCACCTTCTTTGATAGAAGCTATTGAAGTTCCTATAACTTTAACATTATACTTTTCTAATATTCCAGCATCATGTAAATCAACTGCTAAGTTAAGTCCTGTTTGACCTCCCATACCAGCAAGTAAACTATCTGGTCTTTCCTTTGCTATTACTTTTTCAACAAATTCTAATGTTAATGGTTCTATATAAATTTTATCTGCAACTTCTTTGTCTGTCATAATAGTAGCTGGGTTAGAGTTTACTAATACAACTTCTATCCCTTCTTCCTTTAATGCTTGACATGCTTGAGTTCCTGAATAATCAAACTCTGCAGCTTGCCCGATAACTATTGGTCCTGATCCTATAACTAAAACTTTTTTTATATCTTTATTTAATGGCATTTTCTAAACCCTCCTATAGTGCATATTCCATAAATCTGTCAAATATATATTCACTATCCTTTGGACCTGCTGCAGCCTCTGGATGGAATTGAACTGAGTATATTGGTAAAGTAGCATGTTTCATACCTTCCACTGTTCCGTCATTAATATTTAAGTGTGTTGCTATAACACCTTCTGGTAGCTCATCTACTACATATCCATGATTTTGAGAAGTAATATGAACTCTATTTCTTTCTAAATCTTTTACTGGATGGTTGCATCCTCTATGTCCAAACTTTAATTTAGTAGTTTTTCCACCTAAAGTTAATGCTAGTAATTGATGTCCTAAACAAATACCTACTATAGGTTTAACTCCAACTATCTTTTTAATGTTTTCTATTACATCAGTTAAATCTTCTGGATCCCCAGGGCCATTTGATAAAAATACTAAATCAGGATTTACTGATAATACTTCTTCTGCTGTAGCAGTCATTGGAAATACTGTTATTTTGCAATTTCTCTTTTTGAAGTTTCTTATTATATTTGTTTTTATTCCAAAATCCATAATTGCAACATGCTTTCCTGTTCCCTCGATTGTATATGGTTTCTTTGTAGTTACCATTTTTACTGCATCTCTATTTGAAAAAGCACTTATTTTTTCTTTAACTTCTTCTAATGTTTCATGTTCTAATGAAATTATTCCTCTCATTGTCCCATTGTTTCTTAATACCTTCGTTAAAGCTCTTGTATCTATACCTTCTAAACCTATTATTTTATTTTGCTTTAAGTAATCTTCTAATCCAATTTCACATCTAAAGTTATTTGGGAAGCTACATTTTTCTCTCACTATGAATCCTCTTACCTTAGGTGTATCTGATTCATTATCCTCTAAATTTATTCCATAGTTTCCTATTAGTGGATATGTCATAGTTACAATTTGTCCGTAGTATGATGGATCTGTTAAAACCTCTTGATATCCTGTCATTCCTGTTGTAAATACAACCTCTCCTACGCTATCTTTTAAGTATCCAAATGCATTACCTTCAAAAATCATGCCATTTTCTAATATAAGCCTTGCTTTCATTCCTAGCCCTCCTAAAATTCATGTATATAACAGCTAAAAATACACTTTCTAAAAGCTCTTTAACTTTAAATATAATTTATCTATTTTCTTAACTATTTATTTAGTTAAAAATAACAGAAAAGGATAGTAAGGAGACATTTAACTATGTAATCTCTCCATACTATCCTTATTATATTTAAAATTTACTTTAGAAAATTCTTTTGATAAATCGATGTAACTATTGCTATTTACATATAACATACCTACATACTCCTTTCTGGCCTCTCTGGACCAATTTAAAGTGTACTTTTTAACTAATTAATTATTTATTCTTATCTTTGTATATTATTGTATATTTAGCGCGAATTATTGTCAAGAATAAATTAGCTTTATTAGGTGGAATTTGCCAGCTAAATTTTTGTACACTTTATTCCAAATATTTCAATGTGCATTTTTTATAATTATACCTCTTTATGAATATTTATTCAATATAGTTGTATTTTTATAAATATATGAAATAAAGCCATTAGATTTGTTATCTTAATGGCTTTATTTTCTTAAACTTATTTATTTTTTAATTCTTTTATCCAGTTTACTATAAATTCTATTGGATTTTCATCATTACTTGGTGCTATATATTTTGATTTTCTTTTTAATTCTTCACTTCCATTGCTTATACAAAAACCATACTCCGCTTCTTGTAAAAGTTCAACATCATTCATATTATCTCCAACCGTAATTATCGTAAAATCTTCAATTTCTTTATACATTACTAATTTCTTCAATGCTTGCCCCTTTGATATTTCTTTTGGTATTATTTCTAAATATACATCTGAACTCCTTACAATATTATTATCACCATAGTCTTTTCTTAAATATGTTTCAACAAAATCTAGTTCTTCTTTTTCACCTACAATTAAAGCTTTAGTCCATTTTTTATTCCAAATACTTTCATCGACATTATAAATTACATCATAACCTAGCTTACTAAATCTTTCAGTTCTTTTACATGCTTGATAAATATATACTTGCTCATTACTATATATCTCTATTCCTATATTAGGATTAACCTTATTTATTACTTTGACTATTTCTTTTCGTTCTTCTTCTAAAAACTTCTCCCAAATTACTTCATCACTATTAAAATCATATACTTTAGTTCCATTATACATAATTACAGGAAGTGTAACCTTCATCTTATGAATATGTCTCTTTATTGAAGGTAACATACGTCCAGTAGCTAAAGTAAATTGACCACCATTATCTACAAAATACTCTATAGCTTTTTTATTTTCTTCTGATAATTTTCCTTTACTATTTAAAAGTGTTCCATCCATATCAGAAACTAATAAATATCCATCAAAAATCCCCATATTTTTCTCCTTATTTTTTATTAGTTTTCAGTATTATTTTTCTTGAGATTCGTCTAGGTAAAAGCTTATTTCCCATAACTAATAATTTATTTTTCATTCCAGGAATTATAATAAGATTACCTTTTTTAAAATCTTTATAGCAAACTTTAGCAACCTTTTCTGCATCCATTAAATATTTCTTGGCAGATTCACTTTTCTTAATTCCAGCCTTGTCTTGGAAAGTAGTCTTAACAGGACCAGGACAAAGACATGAAATCTTTATTCCACTATCTTTACACTCTTCATATATAGCTTCTGTTAAATTAAGTACATATGCCTTTGATGCGTAATAAGCTGCCATTCTAGGGCCTGAGCAAAAAGCAGCTGTTGAAGCTACATTTAAAAGTCCTCCATTTTTACATTCAATGATCTTAGGCAAGAAATATTTTGTTAACTTAGTTAATGTTTTTATATTTATATCTATTAATGCTTCTTCCATTGCCCATTCTATTTCATTAAAATCACCAAAGGTTCCAATTCCAGCATTATTAACTAAAATATCTACATTTAACCTATTTATTTCGACATAATTAAATAAACCTTGAATATCCTCATTTTTTGATAAATCTAAGCTTAATATTTTTACTTGCACATTATATTTAATTAATTCATTTTTTGCTGCTTGTAATTTATTTTCATTTCTAGCAACTAAAATTAAATTATGTTTATCCTTTGCAAATAACTTTGCAAGCTCATATCCAATTCCAGTTGATGCACCTGTTATTAATGTATAGTTTCTTGTACTATTCATAATAAACCTCTCCTAAAAATCTTATAATTCTAATTTCATTTTAACATGAGGAATATTAACTTCATCATAAACATCTGATATAACCTTAAATCCTACACTTTCATATAATCCTTTAGCATAAAGTTGTGCTGATAATACTACAGTTTTTTCATCTAATTTGTTTTTAATAAACTCTAATGCCACTTTCATCATTTCTTGAGCAATTCCTTTTCCTCTATAACTTGAAAGTACTAAAACTCTTCCTACTGAAATATAATCGTATCCTATTCCTTTAGGTACTATTCTACAATAAGCAACAACTCTTTCATTTTCTTTTAACATTATATGATGACATACCTTATCTTTATCATCAAAATCCTGTTCTTCTACTATCTTCTGCTCACAAACAAAAACCTCAAACCTAGATTTTGCAATTTCATACATTTCATTAACCGTTAAATCATTAAACTTTTTAATTTCAAACATTTTTCTACTTCCTTCCCTTTTTTTGCTACTATTTTATCTATTTATTATCCAATATAATTTAAGTATAATCTATTAAAAATATAATTTATTTTTATTTATCAATAAAAGAAGGCCTTATAAAGATACATTAATATATCTTTATAAGGCATAAAAAGAAATCTTTAATTTGAGCCAAACGCTCTCTTCTCTTATATTTCTTCATTCTATCGTATTCCCTCATATCAGAGGCTATTCCATATGCTTCAATTCCAAATCTTCTTGCAATAAATATGGCTCTTGGCAAATGATATCCATTAGTTGATATTATAGCTTTATTAATATTAAATATATTCTTCGCCCTCTTCATACTATCATAAGTACAAAAGCCACAATTATCTATTAATAAATCTGATTCTCTAATATTCTCTTCAGTGTAGTTTTTCATAATCCAATTTTTCATAACAGCAAGTTCATTATGATTCTCACCACTATTATCACCAGTTAACAAAATAGTTTTGCATATTCTTCTTACATATACTTTAGCACCCGTATCTAACCTATCTGCCAATAAGTCACAAGGATTTCCATCTGGTCTTATACCAGCACCTAAAATAATTACAGTATCACAATCTATCGGAAGGTCTTTCATGTCTAAAATGTACTTATTGCCATACATGTCCATTACTACAAATATGCTAAGAACAATTAGCGCTACTATTAAACAAAAAATCAATACATAGGCCATATATTATTCCTTCTCGACTATTTCTTCTACTATATGATATGTGTTTATTTTAAAATTTGTACATTATTTTTTATATAAAACTGCTAGATAACTGGCTTTCTACATATTTTAAGTGAAATATCACAGATGAAACTCTGCCTCCTTCTGTCGGCTGAGTAAGTTCGTCTTGCCAAATTAAAATTTGGAGGCGTTTATTGAAACTCTGCCTCCTTCTGTCGGCTGAGTAAGTTCGCCTTGCCAAATTGAAATTTGGAGGCTCACTTATCTTATCTGTCCGTTTCCGTAGATAATGTATTTTATAGTTGTAAGTTCTTTAAGTCCCATTGGACCTCTTGCATGAAGCTTTTGTGTACTTATTCCTATTTCTGCTCCAAATCCAAACTCTTCTCCATCTGTAAATCTAGTTGATGCATTTACATAAACAGCTGCTGCATCTACCTTTTGTAAGAATTTTTGTGAGTTTGCATAATCTTTAGTAATTATAGCTTCTGAATGCCCTGAACCAAAATGATTAATTAAATTTATTGCTTCATCTATATTCTTTACTACTTTGACTCCAATTTTATAATCTAAATATTCGCTATACCATTCTTCATCATTAGCCTTTATTATTGAAGAATCGTAAGCCATAGAAGTTTCATCACCTCTAACCTCCACATCTTTATCTTTTAATGCTTTTAAAATAACTGGCATAAACTCATTAGCTATTTTTTTATGAACTAATAATTTTTCAGCTGCATTACATACAGATGGTCTTGAAGTCTTTGCATTTAATACAATATTTTTAGCCATTTCAAAATCTGCAAATTCATCAACATATATATGACAATTACCCGTTCCAGTTTCAATTACTGGTACAGTTGCATTTCTGACTACTGCTTGAATAAGCCCTGCTCCTCCTCTTGGGATTAAAACATCTATATATTCTTTTAATTTCATCATTTCAGTTGCAACTTCTCTGCTAGTATCTTCTACTAATTGAATTGCATCCTCTGGAAGATTTATAGATTTAAGTCCTTCTCTTAAAACCTTAACTATAGCCTTATTAGAGTTAATAGCCTCACTTCCGCCTCTTAAGATAGCTACATTACCAGCCTTAAAGCATAATCCAGCTGCATCACTTGTTACATTTGGTCTTGCCTCATATATTATTCCTATAACACCTAAAGGAACTCTTTTTTGACCTATTTGTAATCCATTAGGTCTAGTCCACATTCCTAAAACTTCTCCAACTGGATCTGGAAGTGCAGAAACTTGTCTTAATCCATTTGCCATTCCTTCTATTCTTTCTTCACTTAAAGCTAGTCTATCAAGCATAGATTTAGATGTACCATTTTCAATAGCTGCTTGTAAGTCTAATTTATTAGCATTAATAATTTCTTCCTTATTATTAACTAAAAAATCAGCCATAGCATTTAATCCACTATTTTTTTCTCCTGTACTTAAATTTCCTAATATAAAAGAAACTTCTTTAGCTTTTTTTCCTTTAATAATTAATTCATTCATTATTACTTAACCCCTCTCTACATTTTTATTTCTTTACAAATAATGTTCCAATTTCTTTACCTTCTATTATATCCATTAATATTGATGGAATATCACCATTGGCTAATACCATATTACACCCAGCATTTATAGCTCTTTTAGCCGCTGTTAACTTTGTAGCCATTCCTCCAGTTCCAAGTGAGCTTCCTGCTCCACCTGCACATGCTTCTAGTTCTGGAGTAATTTCTTTTACTGTTTTTATAAGCTGCGAGTTTGGATTCTTCCTTGGATCTGAATCATAAAACCCATCTATGTCAGATAATATAATTAGTAAGTCTGCACAAACTAATTGAGCAACTATTGCAGATAAATTATCATTGTCTCCAAATCTAACTATGTTTTCTATTTCATCTATGGCAACAGTATCATTTTCATTAACTATTGGTATTATCCCATTTTCTAATAAAGTTTCAAATGTATTAACAACATTTTCTCTTATATGCTCATCTTCTACGACATCTCTTGTTAGTAATACTTGTCCAACGACATGACTATATTCTCCAAAAAACTTACTATATATATGCATAAGCTCACATTGCCCTACTGCAGCTACCGCTTGTTTTTCTTTTATGCTCTTTGGTTTTTCTTTTAATTTAAGCTTGTTAACACCAACCCCAACTGCTCCTGATGTAACTAACACAACTTCTTTTCCTGAATTCATTAAATCTGATATTACCCTTGTTAACTTTTCTATTCTTGTTAAGTTTATATTTCCATTATCATAAGTAAGTGTTGAAGTTCCAACCTTAATTACTATTCTATTACATTCTTTCATTTGTTCTCTATAATTCACCTTAATCATCTCCTGAAACTTAGATTGTTATCTCTTTATTATAATTATCTTTATTATTATTTACTATAAAAACTTCCTTTACATTTATGACCTTATCTTCCTTATTAAATAATTACTTTCTATAAACTTGAATAAAAAACACATAAATTTTAATATATTTGCATAAAAATTAAATTTTCCAATGTTTTTTTTAGTTTTTATGCATGAAAAATATTGATTTTTAATATTTCTACATTTAAAATGAATATAGATGAATAATTATAAATTTTTTATGTATAAAGGAGACAGAATGGAAATTTCAAAACTAAAACCATTTGATGATAATAAAAATAAAGTTACTTTAAAAGATAACTTAAAATTTATCATACCTTCTATAATTGGTGTTTTATTATTTATGATTCCAATAAAACATGAAGGTGATGTAACAATTCCTGTAGCTATTTTTTCTGGAATGTTAGTAAATTTTCTTGGTGAATATTTAGTATATATAATTACAGGTACAATGGCTATTTCAGCAATTCTTAGCTTAATAGCAACATTTGTTAAACCTAAATTCATTACTAATAATAAGCTTTTAAGCTCATTATTTACCACTACACCAATATGGTTAGTCGCTAGAGTATTAGGTGGTATATTTGGCGTTCTTGCAGCATTCGAGATAGGACCTGAAATGATAATAAGTGGTGATACTGGTGCTTTTGTATTACATGATCTTTTAACAGTATTATTTTCTATATTCCTATTTGCAGGATTATTCTTACCATTATTACTTAACTTTGGTTTATTAGAATTCTTTGGTTCATTATTAACTAAAGTAATGAGACCTGTATTTAAATTACCTGGTCGTTCTTCAATTGACTGTATTACTTCTTGGCTAGGTGACGGTACTTTAGGGATAATGCTAACTAATAAGCAATATGAAGATGGATTTTATACTGAAAGAGAAGCTGCAACTATAAGTACTACATTCTCTGCAGTTTCAATTACCTTTAGCTTAGTTGTAATAAATACTGTTGGACTTGGAAATATGTTTATACCATTTTATTTAACTGTTACGTTGGCCGGAATAGTTGTAGCTGTGATAGTACCAAGAATTTATCCTTTATCAAAAAAGAAAGATACATATTATAATGGTGAAACTAAAAAAATAGACGAATCTATTCCTCAAGGATATACTTCTTTATCATGGGGATATGAACAAGCTATAATAAAAGCAAGAAAGAATTCTAGTGTAAAAGAATTCTTTGCTGATGGTGCTAAGAATGTTTTAGATATGTGGGTTGGAGTTCTTCCTGTTGTTATGTGTATGGCAACACTAGCTCTTATAATAGCTACTTACACGCCACTATTTAAAATTCTTGGAATACCATTTATTCCAATACTTCAATTATTACAAGTACCAGAAGCCGTTCAAGCTTCTCAAACATTAGTTGTTGGATTTGCAGATATGTTACTTCCTTCAGTTGTTGCTTCAACAACAATAACTAGTGAAATGACAAGATTTATAGTTGCTGCAGTTTCTGTAACTCAACTTGTATATATGTCTGAAGTTGGAGGAGTTTTACTTGGTTCTAAAATTCCCATAAACATAAAAGAATTAATTATAATATTTATAGAAAGAACATTAATAACTTTACCAGTTATAGTTCTAATAGCAAATTTTATATATTAAATATTTAAGCTACCATTATGGTAGCTTTTTTTTATATAAAAAAAGGAGCAAACAAAATTGTTTAACTCCCTAATCCTTGATAATGGTGACTCGTAGGGGAATCGAACCCCTGATTTCACCGTGAGAGGGTGACGTCTTAACCTCTTGACCAACAAGCCATATTGTTAATTATTAACTTAACAATATTAATATTACCATATATCTCAAAAATATTCTAGATATTTTTTCCATTTATTCAAATTATTTTATTCTTATTTTTCTATATCTATTAAATGCACATATAATTTCTTGCTTTCTTACCATTGCAAAGCTCCCATATCCACCTTTAATATTATCAATATTAATAAGATTCTTATTTAATTCTTCGATTACCTTATCTGTTATTTCAATTAATGTTAAATCCTTTCCCATTAATTTATTTTCAACATATTTCATAACAGCCCCAATAGTATTTAACTGTTCACTATCTACTATTTGCTCAACACTACGTAAATCTATGTTTTCTCTATTAATAGAAATTCCATCCTTACCTAATGTTTTTATCTTTACGCCTTTAGGACCACTTTCTATTGTTCCTTTAAGAATTACCCTATTAAAATTAATATCAATATTTAAATCTTTATTATACTCAACTAACCCCTTACTTAAAGCTTTAGCCCTTTCAGTAACCTCAAACGGCTCATAATTATCCATTTGAATAACTAAATCTGCAATATCAAAAAAGTCCCCAGAGCTTCCTGCCACTAATATAGTAGATATTCCTCTCTCTTTATAAAGACTCCTTGCTACATCAATAAAGGGGGTTATTGGCTCTTTATCCTTAGCTACAAGTTGTTGCATTATTCTATCCCTAATCATGAAATTAGTTGCTGATGTATCTTCATCAATTAAAAATAGCTTTGTTCCACTTTCAATACCTTCAATTATATTTGCAGCTTGTGATGTACTTCCACTTGCATTTTCAGTATAAAATTTCTTAGTATCTTTTCCATTAGGTAGATTATTTATGAATAATGATATATCTGTTTTAGTTATCGATCTTCCATCCTCAGCTCTAACCTTTAATGCACTATCATCTGTAATAACAAATTCCCTACCATCACCTTCTATATGATTATATACACCAAGCTCTAATGCTCTAAGCAATGTTGATTTACCATGATATCCTCCTCCAACTATTAAAGTTATTCCCTTTGGTATCCCCATTCCTTTAATTACTCCTCTATTAGGTGTATTAAATTCTACTTCCAATTCTTTAGGAGAAATAAACTTTTTCCCATCTTTCAAAGGTTTTTGTGAGACTCCACTTTCTCTTGGTAATATAGAATTATTAGCAACAAACGCAACAAGATTTTTATTTTTAAGTTCATTTCTTATAAATTCTTGATCCTCAACTAATTTTATTCTATCATTTAAAGCCTTAGTGTTTATTTTATTATAAATCAATGTATTTTCAACTATATTAGGCAAAACATTAAATAATATCTTTTCTAATTCTCTTGATAATACACTTCTTCCCCTAGCAGGGAATCCAACATAAAATCTTGCCTCTACTTTTTCATTATCTATTATTACTGAAGTTCTTTCCAATATTTGCTGTGGACATCTACTTATTTCTATAAGTCCACTTTTTCCTGATCCAAAGATTTTCTCTCCATATTTATAAATATTTTTACTAAATAATCTAGTTAAAAAGTCACATAATGCTACCTTCTTATATTTTTCATCAAATAATTCTTCAGGAAGTTGATTATAATTGGCATTTACTATAACTCTTACTCTTGATGGTGATGCAAATGGATCTCCCTGAACATGGTCTATACTCAATATATAATTATTAAAACTATATTGCCCCTCTAAATCTTTATAGGATTTATAGCCACGGCCATCAATTCTATCTAATTCTTTTTTTAAATCACTTGAATTTCTCATATATTACTCCTGTTCAGTAAAAAATTCATCAATTAATTTTTCGCTCATTCTTCTATACATATTACTCATATTTACTAAAGAACATAACACTAAAAATTTCTTTTCAAAATCCCCGTCTAACTTTTCATTTCTATCAACTATATTGCTTATATCTTCAAACTTTGTTGTTACATCCCTTTTAAAATTATTTTCATCATTAGAACACTCTTCTAAAAAGCTCGAATATAATTCTCTTAATGGATAATTGTCTTCTTCTGATTTACTTATTATTTTATCTAACGAACTCTTAATATCATTTATTGATAAAGCTCCTTTTAAATTATAAATTAAAGACATTAATATAATATGTTCTTTTGAATACTTCTTATTCTTTATTGGTAATAATAGCTTTCCCTTAGCATAATTATTAATCATTGTCTTTGTTAATATTTTTTCATCATTATTTCTTTTTTGGTTATTCAATTTAGATTCAAACAATTGAATTACTTGATCCATATATAAATCTATTTCAGGTACTTCATCTAACCTAATATTACTTTCTAACGGTAAATTATTTAATATTTCTATTATATCCATAACATCCTCCATATAGTTTTGAAAACTACTTATTATCACTACTATATTTTAATAATAATAGTATTTTCTAATATTTGCAAGAAAAACAGATGTATTTACTGATAATTTCCTTAAATCTCCTAAAATAAACTTTGACTATAATGCACATATAATAAATAATATTAATATAATATCATGTAGTTTTAAAAACCACATGTCGAATTGAGAGGTGTTTTTTTATATGTACAAAAAATTAAGGGAACCTATTAATGCTATAACTCATCTTGTTGGTGCTGGATTATCACTAATTGCTTTATTTGCTATGCTAGCTAAGGTAATCTCATCTAATCCATCAAGTACTGCCATCTTATCTGTAGTTATTTTTGGAATTAGTTTAATTCTTTTATATACAACTTCTGGAACGTATCATGGAATAACTTCAAGTGAAAAAGTTATTTCAATATTTCAAAAACTAGATCACTCAATGATTTTTGTTTTAATTGCTGGTTCATATGCTCCATTTTGCTTAATTTCTATAGGCGGTGAACTCGGGCTTACAATGTTTATAGTAATGATTACTATAGCTGTGCTTGGTATTACATTTAAACTTTGCTGGTTTGATTGCCCTAGATGGCTTCAAACTGCAATGTATATAGGAATGGGTTGGGCTGCTTTATTCATGATTAAACCATTAACAGCAGTATTACCTGGAATAAGCTTATTTTGGCTAGTACTTGGTGGTGTTCTTTATACAATTGGTGGCGTAATTTATGGAATTAAACCAGAAAAATTAAGAATTGGCAAATGGAGATTTCATGAAATATTCCATATCTTCATATTACTAGGCAGTTTAAGTCACTTTATTTGTGTCTTTACTTATGTAATATAATTTTATAAGAGAGGTTTATATTATATGTTTAATTTTGGTTCTTACGAAGAAGGCGTTGAAGCCGGAATAGAGCGTGGTCAACATTTATTATTAATGCAACTGTTAACAAAAAGATTAGGAACACTTTCAGAAAAATATATTGATAAATTAGAATCCTTAGAAAACAATGACGTTATTAATATTGCTTTAAATATATTTAATATAAAAACTTTTGAAGACTTAAATAAATACTTTTTATAAAGAAAAATAATAATCTTATTTGCATAATTAATATATTTATCAAATAAATACTTAAAAGCTGATTATATATCAGCTTTTTTCTTTATTTTTACATACTTAATTTGTGCTTCTTTTTTATGTTAATAAATCATTTTTTGCATATAAAATTTTTACAATGATTTTTTTTGCAGATTTCTCACCAATTCACTAGTTTATTTATTGTATATTTTAATACAAAGTTAAAATTTTTATGTTATAATATCGAAAGAATAATAAATGAAATGAGGTATGTTGAGTGATTAATGTTTTAAATGTAAGTTTAAGATACGGGTCTCGTAAATTATTTGAAGATGTTAATATTAAATTTACTCCTGGTAACTGCTATGGTGTTATTGGTGCTAACGGGGCTGGAAAATCTACATTTTTAAAAATATTATCTGGAGAAGTTGAACCAAACACTGGTGAAGTTATAATTGCTCCAAATACAAGAATGTCTGTTTTAAGTCAGGACCATTATAAGTATGATGAATTCCCAGTTTTAGAAACGGTTATAATGGGTAATGAAAGATTACATACTATAATGAAAGAAAAAGATGAATTATATGCAAAACCAGACTTTTCAGATGAAGACGGAATTAAAGCAGCTGAATTAGAAGGTGAATTTGCTGAATTAAATGGATGGGAAGCTGAGTCAGAAGCATCATCTTTATTACAAGGTTTAGGAATCGGAACTGATGCTCACTACAAATTAATGTCTGAATTAACAGGTGCAGAAAAGGTTAAAGTATTACTTGCTCAAGCTTTATTCGGTAACCCTGGAATATTAATCCTAGATGAGCCTACTAACCACTTAGATATAAAATCAATTAAATGGCTTCAAAACTTCTTAGGTGACTTTGAAGGAACAGTTATAGTTGTATCACATGATAGACATTTCTTAAATGAAGTTTGTACTCACATGGCTGATGTTGACTTTGGTAAGATTAAATTATATGTTGGTAACTATGACTTCTGGTATGAATCAAGCCAATTAGCTACTCAAATGGCTAAAGATCAAAATAAGAAAAAAGAAGAAAAAATTAAAGAATTACAAGACTTCATCGCAAGATTTAGTGCTAATGCTTCTAAATCTAAGCAAGCAACATCTCGTAAGAAGTTATTAGATAAAATTACTTTAGATGATATTCAACCATCAAGCAGAAGATATCCATTCGTTGGATTTAAACCTGAAAGAGAAGTTGGTAATGATATATTAGTAGTTGAAGGATTATCTAAGACTATTGATGGAGTTAAAGTTTTAGATAACGTAAGCTTCAGAGTAAATAAAGAAGATAAAATTGCTTTTGTTGGTAATGAAATTGCAATCACTACTTTATTTAAAATAATAAACGGAGAAATGGAACCAGATGCTGGTGAATTCAAATGGGGTATCACTATAACTACTGCTTACTTCCCAAAAGATAACTCTGAATTCTTTAATGATTGCTCATTAAGCTTAGTTGACTGGTTAAGACAATTCTCTGAAGAAAAATCTGAAAGTTATATTAGAGGATTCTTAGGAAGAATGTTATTCTCTGGAGAAGAAGCCTTAAAAGAAGCTAATGTATTATCTGGAGGAGAAAAGGTTAGATGTATGCTTTCTAGAATGATGCTTTCTAGTGCAAATGTATTAATTTTAGATGGACCTACTAACCACTTAGACCTTGAATCAATTACAGCTGTTAATAATGGATTAAAGGATTATAGCAGTAATGTTTTATTTGCTTCTCACGACCACCAATTCGTTCAAACAGTTGCAAATAGAATCATAAGAATAAGTGATGATGGTTCTATTTTAGATAGATCAATGTCTTACGATGAATTCTTAGAAAAATTCGCTGAATAATAAAAAAGTCATTATATTGGAGTCTAGATTACAGGCTCCTTTATTATGACTTTTTATTTATTTAATTACTAATCCATCAAACATTATATCTACAATACTCTTCATTGTTTCAGAGTAATCTATTTTTTCTTCTCTTAATTTATTATCTTCTAATAAGATTCTTATACTTCCTATTAGTATACTCTTCATAAGATATATATTCACTTTTTTAATTAATCCTTCATTAATACACTTCTTAACTAATTCATCTGTTTGTTCCCAAGTCAAATCTAATCTATATATGATTTTTTCATATATTTTAGGATAGAACTTTTTTACTTCATGTATTTTAGTATAATCAATAGTATCGTAAGATGTTGGTAAAATAGTCAGTATCCTTTTTAATTTTTCTAAATTTCCAATACTCTCATCATTAATTACATCTTTTCCTTTTTCAGTTACTGAATCAAATACTTCATCTACCAGTAAATTTAAAAGTATTTCTTTACTATCTATATTTTCATATAATGTACGTTTGCTAACGCCAAGTCTATTAGCTAAATCATCCATAGTAAATTTAACACCTTTTTCTCTAAAAATATCTATTGTTGCATTTACTATTTTTATTTCTAAACTCATTTTACCCCTCCATATCACTAACTATATTTTATAAGTTTATTCTATTATTTTATATCTTTTATTTCAAATATTTTTTCTTTATATTAATGTTAATAAACTATTAAAATAAAATATGTTAATATATTATATAATAGTAACTAAATATATCTTTATGATAATTAATAGTCTTTTATTAATTATAAAAAATAATACGAGGTAATTACATGATACAAATTTATAATAGAAGAACAAATAAATATGATACAGAAACTGTAGCTGGAGAAAAATATATTAATTGGGCATATGAATCTCCAATCGGCAAAGGATTTGTAGAATTATTTATTAAAAGAAGGATATTTTCAAAAATATACGGATTTTATTGTGATAGTAAATTAAGTAGGAAAAAAATTTCTTCTTTTATTTCAAGTTTTAATATTGATATGGATATGTGTCCAACCATTCCTGCTGATTTTAAAAGTTTTAATGATTTTTTTATTAGAAAACTTACAAGAGAAGCACGACCGATTAATACTAATAAAAATATATTAATCTCTCCAGGCGATGGACGTTTAATGGCTTATACTAATATTGATATAAATGAACTAATTCAAGTAAAAGGAATTACTTATAGCTTATCTGAACTAATTCAAGATGATGAAATTGCAAAAGAATATAGTGGAGGTGTTTGTCTAGTTTTAAGATTATGCCCTACTGATTATCATAGATTACATTTTATAGATAATGGAACTATTGAAGCTTCAAATAAGGTTCCCGGAAATTATTATTCTGTTAATCCTACAGCTTTAGAGCGAGTCCCTAAATTATATTGTCAAAATAAAAGGGAATGGTCAGTTTTCCACTCTAAAAACTTCGGTGATGTAATTCATGTTGAAGTTGGTGCTACTTGTGTTGGTTCTATAATCCAAAGCTATACACCTAATCAAAAGGTAAAAAAAGGTGATGAAAAATGCTACTTCAAATTTGGTGGATCAACAACAATTTTATTCTTCAAAAAGAATACAGTAACTATAGATGATGACATTTTACTTCAATCTTCCTTTGGCTTCGAAACTAAAGTCAACATGGGAGAAAAAATTGGTGAAAAATTTAGTTATCACGTGTAATATCGAAAAAAGAAGACATTATCTTTACGGGAATTTATGAAATCTCGCCTTGAATTTATATAGTTACTTCCATAAAGTTTGCTAAAGATTATAAACTCGCCTATCGGCTCAAACATATAATCTTCTTAACGCGAACTTTACTCCAGTAACTATTAAATTCTACGGCTTGCTTTCAATATTGCCTTCAATATAATATCTTCTTTTTTTCTGTATACCCATAGCAAACTAAATTATCCCTTGAATTGCAATACTACTATTTTATAGCACAAGAGTTAAATAACTAGAATCAACTTAGGCTTAAATTAGTGGAATGTGGTAATAAAGAAAAAATAAATGGATTATCGGAAGGAATATTATAATTGAGTTTTAGAATTTAATCCTTATTGAAATAAAAACTGCGCTAAGAAGCTGAGGGAGTGAAACGACATCCGAAGCTTTAGCAGTTTTTACGGAAATAAGGATATAAATTCTTATCGAAAATTATACTAATTCCTGGAGATAATCTATTTATTTTTTTGCTTTACTGTACTGCAACTAAATTATAGCTTTAATTGTTCGTATAAATTTATCTTCGTCTCCGTCGAAGATTATTAGGTGGATTCCCATTTCTTTTGCTCTTATGCTTACTGGAGATTTTATTGGTTCTTTTGTTGCTACCAAGAATTTATATGAATTTTCGCCACCAAATTTTGAAGCATAAACATTTAATTCATTTAGTGCCATTTCATTGTATTTATCACTATCCTTGCAAGAAATAAAAATAGGCACAGAATCTTTTACTGCTACTACGTCTACTTCATTTCTAACACTTTTATTATCATCATTCCATAAAAACATAACACCATTTTTAGATTCATCTATTTCTTCTATTTTATTAATAAGCTTATTAGTTTCTATTTCTAACCATGTACCACTCTTAAAAATAAATGCTTTTATATAATTATTTAAAAAATCTACTATAATTTTATTATTACTTTCATTTAGAGTTATTTCTTTCATTTCTTTAAGTTTTTCTAACACTTTATTTAACAATTTTTTTTCTTTTTCATCTAATTTATCTGTATGTATATATATTCTTTGCTGATTATTAGCATCATGCTCAAATATACTTGCTTCATATAATTTTTGTTTATATTCATGCCATAATGGTAAATTCTTTGATATTTGTTCTGAAAAATATATTAAATCTTTTTTATTACATAGTTGTGAAGCATCTTCAATAATCATGCCTCCTGAAGCCTTTGCTATATCGTCAATTTCTAAATCTTCAAAGTTTTTGTTTGAACTTAAAACATCATTATTATCAAATTCATACATAATCTTTTCTTTAATACCAATGTATACTGCTTTAATTTTCTTTTTTAAGCAAATATCTAATAAAATTAAGGAATTTACTCTTTTTCCACCAGTTAAATTTACTATTATATTTTCGTCCTCTACATTATCTATTATTTTTTCTAAAGCCTCTTTATTTCCTTCTTCAAAATCAAAAAGTTCTAACTTAACATTTTTAAAGTTTTTTTCATAATATATTTTTAATGCTTCAGCCTTTGCTGCATAGCATTTATCTTTAATAAGATAGACTTTTTCTGGATTAAATTCTTTTGTTGCTAATATATTACTTTCATTATGTTCATCAACTTGACTTATTAAAATATTAATCATATTTTTGATACCTCTTTACTCAAACTATATTCTTAGTTTTCCTAGCAAATTGAAATTTAATCAATAAAAAAAGAACTGTTGAAATTCAACAGTTCTTACATGGCAGAGCGTAAAGGAATCGAACCCTTAATGCGCCGTCCGTAGCGGCGTGTTATATCCGTTTAACTAACGCTCCATGGTGTTAACAAATCTATGTTAACACAAATAAATTAATTTTTCAAGAAATAAAACAATTAATATTGCAATTATTCCCTATTAATAGTTTGTTTTAAGTAATTATCATTAATAAAACTTAATCCAAACATTAATATGATTCCTCCAATTAAAATTGAATATACTCCTATTGGGAATATTATATTAATTATTGTTGGTAATGTAACTGAATATAGTGCTAAATTAAATACTCTATTATAAGGCATTTTTCTATTTAAAATTAAATTACTTAATATCCCTATTAATGATATAAATAATGCATACATTAATAATTGAATAAATTTAACTACTATCATGATAGGTGTTATTATATATTTTACTATATCAATTTTTTCAATGACTGATATAACAAAATCATTATTAAAATTAATTAAATCTAACCCTAAATCAGAATATTTTTGAGTAACACTTTCTGAACCACTCTTAACCATAAATCCATCTTTTAGTAATACAGTAACTGTATCCTTATGAACTGTAATGCTTCTTAGTGAATCTAAATCGTCTATATCTTTATTTGTATCAATGTATAACAAAGCCTGACCCTCTTCTTCTTTTAAAGGTGAATTTTTAAAATCTAATATTCCATCCTTCATTTCAAATTGCACTTCATCTTCTTCTAAAATCATTTTAGTTGTTTTTTCTAATCCTGATATTAACACTGCTCCCATTATTCCTTGAACAAGTCCAATAATTACAGATAACAACAAAATATATAAAAAACCTTTACTTAATTTTTCTTTATTTAAATAAACATATTTCTTAGGATTTATGCTAAAAATAAATTTATTTCTCATTTTTAAATTATCGCTCCTTTATTCTATTAAACCTTCTAAATTAACAAACCTTTATACTTTTTAAGTATAACATATTTTCAATATTTTCTTATGTACTTTTTATAAATTTACTAATTATAGGTTTAAAATTGGAAAATTAGTCAAATATTATTAATAGCTATAAGGAGGTATAACATTGCAAAATTTATTTAGAAAACGTAAAAAAAAGAATATATTTCGAATTGTTACTATTACTTTTTCATTCCTATTATTAATTTTGGCTTTAAACTATTATGTTAATTATAAATATTCCACAATTACAAGTACGTTTTATTCAGAATTTAATAATTGTAATTTTACTGATGCCAAAAAGCTTATTGATAGTAATAGTATCTATTTAAAATTAAAGAAAAAAACACTAAATACTGATTTAAATACTTACTTTTCTGGAATAGTTAATAATATATGTGACACATTATCAGAAAATGATGAAAATAAAGATAAAGCTTTAATAGTTCTTAATGAAATTAAAAGTTATGATATCTTAAATTCATCTATAAATAAGCTTATAATTTCATTAGATGAAAGTTATGAAGCTGAAGACTCTTCAGATTACGAAGCTCTTTTATCTCTTGGATTAGATAATTGTGATAATGGTAACTTTGAAGAAGCTCTTAATTTTCTAAAGAAAATCCCTGCTGATTCAGACTATTCAGAAAAAGCAAATGAATATATAGAAAAATGTATTAGTAACTATAAAGAAAATATATTCAATGAGGCAGATGAATTAGCTAATAATGATTACTATACAAAAGCTATAGATTTATTAAATAATATTGATACTTCTATAGTTTCAAAAGATGATTCTGATGTTCAAAATAAAATTACTTCAATTGCTGAGGCTAAAGAAAGTTACTTAGCTTCATTAAGTTCATCGGATAGTACACAAAATTCAACATCAACATCTAGTGAGTTGCTTAATTCAATAACTAGCTCTAATATTAATACATTAAATCTTGAAAGCTTAACTTCTAATTTAATATACGTTAGTTTAGCTGATCAAATTACTTATGTTTATAAAGGCTCAATGAACAAATGGGATAAAATTAAATCCTTTAATTGTTCAACTGGCATAGATGGTGAAAATACACCTACTGGTGTTTATGATGTAAGGGAACGTGGTGATTGGTTCTTTTCTGATAAATACAAACAAGGTGGTAAGTACTGGGTACAGTTTTATGGAGATTATCTTTTCCACTCAGTTCCTTATAATGAAGACCAAAGTGAAGTAGTTGATAACACTTTAGGTACTCCTGCTTCTCATGGTTGTATTAGATTAAAAACTGAAGATGCTAAATGGATATATGACAATATAGAAGCAGGTACAAAAGTAATAATTAAATAAGTATTAAGAGGTAGAAATTAAATTCTAATTCAGTTAACTTCTACCTCTTAATTTTTTACTATTATCTTTTTTTAATGATCTTTATGTTAAAATATATTAATAACAATTTATTTTAAAGGATGATTTAATATGTTTATTAATATACCTAATAACGTTCAATTTATTATAGATACTTTTTATAAAAATAATTATGAAGCCTTTATGGTTGGTGGATGTGTTAGAGATTGCTTACTTGGCTTAACACCTAAGGATTATGATATAACCACTTCTGCCTTACCAAACATAACAGAATCACTATTTGAAAAAACAATACCAACGGGAATTAAACATGGGACAATTACCGTTGTATTGGATAATGAAAATCTAGAAGTTACTACTTACAGAACAGAAGGAAATTATTTAGATAATCGTCATCCCGAGTCTGTTGAATTTGTTTCAAACATAAAAGAAGATTTATCAAGGCGTGATTTTACAGTTAATGCTTTAGCTTATAACAATAAAGAAGGCCTTATAGACTATTTTAATGGTATAGATGATATAAAAAATAAAATAATTAAGGCTGTTGGCGATCCAAATAAAAGATTCCAAGAAGATGCTTTAAGAATGTTGCGTGCTATTAGATTTAGCTGTCAGTTAGGATTTAAAATTGATGATTCAACATATGTAGCTATAAAATCAAATTATAAACTAATAAAAAATATTAGTATTGAGCGTATTAGAGATGAATTATGTAAAATCCTGATTTCCGACAATCCTTGTGATGGTTTGAATTTACTTAAAGACACTGGAATTCTTGAAATAATTATTCCTGAAATTTATAATTTGGTTGGTTATACACCTCTTTGTAATAATCATAATAGAGATGTTTTTAATCATACTTTAAATGTAATAAGTAATACTTCAAATAATGATTTAATCTTAAGATTATCAGCTCTTTTTCATGATGTTGGTAAGCTTAATACATTAAAGCAATTACCTAATGGTCATTGCTACTTCCCTGGTCACGCTCAAGAAGGTGCAATAATATGTAAACCAATATTATCTAGGCTAAAATTTGATAATAATACTATAGACAAAGTTTCTAAAATAATTTATGATCACTTAGTTTTAGATGTTAATTATATGCCTACTGATGGTGAAATCAAAAGATTATTAATACGTGTTGGTAGTGAAAATATATTTACACTTTTTGAACTCCAAAAAGCTGATATAAATTCATTATGGGATCCAGTTCCTTTCTTGAAAAAAGTAGATTATATTTCTGATAGAGTAAAATTAATACTTAAAAATAAAGAACCACTTTATATCAAAGACTTAGCTGTTACTGGCTCTGATTTAATGACACATTTAAATATTAAACCTGGAAAAATTATTGGAGAAATACTAATATTTTTATTAGAAAAAGTTTTAGATGATAAAACTCTAAATACTAAGGACAGTCTTTTAAAAATTTCTGAAAACTTTCTTTAATGTATAATGCACTAAAGGCTAGCAAAATTCTGATATGCTCCCTCTCAAGTAGCAGTCTTTATTATTTTAACTGTCTACCATAAAGTGATCATATCATTTTTCTGCTAGCCTATCTATTTAATAATTATTCTTTTACTAAAACTCCTTTATCTATTCCAAATAAATAAAGATAACTTTCCTTTACTCTTTTCCCTGTTATTTTTTCTAAAGCATTTTTATAGTACTTAAGTTGAGCTCTATATCTTTCAATAATCTCATCTTCATTACCTTCTTCAACATAATCAGTCTTATAATCTAAAAGTACTATTCCATCCTCTTCTTCAAAGAAACAATCTATTATCCCTTGAAGCCTAATCTTTTCATCAATATAAACATCTCTACTTAATTCTGTATTATATTCTACGCTACTTAGTTCAGTAAAGAAAGGTAATTCCCTACTTACCAATCTTCCTTCTTTATAAGATTTTACTAATCTTTCACCTAACGGACTAATAAAGAATTTATATATTTTTTTATACCAAACAACAGAAGCCTCTTTTTCAGTTAATGAATTATCTAATACCATTTCTTCAATTTGGGCCTTTATTTCAGAATCACTATTTACTCTATCATAATTTAATCTTTGCATAACATAGTGAATTACAGTTCCTCTTTCAGCTGCCGATAATCCTTTTTCCTCTTTTAAAAATTTAGGTTTTAAAATTTCCTTTTCTTTAAATACTTCTACAGTATCATGGATTTCATCTCCATAAGTAAATTCTTTCTTTTTTAAATCTGATACAGAAATATTACTCGGTAACATTGCTCCCTCTATAAACTTATATTTATAATCAAGCCTTCTCTTTATTTCTTTATCAACAACTATATCTTCAGAAGTTATAAACAGGCTATCTTCTTCAATTTTATCCACAGTCTCTAAATTTTTATCCACTGTTAATAAATCTTTAGTCCAGAATTTGATATTCCATGTGGAAAAGTCACTAGTAATTAAATCTCTGGTAGCACCCGTAACCCCTCTTAACTTTTCTCCACAGGTATGTTTACACATTGCCATAGCAATCCAATCTAAATATGATTTTCCTTTTAAGACTTCTGAAGGCAATACTATATTTTCATCTAAGGAAGCTGAAGATATCCAATTATTAATTGATTTTTCTAAATTACTAGTTGCTCCAGTAATAATTAACTTTTCTTTAGCTCTAGTAAATGCAACATACAGTATTCTCATTTCTTCAGATAAAGTCTCTAATCTTATCCTTTTCTTTATAGCTTCTTTTGCTAATGTTGAATATGAATTTCTAGTTTCTAAATTAACATAACTAGGACCAAACCCTAATTCTTCATGATATAAAATAGAATTTGATAAATCCATTAAGTTAAATTGTTTACCCATTCCACTAGTGAATACTACGGGGAACTCTAAGCCTTTACTTTTATGAATACTCATAATTCTTACTACATCTTCATTTTCACCAAGTACCTTTGCACTTCCCATATCACCAGAAGATTTTCTTAACTTATTAATAAAGTTTATAAAATTAAATAATCCTTTAAAGCTAGTGCTTTCATATTGTTTCGCTCTTTGGAAAAGAATTTTTAAGTTTGCCTGTCTAAGCTTTCCATTAGGCATCGCTCCAACATATCCATAAAATGCAGTATCCATATATAAATACCATATAAATTCATCTATTGGAGTATAAATAGATTTTTCTCTCCACTTAGTTAATGCCACTATAAAGTTAATACATTTAAACTTTAATTCATTATTAACCTCATAGTTCCCTTCGCATACTTCCTTTATTATTTCATAAAAATATAAATCCTTATTTAATAGCCTTAAATCACTTAACTCCTCAGCCGTAAATCCAACTATAGGTGATCTTAAAGTTGCTATCATAGGTACATCCTGAAGTGGATTATCAATTATTTTTAATAGTGACATTATAGTTCTAATTTCAATAGATTCAAAATATCCACTACCTGTATCAGCATACACTGGAATACCTTCTGAACCTAATTCATCTAAAAATATTTCTGCCCAATTTTTTGTTGCTCTTAAAAGAATAACTATATCCTTATATCTAACATCTCTATATTCATTAGTATCTTTATCAAATACTTTAAACTTTTTACCATCTTTAGATTCAAATAATTCCTTTATTCTTTTTGCAACAATTTTAGCTTCAAGAGTAATAGCATCTATATCTTCTTCCTCTTCTTTACTTCCACCTTCATTGTCTTCATCTACAACTTCAATTTCTTCTTCCTTAACAATACCTGATTTATCTAATATATGAAGTTCAATTTCTCCACCTACTATTGAAATTTCATCATCTACATCCTTAAAACTTGCTCCTAAGTTCAATGCCTCTTCATCAGTATATTCAAGTTCACCAACAGTTTCAGACATAACCATTTTAAATATATAGTTTACGCCTTCTATAACCTCTTGCCTACTTCTAAAGTTTTTATATAATTGGATTTTTCTATCCTTACTTTCACCCTCTAAAGAATATCTATTATATTTATCTAAAAACAGTTCAGGTTTTGCCTGCCTAAATCTATATATACTTTGTTTAACATCACCAACCATAAATACATTAGACTCTTTTAATTTTCTTCTTGAAACTAAATCTATTATAGTTTCTTGAACATTGTTAGAATCTTGATATTCATCTACTAATACTTCATCAAAGAACTCCATAAAATGTTCTGCAACCTTTGAAGGTACAATATTATTATTTTCATCCCTATCAATTAATATTTTTAAACAAAGGTGCTCTAAGTCATTAAAGTCTAATATGTTTTTTTCTCTTTTCTTTTCATCAAATCGCTTTGAGAACTCAAGAGTTACAGTAGCTAAAGTCTTCATAAAAGGATACACTTCCATTATTCCCTCTAAAGCTTCTTGTGGAGTAAATTCAAAAGTATTTTCAATTAATGATTTTATTTTTTTCTTAACTGAGTCTCTTATGCCCTTAACTGAATTTTGAGCATTTTCATCTGAAACTTGATTCTTCTTAATAGTCTTTAGCTTAATAAATGAAATAGAATTTAAAGCAATATAAATGTCATTTAAGCTTCCATTTAAGCTTTCATAAGATCTTTCTAAATATCCATAATCACTATTAAAAGCATCTAAATATGGCTCTAATCCATCAGTATCCTTAATTATCTCAATTGCCTTCTTATACATATTTAAGAATCCATTTAATTCTACTCTTAAGCTATCTTTTAATACCTTTACCCATTCACTTTTATCAAGTTCTTCTAAAGTAGTAATATTAAAAGCTTCTGCTTTTTCAATCAACCATTTCCCAGGCCAAGGTCCGCTCATAGAAAATCTATATAAAGAAAGTATCATTTCTTTTAATTTTTCATCATCTTTAGCGCCACTATATGCTTCTATTAACTCCTTAAATTCTTCATTATCCTCTTCATAATACTCTTCAAAAAGCTCTTCTATTATTTCATTTTTCATTAATGTTGCTTCTGTCTCATCCCCGATTCTAAAGCTAGGATCCAAATCAATAGTATAAAAATAATTTTTAATTACATCTAAACAAAAAGAATGCATAGTAGTTATATTAGCTCTTCCCAATAAAGTAAGCTGTCTTTGAAGATTTTTAGAGTTAGGAGTCTTCTCTAAAGCTTTCGATATAGCAGCTGCTATTCTTTCTCTCATCTCCGAAGCTGCTGCACTAGTAAAAGTAACAACCAAAAGCTTATCAATATCTACTGGATTTTCTTCATTGGTTATTATTCTTATAATTCTTTCAACTAAAACAGCTGTTTTACCTGAACCCGCGGCGGCTGCTACAAGTAAATTGCATCTTCTAGTTTCAATTGCTTGAAGCTGTTCATTAGTCCATTTAGTTTCTGCCATATTTACTTACTCTCCTCCTCTTTTACTTTGTTTTCCATTGCATTCCATAGATCATCCTTTTTCTTCTTCAAGATAATTTTATACTTATTATCCCTTATCGAAGTATCAAATTGACAAATTGCAGAATAATCACAGTAATCACAATATGTTACCTTTGAAGATTTACAAGGTTCTATTTTAACTTCTCCACTAAGCATCTCTTCACATATTTCAATCATTTTATCATTAACATAATTTCTTAATAATTCAAACTGTAATTCCGTTACCACTGAACTAGTACTTGTAAAATCTCCATCTTTCTTAAATGCAGCTGGTATTATTAATGAGTATGTTTCCATATCATTATCCATAGCTTTTACAAGCTCTACATTTTTTAATAATAATCCATCCATCTTTAACTTCTTTAATACTTCTATCTGGATTTCTTCTTCACTTAATGCCTTTTTAGATTTAATTATCGGATTATCTATTTTAAAGTATAATATTCCACCAGGCATACATTGAGTTTTTAAAATCTGTTCTGAGTTTTTTAGTATTGCATCTAAATAAACTAATAACTGAATTTGTAATCCATAATACAATTCATTCAAATCAAAACTTTTTGAACCTGACTTGTAATCAACTATTCTTATATAAGTTTCTCCATTTAATTCAACCTTATCTATTCTATCAACTCTACCCTTTAAATAAACTGTCTCCTTAGAAGGCAATTCTAATTTTATTGGATCTGAATCTTTAAAATCACCAAAATCAAATTCACTCTTAAATATATCAAATTCACCTTTTCTCATTTGCTCTGATATTACAGTTACAGATTTACTTATAGTTTTTTTAAATCTTTCTGAGAAATATTGATACTTCTTATTACTATTTAAAATAGAATTAGTCTCATTTTTAAGTTTAGTATTAACTAATTCATTAACTATTTCACTACATCTATCCTTAGTTAAATCGCTCCATGATATATTTTCTTTTCTTATTTTATTTGTAAATTGATCTAATATGTCATGCATAAATGAACCTAAGTCTGGAGCTGAAAATTCATATACTTTTCTATCCTTAGCCTTTAATCCATATTGAACATAATAGCTAAAAGGACATTGCGCATATTTTTCTATTCTTGAAACACTAAACATTAATCTTCCATTATCATTACTATAAAGCTTCTTCATTTTTTCTCTTGGAATTCTTTCAACTAGATTAGTATAATTTAATCCATTAAAGATAATTTTAGTTCTATCCTTAAATTCATCACTTTCTTCAAACCACTTAAAAGTTTCTACCCAATGAGGGTCAATTTCCTCCTTTTCATATTCCTTTCTTAACGCTTCTATAAGTTCATTAAATGTTGGAGTTGGTGCTGTTATATTATAATATTTATCGTTAAATAAATTCTTATTAAATATTTCACTTTCTTCTTGTAATCTAGGTAAAATCTTTTTTAATCTTGGTATTATTATTGATGGTCTTAAGGACTTTCCTTCAAAATCTGCCATTGGATAAGTTACCATTAAATAATTTGAAGGTATAGTTAAAGCTGTATAAACCATAAATTGCTCTTCAAATATTCGGCTTCTTGTATCGCTAGCAAGTTCAATTCCTAATTGTTTTAATTCAAGTCTATCTTCATCAGATAATATACCTTCATCCTTATTAGCTGATGGTAATACCCCATCATTAGCGCCAACTATATAAAGCGCCTTTACATCTCTACCCTTTATTCTTGCTATATCACCTATATTTACTTGATCTAATGCCATAGGAATTACACCAATTTCTTTTTCTTCAAATCCTGATATTAATATCTTCGAAAAAGTCTTTAAATCAACTTCTTCATCACCTAATACTTCTACAGCTTGATCTAACATATCCATTACTATAGATGGTACTTGGGTATACTCCTTAATCTTATCTTGCATTCCTTGTGTACTAAAGTTTTCAAGCCACCTATCCATAGTTTCAAAAGCATTTATCTCTAATAAGAATTCATATAATGCTGTACAATATTTTTTTACTGTAACATCACCTTTTATCTTATTATATAAATTAATTATTGGTCTTCTGACTTCTTCCATATACTCAAAAACTTCAATTTCTTCTTGAGTTAACTCTTCATCTGTACTACATATTAAATCACGAGTCCACTTATAACCCTTAATCCCATTAGCTAAAATATAATTTTCTAATTTATCAATATATGTTGATTCTAATGTTACAAGCCCACTCTTAACATATTTAAATACACTTTCATAAGACCAATTAGTACTTAATATTTCTAATGCTGATATTATTAGTACTACTAATGGGTTACTTAATATCTCCCTTTTCTTATCAAGAAAATATGGAATATTATATTCATTAAATATAACTGAAGTAATCTTATCGTAACTATCTATTTCTCTACAAACAACAGCTATATCCTTATATCTATAACCCTTATCTCTAACAAGTCTTAAAATATCTTGAGCCACCCACTCTATTTCAGAATAATTATTATTAGCTTTATATAATCTTATATCTTTACATTCATCCTTATATATTTTAAATGGAAAGTTAAAGAAGTATTTTTCTATATGACCTAACTCTTTACTTTCTTTAAATCTATATATATTTTCTTTATTTAAGTTAACAGGCTCCTTATATGCAATATTATTTTCTTGCATCATTTTTAATAATCTATTTTCCGTATTTTTTATTACGTCAAATATATCAGTTTCACCTTCAGTAAACTGAATTTGACCGTCACTACATAAAGTAATGTTTATATTCTTACATTGTTTAGCTAATACCTTTAAAATTTCTAACTGCTGTGGGGTAAATGTTGTAAATTCGTCTACCCATATTTCAGCATCATTATATAGCTCACATTCTTTTAACTTTTTTGCTAAAATAGATAATATATCTTCTGAATCTATATATCCTTTATGAAGATTTTCATTGAATGTTTTATAAATAGATGCTAAGTCAGTTACCTTTTCTTTTAAATCCTTATTATCTATTTGTAATTCTTTTTCTCTTAAAATTTCCTCGGAAATATTATACTTCTTAAATTCAGTTATTGACTTTGATACTATTCCAACAAAGCCTTGCTGCTTACTAATTCTATTAAAATATTGAAGTTCTTCTCCTTTATCCTTTAATAGCTTATAAATAAGCATATTTTTTCCTGAATCCTCTATTACGTTAATTGCCCTGCCACCACATCTATCAAATACCCTTGTAGCCATTCTTTTGAAGCTTAATACTTCAGCTCTAATTAATGCTCTTTCTCCTATATACTCTAATAATTTCTTTTCAGTTTGAAATGTATATTGATCTGGTACAAGTAATATTAATTTATTATTTTTATCATTTTCTAATTTTTTCTTTATTTGATTTAAACAATAATAACTTTTTCCAGAACCAGCTCTACCAAAAATAAATCTAATTCCCATATGCAACTCCTTACCATTTATATTCTTCCTTTAATAGCCCCATTATAATAGTATCTAAATATTCTCCCTGGTAATAATATTTACTCCTTCTTATCCCCTCTTCTATAAATCCACACTTTTTATAACACAATATTGCAGCTTCATTTTCTCTTACAACTTCTAACTCAACTTTATGAGCTTTTATTTTTCCAAATAAATACCCTAAAATAGTATGTATTGCATCACTTCCATATCCTTTACGCCAATATTTTTTACCTATAGTTATGCTAATACTATATACATTTCTAGCATATTTATCTTCAGAATATATTATTACGCCTACAATATTGCTTTGTTTATCTACAATTACATAATTTCTTCTTGAAGGTATGTTTAAATATTTTAAATGCTCAATTATATATTTTTTTGATAATACTCCATATTGATCACCATTATATTTTAATACTTCACTATCAGAGCATAAATTATAAGCTACATCAATATCTTCTTTTAATATTTCTCTTAAATATATTTTATTTCCATAAATCAATTTAACCCCACCCTACATTAATAATACTATTGCTTTTACTACTTTTCTAATTACCTATTTAAAATAATATATTTATTGTAAAAATAAAGCTACAACACCTATAGATATTCTCTACGTGTTGTAGCTTTTCTTAAAATTGTTATTATTGTTCAGTTATTGCTAAAGCTGCTGCTCCTAAAACTCCTGCTTTTCCACCTAAAACAGCTTTTTCTACTGTACAGTTTTCAACAAAAGTTTTCATGCATCTTTCTGAAACTACTCTTCTTATAGTATCTAACACTATATCTCCACCATTAACTACTCCACCACCAATAACAACTTTTTCTGGGTCAAAGTTAGTTATAGTATTAGCTACTGCTATTCCAAGATAAGTTAATGAAGTTTCTAATATATTCTTAGCAACTCTATCACCGTTAGCTGCTTCTTTAAACACTTCTTTAGCCGTTACATCTTCATAGTTCTTTAATGTTGTTTCTACATTACTTGCTACAGCTTCTTTAGCTCTCTTACCAATTGCTGTACCTGAACCAAATGCCTCTGCACATCCAACGTTCCCACATCCACATCTTGGACCTTCAGTTGCAACTATTGTATGTCCAACTTCTAATGCATTTCCTGTAGCTCCTCTAAATAATTTTCCATTTAAAACAGCTCCACCACCGATTCCTGTGCTTGCTGTAATAAATACCATGTTTTCAGTACCCTTTCCTGCACCAAACATAAACTCTCCTAATGTAGCAACATTAGCATCATTATCTAAATAAGTTGGTAAATCATATGTTTCCCTTATTGTCTTTACTATTGCAAAGTTTTTAAAAGGTAAATTTGAATTTTCAATTATAATACCATTTTTAACATCTAATGGACCTGGAGAACCGATTCCAATTGATCTTATTGAGTCTTTATCAGTTCCATCTATAACATAATTAATAGTATCTATTATTCTTCCCATAACAGCTTGTTCACCTTCATTAGCTAAAGTTTCAACTGTTTTTTCTTTTATAATATTTCCTTCTAAATCTACTAAAGCTGTGTAAATTTTAGTTCCTCCTAAATCTACACCTACAACATATTTCTTTTCCATTTATTACCCTCCTATTTTAAGTCATACTATCTTAACTATATAAAAGTATACCATTTAAATATTACGTTTACAATTATTAATTATGGAAAAATTGGAATTTAATCTTTTTTCACACTGTTAATATACTTATTAATATTACTAATGCCTATATCTTTTATTTAAACGCAAAAAAACATCTAACAAACGTTAGATGCTTTTGGCGGAGAACAAGGGATTCGAACCCTCGCACCAGTATTATCCAGCCTACTCCCTTAGCAGGGGAGCCTCTTTAGCCACTTGAGTAATTCTCCACTTATGGCGGAGAGACAGGGATTCGAACCCTGGGTACGCTCACACGCACGCCGGTTTTCAAGACCGGTGCCTTAAACCAACTCGACCATCTCTCCAAGACAAGATTTATTATATCAATGCCTAATAATTATGTCAACACATTTTTAAAAATTTTTTTATTTTTTTATTTCTTAGTAATCTTCACTTATTACTTCTAGCTTTCCACTTTAAGGATCCATTATTAAACCATGTACTTTTACATCTTTAGGTACCAGAGGATGTTTTTTTTATTAACTCTACACTTTCTAATACTGAATGTTCTATAGAATCAAATCCATGTAACCACTTCTTTATATCTATACCTGACTTCGTCAATATTTCTATTGCTTCTCTCGTCACCCCACGTTCTACTATTTTATTAATAGTAGTTTCACCATCTATAGTGCTCACTTCACAACCTTTATGTCCAATTACTAATACCTCATCTTTATTAAATTCATAAATTGCAACTATAATACTTCTTATTATACTTCCAAATGAATGCATTATAGTAGCTCCTGCATTTTTTACTATTTTAGCATCTCCATTTTTTCAAATTAAGGGCCTTTGGTAATAATTCCATTAATCGTGTATCTATACAAGATAAAATTGCTGATTTTTTCCCGGATATTTTATTGTTTTATATTTCTCATATTCTTTATTTTCTACAAACATTTTATTATATTCTAATATTTCATTTAACTTATTCATACTTACACGCCAATTTGTAATTTTATGCAAAAAAAAGTCTTTAGCTAATGCTAAAGACTTATGGCGGAGAGACAGGGATTCGAACCCTGGGTACGCTCACACGCACGCCGGTTTTCAAGACCGGTGCCTTAAACCAACTCGACCATCTCTCCTCGG
>NZ_JADPBQ010000023.1:0-8710 GCF_015670405.1 Clostridium sp. 1001271B_151109_B4 | reverse complement strand
CACACGCACGCCGGTTTTCAAGACCGGTGCCTTAAACCAACTCGACCATCTCTCCTCGGAACAATTGTTATTATATCAATGTATAAATACTATGTCAACACTTTTTATCAATTTTTTTATTTAATTTTATGACCACTAATTCCAGCCTTATAACTTTCTAAAAATAACTCAAAACTTTTATCTATAATTTCACTTATATTATTTTCTTTATTCATCTTAAGTAACTCTATTGCCGTTTCTATAGTACATAGATTTCCCTCTTCTTGTCCTCTTCGTAAGCTAAACTTTGAGCTTCTCTCTATATCTAAAGATATTATAGGTAAATCTTTTAAGTAATTGCTTTTTCTTATTATCTTCCAAGCTTCTTTCCATGTTCCATCTACAATAATAAATACAGGTATACTATTACTTTTACTATATTGAATTTTTCTTTTTTTCATTTCTTCATTAATAATAGGAAATATCAAATATGTGCTATAAATATTACTATTAATATAGTTTAAAACTTTTTCTGAAACCGCTCCTCTTTTCCATATAATTATTTCAGTAGATTTTGGATTTATTAGTTTTAATAAATTAGCTGTATTCGTATTTCTATGTACTTCTCGTTCACTAGATAAAATTATAAACTTAGCTTTTGTTTCAACTTTTTTTATACTATTGCATATACAAGTTATAACTGGTAAAGCACACTCACTACAATTATTACATACCTTAGTTATTTGCTTTTTATTTATCATCTTAAAACCTCTTAATTACATATCTTAATAACTACATAATACTACATCTAACTATTAATAAAAAATGGTAAAGTAAGACTAAAATATTTTCTTACTTTACCATTCCCATTTTATGCTAATATAAATATATTAATTTTATTTTTTTATTCAGATAATTGCCCGTGTTTTTCATAACTAGTAATTCTACTAATTTTATTTTCATTATCAACAAAAACAACCTTTGGCTTATGATTTTTTACTTCCTCTGTCTCTAAATTAGCATAAGCCATTAATATTATTTTATCTCCAACTTGTACACATCTTGCAGCAGCCCCATTTAGGCAAATCATACCTGATCCTCTTTCACCAGCTATTGTATATGTTTCAAATCTAGCTCCATTGTCTATATCAACAATATGAACCTTTTCATATTCATATATTCCTGCTGCATCTAATAAATCCTCATCAACTGTAATACTTCCAACATAATTTAATTCAGCTTGTACTACTGTTGCTCTGTGTATCTTTCCCTTTAACATATTTACCTTCATTGTTCTTCTCTCCTTGCTATAACTCATACGTAAAATTATCTATTAATCTAGTTTTTCCTATAAATACAGCTATTGCTACTAATACTGATTTGTTAATTTCTTCAACTTTCTCTAAAGAACTACTATCTACAATCTCTACGTAATCAATTCTTGCTAATTTTTCACTCTTAATACTATCTTCTATAACTTTAATTATGCTAGAACTATTTCTTTGTCCATTTTGAATTTCTTCTTTTCCAAGCATTAATGACTTATTTAAAATAGTAGCAGCTACTCTTTCCTCTTCTGAAAGATAAGTGTTTCTTGAACTTTTAGCTAGTCCATCTTCTTCCCTAACTATAGGGCATCCAACTATCTCAATATCAATATTTAAATCTCTTACCATCCTTTTAACTACTGCTAATTGTTGAGCGTCTTTTTCCCCAAAATAAGCTCTATCTGGTGCTACGATATTAAATAACTTACTAACAACAGTGCATACACCTCTAAAATGTATAGGCCTGCTCTTACCACATAATCCATTTGTTAATCCATTCATATCAACAAATGTAGAAAAATCATTAAAATACATTTCCTCATTTTCTGGATGGAATATAAGATTAGCTCCTGCCCTTTCGCAAATTTCACTATCTCTTTTTAAATCTCTAGGATAACTAGCTAAATCCTCTTTAGGCCCAAATTGAATAGGATTTACAAATATGCTTACAACAACTTTGTCATTCTCTTCTGATGCCTTTTTAATAAGACTTTCATGACCTTCATGTAAATACCCCATTGTTGGAACAAAACCAACCTTTAAGCCTTGTGATTTCCATTCCTTTACGGTACTTCTTACATCATTTATCCTTTCAACTACTCTCATTTTTCTTCCCCTTTAATATAATTTTTCAATTACGTCATCATTTATTTTAAAAGAATGTTCTGCAGCTGGAAAAACACCATCTTTAACTTCTTCAATATATTTTTTGAACGCTACATTCATCTTTTCACCTAAAGTTTCATATTTCTTAACAAATTTAGGCGTAAAATCACTATACATTCCTAACATATCTTGATAAACAAGTATTTGCCCATCACATTCTACTCCTGCTCCTATTCCTATTGTTGGAATAGATAATTTTTCAGTTATTATAGCTGCAAGCTTAGCTGGAACACATTCTAATACAACAGCAAATGCTCCTGCCTTTTCTACCGCTAAAGCAGCTTCAATAAGATTTTTTGCGGCTTCTTCATCTTTACCTTGAACCTTAAACCCACCAAATGCATTAACTGATTGTGGTGTTAATCCAATATGAGCCATGACAGGTATTGAAGCCTTTACTATTGCTTCTATTTTATCGCAAACTTCAATTCCACCTTCTAATTTAACAGCTTGTGCTCTTCCTTCTTTAATTAATCTTCCTGCATTAACTACAGCATCATAAATCGATGTTTGATATGACATAAAAGGCATGTCTCCAACTACTAAAGTGTTTTTAGTCCCTCTTGCTACAGCTCTAGTATGATGTATCATATCTTCCATAGTAACTGATAATGTATCCTCATATCCTAAACATACCATTCCTAATGAATCTCCAACTAAAATCCCATTTATTCCAGATTCATCAATTATCTTTGCTGTAGAGTAATCATATGCTGTAAGCATAGTAAGCTTTTCTTTCTTTTCCTTAGCTTGTTTAAATGTAACTGCTGTATTTTTCATAACCTATTCTCCTAAATATTCATCTAAATTTTTATAATCTCTAGCTGAGTTTTTTACCTTTGCTATTTTCAAAATATTTTTTGATAATAATTTATATAATTCTTTATCTTCTTCTCTTAAAACATTTAAATGATTAATTACAGTAACTAAATCCCCTCTTTCTATTGGACCAGTTAAACTATTAACTGCTCCCTTTTCCTTAATATTCTTTAAGTTAAATTCAATTAATGGATAAAGGGCTTTCATAGCCATATCTTGAGTGAAACCACATTCTTCAAGATAATTAATTCCATTATTAATTAATCCTAAAACAAGATTGCTGACAGTTACTGATGCAGCATGATATAAAGTCTTATTTTCTTTTGAAATAACAGCTACATCATTACCTAATTGAGAAAAAAGTTGCTTAAAAAATTCAATATGTTTTTTATGTCCTTCAATTGTAATAAATGCTTGAGATAAATTTTTATAAGAATTATATTTGTCCGAAATAGCAAACATGGGATGAATAGAATAACCATAGGCACCATGATTATTTATATTTGAAAAGATTTCTGAAGAAATAGAACCACTACAGTGGCATATTAATTTATCTTTGATAGATAATTTTTTGATTTCACTCCAAACAACACTAATTTCGCTATCAGGTGTTGTAATGAATATAGTATCACTATCTTTTATTAAATTTTCTAAATTGTTATATTGCTGTGTATTAGTAAAAACTGCAGCTTCTTTAGCTGAATGCTGTGATTTACTATAATACCCGCTTATGTGTATATTATTTTCTTTTAGATATTTTCCTAAGGAAAATCCAACTTTTCCTGCTCCAATAAATCCAAATTTTATATTTATCACCTCCATTAGAGTGTGACACTACTTAGTCCCATTCAAAATTGATATGAGCTATTTCTTTTCTTCTTAAATTTTCAAATATATTATATATGGTGCGGTTTAATTAAAATACCACCCATAATAAATCTAACATATCCCTAAAATTTGTCAATGCTTATTAATTAGTAAAGCTTTTATCTTATATGAAATAAAAATGAGATATGAGAAAATTATTATTAATTATCTCATATCTCATATATATTATTATTTTATAACTGATTTTCCACCCATATATGGTCTTAAAGCTTCTGGAATATTTATTGATCCATCTTCATTTAAGTTATTTTCTAAGAATGCAATTAACATTCTAGGTGGTGCAACAACAGTATTATTTAAAGTATGTGCAAAGTATCTTCCATTTTCTCCATTTACACGAATCTTTAATCTTCTAGCTTGAGCATCTCCTAAATTAGAGCAGCTTCCAACCTCGAAGTATTTTTTTTGTCTTGGAGACCAAGCTTCAACATCAATAGACTTAACCTTAAGATCTGCTAAATCTCCTGAACAACATTCTAATGTTCTAACAGGAATATCTAAAGAACGGAATAATTCAACTGTATACTTCCATAACTTTTCAAACCATTCTTTACTTTCTTCTGGTTTACAAACAACTACCATTTCTTGTTTTTCGAATTGGTGAATTCTATAAACTCCTCTTTCTTCTATTCCATGAGCACCCTTCTCTTTTCTAAAGCATGGTGAATAGCTAGTTAAAGTTTGAGGAAGAGATTCTTCTTTTAATATAGTATCAATAAACTTACCTATCATAGAATGTTCACTTGTACCTATTAAGTATAAATCTTCACCTTCTATCTTATACATCATTGATTCCATTTCAGCGAAGCTCATAACACCAGTAACAACTTCACTACGAATCATGAATGGAGGTATACAGTAAGTAAATCCTTTATCAATCATGAAATCTCTAGCATAAGATAATATTCCTGATTGTAATCTAGCAATATCGCCCATTAAATAATAGAATCCATTACCTGCTACTTTTCTAGCTCCATCTAAATCAACACCATTTAACTTTTCCATTATTTCTGTATGATATGGAATTTCGAATTCTGGAACTACAGGTTCACCAAATTTTTCAACTTCTACATTTTCACTATCATCTTTTCCTATTGGAACACTTGGATCAATAATGTTAGGAAGTACTAACATTATATTTTTTATTTTTTCTTGAAGTTCATTCTCTTTAACTTCTAATTCAGCAAGACGATTAGCTTGCTCGTTAACCTTAGCTTTTAATTCTTCAGCTTCCTCTCTCTTTCCTTGCCCCATTAATGCACCAATTTGCTTAGAAATTGTTTTTCTATTTGATCTTAATGAATCAGCCTCTTGTTGTGTTGCTCTACTTTCAACATCTAAAGCTATAACTTCATCAACTAATCCAAGCTTTTGATCTTGGAACTTATTTTTAATATTTTGCTTAACTATTTCTGGATTTTCTCTTACAAATTTTAAATCTAACATAATATCCTCCAATTGTTTTTATAAATTATTTTCTTGTATAAAAAAAGAGCTCTTATCCCACAAAAGGGACGAAGAACTCCGTGTTGCCACCCTAATTGATAATAATGCATATAAAAACACATTACTATCCACTCTTTATAAAACTAACGGGTTTATCCGTACTGCTCATCACAGTCCCTCCAAGGTGGATTCATAAAACATTGCTATCAGTTCACACCAACCACTGACTCTCTTAAAACACTAATCTTATTACTAGCCTTTTCAACGGTTTAACTAAATAAATTATTATAATATATTAAATATATTATAGTCTGCTACTTTTTGTCAATATCTCTAGTACAAATTATATCTACTCCACTGTTTAATATATTCTTACATATAATACTTCCCATTTTTATAGGAATACTTACATATAATCTACTAACAACTTTTGACATTTCAATCCATAACTCTCTTTCTACCTCAGCGCTACTTTTAACAGGAACAACCTTGAATCTGTCACTTCCTTTTACCCTTACTACTGATGTAAATATATCTTTTTTCCCCATAATATACTCCTACTATATTTCTTTAAATTCTTTTATTCTACCAGAAATTATATTAGAATTTTTTGAGTCATCAACTATATCTGTAATTTTTTTATCTAATTCCCTAGCTAATATTTGTATTATTCTCTCATTGCAATATGAACCATGACAATTTCCAAATCCGGCACCAGTTCTTCTTTTAACTCCTTTAACAGTTCTTGCACCTAAAGGCCTTCTAATAGAATCAACTATTTCTCCTTCAGACACATTATTGCACATGCATACAATCTTTCCATATCTCTTATCTAACTTAATTACTTCGTTAATTTCGCTTCTATCCATTTCTCTAAACCTATAAAATTCACGTCGTTTATCAATAAAGTTCTTTTTTAATCTGCAATTTAAACTGCTACTGATAGTATCACATAGCATCTTAGCTATTGCTGGCGCTAATGTAACCTTTCCATAATGGGTTCCTATTACACTTATATATCCCTTATTTATTTGCTGTTCATCAACTACTATAGAATCTTTATCATAGCTTTCCCTAAATAAATTATTTATATTTCCTTTGTTTAAGTTCTTTAATAATTTACTGGCATAATTTAAGTTATCATCTAAGCTTGTTTTTTCAATGCTCTTTATGCCAACTAATGATCCACCATTTAAAACTGGAGTTGAGACAACAAATGTATCTTTATCAAAAGTTTTTGTTACTATTCTATCCAATTTATTTTCATAATTATCATCAAGTAAAATATAACTCATATTTTTAAATGAATTTATATCATCTTCTGTATCTTTTTCTTCTACTATCCCTTTTTCGTTTATATAAATTTCATTTGCTATTGTATTAATAACTACTTTACATGAAAATTTATTTTTATTTGTAACGACTCTGAAGCCTTTTGTTATATTTTGAATAGTTAATACTTCTTCTTCTAATCTAAAGTTGACCCCGTTATCAAATGCAACTTCAGCATATGCTATTGCTAAATCATAAGGTGCTACTATCGCAACATTTTGTGAATATAAGCCCTTTTTTATGGCTGTATTTATGTTAGGTTCTATTTCATATACTTCATCTGGCTCTACTAAATAAACACCATCTATGCCCCTTCTAATAGCTCTTTCATACATTTCATCTAATTTAACTACCCCGTTATCATCATTAACTACTCTTAATGATCCAATTCTTTTAAAAGGTACATTAAACTTCTCACATAAATCTTCTAATAATATATTTCCTATATACTCTAATCCAGCCATCACATTATTAGATGTTTCAGAACCATCATATACTATAGAAGTATTAACGAAAGATACATCATCAGCAATGTCATATTCCTTTTCAATCACAGCTATATTTAAATTATATTTAGATAATTCATAAGCAACAGCACATCCAATAATACCGCCACCTAAAACTAAAACATCATAATCCATAATCCAATTCCCCTAATTTATAAAATAAATCCCTTTTCTTTTAATTCATCTTTTATTAACTGCATATTCTCATCAGAATCAGCAGATATTGTGTGAAGATGTATTCCATCAGTAAGTACTGATAATGGCTTTGCTTTTATATCTTCTAATGAAGCTCTAAACTTATTTAAATCATTAAGATTCTTTATTCTTAATGCTCCACATATCTCTCCATAAATAGGATGCTCAACTATTACATCTTCTATAATACCTCCATATTTAACTACAATCTCCATCTCATTAAACATTTCATCATCATTATGTTTTACTGCTATTATTGATTTTACCCTACTATTATCATCATTAATCATATAACCATCTGGGGTTGCTATTATATTATTTCCTTTAGCTCTTAATATAGCTATATCCTTAACTATTATTTGTCTGGTAACATTAAAATTTTCAGCTAATGTTGTACCTTTAATTGCTCTTTTTTCTTTTATTAACATTCCCATAATAGCATTTCGTCTTTCATCAGCTTTCATAATTAATCCCATCCTTTAATTTCTATTATCACTTTCTCTTATTATCTCTAGCAGTTTATTTCCTACTATATTTTTATTGTGATGATATCTAACTGTATCTAAAAATTCTTTATCATATACATTAAATTGTTTTAATAAATTAGCTCCCTTTTCTGCATGATTATAATAAGAGTCTACAGCCTTAATAGTATTATATTTTTTTAATTTACCATTACTTACTTTATTAAGTATTACTAAAACTGATTTTTCAACTATATTAAGTCCATATTCTCCTTTTCCTATATCATGAAGCAATGCAGCTTTTGCAACTCTTTTTGAATTTAGCCCTCTCTCTTTTGATAAATCAACTGCATCTTTACTTACTCTAATACAATGTTGCTTATCCATTTTCTTTAATCTATTAAACAACCTTTTTTCCTTCTTATTCAAAAATTTATTTACATAGTCATTATCAATATCTTCTGATAATGATTTTATTGCCCAAAAAAATTGTTTTACTCTATATAACACGATTTTTACCACCTAGTTTTTAACATATATTGTAATACACATTCATATTTATAATACCACTATTAGATAAAAAATAAAGTCTAAATAATATTATTCATATATTTTTTATAATAAACGCAAAAAAAGCTACGAAATAAATCGTAGCTTTGGTGGAGGTAAAGGGATTCGAACCCTTGACCCCTTGCGTGCAAGGCAAGTGCTCTCCCAACTGAGCTATACCCCCAAAAATGGTGGACCTTCAGGGACTCGAACCCCGGACCTACCGGTTATGAGCCGGTTGCTCTAACCAACTGAGCTAAAGATCCTCATATTACCTGGCAACGTTCTACTCTTCCACACAGTCACCCGTGCAGTACCA
>NZ_JADPBQ010000022.1 GCF_015670405.1 Clostridium sp. 1001271B_151109_B4 | reverse complement strand
TTCGAACCCTCCTTTTTTTATCGGCTATTATCAAAATTTATTTTGATACAGCCCCATGTAATAAAATATTAAATTTTATACAAAAAATATTATAGCAAAAATTATTGTTACAATTAGCCCAATGGATACAGGTAATAAATTTTTGCGGGCCAAATCAAAAGGGGAAACATCACAAATTGCAGCTACTGGGATTAGTGCCCATGGTATTAATGTTCCGCCACCAATCCAAATTGTACATATTTGTCCTATTGATGCTAAGGCAGAAACATTTATAGTCATTGATTGCGAGAAGAGCATTGCAGATGAACCTACTAAGGATAGACCAGAAAAACCAGATCCATCAAGGCCAGTAAGTATACCTACACCAGAAACTGTTGCTGTTGCAATTGTTTTATTTAATGGTACTGAATTAGCAAGTGCAATTCCAAGATCGTTAATAATACCATTAGAATTTGGAGGCAATATAGTCCCTATAATTGATTCAAAGCCACTTCCACCAAGATAGAAAAAAGTTGCTACAGGGATAACGGCACCAAATACTTTAAAAGCAAATTGAAAACCATCAACAATATATGGAGTTATTTGTTTCATACTATTAAATTTATAGTTTCCAAGAAAAATTATAATTAACAAAAATAAAGTGGTACCACCAACTAAAGCAGTTGCATCTCCTCCAGTTAAAGAAAATACTATCATTAATATGATATCTAAAAGATATCCAGCAAAAACTAATAAAGCATATAAGTTTTTTTGTTTTTTAGATAACTTGACGATATTTGAAGCAGGTTTATTAGAGTCCTGTGTTATTTGCTCAGAATAACTTTGAGAAACAGTATTTTTTTTGATATCTCTCAAAACTATAAAAAAGGCAATTACTGTGGTGGTAATTCCCATTACTATTTCTAGGGGAATAAGAGTAGAATTAAGAGAGCTAATACTTATATTAGCAGCGTTAGCAGTTAATTTAGATGCTCCTTGAATTATAATATCGCTTGATAATGCTATTCCATGTCCAAATAAATTCATAGCCATTGCAGCAGATAGTTTTGGTAATCCAACTTTTTTTGCAACTGGAATTAAAACTGCACCGATTAATGCAACTGCAGGAGAAGGCCAGAAAAACCAAGAAATAATCATCATTGTTATTCCGATAACCCAATAAGCTATATATTTATTTTTTATTAGTTTTGATAATGGTGCGACTAAGGCTTCGTTTATGCCAGTTACAGATAATAATTTACTAAAAGCAGTAATGATAGATATTATTAAAATAATAGGCAATAATTCTGTTATAGCATATAAGAAACCATTAAATACTGAAATTATTGATAATGGTATAGATTTACTGCTATACAGAGCAATTGATAAAACACCAAGGACACAAATTATAGTTATATCCTTTTTCCTGAAAATAGATATTAATATTAAAACTGTAAAAAATATATAAATAAAATGTATAGTTGATAAAGTCATATAATCTACCTAGATTTATTGTTATATTACAAGATATGAGTTTTTTCTATTGTATGTGATTTTAAATAGTAAATATAAGTTATAATCAATTGAAATATTATTAAGTAATAGTATAAAATAATTATATGTGAAAATTATATAATCACAATATTTAGATATTATTATAGTTTAATACAATTAATAAGTAAAATTTTACAAAAGGTATACAAGTTATTACTGTAAAAGATGATAATATATAATTATAAAAAGCTTAAAGTAAGAAAGAACTAGGAGGATAAAAATGAATATTTGTATTATAGGTGCGGGAAATATAGGAACATATTTAGCTGCATATATCTCAATGAAACATGAAAATAAGGTTTGGTTACATACTTCGAAACCAGAAGCGTTTAATGAAACTATTGCTTTAGTTGAAGAGGAAAAAAATATAACACATCATATAAATTTACATTGTATAACAAATAGTTATGAAGAGGCTGTTAATGATGCCGATTATATATTAATTACATATCCTTCTTTTATGATGGAAAAGACAATAGAATCAATACTGCCATATTTAAAAGAAGGTGCTGTTGTTGGTGCAATTCCAGGTTTTGGTGGAAAAGAGTATTTAATAGATAAACTTTTAGATAAAGGATGCATATTCTTTGGATCTCAAAGAGTACCTTCTATTATTAGACTTGAAAAGTATGGAGAAAGTGTTGTATTAAAGCAAAAAAATCCATTTATGAAAATTAGAAGTATACCAGGAGAATATTCTGAAAAGGTTGCTAAGGATATGAGTAGTTTCATAGATATTCCTTGTATTCCATTAAATTCATATTTAGCAATAACATTATCACCTTCTAACCCTACTATGCATCCTTCAAGATTATATGAATTATTCTATGATTATGTTGAAGGAGAACATGTATATGAAAGAAATCCATATTTTTATGAGGAGTGGGGAACTTTAGCATCTACAGAATTATTAAAGTTAGATGAGGAGTTAGAAGAAATTTTCAATGCATTTAATGAAAATGGTGATTTTGATCCTAGTGATATTGAAAAAATAAAAACAAGATATAATATAAATACTCCAGAAGAATTAAGTGAAAAGATAAATACAGCACCTGGGTTTATAGGAATTGATTCGCCTATGGTTAAAATAGAAGGTGGATATATTCCAGATAAATCTTCAAGGTATTTTATTGAAGATATAAAATTTGGTTTATGTATTTTAAAAGCATTTGCAGAGATATTAAATGTTGATACACCAGAAATAGATAAAATAGCAACATGGGGCCAAAAGTTCTTAGAAAAAGAATATATAGTAGATGGTAAACTAAATGGAAAAGATATTGACGAATTAATAATACCACAAAATATGGGGATTAATACTAAGGAGAAGTTAATTAATTACTATAAGGGACTATAATAATTATTTATATTATAACTCTATTAAGTATTAATGTAGTTATAAGTTTGATATAATTTAATTATGGTATATCAATGATGGGTAATGGGAGGAAAAAGTATGGATGAGATTTTTGAACAATTAATTGAATGTGATAAGGGAAAGGGAATGGTTAAGCTATTACAAGGATTAGCTATGGTATTAGTAGTATTGTCAGCTTTCTTTTTATTATCATCATTAGTTATTGCAATTGTTATGTTATTATTAGCAGTAGGATCTTTTATTTTAAGTTATTTATGTTATGTTGAATATGAGTATGAATTATATAATAAAAGTATTACTATAACTAAAATTTATAATGAAAGTAAAAGAAAAGTAGTTGCTAACATTTCAATGGAAGATGTAAGAAAAGTTTATGAAAGTAATAATAATACTAATAATAAAAATAAAGTTTCTTATTATAACTCTAAAGTTAATGGATTAAGCATTTTTACATTTGAAATGAATGATAATAGAATAATAGAGTTAGCTTTAAATGAAAAGTTAAAAAGAAGAATTTCTACAGTTTTTGCATTGAAAATAGTAAGACAATTTTAGTAGATGATTTAAACTTCTATATATTAATTTAATATAGAGTAATATATAAAAGTTTTTTTATTATTAATTTATAAATAAGAATACATAGCGGAATAATAATAACATAACAAAATTATAAGAGGTGTATTTTTATGAATAATGAAAATGATATTAACAATAAAAATAGTGAAGGTTTAATTGATGGAGTTATAATTTGTGAAGAGGAAGAGCAAAAATTAATTCATGGAGATAACCCTAAAGTAAAGAGAGGAATAGAAAATATATTTAATTTTCCAAACTTAAATTAATAGTTATAAAATAATTACCTACTTTAATTTATATTAAGTAGGTAATTATTTTTATATTAAATTGCTTCATCAAGTTCAACTACATCTGAATAAAAGGTTTCTTCGTTAAATTCACCTTCTTGCTTTGCAACGATAGTAGTACAAATTGCATCTCCTGTAACATTAACAGCAGTTCTTGTCATATCAAGAATTCTATCAATTCCCATGATTATTCCTATACCTTCTACAGGAAGTCCTACTGAATTAAGAACCATTGATAATGTAATAAGTCCAACACCTGGTACACCTGCAGTTCCTATAGAAGCTAGTGTGGCTGTTAATATAACTGTAAGATAAGCATTTAAACCTAGTTCAATTCCAAAAGCTTGAGAAATAAAAACAACTGCTACACCTTGCATTATTGCAGTACCATCCATATTTATGGTAGCACCTAATGGAACTGTAAAAGATGATATCTTTTCAGAAACACCCATTTCATTATCAAGAGTTTCGATGCTAAGAGGGATTGTTGCATTAGAAGATGATGTTGAAAAAGCAAAACTCATTACAGGGAAGAACTTTTTCAAGAATGTTAAAGGATTTAATTTTGTAAATACTTTTAACATTGCCATATAAGTTATTAAGCATTGCATCACTAATGCTAACATTACTGCAAATATATATTTTAGCATTGGAGTAAATGCACTCCAACCAATATTAGAGAATGTTGTAGCTATTAAACAAAATACTCCAAGTGGAGCAGCCTTCATCACTATCATAGTCATTTTCATCATTATTTCGTTGAATTCACTAAAGAAATTTGCAACTGTTTTAGCCTTTTCATTAAGCATAGCAAGTATGATTCCAACTAGAATTGAAAAAAATATAATTTGCAACATATTCCCATTTGCTAAAGCCGAAATAGGATTTGTTGGAATTATATCTAAAAGAACATCTGATACTGAAGTTGCTTCACTTACGGTAGTTTCAGCAATTTCAATATTGCTCATATCCAATCCAATTCCAGGATTAATTAATTTACCTACACCGATTGCTAAACTAATTGCAATAGCAGTTGTAAAAAGATAAAAAACTATAGTTTTTACACCGACACGACCTAATTTTTTAGTATCACCTATAGCCATACTTCCACAAACTAAAGAACAAAATACTAAAGGTACAACTAGCATTTGCATTGCCCTTAAGAATCCTTTTCCTACCACTTTAAAAATACCGTTAATAAGTATATCATCTCTTATTGTTCCAGCTGGAACTAATCCATAAAGAATTATGCCGCAAATTGCCCCTAGTATTAGTCCAATAAAAATTTTTGTTGTTAATCCTAATTTTTTTTTCATATTAGCCCCCTATTTTTAGAAAAAATGAATGATTTTTTTTGAAAACTTGCATTTTTAATAAATTTTACCATATAAAATAAAATCATACAATATGAAATTGTAAGGGAAATAGGATTTTTTAGAAAAAAGATTAAAAGGTTTTAATAATATATGAATAAAATTAAATTTAACTTTCATTTTACTGAATATATAGCTAAAGAATAAATGTATAAATTTTTATAAATGGTTAAAGATAAAAAATGGTGATGTTTATGTTTAATTTAATTTATGTAGTATTAGGAATTTACTTAATCAAAATTATAAGTATAAGAATGGTAATAGAGTATAAAAAAATAGGAGGAAAAGAGAGAAGAGAATTATTTAGTTTTAGGAAGATTATTATAGGTAAAATAAAAAATGTCTTTAGTGAAGGAAACAATATATTTATTTATAGAGATAGTAAAAATAATAATAAAGAAGTTAATGATATACATATTGAAGAAGAGTGGAACCTAAAACGTCAAGATGCATTAGAAAAGGCAAAATATAAATGTGAAGAATGTGGAAATATAGCTAATTTGGAGGTTTATGAAAATAATTTTAATAGTAGCAGTAATGAATTGATTGTGTTATGTAAAAAATGCTATGAAAAGAATATTGAGGGAGTAAAGTTACATTATGAATGAAGAGCTATAGCCATATTTAAGGGCTATAGCTCTAATAATTATTTGCTAAAAAGCTCATAATTAATTTTAGAATTATCAACTCCAAGTTCAACTAAAATGCTTTCTACAGCCTTCATGAAAACAGGAGGGCCACAAAGATAAAAATCTGAATCTAAGTTAACATTGTCTTTTAAATAATTCTTATTAACATATCCAGTATAGTTATAATCTATTCCTTCTTTATCACTATCCAATGGATTTGAATAAAATACAGTGTTTTTAATATCTCTAATTTTAGCAATAGATTCTATATCATTCTTAAATGGGTGTAAACTAGAGTTTTGAACTGCTTGAATAAAGTGAATATTATTTCTAGATGAAGATTCTTCATAAAGCATGGCTAAAAGAGGGGTAACACCTATTCCGCCGGAAATTAAAACAATATCATTCTTTTTATTTTTTACAGTAAAGACACCCATAGGAATCATAGCTTCAATAGAATCGCCTATATTAAGATTTTCATGTAAATAAGTACTAATTAGACCACCATCAATTTTTTTTACACTAATTCTATAAGTATCATCATTAGGAAACATTGAAAGGCTATATGTTCTCATTATATCTTTATATTTAGGATTATCAGTTTTGATTTTAAAAGGTAAAAATTGTCCAGCCTTTGGTTTAACAAGCTTACCTCCATCTTTTGATTTAAAATAAAAAGAAACAATTGAAGGACAGACTTCAACCTTATCAACTAAAGTTAATTCTCTAAAGTCACTCCAAGACCCATTAATAATATTATTCATAAAAATCCTCCTATAAATCAAATTATTATTTAATAATAATTATTATCTAATAAAAACAAAAACAAGTCAATATATAATAAGTATATTTTTCTAGAATATATAAATGAGAAAATAGTTTTTATAATAAAAAATTTATTTATAGTTTAATATTAACTTTAAGATTTCTAGTTAGTTTTTAGGGGGATTTAAGATTACATACACTAATAGAGGGTATAAAAATAGACAATAATAAATTAATATATTAATATAAAATTTAAGAATTATTATAAATATATGATATGGAGGTATAAAAAAGGGCAAAAATAGATTTTAAAAAATGCATTGACCTTAGAGTTACTCTAAGGTTTATTATTTTTAAAGAAAGGAAGTGAGTAGTATGGATTTATCATTAGGAAAAGAAAATATAGGTAAGTTATTTGTGAAGTATTCAATACCATCAGTTATAGCTATGATAGTATTTTCAATATATATAGTTGTAGATGGAATATTTGTTGGAAATGTAGTAGGTTCTAAGGGATTATCAGCAGTTAATATAGCAATGCCCTTCTTTGGTATTGCAATGGCTATAGGAATCATGGTTGCTATAGGGGGAGGAACTATCACTAGTATAGAGCTTGGAAAAGGTAATAGAGATGAAGCAAGAAAGACTTTTAGTTTAGCTTTTTATTCATTAATTATTATAACATTAACGTTATCAGTATTTACTGTTATTTTTTCATCAACTATAGCAAGAATTCTAGGAGCTAATGATGATTTAGTACCTTTAGTTGTAGAATATTTAGTATCATTATGTTTATTTTTAGCTACGTTTGTGGGAAGTTCATATTTAAGTAATGGACTTAGAGTTATGGGGAAACCAAATCATGCTATGGTAGCTGACATTATTAGTTCAGTACTAAACATAGTATTAGATTATATATTTATAGTAAAGATGAATCTAGGTTTAGCAGGAGCAGGTTTTGCATCAGGAATTGCCTTTACAGTTGGTTTTTTATTTGCATTAACTCAATATCTAAAAAGAGATTCTATACTGAAGTTCTGTAAAGTTAAATTTGATTTAAAAAAAATAGTTAGGATATTTTATAATGGATCATCAGAGGGTATAACACAATTTGCAGTTGCTTTTTCAACATATATATTTAATATTGTATTAATGGTTAGGATTGGTGAAATGGGGGTATCTGCTTTTTCAATTATTCTTTATATAGCATCGCTAGTAACAGCTGTATTTTCGGGAATATGCAATGGAATCAGTCCTATAATTAGCTTTAATTATGGAGCAAATAATAATGAAAGAATAGGTAAGATTTTAAAGTTAGCTATATTAACTATAAGTATCATTGGAGTATTTAGTGCTATTATTATGGTATTTGGTGGAGAAACACTTATTGCAATGTTTGTTGATGGAGATAGTGAATTAGTTAAAATTACTACTGAAGCTACTAATTTATATTCTATAGCTTTTGTTTTTAATGGATTAAATATTTTAGCATCAGCTTATTTCACAGCACTTGAAAACGCAAGGACTTCCGCTATCATTTCAGTGTTAAGAGGTGTAATTTTAATAATTGTATTTATAATTACTTTACCTATGATTTTAGGTGATATAGGTATATGGTTAACTGTACCTATTAGTGAATTAGTGACTGTTATTATAGCTATCAATTATATGAAAAAAACTAATAAAAATGTTGTTATATAATATTTTTATTAGATAATCAATAGGAGGGGAAATATAAATTCTTAATTAGATATGATTTTAGATTTAGTAAATAAATAATTTTTTAAATTGAAAATAGGTCTAATGTAGTTAATTACGGTTAATAAAGACTTATAGAATAAGATAAAAGTAATATATAAAGAAAAATGGTACCACAGTTAAAGAAAAATAGCTTTGCTGTGGTGCTTTTTTATTTTTCATATAATTAATAAAATAAAGTAAAGATTAAAAAGCAGGAGTGATATTGATGAAAATTGGTGTAATAATGGGTGGAGTATCATCAGAAAGAGAAGTAAGTTTAAAATCAGGTGAGCAAGTAATAAAAAATTTAAATAAAGATAAATATGAAGAAATAATTCCTATAATAATAAATTCAAAGCAAGAGGTTATAGAAAAAGTAAAAGGAATTGATTTTGCTTTTATTGCTTTGCATGGTAAATTTGGAGAAGATGGAACAATCCAAGGTGTTTTTGAAACTATGGGAATACCGTATAGTGGATGTAAAGTGTTACCAAGTGCTATATGTATGAACAAAGGGTTAACTAAAACTTTAGTAAAATCTGTTGGGATTGATACTGCAAAATGGATTATAGTTAGATCAGCTGAGGAAATAGATTATGAAAAAATAAAGGAGTTACAGTATCCTGTATTTATTAAACCTAATAAAGGAGGTTCAAGTGTTGCTACCTTCTTTGTTAGAAGTGAAGATGAAGTAGAAATGGCAGTAAGAGAAGGATTAAAGTATGATACTGAAGTAATGATAGAAGAGTATATAAATGGAGAGGAGATAACTTCATTTATATTAAATGGAGAAGTTTTTCCTACAGTTATGATTAAATCACAAAAGGGAGAATTCTTTGATTATAAATCTAAATATGAGGAAAATGGAGCAAAAGAGGAAGTAGTTTTATTAGAAGAAAAGCTACAAGAGAAAATTAATAATATATCAAAAAATGTTTGGGATAGTTTAGGTTGCAATAGCTATGTACGAATTGATATGATAATAAGAGATGAAGTACCTTATTTACTAGAAGTAAATACCTTGCCAGGAATGACAACACAAAGTCTTATTCCTAAAAGTGCAAAGGTGCGAGGATTAGAATTTAGTGATCTATTAGATGAAATAATAGAGTATTCACTACTTTAGGAGTTGTAAGATAATGATATTTTCTAAAATTGACTTTAATGATGAAGAGCCGTTATATGTGCAAATAGAAAATTATATAAAGAGCATGATTGCTAGTAATCTTCTTGTTTCAAATGGAAAGCTCCCTGCTACCAGGGAGCTTTCTAAATTACTTGGGGTTAGTAGAAACTCTGTAATAACTGCATATGAAAACCTTGAAGAAGAAGGCGTCTTATATACAGTAAAAGGAAGAGGAACCTTTGTTTCAGAGGTTAAATCGGTAAATGAAGATGGATGGAAAGTTTCTTGGAATCAGCGAGCTAATGATTATGGAAAACTTGCAGAAAAATTGGATATTGTAAAAAGTGAAATACCATGGGAAAAGAATTTAATATCTTTTAAAAGTATATCACCTGATGGTGAGTTATTTGATATGGAGGAGTTTAAAAAAGCATTTTTAAATAGAATTTCAATAGAAGGACATAAAATATTAAATTATGGATATGCAAAGGGCTATAAGCCTCTTATTGAATATCTTTTAAAGTATATGAAGGCAAAGGGAGTAGATGCAACAGGGAAAGATATTATAATTACTAATGGATTTACAGAAGGACTTGAAATGCTTCTAACTGCCTATACAAATAGAGGAGATAAAATTATTTGTGAAAATCCAACTCATAATACAGCTATTAAAATTATGAAAGTTCATGGATTAGATGTTATAGGGGTTTCGATGAATGAAGATGGAATAGATACTAATGAGTTGGAAGAAAAGTTAAAATCTAATGATATAAAGTTTGGATATTTAATCCCTTCATATCATAATCCAACAGGAATTGTAATGAAGGGTGAAAAACGGTATTCCGTCTATAATTTGTTTAAGCGGTATAATGTTCCCATAATTGAAGATGGTTTTAATGAAGAACTTTTATATAATAGTGCTCATGTATCTCCAATGGCGGCTCTTGATAATGGTGGGAGTGGAGTTATATACATTGGGAGTTTTTCAAAAATACTATTTCCAGGAATAAGAGTAGGCTGGATTCTTGCAGATAAAAATGTTATTGATATATTGGAAAGTGTAAAAAGATGTAAAAATATTCATACATCATTTTTAGATCAAGGGATATTATATGAATATTTACGTTCAGGGGCATTTGAAAGGCAAATTAAAAAAGTAAGAAAAGTATATAAGGAAAAATATGAGGTTGCAGTAGAATATATTAATAAATATATTAAGTCCACATTTATATGGGGTGAAGGTGGATTGCATATTTATATTGGAATAGAAGGGGTAGATTCTAGAAGGCTTTTAGATGAGTGTCATAAAAGGGGAGTTATATTTACCCCTGGAGATATATTTTCAGTTGATTATAGTTGCAAAAATACTTTAAGGTTAGGGCTTTCTAGATTATCAATTAATGATATAAAAGAAGGAATTAAGATTATTGGAGAAGTAAGTAAAGAATTGAGAAAATAATTTATTATTGAATCTTAAAATTTGTTTTGCAAAAGTATAATAAAGATGATATTCTATTTAATTGTGAAATAAGACGTTAGGGGGAGATGAGTGGATGAAAAACAATATGACGAATGATATGACTAAAGGTAATCCAGTAAAGTTAATTCTACTATTTTCAATACCTTTATTAATAGGAAATGTATTCCAACAGTTTTATAGTATGGTTGATACTATAATAGTTGGTAGATTTGTTGGAGTAGATGCATTAGCAGCTGTTGGAGCAACTAGTTCAATGGTATTTTTAGTTAATGGATTTGCAACTGGATTATCTAGTGGGTTTGCAGTATTAGTTTCTCAGAGATTTGGAGCTAAAGATGAAAAGGGATTACGTAAAGCAGTTGCTAGTGCTGTTACATTAACTGTAATTTCAGTAGTGGTAATTACAATAGTTAGCTTATTAGGAGCTATGCCTTTATTAAGATTAATGAATACACCTGAAAACATTATAGGTGATGCGTATTTATATATAAAAATAATTTATGCTGGAGTTGTAGCAACTGTTGCATATAACCTAATTGCAAGTATATTAAGAGCATTAGGTGATAGTAAAACACCATTATATTTCTTAATAGTTTCTTCAGTATTAAATGTAATTTTAGATTTAGTATTTATAATTAACTTTAATATGGGGGTTGCAGGTGCTGCCTATGCAACAATTATTTCTCAAGGTGTATCAGCAATACTTTGCTTAATATATACATATAAGAGATTTACTATTTTAAGACTTAAGAAAGAAGATTTTAAAGTTAAGAAAAGATATTATCATAAGCATTTAAAAATAGGAATTCCAATGGCACTTCAATTTTCAATAACTGCAATTGGAATAATGACAGTGCAATCTGCATTAAATGTATTTGGATCTACTATTATTGCATCATATACTGCAGCTTCAAAAGCACTTCAGCTTGTAATGCAGCCAGCAATTACTTTTGGTGTAACTATGGCTACATATTGTGGTCAAAATCTTGGCGCTAAGAAGTATGATCGTATAAAAGAAGGTGTTAAGGCATGTACTAAAATCTCTATAGTGACTAGTCTTATTTCTGCAGCAGTATTAATATTCCTTGGTAAATATTTTGTTATGATGTTTATAAATAATCCAGATGCAGAAATATTAAGCTATGCTCAACAAGTACTTAATATATCAGCAATATTCTTTATACCTCTTGGATTAATATTTATATATAGAAATGCACTTCAAGGAATAGGTGATTCATTTGTTCCAATGATGGCAGGAGCATATGAGCTTATTGCAAGAGCAGTAGTAGCATTTACATTACCAAGATATATAGAGTTTTTAGGAATATGCTTAGCAGATCCAGTAGCTTGGTTTGCAGCGGCAATTCCATTAGGTATAACATATTTTAAAAGAATAAATCATTTGTTAAAGCATGGAAGTATAAAAGTTTAATATATAGTTTTAAAAATGTTACAAGACTTTTTGTGTTGTAACATTTTTTTTATTGATTATTACATATTATTATCAGTGAGTGTTTAATAAATATAAATTTAGCTAAAAGAGTTATTAAGAAAAGGAATAATTTACATAAATAATTAACTCAGATAAAAGATATAAAAGTGTAGCAATGTCTATGTTTTTGGCGTATTATGAAGCATTAGATAACTTTTGAGAGGAAAAGAAAATTGAGTACATTGAGATCGACATCTAATTTAAATGATATATTAAATGACTTAAATTCTGATGAGTTAGAAGAACTTTGTGAAAATTATTGTGGTAATAATAGTGATACAGAAGGAACAAATGAATTTTTAGCTTGTCAATTATTAAATTTACTACAGTGTTACGGACAACGATTTATGAATTTAGTATTATTCCTAATATTTTTATATGCTTGGAATAATCAAATGACTAATTGCTATTTTATGAATTCAAATTGTCAACTAACAAATGCAATAAGTGATTTATTAGAAAATTGTTTGGAAAATAATTGTAACAGCAAAAGGTAGTAAAAAAGAATAACAGAAATGTTATTCTTTTTTACTGAGGAATAATACATAGTAATATAAAATGTAGTTAACAAAAGATTTTGAATAATAATTTGAAATATTAGTGTAATTTATACTTAGGATTTTCATTTCTTTTATTAAAAATTTCGTATAGAGTTATAATCGAGTAAATCATTAAATATTATTTCGGCTCCAGTTAAATAATCATAGTCAGAATTGGAGTCAGAAGATTTAAGCAGTGACCAAGTGGCATTATAAAATTTGACTATGAAAAGATAATCTAATAATTTTTCATAATGTTTTTCATTAGATTCATTAAAGTAAAGTTCTAATAATTTTTTTCTAGATTCTTCATTTAAGAACCAAGATATTGTTGCTAAGTCAAAAAATACATCACCCATAGAAGAGTATTCATAATCTACAAAATGCAAATTATCATCAGTCAAAATAATATTTGAAGCATTTAAGTCATTATGACAAAGTCCTATTAAAGGATTTTTACTAAGTTTAACTTCTAAAAATTTCAAATAATCTAAAAGTGCATTTATAGATTTAGGCAAGGGTAGCTTTAAATCTTTACATAGCTCTATTCTTTTTCTTATATGATTAAAAGGATTAAAATATTTTTGGCATTTTAAATTATGAAAACTATTTAAAGAAACAGAAAGTTTATACAGAAATTTAGTTGAAGAAAAATCATTTAAGGAGGGCATAGTACCATTAATCCAAGTGCTAATCATATTTCCTGTTTTAGTAGAAAAATAATATAAATGTGGCGCTAAATTTATGTTTATAGCTTTATTTATTATTGATAATTCATTTTCCCTATCAGTATGTAAATAATTATGTGTGCAAATTTTTACAAAATAATAATTATTATTATAAGAAATTTTATAGTTTTCGCTACTAAGACCACCTATTTTTTCTATAGATGATATGTTTAATTTATTCCACTTTACTTCATTTTGTAAAAAATTAATTACAGTAGTGTTCATATTGTTCTCCTAAATGAAAGTTGCTTTATATATCATTGTTGACATTTAAACAAATTATAAAGTATTATAACAAAAAAAGAGGATATTTTAAATAAATAATTGGGGTGAAATCATGATAGATGAAAAATTAATCTTGAAAAAAGTTATTAATGGTATAAAAGGATTAAATAATGAGGTTATGGAAGAAGCTAAAGTAAGAGTTGATTCACTTGCAAAACCTTTAGGAAGTTTAGGAAAATTGGAAGACATTGCAATAAAGCTTGCTGGGATTACAGGTAAGGTAAAAAACTCCATCAATAAAAAATGTATTATTATAATGTCATCAGATAATGGGGTTGTAGAGGAAGGAGTTGCTTCAGCACCTCAAAGTGTAACACTGGCACAAACAATTAACTTTTCAAGGGGACTAACAGGTGTTGCTGTACTTGCTAAAGAAAATAATTGTGATTTAAAAGTTGTTGATATAGGAGTAAATACAGATAGGAACATTCCAGGAGCTATAGATAGAAAAATAAGAAAAGGAACTTACAACATAGTTAAAGGACAAGCTATGAGCTATGAAGAATGTATAAGAGCAATAAATATAGGAATTGAAATGGCAGGGAAAGCTTATGAAGAGGGATATAACATATTAGGTGTTGGAGAAATGGGCATAGGAAATACAACAACAAGTAGTTCTATCCTTGTAAGTTTATCTGGATGTAGTATCGAAGAAGCTGTTGGCAAGGGTGCAGGAATAACTAAAGAAGCTTTTGAAAAGAAAAAATGGGTAGTATCAGAAGCCATTAAAGTCAATAATCCAGATAAAAAAGATCCTATTGATGTACTTTCTAAAGTTGGAGGATTTGATATAGCTGGAATGGTAGGAGTGTTTTTAGGAGCTGCATATTATAAAATTCCTATAGTTATAGATGGATTTATATCAGTGGTGGCTGCATTAGCAGCAGTAAGGATGAACCCATTAGTTAGAGAGTATTTAATAACATCACACTGCTCTAAAGAAATAGGTTATAATATTGCTATGAAAGAATTAGACTTAGAGCCTATGCTCAATTTAGATATGAGATTAGGAGAAGGTAGCGGATGTCCTATAGCATTTTCAGTAATTGAATTTAGTTGTGCAATGATGAACAATATGGCAACATTTGATGAAGCCGAAATAAATGATGATTATTTAGAGGAAGTTAGAGGGGAAGAAAACTATATAGTTTAGGAGATAAGATGATTGTTTTAGTAGTTGGTGGAGCTAAAAGTGGAAAATCAATGTTTGCGCAAAATTTAGCTAAGTTATTAAATGAAAGTTTAAAAAGTCCTATAAAGACTCAGTTAGATAGAGTTATAGAAAGAGAATTTGGAAAATTATATTATGTTGCAACGATGAATCCATACGACTTAGAAGATTTAAAAAGGATAGAAAATCATTTAAGAGAAAGAGAAGGGTATGGATTTAATACAATAGAAGAAACATTAAATATGAGTAAAGTTTCAAAGATTATAGGAGCAGAAGATACTGTTTTAATAGATAGTATAACATCTCTTATTACAAATTCTATGTTTAAGGGGAAAGAGTTTTATAAAGATGTTAGTGAGGAGATTTTGGCTGGAGTATTAGAAATTATTAATAATTCTAAAAATATAGTTATAGTATCAGATTATTTATTTAGTGATAGTATTGAATATGATTGTTATACAGAAAGTTTCAGAAAAGAAATAGGAATTATAAATAGAAAATTAGCAAAGATAGCTGATACAGTAGTTGAATGTTCTTATGGAAATATAATTTATCATAAGGGTAAAGAAATATAATGCAGTCATAGACGAATCCAAAGGAGGAAAAATGAAAAAATATTTTAAGGGATTTTTAATGGCAATAAGCATGTTTACTATTATTCCATTACCTAGATATGAATGGGATGATGAAGGTGGAAAAAATATAATGAAGTTTTATCCTATAATAGGGTTAATTGTAGGTGTTATTTGGTATGGAGTTTTTAGAATACTAAATTTATTAGGGGCTAGCACTATGGTAACTACTGCAGTTACGTTAATAACACCATTTGTTTTAACTGGAATGCTTCATTTAGACGGATATATGGATGTTTGTGATGCACTTCTTTCTAGAAGGGATAAGCAGGAGAAGTTAAGAATATTAAAGGATCCTCATACTGGGGCGTTTGCAGTTATATCTGTAATTATGTTATTTATAGTAAACTTTTCTACACTTTATACAGTAATAAGCAATAATATTAATGAAAGCACTATTAATAATCTTAATAGTAGTTCTGTAGGATTAATTTTAATACCTATTATATCAAGAAGTTTAATGGGATATTTATTATTATCAAAAGAATCAATGAAAGGAAGTTCGTTAGGAGCATTTTTCAAACAAGGGACTGGAAAAGTAGATAAGATTATATTGTTATTAGGCTTAATAATAGCAAGTGTAATTTCAGTAGTTATTTTTGGAATATATGGATTAATAATTAGCTTAGGAATGATTTTAATAAGTACTTTTTTAGTTAATAATGCAGCTAAAGAATTTGATGGAATGTCTGGAGATAGTGCTGGATATGGGCTTGTTATTGCAGAAGCTATTGGAGTTTTAGTTTTAAGTTTTATTTAATATTAGATATTCATAATAAAACAAATTTAGTTCTAAGGAGAAAAACATGATATTAGTTTTTGGTGGAGCATATAACGGGAAAAAAGATTTTATCAAAGAAAAGTTTAATATTGATGAAGAGAATATATTTTACTGTAATGATGATAAAATAGATTTTTCTAAAAAAGTTATTTGCGGAATTCATAAATTTACATATAATAATACATTGAAAAATAAAAGTTCACTTGAATATATAAAAGAAAATATAAATTTATTTAAAGATAAAATAATAATTTCTGACGAAATATCAAGTGGAATAGTTCCATTAAAAAAAGAAGATAGAATGTGGAGAGAAGAAACAGGAAGATGTCTTCAATATTTATCAAAAGAATCTTCCTGTGTATATAGAGTTTTTTGTGGTATACCAACAATAATTAAAAGTTAAGAATTAAGTTTATATACTAGATTTAGCCAACAAAAATTATTTGTTGGTTTTTCTTTTTTTAAAGATGGCCATACTGTAAGTAGTATAGTTGTAAGGCTGGAAATTTCACAGATAAAGTTAGAAATTGATTCAGCTAAAAATACACCATAAACTCCTAAGTTAAATAAATTAGGCAAAATTAGTGTAACTGGAATTACAATTATAACTTTACGAAGCAATGAGAAAAATATTGATTGCTTTGGACTTTTTAATGCAACGAAGGTTGCTTGTCATGCAAATTGTAATGCCATCATAAAAAATCCAAAGAAATATATGTTTAATGATGGTATACCCTTTGAAATCAATTCAGGATCACTGTTAAAAATATTAATAAAGAATTTAGAAATTAACTAAAATTTACTTATAGTAACAGTTAAAACAAAGGTAGTTAAATTAAATAATATAATAATTAACAAAAACTTAGTTGTGGAAAAGATTTAAAAATGATATTCTCGTAAGAGATAATTGTAAGGAGAAAAGATGGTATGAAAAAGCTAAAGGTTTATTTAATTAGGCATGGAAAAACAGAAGCTAATGAAAAGCATCTGTATTGTGGAAAGACGGATATATCATTAAGTGAAAGAGGAAAAAAAGAATTATATGATATTAAAAATACAGTAAAGTATCCAGAGTGTACTAGTCTTTTTAGTAGCGGAGCAAAAAGAGCAAATGAAACATTAGAAATTTTATATCCCCAAAAAACATATAGTGAAATTAATGAGTTTTGGGAATATAATTTTGGAGATTTTGAAATGAAAAGTTATGATATGCTTAAAGAAAATAAAGAATATATTAAGTGGATTACAGATAAAAGCGGACAAGTATTATGTCCTAATGGAGAAAGTAAGAGTCAATATAAAAAAAGAATAAAAGAAGTATTTAATCTGTTTATAGATATGTGTTATTTAGAAGGTATGAGGAAAGTAGTTTTAGTTTCGCATGGTGGTACAATAGGAACTATATTAGAAATATTTTATGATAGCAGTAAAAGTTTTTATGAGCATCAACCAGCATGTGGAAGAGGCTATGAAATTATTTTAGAAAAGGTAGATAATAATATTAAATTTAAAGAGATAAATAAAATTTAGTTATAGAAAGGTTAGAAAAATGATAGAAATAATATTAGGGTTTTTATTAGACTTAATAATAGGTGATCCACAAAATCCTATTCATCCAATTAGAATAATAGGAGCATTATGCAAGAAGGTGGAAGAATTCTTTAGAAACATATTAAAGACATACTTAAAAGTTGCAGGCTTATTAACTTGGATAGTAGTAATTTCAGTAGTATTTATATTTAATTATTTATTAATTAAAGTTACATATAACATTAGTCCAATTATATCAATGATACTAGGGGCTATAATGATTTATTTTTGTATATCAACAAAGGCACTTAAGGATGAGGGGTTAAAGGTTGTTAAATATGTTATTAAAGATGATATTGAAGGAGCAAGAAGGCAATTATCATATATAGTAGGGAGAGATACACAAAGCTTAGGAAAAGAAGAAATATTAAAGGCGGTTGTAGAAACTGTAGCTGAAAATATGTCTGATGGAGTTATAGCACCACTTTTTTATGCTGGGATAGGAGGAGCGCCATTAGCATTTTTATATAAGGCAGTAAATACTATGGACTCTATGTTTGGATATAAAAATGATAAGTATATTGAATTTGGATATTTTCCAGCAAAATTAGATGATGTATTTAATTATATTCCTGCAAGATTAAGTGGATATTTTATTGGAGTAGTATCTTTTATTTTAGGTTTAGATTATAAAAATAGTTTTAAAATTTATAAAAGGGATAAAAATAATCATAGTAGCCCGAATAGTGCACACCCAGAAGCAGCTGTAGCAGGTGCTTTAAATGTTCAGTTAGGTGGGGCAAACTATTATTTTGGAAAGCTTGTAGAAAAACCAACTATAGGTGATGATATAGAAAAAATAGATATCGATAAGGTTAATAATACAAATAATATATTATATGGTAGTTCTATATTAGGTTGCGTTATGGCAATAATTATAAATTGGGGTATAAGTATTATTTTTTAAGGAGGTATAGTTTTGGCTGTTCATGGTGGAAATACTGAAGAAATTGCAAGAAAATATAAATTAAATCCAAGTGAAATTATGGATTTTTCAGCTAATATAAACCCATTAGGCACAAATGAAAATATTAAAAAGGCCATGATAGATGCAATTGATAAAGTAGTTAAATATCCAGATATAACTTATTTTGATTTAAAGAATTCCATTGGAAAGTTTGAAGGAATAAATATAAGCAATATAACTTTAGGAAATGGTGCTGCAGAAGTAATATTTAATATAGTACGTGCTTTAAAGCCTAAAAAGGCATTGTTACCAGCACCAACTTTTTCAGAGTATGAAGAAGCAATTTTAAGTGTTGATGGAGAGATAGAATATTATAAATTAAAGGAATCTAATAATTTTAATTTAGATAAGGAGTTTATAGATAATATAAAAAATAATATAGATATAGTTTTTATTTGTAATCCTAATAATCCAACAGGAGTTTTAACTAGAGGTGAATTTATAAGAAAAGTATTAAATAAGGCATTGATTACAAATACAACAGTAGTTATTGATGAGTCTTTTTTAGACTTTGTTAAGGAAAATGAAGAATATTCAAGCAATAAATTATTAGTTGATTATGAAAATCTAATAATTGTAAAATCGTTAACTAAGTTTTTTGCAATTCCAGGAGCTAGAATAGGATATGGATTATGTACAAATAAGGAAACTATAAATCAATTAAATAAAGTTACTGTGCCTTGGAGTATAAATGTTATGGTAGCTGAAGGTATAACTAAGGGATTAAATGAAAAAGATTATATTAAAAAAAGTATAGAATATATAAAAGGTGAGAAAGAATACTTATATAGTGCTTTAAAAGAAATAAAATGTTTATATGTATTTGAGCCAAGTGTTAATTTTATAATGTTTAAATTATTAACCAATTTAGATTTAAAAAGCGAATTAATTAAAAGAAAAATACTAGTTAGAAGTTGTGATAATTATATAGGGCTAAATAATAGTTTTTATAGAGTTGCAGTAAGAACAAGAGAAGAAAATAATAAATTGATTTCTGAATTAAGGCAGATTTTATTTGACAAATAAAATACATAAAGATATAATCATTATGAATTTTAATGCGTAATAGGTGTTTTTTAAACTTAATAGGGAATTAGGTTAAAGTCCTAAACTACCCCAGTAACCGTAAAACTGACGAAATTCATGTATTACCACTGTATAAAAATACGGGAAGGTATGGAGAGTAGAATGAAGTTAAGTCGGGAGACCTGCCTACTATGATGATAATATTATCTTCTGAGGGTGAGATAATAGATACGAATAAAAGATAATAGAATTAATATGGATTTGTTTTTAGATTTTAAGTATTAGAAAATAAAGTTAATAAATTATTAATATTAAGTTTATTTTATGAATATTTATTGTTAATAAGTATTAAGACGTTATCAAAATTATTATGTATTTTAGAGCGCTCTCAAGATGAAAGCGCTCTTTTTAGTTAGAAAAAATTAATTGGATTAGAGTTAATATAAAAATATATATGAAAAATCTAACTAATATATTACTAACTAAATTACACCACTCTAAAGTATACATTTAGGAGGAATAGTAATGAAAAAAATCAAAAAAGTTTTATCATTAGCCCTTACATTTATGATGGCTATGATGATATTTGTAGGATGTTCAAGCAAGTCTACAACAATGAAAGATAGAGAAGGAAATGAGTTTAACGTTCCTAGTGAGATTAATAGTATTATTTCTACAGCACCATCTAATACTGAAATATTAGTAGAATTAGGTTTAGCAGATAAATTAGTGGCTGTAGATAAATATTCGGCTGATGTTGAAGGGATAAGTGAAGATTTACCTAAAATAGATTTTAGAAATCCAGATGCAGAAACGATAATTTCTTTAAATCCAGATATAGTTATAGCATCAGGGCATAACAAATCTGGAGATGAAGATCCATTTGCCTTAATAAAAGAAGCTGGTATTACAGTTGTATATATTCCAAGTAGTTATAGCATTGATGGAATATATGGTGATATAGAGTTTATTGCAAGCTTAACAGGTACAGAAAAAAAGAGTAAAGAAATAGTTGATTCTATGAAAGACGAAGTTTCTAAAATAAAATCAATTGGAGATACTATAGCAGATAAAAAGAATGTTTATTTTGAAATTGGAGCTGGAGCAGGGCTTAATACATTTGGACATGATACTTTCTTAAATGAGCTAATAGAAACAGTAGGAGCTACTAATATTTTTGGAGAAGAAAATTCATGGATAACAGTAACACCAGAAGCTGTTTTAGATGCTAATCCAGATGTTATTTTAGTAAATACTCCTGGAACTAATGAAGCAGGGTTAACTGCTGAGGAAGATGTAAAAAGCAGAGAAGGTTGGGACACAATAACTGCTGTGCAAAATGGAGATGTATATCAAATAGATAAAAATTCATCTTCAAGAGCATCACAAAATGTTATAAAAGCATTAAAGGAAATAGCAAAAGCTATTTATCCAGATGAATATAAAGACCTATAAAAATAAAATATTATTAATTTTATCAATTCCATTGGTATTATTAGCTATATGTATTGGAACTTCCTTAGGAAGTTCCAATATTAGCATATTGGATACTTTTTCTATAGTAGCTAATAAGATTTTTAGTGTCCCTTTGTTTGATGGAATTGAACCTAAGCAAGTATCTATAATATGGAATTTAAGATTACCAAGAGTTTTACTTGCATTTATGGTTGGTGGGTCCCTTGCTGCTAGTGGTGCAATAGTACAATCAGTTTTAAAAAATCAATTAGCATCACCATATACTTTAGGATTATCATCAGGTGCTTCATTAGGTGTAGGTATTATAATAGTAACAGGAATATCAATTCCGTTTTTGGGAAGATTAACTATGCCAGTAGTAGGGTTTGCTTGTAGTTTAATTACTATGATAATAGTACTAAAGTTTTCAGAAAAAGTAGATAAGGGAATGTCTAACACAACAATAATACTTGCAGGTATGGTATTATCCCTATTTTTTAGTGCAGCATTAACTACTATTTCAGCTTTAGCATCAGATAAAATGCAAAGCATAACTATGTGGTCTATGGGGTCATTTTCTATGAGAGGATGGAGTTATGTTAAAGCATGTGCACCATTTTTTGCTAGTGGGATTTTAGGTGTATCTTTTTATTTTAAAGAAATGGATGTGTTAACATTTGGAGAAGAAGCAGCAAAAACAATAGGAGTAGATACAAATAAGGTTAAAAGAAGGTTGTTTTTATTTGTTGCATTGCTTACAGGGAGTGCGGTTGCACTTAGTGGAACCATAGGCTTTATAGATTTAATTGCTCCACATGTTGTTAGGAAAATATTCGGATCAAAACATGCTTACGTTATACCGATGTCTGTTGTTTTTGGTGGATGTATGATGATAATGACAGATTTAGTAGCAAGAACTATTGTAGTTCCATCAGAATTACCAGTTGGCGCAATAACAGCATTAATTGGTGGACCATTTTTTGCTTATATATATTTTAAAAAGTCAAAGTAGGTGGTATTTTAATGCTAGAAGTTAATAAAGTTAGATGTGGATATGATAATAAAGAAATTGTTAAAGGGGTAAGTTTTAGTGTTGAGAGAGGAAAAAGTCTTTGCATAGTTGGACCTAATGGTTGTGGGAAAAGTACACTTTTAAAGTCAATAGCAAATTTATTAGAGTATAAAGGAAATATAACATTAGATTCTAAAGAAATAAGTAAATTAAATAGAAAAGATTTAGCAAAAAACGTTGCATTAATGTCACAAGCTAGTAACATATACTTTCCATATACAGTTTATGAAACAGTATCTTTAGGGAGATATGCTCATTTAAAAGGAGTATTTTCAAAGATAAATAAAGAGGATGAGGAAATAATTCTAAAAAGTATCGAAAATGTAGGTTTAATTGATATTAAGGATAAACTTATAAGTGAATTATCAGGAGGACAACTTCAAAGAGTATATTTAGCTAGGGCTTTTGCGCAAGATCCAGATATAATTCTTTTAGATGAACCTACAAATCATTTAGATTTAAAATGCCAAATAGAAATATTAGATTATTTAAACAAATGGACTAAGAAAAATAATAAAATTATTGTTGCGGTATTACATGATTTAAATTTAGTTCAAGCATTTGGTGAAAAAGTAGTAATGATGAATGATGGAGAAATTATAAGTTCAGGAAATCCTAAAGAGGTATTAACTGAAGAAAATCTGAAAAAAGTTTATGGAATTGATGTAAAAGGGTTTATGCTTGAGGTTTTAAAAAAGTGGAGGTAGTATATGAAAAAGTTTGTGATGTCATATAGTTGTGGAAAGGATAGTACTTTAGCATTGTATAGAATGATAAAGGGAGGAAATATTCCAGCAGGATTACTTGTAACTGTTAAAAAGGATGAGGATAGGTCCTGGTTTCATGGAGTCCCTAGAGAGTTAATAGAGGATGTTGCTAAATCATTAAATATACCGTTAATATTAGCAGAAACAAAAGGTGATGATTACGAAATTAAATTTACTGAAGAATTATTGAAAGCTAAGGAGAAGTTTAAAATAGATTCTTGTGTTTTTGGGGATATAGATTTAGAACTACATAGAGAATGGTGTACTGCAAGATGTGATGAAGCTGGGATAGAAGCAATTTTTCCACTATGGCAAGAAAATAGAGAAGAATTAGTATATGAATTTATAGACAATGGATTTAAAACAGTTATAAAAAATGTAAAGCTTAAATGTATGGGGGAAGATTTTCTGGGTAAAGTTTTAACAAAAGAAGTAGTTAAAGATATAAAAGAAACAGGCTCTGATGCTTGTGGAGAAAATGGAGAATATCATACTTTTGTATATGATGGTCCTATATTTAAGTATCCAATAAAATTTGAACATTCTAATATTATAAAAAATGAAACACATGGTTTTTTAGATGTAAAGGAAAGTAAAAATGAATAAGATAATGGTTTTAGGAACAGCTTCTGGTGTAGGAAAAAGTACAGTAGCAACAGCTTTATGTAGATATTATAAAAATAAAGGTTTTAAAGTAGCTCCATTTAAAGCATTAAATATATCCTTGAACTCATATGTAACTGAGGATGGCTTAGAAATGGGGAGGGCACAGGTTGTACAAGCAGAGGCTTGTGGGTTAAAACCTATGGCTTATATGAACCCCGTTTTATTAAAGCCAAGTGGAAATAATAAAACCCAAGTAATTGTAAATGGTAAAGTTCATTCTATGATGGATTCTTATAAATATAAGGAATTAAATAAAGAGTTGAAGAAAATAGTAAAAGAGACTTTTGAAAATTTCTCAAGAGATTATGAGGTTATGATATTAGAGGGCTCTGGAAGCTGTGCTGAAATAAATCTAAGAGAAACAGATATAGCTAATATGTCTATGGCAAAAGCATCTGATTCAGATGTGATTTTAGTAGCAGATATTGATAGAGGTGGAGTATTTGCTTCTGTAGTTGGAACCTTAATGTTACTTGAAGAAAGTGAAAGAAAAAGAGTTAAGGGTGTTATTATTAATAAATTTAGGGGAAATGTTGATTATTTTAAAGATGCAATGAGGCAGTTAGAAGAAATAATTAATATACCTGTATTAGGAGTATTACCTTATTTTAAATTAGATATTGAAGATGAAGATAGTGTTACTGAAAGAATAAGAAATAATAAAATAGAAGACTTAGATATAGTAGTTATAAGGTTACCACATATGTCTAATTTTACTGATTTTAATAGTTTAGAAATCTTAGATGGTGTTAGTGTCAGATATGTAGAAAATATAAATGATATTAATGATCCAGATTTAGTAATTATTCCAGGAAGTAAAAATACGATTAATGATTTAAAAGTAATTAAGAAAAATGGGATTTTTAATAAAATTATTGAACTTAAAAACAAGGGAACAATGATATTGGGCATTTGTGGAGGGTATCAAATGTTAGGAGAAAATATCATAGATAGTGAAGGTGTAGAGGGAGAGATTACAGCTGAGAAAGGTTTTGGTTTTTTAAGCGTTGATACTATTTTTAATAAAGAAAAAACAACTAAGCAAACTACTGGATATATAAAAAACATTTGTAATTCATTATCAGAATGTGTTGGAATAACTGTATCAGGTTATGAAATACATAATGGAGTTAGTAATGTTAAAGAAAAAAGCGAAGTGTTTATTGAAAATAAAGATGGGGATATATTAGGTCTATTTAAAGAAAATGTTTTTGGCACCTACTTGCATGGAATTTTTGATGAAGGAATTTTCCTTAGAACATTTATAAACTCACTAACAGTAAATAAAGGCATTAATATTCTAGATAAAGAGTTAATTGATTATAAAAAGTATAAATTAAATCAATATGATGAATTAGCAAAACTTTTTGAGGAAAATATAAATTTAAATAGAATATTTAATAGATAATAAATAAAGAGTAGTTTTAAAGTTTAAATTAAAATTACTCTTTATTTATGAAAATTTACAAAACAAACAACCATGTAAATGTTAAAATAAATACGAAACAGTTAAAATTTGGAAAATTATTTATTAATAATTCAAATTAGTTACATGAAAAAAGAGTGGATTAATAAAAAAAGTAAAAAAAGGAAAAATGAATTGAATTAAACAAAAATTTGCAGTAGAATAAAAATATAAGATGATTTAAAGTAATAAAAAACTTTTAAAGAAATTTTTTTATTACAAATAGGAAACGGTACCAGCAACCATTCCAATTTCAAATCAGAATATATTTTTTAAAATGCTATGTAAAGATTTACAGTAAATCTGTAGGTCATTTATATATAAAGTATGTTTAAGGGGAGAGGGAAGTTTATGAAGATTAAAAAACTATTAGCTATTGCTGTTGCAACAACATTGGTTGCAAGTGCATTTGTAGGATGTGGAAGTAAGGGGGACAGTACTGGTGATGCTACAAGTGATTCTAAATCAGCAGGAGAGGAAATTTATTTCTTAAATTTCAAACCAGAAATTGCAGATGTATATAAAAAGATAGCTGAAGATTATGAAGCTGAAACTGGAGTAAAGGTAAAAGTTGAAACTGCAGCTAGTGGTACTTATGAACAAACGTTAAAATCTGAAATTGCAAAGAAAGATGCTCCAACAATATTCCAAATTAATGGACCAGTTGGATATCAATCTTGGAAAGACTATTGTTTAGATCTAAAAGATACAGAAATATATAGTCATTTACTTGATAAAACTTTAGCAGTAACAGATGGTGATGGTGTTTATGGTATTCCTTATGCCGTTGAGGGATATGGAATCATTTATAATGATGAAATAATGCAAAAGTATTTTGCTTTATCAAATAAGGCAACTGATGTTACATCTATAGATGACATTAATAATTTTGATAAATTGAAGGCTGTTGTAGAAGATATGGAAGCAAATAAAGATGAATTAGGAATTCAAGGTGTGTTTGCATCTACTTCAATGGCATCAGGTAATGCGTGGAGATGGGAAACTCATTTAGCTGATTTACCACTATATTATGAATTTAAAGATGATGCTGGGGAAAATGGAGATGTTCTTCAAACAGGATTAGATGCCAAGGAAATTGATTTTAAGTATAATAATAACTTTAAAAATATATATGACTTGTATACTAATAACTCAGTTTCAGAAAAAGGTGTATTAGGTAATAAGAGTGTTGATGATGCAATGGCTGAATTTGCATTAGGTGATTGTGCTATGGTTCAAAATGGTAATTGGGCTTGGGCACAAATTAGCGATATTGATGGTAATACAGTTAAAGAAGAAAATATTAAGTTTATGCCTATATATACTGGTGTTGATGGAGAAGAAAATCAAGGGCTTTGTATTGGTACTGAAAACTATTTAGCAATAAATAGTCAAGTTTCAGAAGAAAAGCAACAAGCATCAATTGATTTTATAAATTGGTTATTTACAAGTGATACTGGAAAAGCTTATGTTTCAGGAGATTTAGGATTTATAGCTCCATTTGATACATTTGATGATGATGAAAAGCCAGCAGATCCATTATCTAAGGAAGTTTTAAATTGGATGAGTAAAGATACTCTAAATACTGTTCCTTGGATATTCCAAGCATTCCCAAGCCAAAACTTTAAAGATACATTTGCAGGTGCTTTATTAGAATATGTACAAGGTACTCAAGATTGGGATTATGTAGTTAATACCGTTAAGGATTCTTGGAAAGCTGAAAAAGCTCAGTAATTTTTAAATAAGGCAGCATATAATATGTGCTGCCTTTATTAAAGAGTAATAGGATATTAAGTACAAAAATTAAAGGGGGATGAGACTATGCAAAAAGGGTTAAAGAAGTATTTCTGGTTATTCGCATTACCTACATTAGTAGCTTTTGGTATAGCTTTTTTAGTTCCATTTATAATGGGGATTTACTTATCATTTACTAAATTTACTACTGTTACTAATGCAACATTTGTAGGATTAGATAACTATAAAAAAGTATTTTCTACACCAGAATTTATGAATGCATTAATTTTTACAACTAAATTTGTTGTTGTATCAGTTATAACTGTAAATGTATGTGCTTTTGCACTTGCATATCTTTTAACTAGAAAATTAAAAGGAACTAATATATTTAGAACTGTTTTCTTTATGCCTAATCTTATAGGTGGTATAGTTTTAGGTTATATATGGTTAATTATTATTAATGGAATATTAAATTATTTTGGTGTAAATTTAACCATGGATCCTAAGTATGGATTTTGGGGATTAGTTATCTTACTAAATTGGCAACAAATAGGATACATGATGATAATATATATTGCAGGTATACAAAACATACCAGGTGAACTTATGGAAAGTGCTAAAATTGATGGTGCTTCTAAATGGATGACATTAAGAAAGATAACTATACCGCTAGTTATGCCATCAATTACTATTTGTCTTTTCTTAACAATGTCAAATGCATTTAAATTGTTTGACCAAAACTTAGCATTGACTGATGGTGCACCAGGTAATAAAACAGCAATGCTTGCATTAGATATTTATAAGACATTCTATGGAAGAGTAGGATGGGAAGGTGTTGGTCAAGCTAAAGCAGTAATCTTCTTCTTAATTGTAGCAGTAATAATGTTACTTCAATTAAGTATAACTAGAAAGAAGGAGGTTGAAAATTAATGGAAGCTAAATTAAAAAATGATACAAAACTTAATTTAAAGTATGAACCTAAGAAAAAGAACAATGTACTTTTATATTTAATATTAATTATATTCTCTATTGTATTTTTAGCACCGATCTTCATAGTTTTATATAATTCATTTAAGGGTAAATTATATATTAGTAGATCGCCATTTGCTTTACCAAATTCAACAACTTTTTCAGGGCTTGCGAACTATGTTAATGGTATAGATAAGACTGGCTTTATTTCAGCTTTTGGATATTCTTTATTTATAACTGTTGGATCAACAGTTGTAATTATATTATTTACATCAATGACAGCTTGGTATATTACAAGAGTAAAATCAAAATTTACAAGTTGTTTATATTATTTATTTGTATTATCTATGATAGTGCCTTTCCAAATGGTTATGTTTCCAATGAGTAAAGTAGCAAATATGTTAAGCTTAGATAATCCTCTTGGTATAATAATAATATATTTAGGATTTGGATCAGGGTTATCCGTCTTTATGTTCAGTGGATTTGTTAAATCAATTCCAATAGATATAGAAGAAGCCGCAATGATTGATGGATGCTCGCCGGTAAAAACATTCTTTTTAATTGTTTTACCACTATTAAAACCTATCGCAATTACAATAGCTATATTAAATGTAATGTGGATATGGAATGACTACTTATTGCCATATTTATTGTTAGGAACAGAATATAAGACTATTCCAATAGCAGTACAATATTTACGTGGTGGTTATGGTGCTGTTGATATGGGAGCAATGATGGCTATACTAGTACTTGCAATTATACCAATTATAATTTTCTACTTAACATGTCAAAAACACATAATTGAAGGTATTGCAGCAGGAGCTGTTAAGGGATAAAAAATATCATTAGTATAAAAGAACTCAAGAGTATTCTTGAGTTCTTTTATACTATATAAATATTAGAAATACTAATATAACTATTATTACAGTTGTTAATATTGGAATGACAACTGAAGTAACAAATATATCCTTATAACTTTGCTTATGTGTTAAGCCACAAATTGCAAGTGTGGTTATAACAGCACCATTATGAGGTAGAGTATCTAACCCTCCAGAAGATAAAGATGCTATTCTGTGTAATATTTCCGGGGAAATTGATAAATTTTGACTCATTTCTATAAATGTTGGTGCAAGAGCAGATAAACTTATACCTAATCCACCAGAAGCAGAAGCAGTAAGTCCACAAATTACATTTACTGATATTGCTTCAGAAATAATTGGATTAGAAGAAATATTCATTATACTAGTTTGAATTGTTGTGAAAATTGGTAATGCTTTTATTATACTGCCGTATCCAACTATTGCACTTGAGTTAAGTAACGGTAAAAATGAATTCTTTACTCCTTCATTAAGAGAAGTATTTAAATTTTTAAATTTCTTAAAATTAAGTAAAATGATATATATAATTGCTATAACAATTGAAATTATTACACTCCATGTACCACATACCTTATCTAAAGTAACACCATATTTATCTAAATAACTTCCATCAGTATTAGGAAAATAAAATTTAGATAAAGTAAAATTAGTTATGAATATAATTAATATGGGAAGTGTTGATAAAATAATATTAGGTAAGTTTTCATTTGAATCAATTTTGTGAGTATCAGTATAATTACCATATCCTTCACCGTTGATTTTTGCTTTTTTAACTCTTCTTGTAAGCCATAGCATACCTAAAGTAAACATTATTATACTTGCTATTATTCCAAGGAGAGGTGCTGCAAAAGTATCTGTTCCAAAATAACTCATAGGAATTACATTTTGTATTTCAGGTGAACCAGGCATAGCAGTCATTGTAAAGGTGAATGCCCCTAGTGCTATGGTTCCTGGTATAAGCCTTTTAGGAATATCAGCTTCCTTAAATAAAATATTTGCTAGAGGATATAAAATAAATGCAACAACAAAAAGAGATACTCCGCCATAAGTTAAAAAAGCACCAGATAAAACAATTGCAAGGATTGCTTTATCTTTACCCAATTTACTTGTTATAAATGCTGCAATAGATCTACCATATCCAGCTTCATCCATTAACTTTGCAAAAATTGCACCTGTTAAAAATAGTGGAAAATAGCTTTTTACAAATCCAGCAAATCCACTCATATAAACTTCAGTATAATTAGCCATTAAATGACCATTAAGACCAATAGAAATTAAAATAGTTAATAACCCTATAATGGGAGCAGTTATAATTGTTGAATATCCCTTATATGCTAAATACATAATTAGAGATAATGAAACTATTAAACCAATTAAACTTATCATTTGTTTTTTGCTAATTATATTATATGTACTTATTAAAAGAAGTATTATATAATAAATATTAATAGATAGTAATTATTATATAATAAAAAATAAATTAGTAAATAATTATTTATATAAAGAAAACTCGCTACTTACATTTATTCGTAGGGTAAGTTCAATTACCTAAATTAAAATTTAGAATTTGAATTATAGAGAAAAGGAGAAGAGAAATGAATAAAAAGGATTTAAAAGAAAAAAAACAAGTTGAGATAGAGGCTCCTAAAAAAATAAAGTATCAATGTTTACATACTGAAGAAGCAAGAGAGTGTACATGTATCAGAAGTAAAGGATTAGTATTAAAAAAATAATTTTTAAGCAACATTAATTTGTTTTATAACTTAATTAATGTTGCTTTTTTTATTTAGAAGCTAAGAATATGTTATATATGGGGGTGCCCATTGTTAGAGCGAGTGTTATAACAGTTAGTCATCAGATAAATTTTTTTAATTTAATATTGTTTATTTGTATAGTTTGTATTACAATTAATAATACAAACTATACAAAGAGGAAAAATTATGATTATTAAATTAGATATGACTAGCAATATTCCTATTTATGTACAATTAAGAAATGAAATTGTACTGGGAATTGGAAGAGGAGAATTAAAAAAAGGTGAAGGTCTACCAACCGTTAGGCAAATGGCGGAAGATATAGGTGTTAATAATATGACTGTTAATAAGGCATATACAATATTAAAAAATGAAGGATATATAGAGATAGATAGACGTCATGGAGCTAAGGTTAGTCCATCATTAGATGTAAGCAAAGAATTTAAGGAAAAGTTAGAAGAGGAACTAGAACTTATAATTGCTGAATCAGGTATAAAGGGAATTGAATATAAAGAATTTATGAAAATGTGTGAAGATATTTACAAAAATATGAATGGCTTAAATATCGTATGGAATGAGGGGTAAAGATGGGGATTTTTAATGTTATTTGGGCGAGTATACCTGTAGTTGTTTTGTTATCAATGTATTTTAATTGTAAATATATGATCAAGGGAGATAAAAATATTTTAATTGGAGTAACTATTCCATTTTTAGAACTTAAAAATGAAAAAGTATTAGATATAGTAAAAGAGTTTAAGAAAGTAAATATAATAGGTTTTATTATTGCAGCTATTTTATTTAGTCCATCTTTTTTCTTTAAGTATAATTCAAATCAAATATTATACTTTTTTTTATGGTTAATTGGAGTATATATTTTTACTAGAAGTTTATTTATTAAATATAATAAAAGGTTAATGGATTTAAAACGAGAAAATAATTGGTTATTACCAAGTAAAAGATTAGTAACTATAGACACGGAAGTTACTCGTTTAAAAGATAAAATGCCAGTATCTGTTCTTTGGTTTATTCCAAGTTTTATAATCTCATTATTTCCAATAATAATTGTGTTTAATAATATAAAAGAGTATGGAGTTTCACTTGGAATTGCAGCTAGTAATGCATTAATAGGTAATATAATTTTCTTAGTTATGTACAAAATATATTCTAAGGGGAAAACAGAAGTTATAAGTGAAGATACAAATGCTAATATAGCATATAATACAGTATTTAAAAGAACATGGACGATGGGAACTATAATAGCTGCTACAATCCAAAGTATTGGTATGTTATTTATGTTTTCACTTTTCTTAAATAATAACAATAGTATGATATTATTTCTTTTATCAGTAATAATACCTTCAAGCATTATTCTTTTTGGCATATTTTATATAAATAATAAAATAAAAGAAGAACAAGGAAAAATAATAAATACTTGTACAAATCCTATTTATACTGATAATGATGAGTTTTGGAGCAAAGGTGTATATAATAATCCTAATGATAGAAGTGTAACGGTTGAAGATAGGACAGGCTATGGGATAACTTATAATTTAGGTACTAAAAAGGGAAGACGAATTTATTATGGAAGTTTAATATTTGCTGGAATACTTATAGTAGGTATAGTAGGAAATTTAGTTGTAATGGACCATGCTACTTTTACTTTAAATGTAAGTGATAATGTTGTAAAAATAAAGGCACCAACTTATGGAATAGAGGTTAGTGTTGATGATATTGAAGAGGTAACAATGATAGATAAGCTACCTTCAGGAATAAGAACAAATGGGGTAGGGGCATCAACATATAATCTTGGTAATTTTAGTATAGATGGTTATGGAAAGTGTAAATTATATCTTTACTTTGAAAATCCTAATTGTATTAGCATTAAGTTAAAAGATGGTAGATATATTTTCTTTAATAGTAAGAGCAATGATGAAACATTAAGATATTATGATGAGGTAGAAAAAGCATTAGAAAAATAGTTAAGAACTTTGTAACAATTAAGTATTACTATGTAAAAATTCCTATGTATTATATAATTGAATAATATATTAGGTTTTGTTTTATGAAAAAATCAATAAATATAATATTAGTAGCGGTTTTATATTTAAGTATGATAGGGGGTAAAGAAAGTGTTGTATTAGAGGATAAGATAAAGAGTGTTTAGGGAGTTAAATCATTTGATGGAGTAGAAACTCCAGTCAAGAAATATCAATATAATTCAGTACTAGAAGATATTGAATCTATTGCTGTAAACTTAATTGATAACGCTTTAAAATACAGTATTGGGGAAACTATAAATATTGATTTATATAAGGATGAAAAAATATAGTTTTTACAATAAGTAATGAATGTACTAATTTCCCGGAAAATATAAGAGAAAAGCTATTAGAACCTTTTATTAAATATAACACTTTTGAAGACTTATCAAAAGAAGTAAGTAGTTCGGGATTAGGATTATATTTATGTAGTGAACTTGCTCGGAAAAATAAAGGAGAGCTTTTATATAATATAAGGTTTGTCCTAAAAATAAGAAATAGTAGCTAATCCATTAAGGGGTTGCTACTAAATTTTTAAATGCTATATGTCGAATTAACTAAAGTTGTATGGTGTAAAATATATTGCAGTATGTTTTACACCATATTTTATTATATACCATTTTTCATATATTTATACAAGAAAAGTACTTTCATCGACCCATTTGTATTCAGGTTTTAAATCCTTTATATCACTGGCAAGTTTAAAAAGCGCTAAATCTTTTTCTTTACATTCAAGCATAATATCAATATCAGTATTAAATTCCTTTATATTTTCTAGAAAATTAATAAAATCATTAGGATTAATATAATCAGCATGTTTTCTATCATTTTCTCCATTTTTAGGAGAAGAAAAGTGAAGTTTAGGGGGAAGCTTTTCATTTTTCCAAGTAGCAAATATTTTAGGAATTAAGTCATATATATTATCATTATCATTATTACAATTATGATGATGAATATCTAAAACCATAGGTAAATTTAATTCATTACACAAATTTAAGGTTTCGCGTGCTGTATATGTTTTATCGTCATTTTCAATAATTATCTTTGATTTAACTTCTTTGGGGAAGGTAGCAAAATTAGTAATAAAACGTTCTAAACCTGCTTCTTTTCCATTTGTTGCCCCTCCAATATGCATTACCATTTTACCGAGATCATATTTAAAATCTTCAAACCATTCTGCTTGACGAAGCAAGTTTATTTTAGTATTTTCCACTACTTTGGGATTAATACTATTTATTACATTAAATTCATCAGGATGTGTATCGATCCTCATATTAGATTCATTTATAAGCTTTCCTACATATTCAAAATCCTGCTTTAAAAATTCTCTATGGCCCCAATATCCAACTTCAGGATGAGTTACTAATGGGATTAGTGCTGATGTAATTCTATAAAAGTGAATGTTGTTTTCAATATTATATTTTATTATTTTTTCTAAATCATGTAAGTTTGATGCAGCAACGGTTTGTAATTTTTCTAATTTTTTTGATGGAAGAATAATTTTGTTATAATTTGAAAATGTTACGGTACTAGAAGAAGTAACCTTTTTTCCTAATTTCTTTGAAATTGCAACATATCCTAATCTAATTTTCATAATTAGCCTCCAATAATTAAGGTAATTAATAATTTTTATTTATTATGTGCAAAATAAAATAGTCATATGTTAAGAAATTAATCATAAATATTTAAATGTAATATTTATTTACATAGATAATATTGGTTGAGACTTATAAAATATTACATGGCAGCCAGAATAAAAACAAAAAATTTACAATCACAATTTGGATTTATGATGTATAATAATATTATCGGGATTATATATAATATTAATTCCTGATAGGGGGAGAACTCTTATGTTAATAAACACACATTTAGCCATTGGCTCATATTGTTATAAAATTTGTAACGAAAAATATAATTTAAATTTAGATAAAAAGAGATTCTTACTTGGATGTATAGAACCAGACCTACACAAAAGAAAAAATAAGATTAAACACACATATAGTGTTTCAAAAGACAAGATGCTTGAATATAAAAAATACATTGAAAATAATGACCTTGATATTAATGAAGTATCTTTTATTGTAGGTAGAATTGCTCACTATATAGCAGATTGCTTTTGTAAATATCATTTAGAAGAATATTACGGAAAGGATATGAAAGATCATTTCGTATATGAATTATTATTGCACAGAACATTAAAAAAAGCATTAAAGGAAAATGATGAAAATTTTAATAAAATATTAAATAATATTAACGAATCAAGAGATTATTTAGATGAATTAAAAATTAATAGAAAAGAATATCTTGATTTAGAAGAAGATTGTTTGAATGATGTTTATTTTACAATTAAAACCACTTGTCAGTTGTTATATTTAACACAAAAATATTTTGTAAAGATATCAGAATCATATATTTAATAAGGTGAATTATGCACATTAGAGGTAATTAAAATTGCTTTTAATGTGCTTTTTTATAATTAAAATACATTTAAAATAGCAAAAAATACTTAAGATGATATAATTATAAATATAAATTTTCACATAATTAGCAAAGGAGATTATATGAGGAAAACAATAGGAGTACTAGCTCATGTAGATGCTGGAAAAACTACATTTTCAGAGCAAGTTCTTTATCATACAAAAAGTATAAAAACAAGAGGAAGAGTAGATCATAAAAATTCTTTTTTAGATAGTCATGATATAGAAAAAAAGAGAGGGATTACAGTATTTTCAGATCAAGCAGTCTTTGAGATAGCTGACTCAACATATTATTTAATAGATACACCAGGACATATAGATTTTTCTTGTGAAATGGAAAGAGCTATAAGAATAATGGATTATGCAATTATTATAGTAAGTGCAGTTGAAGGGGTACAAGGGCATACTGAAACAGTTTGGAATTTGCTAAGCAAGTATAAGGTTCCTACACTTTTCTTTATAAATAAATTAGATAGAACTGGTGCTGAATTAGAAAGAGTATTACAAGAAATAAATAAAAATCTTTCTAATGATGTTTGCTTTATAAGAAACTTAGAAGATATGGATGAAGAAACAATAGAATTTATAGCTGAAAAAGATGAACTTCTTTTAGAAAAATATTTAAATGATGAATATGAAAAAAAATTATGGGTAAATAAATTAAGGGATTTAATAAAAGAAAATAAAATATATCCATGTTTTAGTGGATCTGCTCTTCAAGATGAAGGAGTAAATGAATTTTTAAATGTATTAGATAAGTTAACATTTACTAATTATGATTCAAGTGATGAATTTTCAGGTGTAGTAAACAAAATACGCTATGATAGTAATGGAACTAGAATTACATTTATTAAAGCATTAAGTGGCAAACTAAAAGTAAGGGATGAAATAGAAATTTCTAAAGAAAATACAAATGTAAAAGAAAAGATAAGTAGTATTAGAATTTATAATGGAAATAAGTTTATAAATGTAAATGAAGTTGAAGCAGGGGATATTTTTGCAGTAACAGGTTTATCAGAAGTAAATGCAGGAGATGGAATAGGTATTTTTAATAATGATATAAAGTTTAATATGATTCCAACTTTAATGTCTAAAGTTATATATGATGAATCTTATAATGAAAAAGAAGTTTTAAAGTATTTTAAAATATTAGAAGCTGAAGACCCTGCATTAAATGTGTTGTGGAATGAGACACATAAGGAAATTCAAGTGCATATTATGGGTAAGATACAATTAGAAGTTTTAAAAGAAATTGTAAATGAAAGATTTAATTTAAAAGTAGATTTTGGACCTTGTGAAATAATGTACAAAGAAACTATAAGAAATATAGTAAAAGGTTATGGCCATTTTGAACCATTAAAGCATTATGCAGAAGTACATTTAAAACTTGAAGCCCAGCCAAGGGGGACTGGTATTATATTCGAAAATAAGTGTCATGCTGATGACTTAACAACAGGACAGCAAAATTTAATTAAAACTCATATCTTTGAAAGAAATCATCATGGATTATTAACAGGTTCCGATATTACAGATATTAAAGTTACACTTTTAACTGGAAGAGCCCATAATAAACATACAGAAGGTGGAGATTTTAGAGAGGCAACATATAGGGCGTTAAGACAAGGATTAGAAAAGGCTGAAAATTTATTATTAGAACCATTTTATAGATTTACAATAGATGTAGAATTAGATTATATGGGAAGAGTTTTATCAGATATACAAAAATTAAGTGGTGAATTTAATGCACCTGAAACTAATTTAAATAAAGTCAGGGTAACGGGAAGAGGACCAGTAGCAACATTTATGGATTATGGCATGGAGCTTATTGCTTTCACTAAGGGAAAAGGTAATATAAGCTTAATATTTGATGGATATGATATATGTCATAATACTGATGAGGTTATGGGAAAAATAGGATATAATAAAAATGCAGATATAGAGTATTCTTCAAACTCAGTATTTTGCTCTAAGGGTCAAGGATTTATTGTGCCTTGGGATGAGGCTGAGAAATATATGCATTGTGAAATAGTAGAAGAATAAGATTGGAGGAAATATGATTAACACTGATGATTATATGAAATTTGTATCAAATCCCTTATTTCAAGAAGGAAATAAAGAGGAGGATTTATGGTTTTTATTTCAAGATAAAATGATTTTAGTTAAAGAGGATATGGGAAAGACTAGCATTCCTACATTTAAAGATATAAAGAAATTAATAGATGGATTAGAAATAAAGTATCATCTTGGAAAGCTAAAAGATACACAGTGTTTTTGTGGTGAAATTAATTCTGCAGTGAAGGTATCTGGAGAATTAAAGTTTATTACATTAAGGGAAAGTGCTGCAATTATTGATAAGGAAAGTATATCAGTAGCTGGAAAGGCTGCTCAGATAATTCATTTTCATAAGACAAATAAATATTGTGGAATATGTGGTGGAAAAAATGAGTTTGCTAATAATGAATTTGCAATGAAGTGTAAGAGTTGTGGATATACATGCTATCCTAAGGTTTGCCCTGCAATTATAGTAGGGATTACTAAGGGGGATAAAATATTATTAGCAAATAACAAAAACTTTCCTGATGGATTACATAGTACTATTGCAGGATTTGTAGATGTAAATGAAACATTAGAAGAGTGTGTAAAACGTGAAATATTAGAAGAGGTTAATATAAAAGTAAAAAATATTAAGTATTTTGATAGTCAACCTTGGCCATATCCTAATTCTATAATGATTGGATTTACTGCTGAATATGAAAGTGGAGAAATTAAGGTTGATGGAGATGAAATACTTCATGCAGACTGGTATAGCAAAGATAACCTTCCTATATTACCAGATAAAACAACAATAGCAAGAAGAATAATTGATTCAATATTATGCAAATAATTAATTATTAACGTAGTTAATAAATAAAGAATAATAACAAGCTTTTTTATGAGTAAATTAATAAGTGAGTATAAAGATTTCATGTATGTTAAAACTATAAATATACATATAACTATAGTTATATGCATAAATAGCAATATTATGGAGGAATATATATGGATAAAGCTAAAAAAATTTGTTATTGTTTTAATGTTTCTGTTGAAGATATTGAAAGAGCAATAGAAAATGGAGCAGATACTTTTGAAAAGGTTCAAAGTGCAACTAATTGTGGAAAAGGATGCGGTTCTTGCTTAGCCGAAGCTAAAGCTGTTGTTGATGAATTATTAAAAAAATAAACAGTTTAGGGAGGAGATATGAGTAGATTAGAATCTTTTATCAAAAATTTGTGTGGTAAATTTAATAACGAGGCACAAATAAAAGGTGAAGAAGATAAAGGAAAGATTATACATCCTAAAGCTAAGCATATAAATGCGGTATGTAATCACAAAATTAGAAATTTGCCCCAAAATTTTCAGGGGTATTTTGTAATAGAAGAAAGTTATTATGAAACTGAAAGAGGTAAGAATATATTACCACATTTATTTTTATTTACGTTAGATAAAGAAAATAATGTGACATTAACTTCTTATGAATTACCAGAAGGAATATCTAAAGAAGAATTTAGAAGTGACAATGTTTCTCTAATTATGGATTATACTAGTTTAGTTAAATCTGAAAATTTTAACCCTATGATTTATAAAGAGAAAAATGGATCTTTTTATGGAGAAAGTATAAGTGATTTAGGAAATAGTACTATTTTTACATTAAAAGAAAGAATAGAACATGGTAAGTTGTATGTAAGTGAAGTTTTTGAGAAAAATGGAAAAATGACATTTGGATTTAAAGATTCAATAGTATATGATAAAGTATTCCATTAATATAGGGATGAAATTAAAGGAAATTGCTTTGGCAATTTCTTTTTTTTATAAAATGAAATTAATATATAAGATTTTTATAAAAAAGAATTATAAGTTGGAAAGTAACTAATAATAAAGTATGACAATGATTTTTAAAGGAGTGATTATATGAACTTTCCAACAAATTTTCCGGCACAACATCAAAATATTCACCCGGGGTTTGAATGTGAAATGAATCCATTACCTATATACTATGATGAAAAGTATATAAAAAGTGGAGATCTACTAAAAGATAAAGTTGCAATAATAACTGGTGGGGATAGTGGAATAGGGAGAGCGGTAGCTATTGCTTATGCATATCAAGGAGCTGATATTACTATAGTTTATTACAATGAAAAGAAAGATGCTGAAGATACTAAAAATTTAATAGAAGCTACAGGAAGGAAATGTAGTATTTATTCAGGAGATATTTCAGATGTAGCTTTTTGTACTTCTGTAGTAGAAAAAGTAATTAATGAATATGGGAAAATAGATATATTAGTAAATAATGCAGCAGTTCAATATGAATGTAAAGATTTCAAACAAATTTCAGATGATCAATTTGATAAAACTATGAAAACTAATATTTATGGAACTTTTTATATGTCAAGGGAAGCATTAAAGCATATGAAATCAGGTGCATGTATTATAAATACATCTTCAGTTACAGCTTTTGCCGGAAATGAAAAGCTTATAGATTATTCAATGACTAAGGGGGCAATTGTAACATTAACAAGATCTTTATCAACATCATTAGCAAAGAATAAAAGTGGTATAAGAGTAAATGCAGTAGCTCCAGGACCTATATGGACACCGCTTATTCCATCAAGTTTTGAAAAAGGAGAAATTCCTCAATTTGGATCTAATACTCCTATGGGGAGGGCTGGGCAACCTGTTGAATGTGCAGGTGCATATGTATTTCTAGCTTCAGAGGCAGCATCGTATATTACTGGTCAAACTATTCACATAAACGGTGGAGAAATAGTAAATAGTTAAATTTGCATTAACTTAATGGAATAACTGGATTTGGAATTGAAAAGATATCAAATAAAAATGACGATGAATATTTTATTAGTCAAATTGAATTAGTATAATATTTTAAATAAGCTATTAGGTTATTTTTGAAAAATCTAATAGCTTATTTTTACTTTTATTAAATAAAAAAAGAGATTTTACTAATAATATTGTTAAATAAATGACAATAAAACGTACAATTTGTGATTATAGTCACAGTTGCATATAACCTTTAGTGATAAAATGAATCTGAAATAATACTGAATATAGAGTTTATTAAAATCATGAATTGGAGATGGGAGTAATATGAAGAAGATTCAATCAACATGTAATTTATGTGCATTAGCATGTAATGTAGATTTTTATGTAGAAAATGGTAAGATAGCTAAGGTTTCTCCTACTGTTGATTACCCTGTAAATAAAGGTTTTTGTTGTATAAAAGGATTAAACTTAGATAAGCAACAAACAAAAATTAAAGCAAGAAAAAGCCCACTTTTAAGAGATGAAAATGGAGAAATGAAAGAAATTTCATGGGAAGAAGGCTTTAAAACATTTGCTAAAAAAATGACAAGCATTCAAGAAAAATACGGTAAAGAAAGTGTTGCTTTCATTAGTACAGGACAAATGCCAACAGAAGATATGGCTTTATTAGGGCATGTAGGAAGAAATTATATGGGTATTAATGGTGATGGTAATACAAGATTATGTATGGCTACATCAGTAGTTGCTCATAAACAAAGTTTTGGATTTGATGCTCCACCATATACATTAAATGATGCAGAACTTTCAGATACAATAATTTTAATTGGAGCAAATCCAGTTATAGCTCATCCAGTATTCTGGGGAAGAATTAGAGAAAATAAAGAAGCTAAAATAATAACAATAGATCCAAGAAAATCAGAAACAGCTATGAATTCTGATATATGGATAGATATTAAACCAAAGGCTGACTTAGTATTAATGTATACTTTAGCTAATGTTTTAATAGAAAAAGGATATATTGATGTTGATTACATAGAGAATCATACAGAAGGATATGAAGATTTCAAGAATCATGTAGCTAAATTTACTTTAGATAAAGTTGAAGCTGAAACAGGAATAAGTGCGGAAAGAGTTTTAGAATTAGCTGAAATTATTCATGCAGGAGAAAGAGTTTCATTCTGGTGGACAATGGGAGTTAACCAAGGTTACCAAGCAGTTAGAACAGCTCAATCTATAATTAATTTAGCATTAATAACAGGAAACATGGGTAGACCAGGTACAGGTGCAAACTCTTTAACTGGACAATGTAATGCTATGGGTTCAAGAGCATTTAGTAATACGGCAGGACTTTATGGTGGTGGAGATTTCGATAATCCAGTACGTAGAAAAGCAGTTGCTGAAGCTTTAGGTGTAGATGAAAGTGTACTTGCTACAAAACCAACAATTCCTTACAATGCAATAATTGAAAAAGCAATTGCAGGGGAAATTAAGGGGTTATGGGTAATTTGTACAAACCCAAGACATTCATGGGCAAATAATGAAGAATTTGAAAAGTGCGTTAAAAATTTAGATTTCTTAGTAGTTCAAGATATATATGAAGATACTGATAGTGCTAAGCTTTGTGATTTATACTTACCTTCTGTTCCAGCAATTAAAAAAGAAGGTGTATTAATAAATACTGAAAGAAGATTATAAAAGGTTAATCCTGTAATTGAAAAAGAAGAAGGGGAATTATCAGATTTCGAAATCTTCTATAACATTGGTAAGGAACTTGGAATGGGAGATTTATTAAAAGGATGGGAAACTCCAAGATCTACATTTGAATTATTAAAGAAATGTTCTAAGGGAATGCCTTGTGATATTACAGGTGTAACTTATGAAATGTTAGAAGGACCAAATATGGAAGGTTCAAGAGGAGTTCAATGGCCATTTAGAGCTGGAGAAACTTTAGTGGAAGATGAAAGAAGATTATATGAAGATGGTAATTACTATACTCCATCAAAGAAGGCTAAATTCCATTTTGAAGATATAGCAGAAAACCCAACACAAACAAGTGCAGAATTCCCATATATATTTAACTCAGGAAGAGGAACAGTAGGGCAATGGCATACTCAAGTTAGATCAAGAGAAATTGCTGAGTCAGAAAGAATTTACTCTAAGGAATCATATGCATTTATGCATCCAGAGTTAGCAAAAGAATTAAATATAGAAGAAAATGAAAGAGTTTCAATAGCTTCTCAAAATGGAGTAACTAAAGACTTTACTATAAAGATATCTGATCATGTGAAGAAGGATCATTTATATGCACCAATTCACTATATTGAAACAAATGCACTTACTCCTTCAGTTTATGATCCATATTCAAAGGAACCATCATTTAAAACAGTTGCAGTAAATATCATTAAAAAATAGAGGGTGACTAAAGATGAAAAGAATTAAGATAGATAGAGATAAATGTGTTGGCTGTTTAACTTGTACAACAGCATGTATTGTAGCTCACGAGTCAGAGGATACAAGAAGTAGAATAACAATAGATAGTAAAGGTAAATATGCCCCAATATTCTGTAGACATTGTGATAGACCAGAATGTGTTTATACTTGTATGACAGGCGCTATGAGTAAGAATAAAGAAACTGGATTAGTGGAATATAATAAAGATCACTGTGCTAGTTGTTACATGTGTATAATGGCATGTCCTTATGGAGTATTAAAAGCTGATAGCAGAATGCATAAAGAAATAATGAAATGTGATGCATGTAAGCAACATGGAACAGCACAATGTGTAGCTAAATGTCCTATGGGAGCAATTACTTTAGAGGAGGTAACTGAATAATGAGATATGTAGTTATAGGAGCCTCTGCAGCAGGTATAAGTGGAGCTAAAACTTTAAGAGAATTAGATAAAAATGCTGAAATAGTATTAATATCTAAAGATGAAAATGTATATTCAAGATGCATACTTCATCATTACATTTCAAATCATAGAGATGTAGATGCTTTAAACTTTACAGGTAAAGAGTTCTTTGAAGAAAACAATATTACTTGGATGAAAGGTTTAGAAGTTAAAGCATTAAATGATAAAGAACAAACTTTAGAACTATCAAATGGTGAGACTTTAAGTTATGATAAATTATTAGTCTGTAGTGGAGCATCTGCATTTATACCTCCAGTACCAGGACTTAGAGAAGGTAATAATGTAGTTGGACTAAGAAACTTAGATGATGCTATATTAATAAAAGAACAAGCTAAAAAAATTAAGAATGTAGTAGTTTTAGGTGCTGGACTTGTTGGAATAGATGCAGTTAGTGGATTACTTGGACAAGGATTAAATATCTCTTTAGTTGAAATGAGTAATAAGATACTTCCATTACAATTAGACAAGCATGCTTCAGATGTATATGAAAAGAAATTCATTGAAGAAGGTGTTTCTTTAAAGTTAGATGTTAAAGCTGAAAAGTTACTTTTAGATGAAAATAACAATCCAAAAGCTTTAGTATTAAATACTGGTGAAGAAGTTCCATGTGAATTAGTAATAGTTGCTACAGGTGTTAGATCTAATGTTGCATTTATGGAAAATAGTAATGTTGAATGTGATAAATTTGGATTAATAATTGATGCAAAAGGGCAAACTAATATAGAAAATATATATGGAGCTGGAGATGTAACGGGAAGAAATCCAATATGGCCAACAGCTGTTAAAGAAGGTATAATAGCAGCACATAATATGTTAGGAAAAGAAATGATAATGACTGATTTCTTTGGAAGTAAAAATACAATGAACTTTGTAGGTATAGCTACAATGTCTCTTGGTATGGTAGAACCAGCTGATGAAACTTATATAGTTGAAACTAAAGTTGAAGATAATAACTATAAAAAGATAATCCATAAAGATGGAAAAATCTATGGTGCAATAATTCAAGGAGACCTTTCTTATGCTGGAGTTTTAACTCAGCTTATTAAGGAAGATATAGATGTATCAAAAGTTACAAAGAGTTTATTTGATATAGATTATGCTGATTTCTTTAATATAGAAAAAAACTTTGAGTTTAGTTATAAGTAAGAGCCCAAATTTTAATTTGGTTGCTCGAACTTACTCCTCCGAACGCATGTGAGGAGTGAGTTTCCTAAGTAAGTCTCCAAATTTTAA
>NZ_JADPBQ010000021.1 GCF_015670405.1 Clostridium sp. 1001271B_151109_B4 | reverse complement strand
AACCAACAACCTGCTGATTACAAGTCAGCTGCTCTGCCATTGAGCCAATGAAGCATAATACCAAATTTCAAATTTATTATTTTTTAAAGTTGTTAATGGTGGGGGAGGACGGATTCGAACCATCGAAACGAAACGTAACAGATTTACAGTCTGCCCCCTTTGGCCTCTCGGGAACTCCCCCATATGTTTATTTACAACTTTTTTGTCATTCATTATGTTACTGCCGAACTGACAAGGACTAGTATATAATTAAACCAATTATATTTCAACCCCCATTTTTCCTGTTTATACATAATTATTCTCTATTTTCTCTACTTTTCTCTATTTTTCTTTGCTTTAATATATAATTTTATTTTTTTATAATAATATTTATTTAAATTTAATAGTATATTTTTTATTCATTTTTCATCCCATAATTAGTAACAAATTTACCATCCTATAAATATAGTATAAGTACAAGGCTATTAACATTCTTACTGTATATTAAGATTTACATACTTTTATAAATTATAATTGCACAAATCATAGACTTTATATTTTAAAGTTCTTAATATAATTTTTTATAATAAAATTATATTATTGCTTTATAAATCATATATTTTATATAAGACAAGCTTCATGTAATTAAAATTTAAAGCTCAAACTTTATTATTTAAGTTTATTTACTAAACAAATATAAAAAAGTTTTCCTTAAAATAGCAAGCATTATCTTTCGTTATTTTAAATAGCTAAAAATAATTTCCATATATAAAGATAGGGGTGAATTATTTGATTAAAAGAAAGTTTAATTATAAATCTAATTTAGCATACTATGAAATTGCTGAATTTATGAGAAAATATATTAATTCTAATAGTATTATAGTATGTATCGGTACTGATAAATGCGTAGGCGATTGTTTAGGTCCACTTGTTGGAACTTTTCTTCAAGAACATAATTTTCCTTTACCTGTATACGGTACGTTGGAAAATCCAATTCATGCATTAAACTTAGATAAAAAGCTTATTGAAATTAACAAACTGCATCCTAATGCCTCTATAATAGGTATAGATGCATGCCTCGGAGATGTAAATTCAATTGGTGAAATACACACTCGTGATTATCCTATTCATCCTGGAAAAGGCGTTGGAAAATCTCTTCCAGATGTAGGTATTGCTTCAATAATTGGTATAATAGACTCCAGTGATACCGCTGAATTCTTCACTTCTAGAAGTATAAGACTTCACCTTGTTTTCGAAATGGCAAAAGTAATTTCCCATGGATTAATTCATGCTTGTTATTTAAATTCTATAATGAACAAATAATGCTAGAAGTTATAACTTCTAGCATTATTTGTTCATTAATATAAATTTAATCTATTAAAGTAATTTCTCTATTAGAAATATTATTGTCCATTTTATCAGCATAATTAAGAACCTCACCTGTTCCCATTGCTACTGCTTCCACTGTGTTACTTGCAATACTAACATTAATACCTGTATTTTCCTCTATAAGTTTATCTAACCCATCTATTAATGAACCACCACCAGTCATTAATATTCCTTTTTCAATAATATCTGCTGCTAATTCTGGCGGAGTCTTTTCCAATACAGATTTTACACTTTCAACAATCATTAATACTGGTTCCATTAATGCTTCTCTTAACTCTTCAGTAGAAATAATAACTTCATCAGGTAACCCAGTAATTAAATTTCTACCTTTCATAGTTGTTGATATGTTTCTTGAACCTTTAAATACAGACCCAACGCTAACTTTTAAATCTTCTGAAGTCTTTTCACCAATTAGAAGCTTATACTTCATTCTTACATATCTAGTAATTGCTTCATCAAATTTATCACCTGCAACTTTTATAGACTCTCTAATAACAATTCCACCTAATGAAATAACTGCAATATCAGTTGTTCCACCACCAATGTCAACAATCATATGACCATCTGGTTTAGTAATGTCTAATCCTGCTCCAATTGCAGCTGCTAATGGTTCTTCAATTAGATTAACTTTCTTAGCTCCTGAATTCATAGCTGCATCTATTACAGCCCTTTTTTCAACTTCCGTTGCTTCTGATGGAATACAAATCATAACTCTCGGTGCTATAACCCTTCTTTTTCCTAAAGCCTTTTTTATAAAAGCCTTAAGCATTTTTTCAGTAATATCATAATTAGAAATTACACCATCTCTTAGTGGCCTTACTGCTACAATATTACCTGGGGTTCTCCCTATCATTCTTCTTGCTTCCTCTCCAACTGCTAAAACTTTATTATTATTCTTATTAATTGCTACAACTGATGGTTCTTTTAATAGTATTCCTTTTCCCTTTACATAAACAAGTACAGTGGCTGTCCCTAAATCAATACCCAAATCATTACCACTTCTCCAAAACCACATTTTATTCACTCCTATATAATAAAATTCAAAATATTTGTTTTTTCTACAAAATTATTCCTTTTTATATTATATATGCAATGAATTTATCATTCAATAAATTTATAGCTCATTTGCCTTATATTTCATTTTTGTAGCCTTCCCACCTCTAATGTGTCTTTCAGACTTATTTAATTCTAATATTAAATGTGTTTGTTCAGCTATAGCCGGATTAATTTTAGGTAATCTTTCTGTCATATCCTTATGAATAGTACTCTTACTTACTCCAAATACTTTCGCTGTTTTTCTAATTGTAGCTTTTGAATCAATTATATACTGGGCTACCTCTAAAACTCTTTCTTCTATATAGTCTTTCAAGATTATACCTCCTTAATCTCTATTTTTCATATATTATTTACTTAATCTATAAAAAAAATTCATACTCTCTAACCAATTAAATAATTATATAAGTATCAACCATAAAAATGGTTGATACTTTAATAAATTATTTGACTTCAAAATAAGCACTTGGATCAACATCTTTTCCGTTTGCATCTTGTACTTGAATATTTAATACATCTCCGCAAATTTTTGATGTAAATATACCTGAACTATTTCCTACTGTACCTATTTCAGTACCAGCACTAACAGTATCCCCTGCTGCTACCTTAACATCTTCACTTAAGTTAGTATATTTTGTTTTTAGCCCATTAGCATGTGCAATAACAACATAAGTTCCATCTGTAGTATTACTTGATACTTCTTCAACTTTACCTTCTGCAGCTGCTTTAACAGATGTTCCAACAGCAGCATTTATATCAATACCTCTTCTAGATGTATCTTCACTTCTAGCTTCATCTGAATAAGTTCTTACCATTTTTCCAAATTCTCTTGAGATAGCTACCTCACCGTCTATAGGTAATGATAAAACAATATTACTATCAGTTCCTGCTGAAACATCAACGTCAGCTTCTTGCTCTGAGTTATTTTGATTTTCTGAAACTGTTGCTTCGTCATCAGTAGCTACTTCGTTAGTATCATTAGCCACTTCATTAGTAACTTCCTCTTGAGATATTTCATTATCATTTGCTTCCGCTAATTCATCATTGCTTTCCACTCTTTCTGCATTTTGCATATTAAAGTTAGAATCAACATCTGAAGAACTGCTATCTTGAACATCATTTAAAGATAATTCATTGCTAGTATTATTTTGCTCCTTAGCAACTGAATTCTTTTTAATAGTAAATGCTGCTACAGTTGCAACTACGCATAAACATACTAGTAAAACTAAGTAAAAGCCCTCCTTTCTGAAAAAGTCCTTTACTTTATTTTTTTTATTTTGGTCCATTTCAACACCTCCTGTATTGTATTCTTGCCCTTAAAACCAAATTAATTCAATCTATACCAATTTTTTATTCGCCAAATTTATATATAAAAAAACAAAAAGAGATTTGATAAATCAAATCTCTCACTGTTTATATAGTATACACTAAAATTATAAATTAAATTTTAAATCTCCTATATTAATTCCTGTATAATAATGTTTTAATATTTCATCATAACTCTTACCGTCTTTAGCCATAACATTTGCTCCCCACTGACTCATTCCAACCCCTTCACCATGGCCTTTACAATCAAATACAATCGTATTATCGCCTATGGAATAATCAAAGTTTATTGAGTTCAGCCCTAGTAAAACCTTAAAATCAGATCCCTTAATCACACTATCTCCTACTTTTAATTCAATAACTCCTCCAGCCTTACTCCTTGATAATATACTAATACTATCTCTTATATTACTTGAAGTTACGCCAGACTTAGGATATTTATTACTTATTATATAGGCTAAATCACTTAATGTAACTTCCTTAGAACTTTCAAATTTAGATGATTCCTCATCACCAGGACTATCTACTGATTTAAGATACGGAATTTTTCCAAGCCCTAATTCTTCTGCTGACTCAGTCTTCCCAGAACTAACAGAAAAATATAATGGATACATTGCCAATTCACCATCATAAGTTAAAACCTTACCTTTTGTATCACCTACCGCATTTTTTATTTTTTCCCAGTATCTCTCTCCATTTTCCTCTCCCCATTTTTTAATAATATCATCCTTTGATGAATAAACCTGACAATGTGCTGAGTCACATATATCTCCACCATTAGCCTCTATACAGGGATTTAATTTTTTACTAACAACATAACTTCTAACTACAATAGCTTGAGCCTTCAACGCTTCAGGTTCAAAGCTAATAGGCATTGCATTTGCAAGTACACCACATACATACTCTTCTAGTTCTATCTCCTCTATTCTATTCTCTAAAGTAATATATAAAGAAACAGTACTATTTATATTAATGTTTATTTCATTGTTTGTATTCTCTATATTATCCACATTATCTGTATTGTTACCTTCATCTACTTTTTCTATTTCATCTACTTTATCTTCAATCTCTATATTATCTACCTCTTCTTCTACTTTAATATTTTCAGTATTATTCGATTCATTAACATTCATCTTTTCTTCATTAGCTGCATATTTATTAAAATCTATTTTCACATCTGCTTTCATAGTTATTACTGGAATTACTATCATAAATAAAATAATACATATAGCTGTTACTATTACTAACTTAATGGTTGTGAATCCTTTTAAAATTCTTTTACTCATAATCCCTCCATCTTATCAAGTTACATCTATATATATGTTTTAATCTGTTAAACAATTCCATACAATTTTCATTATTAATCTTATATTTCTACACAAAAAAATTAGGAACCCCAAAAGGCTCCTACTTTTATTTATAAACTCTATATACTTCCGCTCCAAGTTGTCTAAACTTTTCCTCAATATTAGTATATCCCCTATCAATATGATATATTTCTCCTATCTCCGTTTGTCCATTTGCAACTAATCCTGCTAATATCATTGCTGCTCCAGCTCTTAAATCAGTAGCTTTAACTTCACATCCAGTAAGAGTAGTTACACCTTCTACTATAGCTATTCTACCATCAATTTTTATATTGGCGCCCATTCTCCCAAGCTCTCCAACGTGCATAAACCTATTTTCAAATACAGTTTCAGTTATTACACTTACGCCTTTAGTAATTGATAATAAAGCCATCATTTGAGCTTGCATATCTGTAGGAAAACCTGGATAAGGCATTGTTTTTATATCTACTGGCCTTTTTTCTCTAGTTCCATCCACAATCATCTTTTGTCCGTCTACAGTGCAGTAAACCCCACATTCTTTTAATTTTTCGATTGTTGGCATTAAATGCTCTTCATTTACTCCATTAATTGTTATCTTACTATTAGTAATTCCAGCTGCAACCATAAAAGTGCCAGCTTCTATTCTATCAAATATAGGTGTAAATGGTTTTGGTTGTTTCAATTCTGATACACCATGTATAGTTATCTTTCCATATCCAGCTCCTTCAATCTTAGCACCCATACAATTTAAAAATCTTGCTAAATCCCAAATTTCTGGTTCTTCAGCAGCATTTTCTATTACAGTAACTCCTGGTGCTAAAACAGCTGCCATCATAATGTTCTCTGTAGCTCCTACAGATGGAAAGTCTAAATAAATTCTACTTCCATGCAATTTATCAATTTTAGCTTCTACATAACCATAGCCAACTTCTGACTCTATTCCTAAAGCATTAAAACCTTTTAAATGTAAATCTACAGGTCTGCTTCCGATATTACAGCCTCCAGGCATTGATATTTTACATTTGCCAAACCTTGCTAACATAGGTCCCATAATTAAAAAAGATGCTCTCATTTTTCTAATTAATTCACTATTTGGATCTACTTCTTTTAAATTTTGAGTATTTATTTTTAAATCCCCTGTTATTGAAGAAAATTGCACTTCACAATTTAACTCTCTTAATAAATTAATCAAGACAGTAACATCTTCTAACATAGGTACTTTTTTTAAAATTATTTCGGTTGGATTTAAAATAGTTGCAACTATTATAGGTAATACTGAATTTTTTGCAACACTTATATCAACTTCTCCATGAAGTTCCCTTCCACCTCTAACTATGATTTTTTCCATATTATCCTCCATATTTATTGTTAGTATGTTACGAAAATTATCGGTGTTCCTATAATTAAATATGAACCTGTATCGTACTTAATTTGTCCAATGTTTATATGTTGATTATCTTCAAATGTAGCTTCAGCAACACACCCATTATTTATATCTAAATATTCATTAACCTTTATATTTAAATTTTTTTCCAAATCACCAATTAAATTTTTATCCTGTGTATTTATCTTTCCCTTTATAAATGAAAAATACCTTTCATTTATAAAATTATCACTTCTTATTTTCTGTGATAATTTTTTCAATTCTTTCTCTGATTTACTAACATCATTATTAATTAGAATAACCTGAACTTTTATCAAACCATTATATTCACAAATACTAATACTATAATCAATATTTTCACTTTCTGCTGTAATATTATTTTTATCTGTAGAAAGTAACAAAAAATTGTTTTCCTCAAAAAATTGTTTTATCCTTAAATATTCATTCCTTAATGTTTCATCAACTGTATATTCTAACTTAATTCCATTTTGGACAAAATCATAATTATTCATCACATATCCTTCAATCTTGCTGAAAGAATCCTCTTTTGATTCACACTTATATTCTTTTCCACAAATAATTAATAGAGAAAAGATTAAAAGAAATACAAAAAACACCTTTTTCATATTGTAATCCCCTGCCCTTCCTCTAAAATTATTGTCCAAACTATTTTTTTTATACATCGCTGCAATACTAATTGTCTAAATGAAATTCTTAACCATATATTTAGTTACTTAGGGTTACATAAATATATCCCCTTATATTCCTTTAAAATAATTTCTTTTAATAATATATATATATTATTAAGGTCTTAAAATAGTTCTCTTTATTCTAAATTTAATATATTTATCTACTGATTTCGTGTATATATATCATTCTATTCAAATCTAAAAAAAAAGGTTATATAAATAATTTTTCATAAAAAAAATAAGGAAGTCGCTTTTTAGCGATTTCCTTATTTAAATTGCAATCTTGCATTTGCCCTAGCTAATGCTCTCTTTGCTCTTTCTATATCAACATTTTCTTTTTTACTAGTTAATCGTTCTTCTGCTCTCTTAAGAGCCTCTTCCGCACGATTTATATCAATTTCTTCTGGATAATTAAATGAATCACAGCAGAAATTAATCACGTTATCTTTAACATATATAATTCCTGAAGATGTAAATAATTTCTTCACATCACCATTAGCTGTAGTATAAATACTTACTGTTGGTATAGCAGCTACTATACTCGCTGCATGATTTGCAAGAAATTCAATTTTACCATTAGGCTCTGTTGTTAATAAACTAATAATTTCCTCTGTTAATACTTCACGCCCAGGAGATACAATGTTAAGTTTTATTGTTTTTCCCATAACTTACATCTCCTATTTCATTTTATTTGCTTTTTCTACAACTTCTTCAATAGTTCCTGCAAATAAGAATGCTGATTCAGGTAAATCATCATATTTTCCTGATAAAATTTCCTTAAATCCTCTTACAGTCTCCTTAACAGGAACATATCTTCCTTGCATTCCTGTAAATTGTTCTGCAACTGTAAATGGCTGTGATAAGAATCTTTGGATTCTTCTTGCCCTTGCAACTACAGCTTTATCTTCATCTGATAATTCATCAACACCTAAAATTGCAATTATATCTTGTAATTCTGTATATCTTTCAAGGATATTTTTAACTTCAGTTGCAACTTCATAATGCTCTTTTCCAACTATTCTTGGATCAAGAATTCTAGAAGAAGATTCTAGTGGATCAACAGCTGGAAATATACCTAAAGATGAAATAGCTCTCGATAATACTGTTGTAGCATCTAAGTGAGTAAATGTAGTTGCTGGAGCTGGGTCTGTTAAGTCATCAGCTGGAACATATACCGCTTGAACTGATGTTATAGATCCATTTTTAGTTGAAGTAATTCTTTCTTGAAGAGCACCCATCTCAGTAGCTAATGTTGGTTGATATCCAACTGCTGAAGGTATTCTTCCTAATAATGCAGAAACTTCTGAACCTGCTTGTGTAAATCTAAATATATTATCTATAAATAATAACACGTCTTGTCCTTGATCTCTAAAGTATTCAGCCATAGTTAACCCAGTTAATGAGACTCTCATTCTAGCACCTGGTGATTCATTCATTTGACCAAATACTAATGCAGTCTTATTTATAACGCCTGAATCCATCATTTCATGATACAGATCGTTACCTTCTCTAGATCTCTCTCCTACACCTGTAAATACAGAAATTCCACCATGTTCTTTAGCAATATTATTAATTAACTCTTGGATTAATACTGTTTTTCCTACTCCAGCTCCTCCAAATAGCCCTATCTTACCACCCTTTTGATATGGTGCAATTAAGTCAATAACTTTAATTCCCGTTTCGAACATTTCTGGTTCTAAAGATTGTTCTTTAAAACTTGGTGCCGGTCTATGTATAGGATATGATTCATCTGATTCTATAGCTCCTTTATTATCTATAGGAGTTCCTAATACATTAAATAATCTTCCTAATACATTCTTTCCAACTGGCACTGATATTGGTTTTCCTGTATCTAAAGCCTTCATACCTCTCTTCAATCCATCAGTAGATTCCATTGCTATTGCTCTAACAATATCATCTCCAACATGTTGCTCAACTTCTACAACAAGCTCTCTATCACCCATATCAATTTTAATTTCATTGTATATGTTTGGTAAAGAAGCTTCATCGAACTTTATATCTACTACAGGTCCAATTACTTGAACTACTTTTCCAATTTTATTTTCTGCCATACTTCTTCCTCCTTGCTACTTTTGAGCTTCGGCTCCCCCAACAATTTCTGAAATCTCTTGTGTTATAATACCTTGCCTAATTCTATTAAATTTAATATTAAGACTTTGTAGTATGTCATTTGCATTTTCTGTAGCACCATCCATAGCAGTCATTCTAGCACTATGTTCACTAGCTTTTGCACTAAGCATACATGTCTTAAGCTGGCTTTTTAAATACATATCTATTGCATTTTTAAATACGGCTTCTTCATCTGGCTCAATTATATATTGTCCTTCTTGAGAAGCTTTCTTTTCTATTGGTAATATTTTAACACTTTTTACCTCTTGTTTAACAGGAGAAATAAATTCTGTATATACTATATTTACTTCAGAAACCTCTCCCTTTTCATATAAATATATAGCATCATTATATATTCTATTAATGTCTTTCGTAGCAGGCATATCTGGTAAATCCACATATTCAGCATATGTGCTTATTTTATATCTAGAAATATATGAAATTCCTTTGCTTCCAACAACAACAACCTTTGCCCCGCCACTTTTTTGAACTAAATTATTTAAATATATGGCTACAGTATTATTATAACCTGCACATAATCCAGTGTCTGAAGTTAATACAATATAGAGTTTATCTCCATCAAAGCTTTTATAATAAATTGAGTCAAAATCTTCTGGCATACTAGAAACAACTTCACTAATAACTTCTTTACACAAATTATTATATTTCTCGTTATCTGCAAGCTCTTTTCTTGCCTTCCTAAGTTTTGAAGTGGCAACAAGCCCCATAGCCTTAGTTATTTTTCTAGTACTTTCAACTGACTTCATTCTTCTTTTAATTTCTATAAGTCCCGCTGCGCCCACTGTTTTACCTCCTAAAGAATTGCATAGCTATAAAAAGCTATGCATCTTTTAAAAATTCTTTTTTAAAATCAATTATACATTTTTCAATGTTTTCTTTTAATTCATTTGTTAATTGTTTTTCAACAATAACTTGCTTTAAGACCTCTCTATTATGAGTATCCATATATTCTAAGAATTCAGCCTCGAATTTTCTAATATCCTTAACCTTTATATCTGATAAAAAGTCATTTACAATTGCATACAATATAACTATTTGCTTTTCAACATCCATTGGTTTATATTGATCTTGCTTTAATACCTCTAATATTCTTTTACCTTTTTCTAATCTTCTCTTAGAATCAGAATCTAAATCAGATCCAAATTGAGCGAAGGCTGCAAGTTCTGTATATTGTGCAAGTTCCAATCTTAATGTTCCTGAAACTTGCTTCATAGCTTTAATTTGAGCATTACCACCAACTCTTGATACTGAGATACCTGCATTTACAGCTGGTCTTTGTCCAGTATTGAATAATTCACTTTCTAGGAATATTTGACCATCCGTAATCGATATTACATTAGTTGGAATATATGCTGTAACGTCTCCAGCTAGTGTTTCTATAATTGGAAGTGCTGTTAATGAACCTCCACCATTTTCTTTAGATAGCTTTGCAGCTCTTTCTAAAAGTCTTGAATGAATATAGAACACATCTCCTGGATACGCTTCTCTTCCTGGCGGTCTTCTAAGTAATAATGACATTGTTCTATAGGCTACTGCATGCTTAGATAAATCATCATATATTATAAGAACATCTTTACCTTTATGCATGAAATATTCACCCATACTACACCCTGCATATGGTGCTAAATATTGAAGTGGCGCACTTTCTGATGCAGTTCCTGCAACAACAATCGAATAATCAAGTGCTCCCATTTCTTCTAATGTATTAACTATATGTGCAACTGTTGATTGCTTTTGCCCAATAGCTACATATATACATATTACATCTTTACCTTTTTGATTTAAAATTGTATCTACTGCAATAGCAGTTTTTCCTGTTTGTCTATCACCAATGATAAGTTCCCTTTGACCCTTACCAATAGGAACCATAGAATCGATTGCCTTTATTCCTGTTTGTAAAGGTTCATTTACTGAAGCTCTATCTATAATACTTGGAGCTGGCACCTCTATTGGCCTAGTTCCTGCATAATTGATAGGACCTTTACCATCAATTTCTTCACCAAGGGGATTTACAACTCTCCCTAAAATACCTTCTCCTACAGGAACTTCAACAATTCTATTAGTTCTTTTTACTATGTCGCCTTCTTTAATTCCTTCTTCAGAACCTAATAAAACACATCCGACATTATCCTGCTCTAAGTTTAAAGCCATACCAAATACATTATTAGGGAACTCTAAAAGTTCACCTTGCATACAATCATCTAATCCATAAACTCTTGCAATTCCATCACCAATTTGAATTATTGTTCCAGAATCAGAAGTTTTAATTTGATTTTCATATCTTTGTATTTCTTTTTTTATGATCGATGTTATTTCTTCTGGTTTTATGTTCATGCAATCACCTCTATTCCGTAGTAAGCATTAGCTTTTTTAAATCTTCTAATCTTGTTCTTACAGTTCCATCAATAACGTCATTTCCTATTCTTACATAAATTCCGCCTAGAATCTCAGGATCTATTATTTTCTTTAATATAATATCTTTATTGTACTTCTTTTCTAATTTTCTTACTAAAGCATTATATTCATATTCTTCTAAAGGTATTGTAGTCTTAACAATTCCTTGTAAAACATTTAATTTTTCTAAATGGATTTTCTCCATTTCTTTTAATTTTTCTTTTAAGAATAAAATTCTATCTTTTTCTATTAATATTAATAAAAATGACAAAAGTTCTTCATCAATTTTACCTTTAAATATATTAATAAAAGTCCTTTTCTTTTGTTTTGTACCTATTTGAGGATGTTTAATTACTTCTAAAAAATCAGTATTGTTATCTATCAGATTACAGATTTCTCTTAAATCCCCAAGATATTCATCAACTTTTCCTTTTTTTTCAGCAACTTCATATAGTGCAAGGGCATATCTTCGGTCTAAATATTCATACATATTTATTTACCTACCTCTGAAATAAACTCATCAATTAAAGTTTTATTTTTTTCCTCATCGATATTTTTTTCAATTACCTTTTTAGAAAGTTCTAAAGCTAAGTCTATTGCTTCTTTCTTTAAAGAATACTCTGCTTTTTCTTTTTCCCTTTCAATTTCTACTTTGGCTCTTTCTATAATTAAATTTGCTTCAGATTTTGCTTCCTCAACAATTTCATCATATACTTTTTCAGCCTTTTTCTTATGACTTTCTGTGATAGCCTTTCCTTCTTCCTTAGCCCTTTGAAGTTCTCTTTCATTGCTAATAGCAAGATTTCTTGCTTTTTCAAGTTCCATATCTGCATTATCTAACTTGTCCACTATCTCGTTTTCTCTTGCTTCAACTATTAATTTAACTTTTTCAAAAAAGAAATATTTTAATCCAAAAAATAGAATCAAAAAATTTACTATAGTGGCTAATATAATACCTGGATTAAATTCCATTATTTGTTACCCCCTTCTGGAGTTATTAAAATATTAAGCTACTCCTACAAATATTAATAATATTGATACTAATAATCCATAAATAGCAGTTGCTTCTGCGAATGCTGACCCTATAACTAATGTTGTTGTAATTTTTCCTGTAGCTTCTGGATTTCTTGCAACTCCTTCAACAGCCTTTCCTGTAGCATTTCCAATACCAATACCTGCTCCTAATCCTACTAATACTGCAATACCTGCTCCTAATGCTCTCATTCCTATTTCACTCATTTTTAATTTCCTCCTTTTAATTATGTTCAGATACTATTTTAATGTTTATCATTGTTAACATTACAAAAATAATTGCTTGAATACCACCATCAAATATATCGAAATACAAATGTAATGGAATTGGTATAATTAGTTGTGCAAACCACGCTATCTTTTCTAAACTTTCATAAACAAGTTCTATTATAAAAGTAGCTGCTAACATATTACCAAAAAGTCTTAAAGATAAAGATATTGGAAGCATTACCCTCTCCAATATTGTTATTGGTAATATAAAAGATACTGGTTCTAAATATCCCTTAAAGTATCCTCCAATACCATTCTTTTTAATGGCATATGCTTGTACCATTACAAATGATATTAAAGCTAAAGTTAATGTAACACTAAAGTTTTTTGTTGGTGGTGATATTCCTACTAGTCCTGTAAAATTCATTACTAGTACAAATATTCCTAGAGTTCCTACGAAAGGAACTATACCTATAAAGCTTTCTCCAACATTACTCACTACAGCATTATTTAACATGTTATAAATACATTCAACAATAGTTTGCTTTTTAGATGGTCTTATATTCATATTTCTAGTAGACCACCACGCTAAAGCTAAAATTAATAAAACAATTACTAACTGCACTATTGATTCTGGCTTTATATCAATGGCCATTTTGCCTAAGTAAAAAGAAAATATAGCTTTTGATGGTTCCATCTATTCACTTCCCTTCTGCACTTTTATAGTAGTTATTACTAGGATTATATAATGTATAAAAAATCCTATTAGAAAGACTAATAAATTAACTAAGCTATTAGAGAAAAATACTGCTATAGCAACTATAGTTATTATTCGTATTAGATAACTTAATGGAAATAAAAATGCTTTATTTTTTTTAGGGTTATTTAGGAACATATCTGTTATTTTGGCTGAAATAATAAAATTCAACATAGAAATTATTACTCCTAGCAACAAAATTAATCCAATTTTATATTTCCCTAATAACACTAATAATAAAAATGAAATAGTTGCAGTTATCAAATCATTATTTGCTACAGATTTTACTGTAAACCTTAGATATTTTGCCATTTTAATCTCCTAGTAAATAACTTATTGGGGAACTAGAATCTCATTTTATTCCTATATAAAAACTAACTATTATATAGTTATATATTTATATTTGCTTATACAAATAAGCTCTTATATAGGAATACTATTACTTTGTTATTAGTTCTATCCCTGCTGACATTAGCTAATTATATACCTACTTTCCGATTAATAAAAACCTCATTTTTAGTTATTTTTTACAATCACACGTTAAAATTGCCTGTTATTAGATAATAATCCATAAATACTCAACCAAAATCTCGTTTTTACACTTTTTTAATCATTCTTGCAAATTATTTCCAAACCTTTCAATTGTCTAAATTTTCATAATATTCCTTTTTTATAGTTCTTTTTTCTTGATAACGTTTCATAATTTCATTTTGTTACTTTTTGATAAAATTATTAATATTTTTAAATTTTTTTTAAGTTTTTTTATCATTTTATAATTATCAATAATATATCTTGTATATTTTTTTAACCTTTTATGAATAATTATTTTACATTTTATTCATTATTTTTTATAATTTTATTATTTTTTATTCTAATAGTTATCATTAAAGCTATTTATAATAACTAAAATTAAAAAAGGAGCCTCTAAAAAGCTCCTTTTTTCTTCTTTTTATATAAATTACACTCTTTCAACTACTAAAGCAGTTCCCATTCCTCCACCGATGCAAAGAGTTGCTAAACCTTTTTTTGCATCTCTTTTTTCCATTTCATGAAGTAATGTAACTAATATTCTTGCTCCTGAAGCACCTACTGGATGCCCAAGTGCTATTGCACCTCCATTTACATTTACTTTTTCCATATCGAAATTTAAATCTTTCGCTACAGCTAAGCTTTGTGCTGCAAATGCTTCATTTGCTTCAATTAAATCCATATCCTCTACAGTTAATCCAGCGACTTCTAATGCCTTCTTTGTCGCATGGAATGGTCCATATCCCATTATTGCAGGATCTAACCCTTTGCTTCCATAAGAAAGTATTTTAGCCATTGGTTTTAATCCTAATTCTTCTGCTTTTTCAGCACTCATAACTACAAATGCAGCTGCACCATCATTAATCCCTGATGCATTAGCAGCAGTTACAGTACCATCTTTAATAAATGATGGTCTTAATTTAGCCATCTTTTCAATATCTGATCCAAATCTTGGGAATTCATCTTGAGCAAACACTTTTGGTTCGCCTTTTCTTTGTGGAATAACTACTGGAACTATTTCATCTACAAATTTACCCTCTTTAATTGCTTTTTCAGCCTTTAATTGAGAATTTAATGAGAATTCATCTTGCATTTCTCTTGTTAAACCCCATTCTTTAGCTATGTTTTCAGCAGTTACACCCATGTGATAATCATTAAATGCATCCCATAAAGCATCTTTAATCATTGTATCTACCATTTTTCCATCGCCCATTCTTTGGCCCCATCTTGCTCCTGGAATAGCATATGGTGCTGCAGACATATTTTCCATTCCTCCAGCAACTACTACATCACAATCTCCCGCTTTAATCATTTGAGCTGCTAATGCAACACATCTTAAACCTGATCCACAAACTTTATTTATTGTCATAGCTGGAACTTCTACTGGTAATCCTGCTTTTACAGCAGCTTGTCTAGCAACATTTTGACCTTGAGCAGCTTGTATAACATTTCCCATCACTACTTCTTCAACTAATTCTGGTTTAACACCAGCTCTATTTACAGCCTCTTTAATTACTAGTGCTCCTAAATCTGCTGCTGGAACATCCTTTAATGACCCACCAAATGATCCAATGGCAGTTCTAACTGCACTAACTATTACTACTTCTCTCATAAAAAATCCTCCCATTAAATTACCCTAAAATCATAATAGTGTTAATTGTTTAAATTGTTAAACAATTAACACTATTATTATACCACTTTGTATTTTCCAATATCAACTAATATTTAAAACATTTTACTTTTTACAGTTATTCACAATAGTTTTTTGTTCTATATTTTCACTTTTTTTATTTTATTTAAACTCTTTATATTGCATTTTTTCTATTTAAAAGTATGTATTTTTATTTTTATATAAATATAATTTAATTTATGAGTAATTATTATTTTATTCAATATGTTATTAATTTATAAACTCTTTAAATATCCTTTATGTTTAGAGATAATTCTATTTTCTCATGAGTTGGGATCAGTTGATTTAAAGCAACTCCAGCACACTTAAACATTCTTTTAGAAGCTTTTACCGAATCAGTATCAGCATATTTATCACTTAAATAAACAACCTCACTTATTCCTGATTGTATTATTGCTTTTGCACATTCATTACATGGAAATAATGCAACATATATTTTACAACCAGACAATTCCTTACCTTTTGCATTTAATATTGCATTTAACTCTGCATGAACAACAAATGGATACTTTGTATCCAATGCTTCCCCTTCCTTTTCCCATGGGAATTCATCATCAGAACATCCCTTAGGTAATCCATTATACCCTATACTTTCAATTACATTATTTCTATTTACAATGCAAGCTCCAACTTGTGTATTAGGATCCTTACTTCTTTTTCCTGATAATAACGCTAAAGACATAAAATAATCATCCCACGATAAGTATCCTTCTCTTTTTGCCATACTTTTCACTCCTCTGCTTTTTTAGTTAATAGTTTTGAATTAATAGTTAAGGTAGAAACTCCTAGTAGAGTTTCTTAGTAAATGATATATTTTTTAATTCAGCTCTGCTGAATTTATTAACTAAACTAACTTTTTTATAATTTAATTAAAAAGCGAAGACTTAGTCTTCGCTTTTTATTATTTAGTTCCGAAAAGTCTATCCCCAGCATCACCAAGTCCTGGTACAATATATCCTTTTTCATTTAATTTTTCATCAATAGAAGCTAAATATATATCAACATCTGGATGTTGTTCTTGAACAAGTTTAACACCTTCTGGAGAAGAAATTAAACACATTAATCTAATTTTTTTAGCTCCTCTTTTCTTCAATAAAGAGATTGCATCAGCTGCAGAACCACCAGTTGCTAACATTGGATCTACTACTATTATATCTCTCTCTGCTATATCTTGTGGTAATTTACAGAAATATTCTACTGGTTGAAGTGTTTCTTCATCTCTATATAATCCAATATGCCCAACTTTAGCTGCTGGTATTAAATTTAATATTCCATCTACCATTCCAAGACCGGCTCTTAATATTGGAACTATAGCCATCTTTTTACCAGCTAACATTTGGCATTTTGTCTTACATATTGGTGTTTCTACCTCTACTTCTTCAGTTTCTAAATCTCTTGTTACTTCATATGCCATTAGCATAGAAACTTCTTCTACTAATTCTCTAAAATATTTTGATCCTGTATCCTTACTTCTAATATATGCTAATTTATGTAATATCAATGGATGTTTAATTTCTGTTACTTTACTCATTATCTTCTTCCTCCTAGTAAAACCTTTAAATATTATTTAAGTCACTCATTATTATTTAGAGTATTTTTTTTCAATTTCAGTAATTTTATTTATTCTTCTTGCATGTCTATCGCCTTCAAATTCAGCCCCTAAAAATGCTTTTACTATGTCTATTGCTAATCCTTTACCAACAACTCTTTCGCCCATAGTTAATATGTTAGCATCATTATGCTCTCTAGTTGCATGTGCACTGAATGTATCAGAGCAAAGTGCAGCTCTTATTCCTGGTACCTTATTTGCTGCGATTCCTATTCCTATTCCAGTTCCACAAATTAATATACCAAAATCAAATTCTTTAGCTACTACTGCTTCAGCTACTGGTAATGCTATATCAGCATAATCACAAGATTCTTCTGTATAAGTTCCAAAGTCTTTAAACTCAATATTTTGAGACTTTAAATAATTAGCTATTTCTGCTTTTAAATTTAATCCACCATGGTCACAACCTAATGCAATTTTCATAAAACCAACCTTCCTATCACTTATTATGTAATAACTAACTTTATTACATTAATTATTTATAAAAAAAGAAGAATAGGCTCCCCCATCCTCCTTATTTATACTTCTAAAATATCATAACCAGCAGCTTTATTTAATCTATTCATTATTGCAAGACCAACACCTTTTTCTTCAAAGCCCTGACATAATATATGTTGAACTCCTAAGTCATCACATTTTCTTAATGTCTCAAAAAGGTTTTTTGCAATTTCGCTTAAATTATTTTCACTTCCTAATGATATTATTTTCCCTTTATTAAATTTATTTAAATTTTCATCTGTAGTTAATATAGCTACGTCTTTACCTTTTTCTATATAATTCTCTAATATTTCATTGATTATTTCAATAGTTTTTTCATTTTTCCCTTTAATTATTTTTAAATGGGCTTTAGGCGCATAATGCCTATACTTCATTCCTGGTGCTTTTGGCTTAAACTCTTCCGTTGGTTTTGATTTTAAAGCACTATCAATTTCAATATTAGAATCTATTTCTTTAAGCATTTCTAATGTGATTCCACCTGGTCTTAATACTAATGGTGGATTTACAGTGCAGTCTATTATAGTTGATTCAACTCCTATATCACTACTTTCTCCACCAATTATATAATTGACCTTGCCACTTAGGTCCTCAACACATCTTTCGACTTCTGTTGGACTTGGCCTACCAGAGATATTAGCTGAAGGAGCAGCAATTGGTCTTTTTGATAATTCGATAAGTTTAAGAGCAATTTCAGAACTTGGCATTCTTATTCCAACCGTATTAAGATTTGCACTTGTCATGTTAGGTATAATATCATTTTTTTCTAATATAATTGTTAAAGGCCCTGGCCAAAACTTATCAATCATTCTTTGTGCTATTTCTGGTACTTCTTTAACTAATTCAGATATATCCTTTGAACAAACATGTACAATTAACGGATTATCTTGAGGTCTACCTTTAGCAATGAAAATCTTCTTTACAGCTTCTTCATCTAAAGCATTTGCACCTAGTCCATATACAGTTTCAGTTGGAAAAGCTACAGTTCCACCATTTCTAATAATAGTACCAGCTTCCTCTATAAATTTAATATCGTTATTTATATCTTTTATTATGGCAACCTTTGTTTCCATAAGGACTTACCTTCTTTCATTAAATTTCTTTTTGCCCTCTTGCTATTTTAATATTTTCTATAGCAGAAGACGTGTATACTGCATTAACACAATTTCTATAAATATTATCTAGTAATACATACTTATTTAATTCACCACAATTAATAACCTGAAAATAATATAAGCAATCTTTATGTATCCTTTTTATTCTTAGATATTCATCTGCCGCCTCTTTATTCTTTCTCATAAAATCTTTTGAAATAGGATTTAATTTTCTATTCTTATACCTTACTGGTGTAATAATAATTATTTCCATATCCTCATTACTTTTATTAGTATGTACAATAGCTACTTTATCACATTGAATTAAGCTATAACTCAAAAATAATCCATTTTTAACTTTCAATTTATTATTATAAAAATAAAATTTAAGAGTAGATTTATTAATTTTATTTATTACTGCTATGCAAATTAAAATTTCTATTACTGCTAGAAAAATTAATATTATTACTGAATCAATATAAGCTAAATAAGTACATAATGGAAGAAATACCGCTAATAATATCATAATTATATAAAATATCTTATTATAAAACTTTTGTTTCTTTAATGCTTTTTCTATTTTCATGTAATCACCTATTTTAAAAGCCTTACATTATACAATGCAAGGCTTTTAATATTATATTGAATCAGTATTACCCATTGCTTGCATTTTTTCTGCTTGATCTGCAGTAATTAAAGCATTAATAACTTCTTCAATATCTCCATTCATGAAACTATCTAATTTATATAACGTTAATCCGATTCTATGATCTGTAACTCTTCCTTGTGGATAGTTATAAGTTCTTATTCTTTCACTTCTATCCCCTGTTCCTACTTGACTTTTTCTGTCTTCGGCAATTCCAGCAAGTCTTTCTGCTTCAGCAACTTCAAACAATCTTGCTCTTAAAACCTTCATTGCTTTTTCTTTATTTTTAAGCTGTGACTTTTCATCTTGACAAGCTACAACTGTTCCTGTTGGAATATGAGTAATTCTAACTGCTGAGTCAGTTGTATTAACACATTGTCCTCCATTACCTGAAGATCTATAAACGTCAATTCTTAAATCTTTATCATTGATTTCTATTTCAACATCATCAACTTCTGGTAATACAGCTACTGTAGCTGTTGAAGTGTGTATTCTTCCTGAACTTTCTGTATCAGGTACTCTTTGAACTCTATGTACACCACTTTCATATTTTAACTTTGAATAAGCTCCGTTACCTTTAATCATAAATACAACTTCTTTAAATCCACCAAGGTCATTTTCATTTGAACTCATCATTTCAACTGACCATCTTTGAGATTCAGCATATCTAGTATACATTCTGAAAAGATTAGCTGCAAATAATGCTGCTTCATCTCCTCCAGCACCACCTCTAATTTCAACAAATACGTTTTTGTCATCATTAGGGTCTTTAGGTAATAAAAGAATTTGAATTTTCTTTTCTAATTCTTCTTCTTGATCTTTTAATAAAGAAATTTCTTCAGATAACATTTCTCTCATTTCTCTATCTGATTCTTCTTCTAACATCTCTTTATTAGCTTCTAAATCTTCAACAACTTTCTTATACTCTCTATAAGCTGTTACGATTATTTCTAAATCAGCGTGCTCCTTACATAGCTTTCTCCATTCTTTTTGGTTAGCCATTATTGAAGGATCTGATATTTTAACTGATAGTTCTTCGTATTTATTTTCCGTAAATGCTAATTTATCTAATAACATAATATCACTCCGTACTGTATTTTTTCATATTGAAATATTATAACATAATCATTGTGTACTTATCAAGTTTCACTATAATAGTTAAGAGTTAATAGTTAATGGAAAACTCTTAACATAGTTTTTTAACTATATATTTTAAATTCAGTTAAGCTGAATTTATTCATTAACTATTAACTAAACCTACATGTTTCCTATAACAACTCTATCAAGTCCAGCTAAATCTTTAACTACCCTAACATTTTTATAACCTTTTTCAATCATTAAACTGCTAACTTCAGTCCCTTGATCATGGCCAATTTCAAATGCAAGAATACCATTTTCTTTTAATATTTTATCACTATCATCTACAATTCTTCTGTAAAAATCCAATCCATCATTCCCACCACTTAATGCTGTATGAGGTTCATAATCTTTAACATCTTCCATTAAAGTATCAATAATTTCTTCCTTAATATATGGGGGATTTGATACTAAAATATCATATTTTTTTTCTCTATTAATAACTTCCAATAATAAATCACTTTTTATAAATTTAGCTCTATTACTTAACTTTTGCTTTACAATATTTCTTTTTGTTACCTTTTCAGGAACATCATAGTAATCAATTAAATCTACCTTAATATTCTCTCTAAAATGTGCAAGAGATATACCTATAGCACCACTTCCACAACATAAATCACAAACTTCATACTCTTTATCTTCATCCATAAGTTTAAGAGTTTCTTCTACTAATACCTCTGTATCTCCTCTTGGTATTAATACCCCTTCTTCTACATGTAAATCTAATCCCATAAATTCAGTTGTTTTTAAAATATAGCTTATAGGCATTTTATTTTTTCTCTTTTCAATTAAAGAATAAAATTCCTTCTCTTTAAACTTACTCACTACTTCTTCTTTATTAGTAATTAAATATAGTTTATCTTTACCTAATACTTTCCCTAATAATAGTTGTGTATCTAAAATATAAGTGTCTATATTAGCTTCTTTTAATATTTTATTTCCATCTATTAATAATTCCCCTATTTTCTTCTTATATTCAATTCCCTCTGCCGCTTTTAAAGATTCTATTGCAACTTCTAATTGAGCATCATCAGGCTCCTTTGTTGTAAGTTCTTGTAATTTTAATCCTGGATATGCAATTATTTTTCCCAATTTACTTTCTGTTCTCCCTAGCCATTTAATAAGTTCATAAGTTATACCTGCAACTATAGGCATCAATACAATTCTTAATATTAACCTTTGCCAAAATCCACCCCATCCAGTTAGTGAAAACAAAATAACACTAACAAGCATAGTTAAAAACAAGAAATTAGTACCACACCTTGGATGTAATCTCCCAAACTTTCTTACATTTTCTACTGTAAGCTTTTCTTCAGCTTCATAGCAAAAAATAGTTTTATGTTCTGCCCCATGATATTGAAACACCCTATAAATATCATCTAATTTACTTATCAAAAACATATAAGTAATTAAGATAGTTATTCTTATTGCAGCTTCAATTAAGTTTAACACTACTGAAGAAATTCCAGTGTTTTTAAATAAAGAAGCAATTGCTGTAGGAATTCCTAAGAATAACCCAGCTGCAACTAAAAGTGAAATCATCATAGTAAAAGTAACTAATAAATCATTTGCACCTTTATCCCCTAATTTTTCTCTTAACCAAATATCAAATTTTGATTCTTCTTCATCTTCTTCAAAAAAACTTGCTGAATAATTTAAGGTTTTAATTCCAACAATTAATGAATCAATTAGTACAACTGCTCCTCTAATGATAGGAATATTTAAAAATTTATATTTTTTGGTAATTGGTTTAGTTTTCTTTACATCTACTTCAATTTTCCCACTGGGAGTTCTTATAGCTGTTGCTAATCCTTTAGAGCCTCTCATCATAACTCCCTCAATTATAGCTTGCCCTCCGACATCACATTTTTTCATAAAATCACACTCTCACCCTTTTATTGATTTTTAAATTTAAAGTAACAATGACCACATAATGATTCATATTCAACATTATCTATATTATCTATTGCTACTTGTTCTCCTTCGAATACAAATTTATCATTTATTTTTCTTCCATTTAATATTGCCTTTTTCCCACATTTACAAATAGTTTTTAATTCTTCAATACTATGTGCTAATAATAATAATCTGGTACTTCCTTCAAATCCTTGCATTTTAAAATCTGTTCTAAGTCCATAACATATAACCGGTATATCTAAACAAACTGCTATCTCAAAAAGTTGGTCTATTTGATGCGCTTTAAAAAATTGAACTTCATCTACTAAAATACAATCAATTTTATATTTTTCATCATTCCATTTTTTAACACTCTCGTATATATTTTGATTATCATCAATTAATAAATCCACTTTTCTTTCTACTCCTAGTCTAGAAACTAGTTTATCTCCACCCTTTTTATCGGTAGATGGTTTAATTAATAGAACTTTCATTCCACGCTCTTCATAGTTATATGCAACCTGCATAAGATTTGTTGATTTTCCTGAATTCATTGCACCGTATCTAAAATATAATTTACTCATAATGTCTCTCCTCTGTATATGTATCTCATTCGATTATAGCATTTTAAGAAATACTTAAAAAGATGTTTTTATTTCCTGCCTATATTGACTGTATTTGTCGACTATGCTATAATTCAATAGGTCATTGCTAAGTCAATGAATGTATTTTGAAAGAGGTGAATCAAATGAAACAAGGCATACATCCAGAATACCATCACGATGCTGTGGTTAAGTGCGCATGTGGAAATACTTTCACAACTGGTTCTGTTAAAGAAGAGTTAAAAGTTGATATATGTGCTAAATGCCACCCATTCTTCACTGGTAAGCAAAAAATCGTTGATATCGGCGGTAGAGTTGACAAATTCAACAAGAAGTTCGGTCTTAACAAATAAGATTAGGTTAGAATTTATGAGAAAGAATTTATTTTCTTTCTCATTTTTTCATTTTTTAATAAATTTTATTATTCATAATACTACTAAAAGAGGTTATTACAATACTTGTATATAACCTCTTTTTAGCTAGATATATTTTTAACTACATATTTCTGTAGTTTTCTTTATTTTTTAAACACATCATTTTTAGGGAAAACTTGTATAAACTCTTTATTGTTTTTTGTTTTTGATAACATATTTATTAAGTTTTCTGTAATATTCTCAATGTTTCCATCTCTATACATTACTTTTCTAATTGCATATGCTACTTCTTTTTCTTCATCACTTAATAATAAATCTTCTTTTCTTGTTCCTGACTTATAAATATCAATAGCAGGGAATATTCTTCTTTCTTGCAGTCTCCTATCAAGATGAACTTCCATATTACCTGTTCCTTTGAATTCCTCAAAAATCATATCATCCATTCTTGAACCAGTTTCTACTAAAGCGGTTGCAAGTATTGTTAAACTTCCACCCTCTTCAATATTTCTTGCTGCCCCAAAGAACTTTTTAGGCATAATTAATGCACCTGGATCTAATCCACCTGATAATGTTCTTCCTGTAGGAGTGATAGTTAAATTATATGCTCTTGATAATCTTGTTAAACTATCTAATAGTATAACTACATCTTTTCCTTGCTCTACCATTCTTTTAGCTCTTTCTAATACCATCTGAGCTACTTTAGCATGATTTTGAGGTTCTTCATCAAATGTTGAATAAATTACATCCCCATTTATAGATCGTTTCATATCTGTAACTTCTTCAGGTCTTTCATCAATTAATAAAACAATTAATTTTACATCTGGATGGTTTATAGTGATATTTTGTGCAACCTTTTTTAACAAAGTAGTCTTACCAGCTTTTGGTGGTGCTACAATTATTCCTCTTTGTCCTTTTCCTATTGGACAAATTATATCCATCAACCTTGAAGATAAATCATTTTCATTACTAGTTTCTAAATGTAGCCTTTCATTAGGATATACTGGTGTTAATGTTTCAAAGTTCTTTCTTCCAATAGCTTTTTCTGGATTATCTCCATTAACTTTTTCTACGAATAATAAAGCTTTAAACTTTTCTCCTTCTTTAGCTTCTCTAACTTTTCCTTGAACTTCATCACCAGTTCTTAAATTAAATCTTCTAATTTGAGAAGGTGATACATATATATCATTCTCACCAGTTAAATAATTATTACATCTTAAAAAGCCAAAGTTATTATTTTCTTGAACCTCTAAAACTCCTTTAGAAGAACCAGACTCATTTATCATTACCTTTAATCTTTCTTTTTTCTCTTCCCTTTGTTCTTCTGTCATATTATTAGTACTTTCTCTATTTGAATAATTATTATAAGTGCTATTAATACTTTCTTGTTCTTTTGCTTTTGGTGCAATTTTTTCTCTTAAAACAACACCATTTTTTTCAATTGCATTAGGCGTAGCCTTTACTAATTCATCTATTAATTCACTTTTCTTTAACTTGCTTATGTTTTTTATTCCAAGTTCTTTAGCTTTGTTTTTTAACTCTACTAAAGTCATCTCAGAGTATATTTCTCTTGTCAAAATGACACCTCCAATAGTTTTCGTTAATTAGGGATAAAAATTAGATTTACCTTAAGGTTTGATATATTTGAAATGAAACATAACTATACAAAAATAAATTATAAATTTAAAAAATAAACTTAAATTTATATATAATTATGAACTAATACTCTTTAAAATACAATACTAACTTCTCTTTTAAGCTTATCCACTTTATATATTTTTTATAACAAACATTTATCTATAAAAAAAACGAAGGTAAACCCTTCGTTTTTTACTATTCTCCACTTAAAGCAGCTTTTATAAATGCTTTAAATAAAGGATGTGGATTATTTGGTCTTGATTTTAATTCTGGATGGAATTGTGCCGCTACAAACCATGGATGATTTTCAACTTCCACAATCTCTACTAATCTACCATCTGGGCTTGTCCCTGTAATCTTCATTCCTGCTTCAATTATTTGCTTTCTATATTCATTATTAAATTCATATCTATGTCTATGTCTTTCATAGATTAATGATGATTCATAAGCTTCGTGAGCCTTTGAATTTTCATCTAACTTACATGGATATAATCCTAATCTCATTGTTCCACCTAGATCTTCAATATCCTTTTGTTCTGGCATTAAATCTATTACTGGATATGATGTTTCTGGATTAATTTCAGAACTGTTTGCATCGCTATATCCTAATACATCTCTTGCAAATTCAATTACAGCTGTTTGCATTCCTAAACATATTCCTAAGAAAGGTATTTTATTTTCTCTAGCATATTTTATAGCTTCTATTTTACCTTCTACTCCTCTATCTCCAAATCCACCTGGTACAAGAATACCATCAACTTCACTTAATAATTCATCTGCATTTTCAACAGTAAGATCTACTGCATTTACCCATTTAATATCAACATTAGTTTCATTAGCTAATCCACCATGGCTTAATGCTTCTACTACCGATAAATATGCATCATGTAATTCAACATATTTTCCTACTAATGCAATAGTTGTGTTCCCCTTTAATCCTTTTAATCTAGAAACCATATCGATCCATTCGCTATTATCAATATCTCTACATCCTAGTTCTAACTTTTCTATTACTAATCTATCTAATCCTTCTTTATGTAACATTAATGGAACTTCATACAAATGATCAGCATCTAAGTTTTGAATTACAGACTTACCTTCAATATTACAGAATAATCCTATTTTATTTCTTAAGTCTTCTGATATCTCTTTTTCAGATCTACAAACTATTATATCTGGTTGAATACCGATACTTCTTAATTCTTTTACTGAATGTTGAGTTGGCTTAGTCTTAAGTTCTCCTGATTTTCCTAAGAAAGGTACTAATGTAACATGTATAAAGCATACATTTTCTCTGCCTACATCATACTTTATTTGTCTTATAGCCTCAAGGAATGGTTGTGATTCAATATCACCAACTGTTCCACCTATTTCAGTTATTACAACATCTACATCTCTTTCTTTAGCTACTCTGTACACTCTTTCCTTAATAGCATTTGTTATATGAGGTATTACTTGAACTGTCCCTCCAAGATATTCTCCTCTTCTCTCTTTTGAAATAACTGACCAGTAAATTCTACCTGATGTAATATTACTGTTTTGAGTTAAATTTTCATCTATAAATCTTTCATAATGTCCTAAATCTAAATCTGTTTCTGCACCATCATCAGTTACAAAAACTTCTCCATGTTGATATGGACTCATTGTCCCAGGATCTACATTTAAATATGGATCAAATTTTTGTATAGAAACCTTTAATCCTCTATTTTTTAACAATCTTCCTAATGAAGCTGCTGTTATTCCCTTTCCTAATCCTGATACAACCCCACCTGTAACGAAAACATATTTTGTATTCATGCATAATCCCCCAGCTCTATTTTTTATTTTTATTGTTGACTATTGATTTTAATGATGGTATAATCTAAATTACCTCTCTTATTGCCTAAGGCAATAATAATCATAAATAATATAGTATCACATTAGTTTAACTTAAGCTAGTGTTTTTTATGCATTTCTTAAATTTTCTTTTATTTTTTCTTCTAATTCAAAATATTCATCCCTAAAATTCTTATTAATGAGGATCTTTTTTTCTGCCATTTTAATCTTATAGTGCAAACTTCTATTACTTATAATCCCTAACTTTTCTTTTACTCCTTCACTATTTAAACATCTAAACTTTTTCATCAATAATACTGTTAAATAAGCTTTTTCCTTTTTCCTTAATAGTTTATTAAATTCATAATAACTTATTTCATAATACTGACATAATATCATTATTATATTTTCATACTTATTTATTTTGTTCACACCCTTTATTTTTAACATTTTATTTTCTTTAATTATCCCCTTACACTAAACTTTTATACACATAAAAATAGACCTCTGAAAATATATTTACTTTCAGAAGCCTATTTAACCTAATTAACTTTAATTTTAATATCTAATACTGTAGTTATACCCTCTTGACCTTCAAGTCCTAAAACATATTTTGAATGTATTTCTCCACCATTTTCATCTATATTTATCTTTAATTTCTCAGTATCAATATTTAAATCCAAAATTCCATAAGGAGTATTATACAAAGATATAGCAGTCAACCCCTCTTTAAATTCCATATTTGTATTTATGGATCCAACTCTCTCAAGTGTCATGCTATTATCCTTTATATTTAATGTAGTTGTTGTACCATCCATTCCCGATATTTCTGATTCTTCATATATAGCCTTAAATCCTTCGTCATGTATGATAAAAGTTCCTGGTGTTACAACTTCTATCGCTTCATTTGGATCAATATCTGAAAAACTCTTTACTGATATTATTGCTCTCTTCTCCATATTCTCCTCCTATTTTATAGAAATCATATATTGTTCTAACTCATTATCATTAATTGGTTCTACTTCTATATGATTTTCTAGCCTTGTTCCATATATACCAAATTTTATTTTAACTCTTTCTTCATCTCTTCCCTTACTATATCTTGCTGCCATTCTTGCAGCTAATACCTTATCCTCTTCTGTTCCATTCTTATCTAATAAAACTAATGCTCCTGAAAAATCTGTTGCATGGAATAATAAATATTCTTTATTTACAAGCTTCTTAATAGCTTCAGACTCCTCTTTAGTTCTAGCAACTATTATTTTATTATTGTCAGATGTTCTAAAATGTCTTCCATATCTTAATAAACTTAATTCATCTTCTTCCACTTCATCTTTAAATGTTAAAAGATCCTTTAATCTTAATGCATAATTAGGTTCAGTAAGTCTACAGCCCCCTGCTGGTGATGGGTATTCTGTTATTCCCCATTTAGCAGCTAATTCCATTTGCGGCTTTCTACTTCTACCTGAAATACCTAGTAATTTCTCTCTATCAACTAAACCATTTAACTCCATTTCAGTTGGTTCTATATTTTTAGCACATAGTGGTCTTAATATCTTATTTGCAAATCCTGATTCTTTTTTTACTATATTTAAAGCTTGTCTGTTTTGTGACATCGGTCTTTGATTTAATACTTCTCCAGTAATTATAAAATCTGCATTATGCTCTTCTAATAATTTTCCTGCATAATTCATCATCATAGCATGGCAATCTATACATGGATTCATATTTTTCCCTCTACCATGCTTAGGATTTTTTACTAACTCAAAATGTTCTGGTGAAAAATCAACTACTATTAAAGGTATATCTATTTGTTTTGTCATTTTAATTGCACTTGCTTCACTAAAGAAATATGATCTAAAACATACCCCTATTACTTCTATCCCTTGTTCTTTTATTAACTTAGCTGCTAATATACTGTCTAATCCACCTGAAACCATTGCTAATGCTTTTGTCATTTTATCCTCCTAATTATTTAAATAAATCATTAATAACTTCAACAATTTTAAATTTCATTTTAATATCATTTTTATTATCATCTTCTTTATTTAAATCACTTGTATTTTCTTCTACTTTATTATCCTCTTTTGGTTCAACGCTCTCAATTTCCTCTTTTAAATTTGTTGAATCAACATCACTTTTACTTTCATCAACAAAACATAATGATGGAAACATTACGCACCACCAATTTTGTCCTTGCCCAGAACCTATTATAACTCTAAATGCCTCGTAGTTTCCTTGTGGAAATACATAATCACCATATACTTTATTAGGAAAATTTTCATATGATAACATTGTATTTACTTCATAATCATAATTATTGCTAGTAATAACTTCTCTTGCTATTTGATTAACATAGTCAATATTATCTTCTAAAATTTTCTCTGCTTCCTCTAATGACTCTACTCCACTAAGTTTTTCACTTAATGCTTCAACAACCTTGTCTCTTACTTTTAGTTTAAGATTTTGATCTTCTTCTGTATCACTATTTGCTATTACATGAAATCTAATCAGCTTGTCCTTTATATCATCATAATTAAGTTCATTAAGCTCTAAATCCTTATTATTTATATTATTAACTTGAGCACATCCGTTCAATGTAAATATTACTAAAATTAAAACTATTATAAAATACATATATCTTTTCATAACATAACCCCTTTCTAGTAATAATTATTGACAATTTAAAGGGGTTTATTCATCTCATTATAATATTTAATTTTTTAGATAGTTCTAGTTAAAAATACCTCTCTATGACTTTCCTTCATCTTTTCGTAGCACCTTTGAGCTTTTAGCATATCATCAAAAAATGCGAAAACACTTGGTCCACTACCACTCATCATGCTTCCAACAGCACCATATCTATTCATTTCTTCTTTTATTCTAATCAATACATTATGTTTTCTTAAGGTAACATTTTCTAATAAATTTTTCATATTATTTGCAACATAATATAAATCATCTTTTTCCATAGCTTCAATTAATTTTTCAGTTCTTGGATGTATTCTTGCTTTTTCTAAATCAAAAGCCTTATATACTTCTTTTGTTGACACTCCAAAACCAGGTTTAACCAATACTAAGATTTTATCCTTAAACGGTTTTAGAGGTGTAATTTCTTCTCCAACACCCTCACAAAGAGCAGTCCCTCCTTTAATGCAATAAGGTATATCAGCACCAAGACTTAAACCAATTTTCATTAATTCTTCATCTGAAGCATTAACCTCAAAAAGCCTATTCATAAGCTTTAATACTGCTGCTCCATCAGTACTACCCCCAGCTAATCCAGCTGAAACAGGAATATTTTTTATGATGTTTATATAGACACCTTCTTTAATATTATACTTTTCTTTAAATAACATGGCTGCCTTATATGCCAAATTTCTCGAATCAGTAGGTACATAATTTTTATTACAATGTATAGTTATACCTTCTTTACGCTTTTCAACATATATCTCATCATATAAATCAATGTTTTGCATTATCATTTTTAATAAGTGATAACCATCCTCTTTTCTTTTTCCTACTACATCTAAGGAAATGTTTATCTTTGCATACGCCTTTATCTTCATATATTCAAATCCTTTCAACCGGAAAGTATCTATTTTAAATTGAAGCTCAGAGCCATAAACCCTGAACTTCATAAAATATATTATATATATTATTTTTACTATAGTAAATATGTCATTGTTGTATTCTTTAAATTGAATTAGCAACATTACCTAGATTTTCATCATCAGACTGATTAGTTTTTATAAAATCTAATAGTGGTTGTAATTTTTCAAAAAATACGATTATTGTATCTCCCGGAATAGATTCACTAAATGCAGTTTCTAAGGCTTTTACTTCATCTAATATAATTCGTGTTTTAATATTATTTTTATTTTCTAAAACACCTTGATTAATTACTTCTGCTACTTCACCTATATTTTTTCCACGCCTATCTTTGTCTTCCTTAATTATTATTTTATCAAGATAGTTAGCACTTATTTTTCCAATTTCTTTAGCAACATAGTTACCTCTATCTCCTGGTACACCTATTATACCAGTTATTTTCCCCTTAGTGATATTTCTCAATGTAGGTAGTACTTTTTTATAACCTTCTATATTATGACCATAATCCAAAATAACTTTAATTCCATTACAATTATAAATATTAAATATTCCTGTATTTTCATTTGAGTTAAAATTGCTAAGGCCTATTTTTATCATTGAATAATCAACTTTTAGTGCTACTAACGCAGCACAAGCAGCCATTGCATTTTCAACATTAAATTCTAATGTTCCGTTTAATGTAATAGGTATATTTTTAATATTAATTATTTTATATTCTTTTCCAAGATTTTTAGCACATATATAATTATCTTTTAAATATACTGCTATATTATTTTTAGATTCATTATTTATTATTAACTCATTATTACAATCCTTTGAAAAATAAATTATATTAGCATTAATTCTACTTATTATCTCTTTACTCCACTTATCATCTGCATTTATTACAACATATCCATCTTCTTTAACAGCTTCTGCAACTAAAGATTTGACCATACATAAATCTTCCATTGTATTAATTCTATTTAGACCTAAATGATCTTCAGTAATATTCGTTATTACTGCAACATCTGCTAAATCATAAGCAAGCCCTCTTCTTATTATACCGCCTCTTGCTGTTTCTAAAACCGCTACATCAACATCCCTATTAAACAATACACATTTTGCACTTTCAAACCCAGTATCATCACCACTATCTATACATGCTCCATTTATGTAAATACCATCTGTACTGGTCATACCAACACAATATCCCATTTTTGACAATGTACTATTTATAATTCTTGTAGTTGTAGTCTTTCCATTTGTTCCTGTAATTGAAATAACAGGTATATTTTTAGGATTATTATTATACATCATATTAACTATTTCAGTTCCAACATTTCTTTTCTTTCCAATAGCAGGATATGAATGCATTCTTAATCCTGGTGCTGCATTAACCTCTATTATAGCACCATCTTCAAGTAAAGATCTTTTAATACTCTTTGTGCAAATATCTACGCCACAAATATCCAATCCAATGGCCTTAGCCGCTCTTACACATATTTCTTTGTTTTCCTCTGAAATATCATCAGTGCAATCTATAGCTAATCCCCCTGTTGATAAGTTTGAATTTTTTCTCAAAATTAGCTTTTTATCTTTTTCCAAAATTGAATTCATTTCATAATTATTTATTTTTAAATTTCTAATAACTTCATCATCTATCTTAATTTTAGTAAGTGGCTTTTCATGATCTTCTCCTCTTCTTTCATCACTATTCAAATCATTTATAAGCTGACTTATTGACTTTATTCCATCCCCCACAACATATGGTGGAATTCTCTTTGATACAGCAACAACTTTATTGTTAATAACACACACTCTATAGTCATCGCCTTCATAATACCTTTCTATCATTATATCCTTATATTTTTTAGTTAACTTCTGATAACAATCCACTAAATCTTTATCAGTTTTAATATTTAATATTACATCTCTACCTTTACTTCCAAACTCTGGTTTTAATACGACCGGATATCCTAAATTCTCTGCAGACTTTAATAACCCTATAACATTACTTACCTTCTCCCCCCTAGAAACGGGCAAATTCTGTATTCTAAGCATTTCTTTAGTAAGTAATTTATCACAAGAAATATCAGCAGCAACACAGCTAGTTGAATTACTAATAGCTGATTCTATTATCCTGCCTTGTTTTCCATATCCAATTTGATAAAATCCGCTATTTCCCATTTTTAAAATAGGCATACCAACTTTTTGCGCTGCATTGCAAATTTCAAATGAGCTAGGTCCAATTAATTCTTCATTTAATATATTTTTTATTACGTTAAGTCTATCATCAAATGATATATTTTTATTTTCTATAAATGAATTGATAATATCTACAGCAAGTCTTCCTATTTCAAGTCCTACTCTTGGATACTCATATTGAAATACAACAATATATTTATCGCCTTCAATTTCTCTAGCCTTTCCGTAAGCTATATCTATTCCAAGAATATTATGCATGGCAATAATCATATGCTCGCAAATATGTGCAAGATATGTTCCTTCTTTTAAGCGTTTAACAAATCCACCTTCCTCATCTATACCACATCTATGTGTATATAATATTGGAAGTATGCTTACTAATTTTTCGTTAAACCCCTCAATGTCTTTGCTTGGTATTTCCGAATATCCCTCCAAATCAACGTCTAACACTATACATTTCTTATGTGAATGAATATTTCTGCCATCATAAACAGTACTATCTATGATTTTCATAAAAATTCTTATCCTCCTCAAAAGGTACCTTTTTTAATAGATTAAATCTATTGCCCTCTTTTAATACATGCAGCTTAACATTAAACATGCTCAGTACTTCTTCGCTATATTGCTCTGAAACATTACTATAATCAATACAGCTTCCATCAACAAAATATACTGCTCCTGAACCAATTACCTCTGCTGTTCCATTATCACTTACTAATATTGCTGTATCTTCATCTATGCCTATACCTAATACTTCTGGATTTTGAGCAATTGCAGTAAGCAATCTTCCTATTCTTCCTCTTTGAGCAAAATGCTGATCTATTATTATATTTTTTACTAAACCTAATCCTGGTGACATTTTTAATGTGCATTTATGTGGTGACTCTTCATCATTTCCCTCTACAATCATCGTATCACTCATTACAGACGCCCCTGCCGATGTTCCTGCAATAATACCACCATTAATACATAATTCCTTAATAGCATCATATACAGGGCTTCCCCCTATCATGCTTGTTATCCTTAATTGGTCTCCACCTGTAAAAAATAATAAATCTGCTTCTTTAATTAAATCAATATTTTTTTTATCAAAGGCCTCTTCTCTCACACCTATATCTAATTTTTCAATATTTTTTATACCCAAATTATTAAATATATTTTTATAATTCTCGTAGCTTTTTTCAGGATACTCTGTCGCTATGGTTGCTATTAACATTTTTTCTTTATTTGGATCAATATATTTTGCTACTCTTTTTAGTATCTCTTTTTTCCCCTTCTTATCTTCAGCTCCTCCAATTATAATTAAATTGCCACTTATTTTTTCACTCAAATTATCACCTCATATCATGTATTTCTTATTTTATCCAATACAACAAAATATATTCATATAGCAAAAGGTCATTACATCAAGCTGTAATGACCTCTAATTTAAATCATATTAAAATTTACATTTACCTGGTATTATTATCTTCTTTCCTTCGACTAATGCTTCCGGACCTTCTAATTCATTAATTTTAATCAATGAATCCATTGTTGTATTATATTTCTTAGCTAATTCCCATAATGTATCACCAGTAGTAACAACATATATTGTTACTGATGCTTTTTTACACTCTTTTTCTGACTCTCCTTCTTGGATATCAACTATCCATTCTTTTTCAATCTTATAGTAAGCCTTAGTTACTATTAATAATGTTGCTCTTATTGCTATTGTATTAGCTTCAACAGTTCCATCTAAGTTTTCTAACTTAACTTTACAAATAGCACTCATGTCAGGTTTAATACCCTTTAAATCAATTACTGTTGTAAATGGAATCTCTCCACTACACATATCTAATTTACATTCCTCTTCAGATACTTTATAAAGTACTTGTACTTTTAATATACCTTCAATCTTAACTTTATCTTCTTCAATATAAGTTTCAGTAATTAAAGGACATCCCCCTGTCCAAACTACACAAGAAATCTTTTCTTCCTCATCCTTAGGATATAAATTATCTTTTATTATTAATTCTGATGGTATTACTCCTTGCACTATTCCAATATCATATTTTTTCTTTGTTAATTCAATTGATTGTGTTGGTGAATATGCATCTTTAATAACATCAATTATCTCCTTAGATATAACCTTAACAGTTCCTTTTACATTAAATTCAACATTAATAACCCTATTCTCACCTAAATCATCAGCAGTTATTATACTATCTGAATTTACTATTTCTATTTGGTGAGTAGCCATCATATCTCCATTAACGCCAATAGACTCTTCTTCTTTAGATAAATAAACATCATCTTGTAGTAAGAAAATATCATTTTCTTCTTTTCCTCTACATAAAACTTCTATTTTGCAATAGCAACCAAAGTAAATTTTTCCTTCCCCAAGTTTTACTTCCTTTTTATGCAAATTTAATGAGCATGCTAATATTTCCTCAATCTCTGGCTTATCCATTGTTACTTTAATCATAGATTTACCCATTATTTCTATTTCTTTTTCACATTTTAATTGGTTTATCTCTTCACTCTTTCTCTTAATTTGTATGTCGTCTCTACCTTCTATTTCCTTTACAAATTCAAATTCACAAATTTTATAAAGTAACCATTTTGTTGTTCTTATTCCATCAATAGCAATCTTACGTTCATTCATTATACTAGCTTGAATATGTTCTATTGCACACTCTACTTCACAAATGACTTTATGTTCTTCAGCATTAATATCAAGGTAGTCAGCGAATTTTTCTGATAAATAAACAGAGTTTATACTAGTTACCTTACTTTCATCTTCAGATAAGTACATGACAGAATAATTAATTTGACCCTCTATCATTATTTTATCGGCTAGTATCTCTTTATTAGTAATAGTTGCTTTTGCTTCTACTCCTAAAATTTGATGAACATCTGGATGTGAGTCCTTTATTAAATATTCACCCTTTAATACATTATTAGTAGAGTTTTCTCTTATTAGCTGTTCATTTTGAACACTTTCTTTAATAACATCTATCTGAGACATCCTATCCCTCCTCCATAGTATATACCTACTATAATTTATATTCTCTAAATATATATTTATTCTAATATAGGCAAACTGTTTACTAATTTTTAAATAATAAATTCATCATGCTTTTTAGAAACCTATTATTTTTTTCCATTTTTTAATGCTAAATGTCGAAATTTAGTATCAAAATAAAAAAGTTTTATTTTTTTTTAAATAAATTGTTGACTTTATTATAAATATGTCATATTATAAAGATGGTTATTGACCATATAACCTCTCATAAATTCTCAATACCCTTTTATACCATAGTTGAAAGATGGATACCCGCCATCTTTCTTTTTTTTATTCTTATATATGTATATTAATAAAATTGTATTTTTAGAAATAAAATGCAATTTTTTTTATTTAAATTTAATCTAACAAAAATAAGAGCTTCGAAAAAAAATTCGAAGCTCTTACTTATACCGCATAGTATAAAGATACAGTTTTAGTTAAAACATCTGAGTAACTATAAGTTACAGTCCTTTGGTTGTCACTCTCTAATCTTACAACAAAAATACTTGGATGAACGCTTTCTATTACACCATCGTTTACTAGTATTTTTTTTCTTCCACCATTGGCTTTTAAAGTTACTTTTTCACCTACGTGGTTTTCTATGTCTCTTCTTATGTTGGCTAATGTTTTATTTCCTTCCATATGACCACCATCTTTCTAACTATATTATAAAACTTTTTAGCACTTTTGTCAAATAAAACCAATTATTTTATCACCTTACGGTAGTTTTGTCAATGTAAACTTTTACCTTTGTTTATCTATCATTTTATCTATTAATTATTATTGCTTTTTTTATAGTTTTTTATTCATTATTATTAAATTATCACTAAATATTTAAGGGGCAAATGCTATTAAAATATCATATTATAGATTGAAATCATGTATTAGTTAGGAGAATAAAATGGTAATAGGTGATACTGTTGTAAGAAAATCCTATGATAAGGATATAACTTTTAAAATTATTGATATAAAAGAAATGGATGGGAAAATAGTATATATACTTAAAGGTATAAGTATAAGAATAATTGCCGATTCACCTGAAGATGATTTAGAGCATGTCGATGTTAATTTTATTGGTGAAAAAGAAAAAATATTAAATAGTAGAGTTAATGATGCAATAAAGAAAGCTGTAAATACCCGTGGATATAGGCACGATCCCACTACACTTACCCGTAGTAGTAAATCTCAAAAAAAAGCACCTAATAACGAATTAATTTTTGGTCGTCCTGGAAAAATACTTCATATTGATGGTGACAAAGACTATTTAGAAACATGCTTAAAGGTTTATAAACAACTTTCTTTAGATGCTGTTGGTCGAGCTATTTCAGAAAGGGATCAAGCTACAAAGGTTGTTGATTTAGTTAAAGAAATTAAACCAGATATTGTAGTTTTAACCGGACACGATAGTGTGTTAAAAACAAGTGATGATTACTTAGATTTAAATAATTATAGAAATTCAAAATATTATATAGATGCGGTCAAGGCCCTTAGAAATTATAATTCTAGTTATGATGAATTAGTTATTTTTGCAGGTGCATGTCAATCCTGCTATGAATGCCTATTAGATGCTGGCGCTAATTTTGCTAGTTCCCCTAGTAGAGTATTAATTCATTGCTTAGACCCAGTTTTTGTTTGTGAAAAAATAGCTTATACTAACATTGACTCTGTAGTCTCAATAACAAATATAGTTGAAAATACAATTACAGGCATAAAAGGTATTGGTGGACTTCAAACTCGTGGAAAATATCGTGAAGGCTATCCTAAATCACCATATATTTAAATAGTTAATGGTTAAAGAAGGAACTACTATCAGAGTTCCTTAATGAATAAATTCAGCTGAGCTGAATTTATTCATTAACAATTAACCATTAACTACTAACTATTAACTAAACAAACTATAGATTCTTAATAATTTAAAAGCCAGCTTTAAAGCCGGCTTTTAAATTGTATTATATTTCTTTTTAAACTCATCTAAGAATTTTAAATACTCATCTTTCTCGTTAATTATACTTTCTAATTTACTATCAAAAGTATTTTGTCCCCAATTTACTTCATTATAATAATATCTATTAGCTAATCTCCAATACCTTTGTGGAAATTGTAAGTATGCATATAAGACATTATATTCACATTCATCTAACTTCGAAATACTATTATAGGAGTCAATAATTGCATCTGCAAAATCTATGTTCCACTTATTTCTCTTTAAAACTTTTATCATAAAGTTTGAAATATCAAATGTTCTTACTTCCCTCTTGCAATAATCAAAGTCTATTACACTAACAGAATTATCATTACCTAAAATAATATTGTGATAAGTATAATCATGATGGCAGAAACTCTTTTCCTGTTCTGCAATTTCACATAATTTAATATACTCAGAAGAATTTAAAGTATTTAATGCTTTCTTTCCTATTTCCTTATAAAATTCCATTGACTTTAAATACAATAAATCAAAATCACTCTTCCTATTTTTTTTCCTTATCATATCACGCATCTTATCTAATGATTTGATTCTTTTCTCCATGAGGCTTGGCCATCTTCCTAGATCACTCTTTAATTTTGAGTTTTCAGGAGGATCATATCCCTTTGATGCTTCATGTAATTTTGCTAAAGTTTGTGCTGCAATTTTAACTTCTTCTATGTTATGGAAGTCACATTCTCTTCCTTCTAGCCACTCTGATAAGGTATATAAATCTTCATTAACTAATGCATATGGTTCACCATCTATATTTAAAAAATACTTATCTACATTGTCAAATCCATTTTTTATTAGATGTTCTTTCGCACCATAAACAAACAAAAGTTTTTGTGGCCCATAATTGATTTTTTTAAGACATCGCTCACCTTTATTAGTTTTAATATAATAGATACCTTTATTAGCTTTTATTATATCTATTTTTATTTGAAACTGTCTTTCTATTTCAAATTCTCTCATCATATTCCTCACCCCCTTTATATTTATATGTACATATCTCTACTTTTATTAACATTTTTAAATTATTATAATATAATAAATTATAACTATTTTGAAAGGATTAAATCATGAAGATTGGTATCGATGGAAGAGCCGCAAAATGGTATAGGGGAACAGGTATAGGAACCTACACTTATCAGCTTATTACCAATTTAAGCAAATATGACAATTTAAATCATTATCTTACCTTCATCCCAGAAGATTCTGATTTAAATCTTAAAGATAATTTCTCCATAGAATATACAAAAGACTCCTCTAACAATAACTTTTGGGATGATGTAAAAGTTCCTAATTTACTTGAAAATTTCAATATGGAGCTATATCACGTTCCTCAAAATGGTGTAGGCCTTTCTGGCAATGTTAATTGTCCTAAGACCATTACCTTACATGATATAATTCCACTTAGAATGCCTCAGACTGTTAGTGACCGTTATTTAAGAATATTCAATGAAGAAATGCCAAAAATATTAGATAATTGTGATGGCATAATTACAGTTTCAGAATTTTCAAAGCTAGATATAGCCAAAGAATTTAATTTCCCAATGGAAAAAATTTTTGTAACACATCTTGCCGCTGAAGATATTTATAGACCAATTGACAGGGCTTATTGTAAAAAATTTATTAAGGATAATTACAAGATAACTGATAACTTTATTTTGTATGTTGGGGGATATAGCCCTAGAAAAAATATAATTGGTATTTTAGAGGCTTTTTCTCTTTTAAAAGATAATTTAAAAGAAAATTTAAAAATTGTAATAACAGGTAAAAAGGGAATATCATATGAAATCTATAAAAATAAAGCAATAGAATTAGGTATCTCTAATTCAGTAATATTTACTGACTTTATTCCATTAAATGATTTACCTATTTTTTATAATGCATGTGAATTTTTAGTATATCCTTCATTTTATGAGGGATTTGGACTACCTCCACTTGAAGCAATGGCTTGTGGGGTACCGGTAATAGCTTCTAATGTCACTTCACTCCCAGAAGTATGTAGAAATTCAGCTATACTAATAGATCCTAATGATATTGATGAACTCTGCTATTCGATGGAGCGTGTATTGACTGATAGCTTTTTAAAATTGACTATGATTGAAAGAGGTTTGTCTACTAGCAATAATTATTCTTGGAAAAATACAGCTTTAAATACTATAAAGGCTTATGAAAGCATAATAAAGTTCTAACACTTATTTTTATAAAGTAATATACACAAAAAGGACTATGCGTTAGCATAGTCCCTTTAATTTTATTCTAAATTTTTATTTAAGTTCCTTAATAATTCGGTTCTAAAAGTATCATTTTCAATCTTATCCCTAAATCTACTAATAAACACCTCTTCATCCCAGGACTTTTGTTTTAAATAATAATCCATTGAAATATTTATAAAGTCCCTTGGATAATTTAATAATGCAAAAATTATTTTCTTCTCTTTAATTGATATTTCAAAAATTTCATTATAATCATTTATTATTTTAACCACTATCTCTTTATTATAGGCATAATTTTTTATAACTTTAACAATATAATTATATATATCCAGCACCTTTATGCCTAATTTACAATAATCAAAATCAATCATGTTTATTTCGTTATCCTCTATTATAAAATTATGATGAGCCAAATCTAGGTGACATAATACATAATTATCCTTTTCAACATATAACGCATTATATGGTCCCTCAGTTAATAAATTAATACACTTATTTAAATCATTTTTTGCCTTTGCTACATTATCTAGAAATATTAAATCAAATTCATTTTTATAATTAAATTTGCTAACTACTCTTTCAATTTCTGTTATAATACATAAATCATTTAGAAATTCATAAATTAAATTTCTTGAACTGTTTAAATTAACTTCTTTTTCATTTAAATTATTAATTATTCCTTTTGATGCTTTATGAAAATTAGCTAAAGATTTCGTACACCATTCAACTTCAATAGGGTTTGTAAATGTAGCTTCTCTTCCATCTATCATATCTAATAATACAAAAGATTTTCCATGCCACTTAGTGATTATTTCTCCCTTTGAATTAGTACAATATTGAAGTACATAATTATCTTTTTCTTTGATTATATTTAAAGCCTTATTTATAAATTCAACTCTTTCTTCTGATGAGTTAATTCTTTTTAATATTTTTTTACCCTTATCTGTGAAAATTACAAATACTTTTCTTAAGGGAATAATATCATATACCTTTACCCCTAGCTCTTGAAAAAATTCTTCGCTTAAGTCATAGCTACATAATATTTTTTTATCTATATATCTAAATTTATTCATCTTGTTCCTCCATTCATAAAAGCTCAATACCATCTATACTTTGAGACATATTAATCTCCTTTACCCATTCATCATCGGTAAATCGTTCCCTATCGTACCTTAGTTTTGATAATACTTTTATTGACTCTACAGGATAATTTGCTAGTACTTTAATATAATTTTTGCTTTCACTTTCCAATCTTGCCTCTTCTGCAAACTTATTTATTATATTAACAATATCTCCACTATACCCCCTTCTTTTTAACCTTTTTATATAGCTATAGCAATCATGTTCAATCATATTATATGAAATATATCTTATTGTTCTTATACAAATTGCCATTCCTTCTTTTTTTAAATTTCCTTCATCTACTCTTCCTAAGCATACCTCATAATTATTCATACTCCTTACTATTATTTTTAAGTATTCATTCTCATCTAATGTATCTAAAGACCTATTAGCTCTATCTAAAATTTTCTTTCCTTCCTCAATAATAAAATAATCAAAATCATTTTTAGAAACCTTTTCTTCAACTAACTTTAACATTTTAGAAGTTTTTTTAGCTTGTACAATAAATGTTTCTACTTCATGTCCAATTGAACTTTCTATCCTAGGAATTATATATGATTTTTTTCCCATCATTATTTTTTGAATTTCTACCATTAACTTTATTTGATATTCGATATCCCACATATATTTTTTCTTACTACCCCTAGGAAAGTTTTCTTCTCCAACAATAATACCATTACCATTTAAAAATTCTATTATATCCAAATATCATCCACCTCTTTATTTGAAATATGAATCTAAAAACTCTTCTCTATACTCAACATCTTCTAGATATTTATTTATTTTTTCTTCAAAAAAACTTTCTCCCCAAGGTTGTTGCTCCCAATAATACTGAATACCTATTTGCCAAAATGTTTGTGGAAACCTTATAAAATCACCTATTAATTTAAATTCATCTTCATATAATCCATTACTTTTACAGTAATTTTTAATAATTAAATCTGCCTTCTCCTTACCCCACTTAGCACCCTTCATAGCTCTAATTAATAATGATGATAAATCATGCAAATGTGAATCTAAAATACAATAATCAAAATCAATAATATTCAATTCATCATTATCATCAACTAATATATTATGATGTGCATAATCATGATGACAAAATCCCATCTTCATTACTTCTTTATCCATTATTTCAATGTATTTATGCCTTTTCAAATTTTCTATTGATTCTTTTCCTCTCTCTAATTCTGCCTCTATATTACTTAAATAAATATAATCAAATTTTGATTTATATGCTTTTTGGTTTATTCTATTTTTAAAATCCAATATCTCATTGCATCTTGTATTAAAAACATTTATCCATGAATACCATCCTATTCTTGGTTTCATATCATTATTTATATTAAAACCTGTACTACAGGTATGAAGCTCTCCTAGCTTTTGAGCAACCTTTGATAATTCAATAGGATTATCATAATTACTTACTCTAGATGGTATCCATTCTGTTAAATAAGCATAACTATTTTCCAATTGAATATACTTTGTTCCATCCTTATTATTTAATATTTTAGGTATTTTATGAAATTCCCTTTTTTGAAGATGTTCTATTGCAGATAAAATAAAATAAAAATGTGGAAAATCATACTCTATTATTTTTATAGCATAATTAGTATTTTCAGTTTCTAATCTATAACTATTTTTCACTTTCTCTATAGCTAGCACCTTAATATCATAATTAGATTCTATAGATTCCTTTAACTTTTCCTTATTCATTGCTTACTCCTAAAGCTTTCTTCCTTGTATTATATGAAATTTTTTATTTCATTGTGTTTACTATCACATAAATTACTTTAATTTAATATTTATAATATTATAGGTTTTTTTAGGAGGCGTTATGCTTTGAAATTATCAATAGATGCTAGAGGGATTAATTTATATAAGGGTTCTGGTATAGGTACTTACACAGAAAATCTTCTCAGAGAGCTTCTTAATATAGATCAAAAAAATACTTATTCTGTTTTTTGGGCAGGTGAAAATTATAGAGAGTTTAAAAAAGATAATTCAAAAATAATTTTTACTTCAAAAAAACATGGAACATTCTATGAAGATTATTACTATCCAAGTTATATCGAAGAAAATAATATAGATTTACATCATATACCTCAAAATGGAATTGGATTAAATACATCATATACTTCACCAGTAATAGTCACTATACATGATTTAATACCTTATATCTTACCAGAGACTGTTGGTAGGGGATATTTAGAAAGATTTCTTAGGGATATGCCCCTAATAGTTAATAATTCTAAAGCAATCTTAACTGTATCTGAATACTCAAAGAAAGATATATTAAAGTTCTTTCCTTCAGTAAATGAAGATAAAATATTTGTTACCCCTTTAGCCGCAAATTCCAATTATAGGCCTTTAGATAAACAAGTTTGCATTGATTATATAAAAAATAAATATCATATTTCTTCACCATTTTTATTATATATAGGTGGTTTTAGTACTAGAAAAAATGTCAGAGAGCTTATATTATCCTTTAATAGCATATATAAATCACTAAATAAAGATTATAAACTTGTGTTATGTGGCTCTGTCCGTGATGAAGGTGTCAAATTGCAAAGCTTATGTAAAGATCTATATATTGATGATAAAGTAATATTCACTGGCTTTGTTACAGATGATGATTTACCTTATTTTTACAATGCATGTGAACTGTTTATTTATCCTTCACTTTATGAAGGTTTTGGTCTTCCTCCACTTGAGGCAATGAGCTGTGGTACTCCTGTTATAACATCTAATTTGACATCAATACCAGAAGTTACTTCTGATACTGCAATTTTAATTAATCCAAACAACAAGGATGAATTAGCTTCTTCAATGCTTCAATTATTAAATTCTTCTGATTTATTAATTGAATATGGTGAGAGAGGTTATAAAAATAGCTTAAACTTCACTTGGAAGAATACTGCTATTTCTACATTAAAAGCTTATGAACACATTTTAAAATAAAAATAAATAGACCATGTAGCCTTACTAAGCCACATGGTCTATTTTATTTATAACTTATTACTAATTTGTTGTTGATTCTGAAGATGATGTTGATGTCAATGTTATAGTAGCATTTTTAGTTTTCCCATCTCTAATATATTCAATATTAATAGTATCGCCTTCTTCCTTAGAGTTTTTAACTTCTTGTAACTCCTCAAAAGTCTTTATTCTACTACCATCAGCTTTAACTATTAAGTCACCACCCTTTAATCCTGCTTTTTCAGCTGGTGAATATTCATTAACTTCTACAACATATAAACCTTCTTCTAAGTTTAATTGTTTAGCTAAAGATTCATCAACTACTCTAATTGAAACACCTAAATTTAGTATTGGCTTAGATAATGAATCTATTTTATCTTTAACATCATTAATTGGAATTGCAAATCCAATACCTTCTGCTCCATCACTAGCTTTTAATGTATTAATTCCAATAACTTCACCTTTAGTGTTTATTAATGGACCACCACTATTACCTGAATTAATAGCTGTATCTGTTTGAATTAAATTACTGCTAACACCTGATTGAGTTTCAACACTTCTATTTAATGCACTTATTATTCCTTTTGTTAATGTTGATGATAATTCCTTTGATAATGGATTTCCAATTGCTAATACTTCTTCACCTGGTTGTAATGCATCTGAATCTCCTAATTCTACTACTCCAGGAACTTCTATATCACCATTAATTTTTATCATAGCTACGTCTTGATCGGCATCATAATTAACCACTGAAGCTGTAACTTCTCTATCATCACTTAATGTTACTGTAACTTCCTTTGCTCCATCAATTACATGATAGTTTGTTAAAATATATCCATCCTCATTAATTATAAATCCTGATCCCATACCTTCAGTTTCTTGTTGGAACCAACCATTAACACTTTGAACTGATTTTGTTGATACCATAACAACTGCAGGTGCTACTTTCTTATATATATCTGCTGCAGATAAAGCCGCATTATCTGTTGCAAAAGATACTGGATCTGTTACTACACTATTATTTGATTGAGTAGTGCTACTACCTTTACCTGCTATAATATAAGTAATTCCTGAACCAATTACTCCTCCAAATAAAGAACAAATAAGAGCTATTGCGATATATTTAGCAAATCCGTTTCCATTTCCTCTTTTTTTCTTACTATTTTTTTTCTTATGTTGTTCTTCAAAATTACTTTTTACTTCCCCCTCTTCGATTATCTGTGTCTCACTATACGCAGCGTCATAAATATTCTCATTATCCATATATACTAACTCCTTTAATTTATATTTAAATTATTTTTTCATTTATTTGATACTTATAATATAACCACTGTATGTGTCAAATATATGACAAATAGTAAATATTAATTCTTTTTTATCAAAAAAATAAAGCCGATATTTATCGGCTTTAATTTTTATTACTTGCTTTATTTGCTGCTTCAATTTCTTGTAGTTTTTTAACCGTTTGTCTTATAGCTAACAAAACATTATCTTTATCATTTAATGGTAAATAATCTTTTTCACAGCTACTTACATATATATCAGTTAATTCTTCACTACCTAAACTCTTCAATGGATCATTCTCATCTCTAGTCAATAAATAATATGGCACATCAGAAAACACTCCATCAACTTGACTGTTGCTTGTACCAGTCAGTATATTTTTAAGTTCATTATAAACTGCCGTTGTATACTTTGATTTAGTTCTTAGTGCTAAAAATTCCTCTTTATTCTTATCTAAAAGACCTGATTCATAATCCTCTAAATTAACATCTAAATTTAATTTATCTAATAACATTGTAAGTCCACATTTTGAACCTATCTTTTCAATACTTCTTCGTATTTTAGTTAACGTTTGACTTTTTCTATAATCTTTTGTTTGAATAACTTGTTCATTAATAGGATCAATCATTATGGCTGCCGCAACTGAATCCTTAAATTGCTCTGCAAAGCTTGTTAATACCAAAGAACCATACCCTTCACCTACAATAATATATGGTCCAGAAAGTCCGGCTTTTCTTAATAATATTTTTAAATCCCTAGCTTGCTCTTCCGGTGTCCTTCCCGATGATGATATATCACTATATCCATACCCTTGCCTGTTATAAACAAAAGTTCTAACACTATCATTTTCTTTTAATTCTTCTACAATAGGTGTCCATTCTTCTAAAGTAGTCCCGATATCACCATCAAAAATAATAGTATAGCTACCTTCCCCTTCAATTCTGTAATCCATTCTTAATTCATCTACTGTAGTATAGTTTACCCTCTTTTTTAATCTTTCCCCATCAATAAAGTCAACCACATTTTGAGTAACAATCCCAATAATTAAAATAGCAACCATTATAATGACTACAATTTTAAATTTTTCTTTAGGACTTCTATGTTTTTTCATACTTACTTTACGTACCCCATTTGAATAAGGTAAAAAATTCATTGCCTTCTCTCCCCATACATCCTTAACTTATATTTTTTATAAATATATTTAAGTTTTTTAAGTATATGTATCCCTCTACAAATCGTATACTCAAATCTACATAACTACAATTTTAAATTTGGTTTAGCATTTAAATTTAAATTACTAATTTTTCCATTAACAAAATTAAAATAAGCTGCACTTCCGATCATTGCTGCATTATCTGTACATAAAATTGGTGCTGGGAATAAAACCTCTATTCCTCTCTTTGATGCAGCATTAGTAAGTGTTTCTCTTAATGTTGAATTTGAAGCAACTCCACCTGCAATTGCAATAGTTTTTACATTTTTCTTTTTGCATGTTAATAAAACATTATCTTTTAATACATCAACTACTGCTTGCTGGAACGATGCTGCAACATCAGCTTTATTTACTTCAATATTTTGCATTTTGCACTTATTTAAATAATTAAGTACTGCAGATTTAACACCACTAAATGAAAAATCTAATGTTTCTTCATGGAAATTAGCCTTAGGAAATACTATTGCTTTTGGATTTCCTTCTTTCGCTAACTTATCAATTTTAGGCCCACCTGGATATCCAAGTCCTAAAGCTCTTGCAACCTTATCATATGCTTCACCAGCTGCATCATCTCTTGTTTGACCTATTACTTCATACTTTCCATAATCCTTAACATGGACTATAAAAGTATGCCCTCCTGAAACTACTAAAGAAACAAAAGGTGGTTTTAAATTCTTATGCTGTATGTAATTTGCACAAATATGTCCTTCAATATGATTCACTCCTATTAAAGGTTTCTTGCTTGAAAATGCTAGCCCCTTTGCAAATTGTAACCCAACTAATAAGGCTCCAACTAATCCTGGTCCATATGTAACACCAATTGCATCAATTTTATCTAAAGTAACATTAGCCTCTAATAAAGCTTCTTCAACAACTCCACTAACAGCTTCTATATGCATCCTTGAAGCAACCTCTGGAACTACTCCTCCATACATTTCATGTGTACTTATTTGTGAAGCAATTACATTTGACAATACTTCTCTTCCGTTTACTACAACTGCTGCTGAAGTTTCATCACAACTTGATTCTATAGCTAAAATATATTTATCTTCCATCTATTCTTACCTCTTCTTTTTTACTGAATAATACCAATCTGTATTATATCGTAATCGTATTACATAATCAAATTATTACTTGTTAATATAAATTCTCTCATGTATAGTTGAAATATAATAAATACTTATTTGTAGATTTAATACTAATGAGTATTATATACTTTTCAAAAAAAATATTCATTATTTTTTATTTCTTTTTATGGATTTTTAAGGATTTCTTAATAATTATTTTTCATTTAGGTTATCCATTAATAATTATTAACATCTTTTATATTATATACACTTTACTTTAAAAAACTTTAGGAGAATTACATATGAAACCTTATGCAAAAGTAATAGTTTTAGGCTCGCCTATTACTAAATCAAATTTTAAATTACATAATAAAGATGGTAGAGCTATTTTACCTTATAATACAGGAAAATCACATGATAAATATGCTCTTTATGAAGAAGAAATAGCATATTATGCAAGAAGTCAAAATCCAGAAATAATATTAGAAGAATCACTTATAGCAGTATTAAAAGTTTATTATAAAAGTGAAAAGCGTCACCCTGATACTGCAAATATAACTAAAAGTATATTTGATGGAATTGAAAAAAGTGGACTTATAGTCAATGATGCTCAGATTCGTAGAATAATTGTTGAAGAGTTTTATGATAAGGAAAATCCAAGATTTGAATTAGAACTTTTTGGTGAAAGTAAATTTTCAATTTCATATTCAATTATAGAAAAAAATACTTGTGATGAAAAAAGATTATATTCTTCATTAAAAAAATCTACTGAAATTTCAAAGACTAAAAGCAAATTAAATAACTCATCTTCTCCAAAAGAAAGGTTATCCTCATCAAAGAAGTGTTCTATTTGCAATTGTATTTTAAAAGAAAGTAATTTCGTTACTGCCGATAAAGGTAAAACTCTTATTTGTAAAAATTGTTTTAATAAGTTATTTTAAAGGAGGTTAATTACTTATGAGAAAATACGTATTTTTAGGAGATAGTTTAATTTATGGTTATGGTGTAAAACCTAAAGATAATTGGGTTTATAAATTAAAAACTAAATATAATTTATCTTTATTTAATAAGGGTGTAAATGGAAGTACGACTACCGATATGCTTGTTAGATTTCAAAAGGATGTACTCGATTTAAATCCCACTGATTTATTTATTATGGGTGGTACAAATGATTTACTTTCTAACAGAAGTGTACAATCTATTACTGATAATATTGAGTTAATGGTTAAGGATTCATTAAAAGAAAACATAAATATAATTATAGGTTTTCCTCCAAATATAATACCCAATCTAGCAAATAAACTTTTTATGAAATGTGATACTTACGATTACTGCCAAGATAATTTACCACGTTTAAAAGAGGCTTTACTTAATCTATGTAATAAATACTCATTAGACTATATTGATTTTTATTCTGCTACAATAGATGCCAAACAACATGAGTATCTATACGTTGATGGCATTCATTTTAGCCCTGAAGGTCAAGACTTACTAGTAGAAACTGCTGAAAATAAATTTAACTAATTAGTTTTGTAATTTTTAAAGTAATACTAATCATCAGCTTCAAGCTATAATGAATAACTAAAATAGCAGTGTAGTAAATTTCAAATGACCAGTTATAATTTTTTTGTAGAAACTCCCTAAGGAGTTTCTACCTTATCTCTTAGCTATTCACTCTCAACTCTTCTAAGTATTTTGCTGCTTGTTTCCCAACCTTTATCCCATTTTCACCACTGTTTAATAATGCATCAATTCCCTTTTCCATGGTTCCAGATATAAATATCCCCTCAACAGATGTATGATTATCTTTATTTTTTATATAATTTCCATCCATCATAATACTAATTTTCTTTACAAAATCACTATCAGGTAAATATCCTACTGATAAAATCAATGAATCACAATTAATAGACTTAATCTCTTCATTATAAAGGTTTTTAATCCTTACTAAATTAACTCTCTCAATACCCTCAATATCAATAACTTCACTTTGATATATTATAGGTATATTAAATCCATTAATTATTTCTAGTTCATCTCTATTAAAACACTTTCTTTCCGTAACTATTCCTTTTACCTTTGCGCCTTCTATTACTAATCTCCTTGCCACAATAAGAGTCCATAGATCATTTCCGGAAATAATTGTTTCTTTTCCTGGTAAATAACCACTATAATTAACTAATCTATGTGCAGATCCAGTAGTAAATATTCCAGTAAATTTATGAATAGGAATTAAAATATTACCCGTATATTTCTCTCTACATCCAGCCGCTAATATTATTGATTTTGCTTCTATTTCTTGAATTCCTTCTTCTGGGTTTACATAAGTAATAACTTTATCTCTATTAATTTCTAAAACCCTTGTATTTAATTTGTATTTTCCTTCTAACGCTTTATAATCCTTTATTAAAATACTTCCAAGCTCTGGACCAGTAACAGTTTTATTTAAATAATATTCTCCAAACCCATTATCAATAAATAAATTTAAATTACCACCTAATACATCTTCCTTTTCTAAAATTAAAACATCTTTAATCCCAGACTTTAATGCACTTACTCCTGCTGATAACCCTGATGCTCCTGCTCCAATTATAACTAAGTCATATTTATTCATTCTTTGACCCCTCTCCTGCGATGGAAAGCTCCTTTATCATAACACTTGGACTACCTACACTACTCATAGGGAACTTCAAATCACTACCTACTTCTTCTATATCAGTTAATAATGTAAAGAAATTTCCTGCAACTGTTATTTGTTCTACTGGATGAGTTTTAACTCCATTTTCTACATAAAAACCTTTTGCTGCTAAAGAAAAATCCCCAGTTATAGAGTTTGCACCTGAATGTAACCCTGCAAGATCTGTAATTATTAATCCTTTATCAATTTTCTTAGTCATTTCCTCTAAAGAATTAACTCCTGGCTCAATATAGAAGTTTGTTGGTGATACTGATATAGGAAAAGCATATGATGATTTAAATCCATTACCAGTTGATTTTACTCCTGCTTTATTAGCAGTCTTTAAATTATGAAGTAAAGTATTTAATTTTCCATCTTGTATTAAATAAGTTTTTGCTGTAGCCACACCTTCATCATCAAATGCAACTGATGCTAAACCATCTTTTAAATGCGGATCATCAACTAAATTAACTATATCAGAAGCTATTTTTTCCCCTTCTTTTCCTTTTAACAAGCTTAATCCCTTTTGAACTGCATCTCCACTAAATATTCCTGCAAATGTTGATAAAAGTGATACCATTGCTTCATTATTTATAATAACCTTATAATTACCTGCTGGAACTGAACTTGCACCAATCTTACTTAATGCTTCATCAACTCCCATTTTTGCTATTTTTACAGGATCAACCTCATCTAATGATTTAGCAACTACATATCCACAGCCATCATACATATTATCCCCATCTTTTACTATTGGAACAACATACGCTGTTAATAAATTAGATTTGTTTTTTAAGTTTAATCCCTTAGAGTTTATTATTCCATAATTTCCTGAGCTATATGATATTGCACATCCACTAAAGCTTTCAACTTTATCACAATATTTCTTAGCTTCCTTTTCCATATTTATTGCAATATTAATTAATTTATCTGGTGCTAAATTTTCTAAAGCATCATGATAAGTACTGATTTCTTTATATTCCCTATCACCTTCATAAATAAATTGAATATCATTATTTTCAATTGCTAATACATTTTCCTTAGCTTTTTTTACAAGCATTTCTATAGCATCTTGATCTAATATTTCTGTATAAGAATACCCTATTCTATCTCCAAATTTTCCCCTAAAAGATAATCCTGCAGAATTATTTAAATTGTACTTTTCTACTTCTTCCTTATAAACACTAATACTTAAGCTTTCTCTATCAACATAATATACTTCATACTCTGTGAATCCAGCCTCTTTAGCTTTTTTAAATAAACTATTTACAAATAAATTTAGTTCCATATACTCCCCTCCTATCTTCCACCTACTGTTATTTCTTTTACTCTTATCATTGGCTGACCAACATTTGCTGCTATAGTACCTGAAGATGATCCACACATACCTTGACCTTGAGTCATATTATTACCAACCATGTCTATATCCATTAATATATCACTACCCTTACCAATTAAACTAGCTCCTCTAACCGGCTCTTGAATAATACCATTCTTAACTAGATATCCTTCTGAAACAGCAAAATTAAATTCCCCTGTAACTGGGTTAACTGATCCTCCACCCATTTTTTTAGCATATAACCCATTGCTTATAGATTTAATTATATCTTCTGGATTATCATCACCATTTGCAATATAAGTATTAGTCATTCTTGATGTAGGTGCAAATTTATAACTTTGTCTTCTACCACTTCCTGTAGCTTTCATACCCATTCTACGTCCATTTAATTTATCTATCATATAAGATTTTAAGATTCCATTTTCAATAAGAACATTCTTTTGAGTCTTATTACCTTCATCATCTATATTTAAAGATCCCCATGCATTTGGAATTGTTCCATCGTCTATTGCTGTTACTTTTGTAGATGCTATTTGCTTTCCTAACATTCCTGTGAACACAGAATTTCCTTTTGCTACAGCTGTAGCTTCTAGTGAATGTCCGCAAGCCTCATGGAAAATAACTCCACCAAACCCATTATCTATTGCAACTGTCATTCTTCCTGCTGGACAATTTTTAGCATGTAACATAGTATATGCTTGCTTAGCAGCCTCTCTTCCATAATACTCAGGATTTACTTCATTAAACATTTCAAATCCCATATGTCTTCCTGGCCCCTCAAAACCAGTTTGGTTTTCTCCATTAGCAGATGCTATAGCGTTTACAGTTAATCTTGTTCTTGTTCTCTTATCTTCTGTATATAATCCCTCTGTATTGGCAATTAATATATGTTGCTCTTTATCAGCATATCCTACTCCTACTTGAACTATTTCACTGTGATAGTTTTTAGCAGCATCATATGCTACTTTCATCACACCAATTTTCTTATTAAGTTCTATAGATGATGGAGTTATAATTATCGGATTTAAATTTATATTTTCTCTTTCATTAATAACTATCATTTTTTCTTCTTTTAATTCACCTAATGCCATTGCAGCCTTTTGAGCAACATTTAAAAGTGAAGTTAAACTATTATTATTTGTATATGCATATACACTCTTTAACCCCTTAAATATTCTAATTCCAATTCCATAAGTTCTTCCTCCTATAGAATTTTCAACCTTTCCATTTAATATACTAATTGAGTTGTCTAAACTATCTTCTTCAAATATTTCAGCAAAATCCCCACCAGTTATTAAACATCTTCCAAGCACCTTTTGTGCAATTTCACGAGATAACATAAAACATTCCTCCCTTTCACTATTATTAATTATATACTTAATATATTATTATTAAAATGCCTCTGGGGTCAATCCATTTTTTGGATTGACCCCAGAGGCAAATATTAATATCTTTTTTTCCAAAGTGAAGGACTAAATAATATAAGCATAGGATATATTTCAAGTCTTCCAGCAAGCATACAAAACGATAATACTATCTTACTTAAATCTGAAAAAGCCGAATAGTTTCCTGTAGGCCCTACCATTTCAAGTCCTGGTCATATATTACTTAAAGTTGCTATCACAGATGTGACTGTAGTAGTAACATCAAAATTATCAAAAGAAACTATAAATATAGCTATAAGTGCAATAACTATATATGCAAATATAAATATAAATACTCCTGATATAGTTTCTTCCTCTACTACATTTCCATCTATTTTTACACTTTTAACTCTTCGCGGGTGTAATATCTTATCAATTTCTCTTCTTATAGCTTTAATAATTATTACTATTCTTACAGTTTTAATTCCTCCACCCGTAGACCCAGCCATTGCTCCCATGAACATTAGCATTACCAAAATCATTTTACTAAGAGTTGGCCATAAATTAAAGTCTGCTGTTGCATAACCTGTCGTAGTTACTACAGATGCCACTTGGAATGCCGAATCTCTTATTGACCTAGTTACATCTCCATTATTAAAAGGTATTATATTAATTGCTATAATAGCAATTGCTCCAAAAACAGCAATTAAATACCATTTCAACTCCTCACTCCTGAAGAATGCTTTAAAATTACCTTTAATTAATTGGAAATATAAAACAAAATTTACACCAAATAAAAGCATAAAAACTGTGATAATCCAATCTACTGTTGGATTATTAAATGCAGCTACACTTGCATTCATATTAGAAAATCCACCTGTTCCAGCTGTCCCTAAAGCATGTATAATTGCATCATACCATGACATACCTGCAAATTTTAAAAATATAGTTTCTATAACTGTTAATACAAAGTAAATTGCATATAATATTTTTGCAGTTTGCTTAATTTTAGGCACTATTTTACCTGGAGTAGGCCCTGGACTCTCTGCTTTTAATAAATATATTGTATTTCCACCAAATGATGGCATTAAAGCTAATATAAATATAAGGAATCCCATTCCTCCAACCCAGTGAGTAAAACTTCTCCAAAATAATATTCCTTTTGGTAAAGATTGAATTTCTGTTAATATAGATGCGCCCGTTGTCGTAAATCCTGACGAAGTTTCAAAAAATGCATCCACAAGTGATGGAATAGCACCATTAAACATAAATGGCAATGCTCCAAAAAATGAAATTACTATCCATGCTAACCCAACAGTTAAAAATCCTTCTTTAGCGTATATCTGTTTCTTTTTTCCCTTTATTCTTATAAGAATTATATATATAGGAATCATTATTAATATCGTATATAAAAATGCACTAGCATCTCCATCACCATAAAAAAGTGCTACAGCAAATGGTATTAATAATAATAATAGTTCATATTTTATTACATGACCTAATATATTTAATATAGCAGGAAAATTCATTATTTATGACCTCCCACTACTATATCGTTAATATCAACAAGTTTATCTTTTTTAGTTATAATTATTACTCTATCGCCAATTTCAATTTTATCATCCCCAGATGGAATAATTATCTTATCATTCCTAACTATAGTAGCAATAATTATATCACTAATTATATTTATATCTTTTAATTTTTTATTTAAAAATTTCACATCTTTCCTAACTAAAAATTCAATAGCCTCAGCTTGTTCATCAAATATCTTATAAATATTTTCTATACAACACTTCTTTTTATTCTTTAAAAAACGTATATATTTTAATATTTTATTTGCAGTTATAGCTTTAGGACTTATTATAGTGTCTATTCCTACATTTTTAGCTATTACATTATAATTAAATCTAGTAACCTTAGTTATAACATTTTTCACATTATTATTAATAGCAAATAAAGACGTTAATACATTTTCTTCATCTCTACCTGTTAACGCAATAAAAGCATCTGCTTCTTGTAGGTTTTCTGATAATAATAATTCATGATCAGTCCCATCGCCATTTATAACAATTGCTTCTGGTAAAGTCTCATTTAATTCAATACATTTATCTAAGTCTAATTCAATTATTTTAGCAGTTACTCGTAAGCTATCTATTATATTTACTAAATAATGTGTAATTCTTCCTCCACCTATTATTAATGGGTTCTTTATTTTATCTTGAAATTTCCCTAATCTTTTGAAAAAAACTTTAATTTTTTTATGTTCACCTATTACATATAATTTATCATTCTTATGTAAAACAAAATCACCACTTGGTATATATATTTCGCCATCCCTTTCTACGCCTGAAATTAATATAGAATCCTTTAAATATTTTATATTTTGTATGGCTTCTCCATCTAATCCATCACCCTCAAGTATTGTAAATCCTACTAAATGAACTTTTCCTCTTGCAAATGTATCTACACTTCTAACGGATGGGAATTTTATTAATTTTGCTATTTCTAAAGCAGCTTCCTTTTCCGGATTTATTACTAAGTCAATTCCTAATTCATCTTTAAGCATTAATATCTCTTCAGAATATTGTGGTGCTCTTACTCTTGCTATAGTATATTTAGCACCCAATTTTTTAGCAGCTAATGAGCAAAGCATATTTACTTCATCACTACCAGTAACTGATATAACTAAATCAGCTTTACTTATACCAGCTTCGTGAAGTATTTTTAAGCTTGTTCCATTCCCCTTTATCCCCATTATATCTAATTTTTCAATTATAGAATTCAATGCATCAATATTATTATCAATTACAGTTATATTATCCTCCTCTTTAGAAAGAAATTTAGCTAAGGTATATCCAACCTTACCAGCTCCAATAATTATAACTTCCATATTTTTACCCCTTATTAATATTAGATTAATTATTTTTTATTTTACTCAAATAAATGATAAATTTATATATTTTTCATTTATTTATATAAAAAAATAAAGCTAGAATTACTTCTAGCTTTATTTGGCTCCGCGAAGAGGACTCGAACCTCCAACCTGTCGGTTAACAGCCGAATGCTCCACCATTGAGCTATCGCGGATTATTCTTAGAGAATTTATTCTCTGAAAATTGCATATGAATTATTTTTAATATTTGGTCAAGCCCTCGACCTATTAGTATCAGTCAGCTACATACGTTACCGCACTTA
>NZ_JADPBQ010000020.1:14525-57964 GCF_015670405.1 Clostridium sp. 1001271B_151109_B4 | reverse complement strand
CTCTATATAGATAGATACTCTTTTTTTGAGTGTCTACTATATAGGGTCCATTTTAATTATAATCACTCCTTTCTTTTATATTTATTAAACATTAGCATAGTTTGTACAACATTAGTAAGACATATAAGCTCACCATATACTGTACTTTTATAACTAATGATTGATAGCATTGCTAATAAAGATACATTAACTAAACCTATTTTTCGATTTCTTCTTATAAGCTCTTCTTTTGTTAATGGCATTTTTTCATTGATTACTGGAGCTCTATGATATATACAAAATATACTAAATATATTCAATATAATAATAGATACCATATTTAATTCAATATTTCTTCCTAATATAAGCACGCCACATACTATTGTCATTGTTGCAAAAAAACATTTTATCTGGCTATCTTCATGATATCCACCAATAAATGGTTTAGTTATTATTATTGTTAATAATACAGCTAGTCCTTCTTTTAAAAGTCCTAACATATATAAAATTAAAACTATCAAAATAAGCTTTATTAATTCATAAGTTATTACAGTCAAAGTATATTCAATATGCTCCCTTTGCTCTTGACTATAACTTACACTTCTTGATAAATCATTTATAATTACGTTTACTATTCTCTTTACCATGTAAATACCTCAACTTAACTGTCTTTATAAACTTATAATAATTATATCATATTTTTCTTTATTTTTTGACATATTTTATTTACTTTTGCAATTTTTTATAAAATAAATAAAATTTAAATTGTAACAATAAACAATAATGTAAACAGTACAATTTATTCTTATATTTATGTAATTATTGTTAAGTCAATATTAAATACTATATATTATAAAAAAAATTTAAACCCCAATAGTGCAATTTCCTGACCATTTGGGTCTAAATTTTAAAGTTTATGTTTTGGCGTATAAATTATGCTACAGATTACAGATGTTAAAGGTGATACTATAACAAGACCTATACAGCCTACAAATGTTTGTACTATTTCAGATGAAATAAATTTTGTATTTAATATGCTCATAAGTGGTGTCCCTTGTGCCATATAAACCATCATTACTCCAATAAAGCTTCCCATATAAGCTAAAAGTAATGTTGTAGTTTGAGATCCAACAACTGACCTACCCACATTAAGACCTGATAATAATATTTCCTTCCTAGATATATCCGGTTTTTTATCAACTACCTCTTCTACGGCAGCTGATATATCAATTGCTAAATCAAGTATAGCTCCTGAGCATGATAAATAAATACCTGCTTGATATATTAAAGTTAAATTTAAGTTTTGATATCCAGAATAAATAAGAGATTCTGACCACTGCAATATTGATCCATGAATGTTGAATAAATTACCAAAGAAAATAGCAAGTACACAAGTTATAAGTGATGCTGCTATTGACCCAAAGATTGCACTATAAGCTTTTTTGGTAAATCCCCCTACTAATATAAGAGTTACTGTAGATATCACAATACCTATAATCAATGCTAAATATATGGGATGATATCCTTTAAGAAGCATTGGAACAAATACTTTTAATATGCATATCAATGTAAATACAAATGATATTATAGTTCTAACCCCTGTACTACCTGAAAATATAATAAGTAATACAACAAAAAATCCTATTAATAAAACTTCTAAATGTAACCTGTAATGATCTACTAAGTTTGCAAAAAGAAATTCATCATTACTAGTCCTTTCTATTAATGCAAATGCATAATCTCCAGCCTTAAATATCTTGTCAGTTTCTAATGAACCACTTAATAAATTTACACCTTCATGAATTTCACCCTTAAAACTTCCACTTAATACTTTTATTGTTGCAGATTGTTCTCCTGATTGTATAAGTCCTGAACTTATTATACTATCATTATTTACTTCTAATATTTTAACTTTTACACCTTCTGCATTTGTGTAAATCGCCTTTTGGAATCCTGTTGGAATTAATAATAAAACTATAATTGCTACTAAACATATCAATGAAAATATTACGTTTTTATCTTTAAATTTTCTTTTTAAAAAATTGTTTATATTAAACTTCACTTTAATTACCTCTAAATTCAAATTTTTTTAATATAATAGCCCCTTATATTTCTGCTACATTAACCGAAATATAAGAAGCTATAATACTTTTAGATAAATTATTATTTTGTAATATATATTAAAAAATTTTTGTATAAGCTTTTAATTGTATAAGATATATGTTTTATTTTTTTATTTTGACTAATTTGAAAAATTTATAATATATAATTTAAGTTAAGTTATTATTTTATCCCTGCAATTTTAGCAGTTTTATTATAAATATCAGTATTATCATAGAATCCATTAAATTCTTCAGAACCTATACCTATTGCATAAACTGGAACTGGTAATCCTGTGTGTGAATAAGATGTCCATCCAATACCAGCCTTATTATTTAATATGTGAGTTAAAGTTACTGTTAATGGCTCATATCCTCCATATAATATAGTAGCTTCTTCACCAGTAGCTCTTTCCTCTGCTGATTTTAATGTTTCTTCGTAAGCAGCTTTTACTTTATTAAGCTCATATTCAGTTAAAACTAAAAGATTATCATCTTCTCCTTCTTTAAGTAATCCAAAGTTTTCTGTAACTAAAGAAAAAATATCATCAAAAGATGCATTTGGGTTAGCTTCCAAGTGAGTTTTTAATATTTCATCAAAAGCTTCATAAGACATTTTTTGATTTGAAAGTAAATCAAAAGCAGTATCATAACCAGTTGTTGCTTGGCCTAAAGTCATACCACCTGTTTCATGGTCACCTGTAACTATAATTAAAGTTTCATCTGGATGCTCATTATAAAACTTAACTGCTTCTGAAATTGCTTCATCAAGTGCTACTACATCTTGAATATTACTCATAGCATCATTAGCATGCCCAGCCCAGTCAACCTTACCTGATTCAACCATCATAAAGAATCCTTCTTCATTATCTAAAACATTTATTCCAGTGCTAACTAAATCACTTAATTTTAACGAATTTTCATCCATATCAATGCTATATTCCATAGCGCCCCCAACTAACTCCGGATTAATTGCATACACCTTTCCACTTTCGTTGTTAAGAGACAATATTTCATCTTTATCTCTAGTTACTGTATATCCCTTTTCCTCTAATATTTCATAAATATCTCTTTGATCTTTATCTTTACCTGTAGGTTGCCCCAATTCTCCACCTGCAAAGTAATCAAAATCACTATCTGCCATTTGAAGTGCTATGTCATAATAATTATTTCTGGATTCTACATTAGCATAAAATGCTGCTGGAGTAGCATGGTTTAATGTAACTGTTGAAACTATCCCAACCTTATATCCCTTTTCTTTTAATTGTTCAGCTATTGTTGTTACTTCTGTAGTTTTATCAGCTTCTAATCCTATAACTCCACTATGAGTTTTAACTCCTGAAGCTATTGATGTAGCTGTTGAAGCTGAATCTGGTGCAAAAGATGTTGAGTCTTGAGTTGATGCTGAGCCTGTAACTGGGAATTCAGTAAATCCTAATCTTGTTAATTCAACTGAATCCTTATTATCAACTGTTCCGTTATATATTTGTGCACCATTTACTTGTGGATAAGACATTCCATCCCCAATAAACATAAATATATACTTCGCCGTAGATGTTTTTTGTGATACTTCATTACTAGCTACTACTGTGTCTATTTCCGCGTTTCCACCTTCTGAATTATTGCTAGAACAGGCTATCATACTAAAAGTCATAGTTGCCACTAATGATGCTATTACCCCTATTTTTTTAAACCTATGCATTGTTAATTTCCTCCCTCATACTTTTAATAATTTAATGATTTTAGTTTTTCCCTACTTAAAATATAATAACCATTATTTTGATTAAATTGGTTAACATGAGGTTAATTTCCAGTTAATTATATTTAATTATATTTTTACCTATAGTTAAATCCTTAAATAATCTCCTATCTATTTTTATATAATAACCATAAGCATCACCCTAAACCTGTTATCCTTGTGGTATAACTAATTTATATCTTAATGTATAGTTGAAACTATATATTAATCTAAGAATTTAATTTATTATTCTTTAATAGTCAACTGCAGATATTAAATCAAGTAAGATTTCTAACTCACCTCCAGTAATAACTAATTTTCCATCTTCTTGTCCATTATTGTTAATAGTCATTGTTGGAGCAGCAACCTTGTTATCATTAACCTCTTCAAACAATAACAGTTTGTTCTAAAGTTGTCTCATCACCTTCACTATCACTAACTGAATATTTAATACTATATGTACCAACCTTATTAGTATCAACTTTACCTTTTACAGTAACTTTATCAATTTACCTCTTCTTTTAATTCTCCCTTAAGTCCCTATAATATTTAATAAAATAACACCAGCTTAAAATAAATAACCTTTTAAGCTGGTGTTTAAATTAATATAAATTATATATATCAGATAACTCTGAATCTATTTCTTTACTATCTACTTTGTAAATTTTATCTATATTATCATCATAATCTTTCAAGCAATTATCTGGTAACATTATTCTAAAAGTACTTCCTTCACCTAGTTTACTTTCAACAGAAATATTTCCATTGTGTAGCTCTATTAGCCTTTTAGCAATATTTAATCCCATTCCACTACCTTCATTTTCTCTCCTTAAAGAGTCATCAACTTGTAAAAATGGTTCAAATATATTTTCAAGCATCTCTTCCCTAATACCTATCCCCTTATCAATACATTCAATAATTATCATAGGCTCTTCATACTTAATATTAACATGTATTTCACTACTATTATCACTGAACTTAATAGCATTAGCTAGTATATTAGTAACTGCCCTAACTATTTTACTTGGATCACAACTTACTATTTTTTCTTCAAACTCTGTATCAAATATTATATTAATATTATTAAAATATTTAGTAATATAACTTACAATATCCTCTACTAGTTCAACTATATTTATATTTTTAAATTGTACATCACTATTTTCATAATCTAATGTTAATGTATCAATTATATTATTAATAGTTCTATATATCCTCAAACAATTTACCTTTACAGGTCTCCTATACTTATTATACATACTAATTAATTGTTCGTGATCAGATATATCAATATTTTCTAATAATTGAATTACTGAAAAAATAACATTTATAGGTGTTATAAATTCATGAGATAAATTTATAATAAAATTATTTTTTATTCTTTCCTGCTCCTTAAATTTATCATACTCTAATAGTAGATTATTATATTTACTACTTTCACTAGGATTTCTAGCTAAAATTACCTTGTCCACTTTAGATATTTCTTTATCTTTTATTTTTAAAGTTATAGACTCAATTTCTAAGACTTTTCCCTCTTCTATATTTATAGAATATCTTATTTTTTCATTTATTTTTGTTTCAAAGTTTTTTCTCTCATTTTGGTCATTTATTAAACTAGAATACCTTATTTTATTTTGCTTAAAATCAATATCTCCAAGGTATTTCTTAGCCGTTAAATTTGAAAATATAATATTTCCATCCTTATCAAGAGCTATTATCATCTCTTGTATATCATCTATTATGTCTGATAATATCTTTTCATTATTTTTAGTTTCTTCATTTTTACGATACTCTTCAGTTATATCATTAAATTTAAATGCATAATAAATATCGTTATTATGTGTGATTATTTTCTGACCATAAACTTCAAAAATCCTATCAATATTTTTTGCTTCCATAATTTTCTTTACATCAGTATTTTCCTTTAAAAGTTCAATCAATCTTAAAGTGTTATATCCACCTTCATTTAAAATCCTTCTAATATCTTGATACTGCTTTGATTCATCTTTAGATTTACTTCTTGCTTCTCTAAACTTTTTATTTGCATAGCATAATTCTCCATTACTATCAAATAGCGCTATTTCTTCACTACAATTAAACTCAGCTAATCTATAAAATATTTTTAACTCAGAACTTAATTTTACATTTTCCTTAGTTTTCATAAGGACTTGCATGAATACCCCGCATACTATAAATACAAATGAAAACTTAGTTAAAGCCATGTATAGCTTAAATATTTGAAAATCATTTTTGGTTGGAAAATTGAATATTTCATATATAATAATAAATTTTCTAATTGCTAATAATGAAATACTTATAAATACATAAGAATATAGTACATCTAAATTCTTAATGGCCTTTTTAGTCAAAAATACAATTGATATAAAATTAATAATAATTGATAAAATAATTATAATTACTATTAAATTCATATATTCAACATATCTCTTTATTAGATATCTTTCTATAAAAGTATTAATAATACTAAATACTATAACTATATTTGTTATAATTATTTTTCTCCTAACTGTAATGTAGCTTTTCATCCGATTGATATTTAAAATTGATATTAATATTAGTGATCTTAAAATTGAGTTAGTTATTCCCCAAGTCTCAATTGCAAATATTCTTTCAAATATTATTCCTGTCAATAAATTTAAATATATTAATGAAATAATAAAATACTCATCTTTTTCATTTTCCATATAATAAATTAGACACCCTAAATAAGCTAGCATATTTAAAAATATGCAGGCAATAACATCTTCTGTAGATGCTATAAGCCCCTCTTCTGTAGATACTATAATACCACTTTCTACTATATATTTATATCCAACTCCACTATACATAAATAAGTAAATTAAAAAACAAATAATCAATAATATTACTAATATAACTAGTACTGTTATTTGACTATTCCTTGTTCCCTCTTCCTTCTTCACTAAATTAAGCACACTCTTATCCCCTAGTTCTAATTCTTAAATAATTTTTTTCTTGCTATTTAACTTTACATTATTTTCTTTTTATGTTCAAGTATAACACATTATAAAATTACTGAATTATATTATAAAAAATCCCTAGTTTTTAGTATTTTACTACTTTAACTAGGGTCTTTTTCTTAATTAAAATATTCAATTATATGATTTACTATTCTCTCACACGCTTTTCCATCTCCATATGGATTAGATGCATGCGCCATTTTTTCATAAGCTTTTTTATCATTAATAAGCTCATTTGCTATATTAAAAATATCTTCCTTATTTATACCAGCTAACTTAACTGTCCCAGCTTCAATAGCTTCTGGTCTTTCAGTTTCAGTTCTTAAAACCATAACTGGTTTTCCAAGTGCAGGAGCTTCCTCTTGAATTCCTCCTGAATCAGTCATTATAAGATAACACTTAGCCATTAAATTAGCAAAATCAACATACTCTAAAGGTTCAATTAAATGTACCTTATCCTCAATCCCCTTAAACCCTTCAGCTGCAAGTTCTCTTATAAGTGGATTTTTATGCATAGGGAATATAACATTAACATCTTCATTTTTAGTAACAATTTTTCTAACTGCTGCAAAAATCCCCTTCATTGGCTCTCCCCAATTTTCTCTTCTATGAGCAGTTAATAAAATTAATTTCTTATTTTCAAAATCTATATTATTTAAATTTTCATCTTCAAACTTATGATTTTCATCTATTACACTTAAAAGTGCATCAATTACAGTGTTACCTGTAATATATATATTATTATGTATATTTTCTCTTTCTAAATTTTCCTTGTTACTCTTTGTAGCAGCAAAATGTAAGGTTGTAATTGCTCCAGTAAGCTTTCTATTTGCTTCTTCTGGGAATGGTGAATATATATCTCCAGTTCTAAGACCTGCTTCTACATGACCAATTGGCTTTTGATTATAAAAAGCTGCTAATGCTCCATTTAATGTAGTTGAAGTATCTCCATGAACTAATACTATATCTGGATTACACTCCTTAATTACTTTATCTACACCAGTTAAAACCTTATTTGAAACATCTACAATTGTTTGTCCGTGTGACATTACATTTAAATCATATTGTGGTTTTACGTCAAATATTTCTAAAACTGCATCTAACATTTCTCTATGCTGAGCCGTTGCACACACTATTGATTCTATTCTATCATCCTTTTCTAACGCTTTAACTAGTGGACACATCTTTATTGCTTCAGGTCTTGTTCCAAATACACTTAAAACCTTTATCTTACTCAATATCCTTACCTCCTATGTTGAACATATATCTTTTATATAACTATATGATAAGTAATAATTTCATTTATTTTTTAAATTGATCTTTTAAATTAATTTCTTAAATTTAATTCATTAATCCTATTTTACATTATTAAGTGTAGTAATAAAACCTTTTTATAGTTAATAAATGAAAAGTAAAACTTTAAAAATACCTTGTGAAAAACATTGTTTTTCTTAAAAATAATTATCTGAAAATATGATGTCCTCAATTCATTAATATTTCAGTTTAAATTAAGTAAACTTAGAAGATATAATAAAAGATATTTTTGGCACATTACTTTTTAATGAAAAAATACTTAACTAACTATAAATTCTACTATATTATAAGTTATCTATAAACTTTACTATATTATAAGTTATCTATAAATTTTACTATAACTATTATTATAAGTTATCTATAAATTTATCTTTATTAATAATTCTATAAAAACAAGAAATGTTAAAGTTAAAATCCACTTTTAAAAAAAGGATTTTAACCTTAACATTAACTTACTAGATAATCTTATATCTACTTAATAATTAAAATTTACTCTTTCTCTAAACAAATTCCTATTACAATTAAAGCAACAGGAATAATATAAGATAACATACTTATAAATGGGCTAATATATATAAATCTTAATGCAATATTTCCTGTAATAAATATTAATAATGTAAATACAGCAACAACAACTATCGGTGCTATAATTCTAATTATCTTTTTCAATTTCATGAAATTCTTAAATGATAATGCTGCTAATGCAATAATTATTAATGGCTCAAGTAATATTAATAAAGAATTTATAAAGAAAAATAATGCTCTAACCCCATCATCATACCTTATTGAAAGATACATATTCTCAAAGCAATCTGGAAAACCACCAATAGCTAAAACTACTTTAGGAATTAAAAGTGCAATTGCTATTATTGCTAAAACATAATTTACCTCTTTATATCTCCTATCTGTTCTAACTGATGAGTCTTTATACTCCTGTGTTTGATAATTTATATATAGATTTTCATTTGAATTACTATTTAATTTGTTATTTAAATTGTTATTTGAATTGTTATTTAAATTATCACTTACATTTGTATATGAATTTATTTTTTCTAAATCTAATTGTTCTTTATTTGTACTACCATTATTTATTTCATTTATATCGCTACTCTTATTATTTAAATTACTCTCATTAGTATAATTCACATCGTTACTGCTATTATTAAAATTGATATCATTAGTGCTATCAATATTATTTCGATTATTATTATGAGTATTTTCATCTTTATTATCCGTTGAATACATTTCAGAAACACACTCTTTGCAATAATACTTATTATTTATTTTTACTGCGCATTCCTCACAAATAAGCCTATTACATCTAACACACATTCCTTTTGCTTCTCTTTCATGGTGCTTTGAACAATTCATTTTTATCAACCCCTATCTCTATCTACATATTTTATCACTCTTCCCTTATAGCTTTCAATATATATATGGAAATTATTGGCCGAGCAAACGAGATTGTTTCATGAAATTTTTTTAAAATCTTAATGAACCTTGTTCCATCGAATAAAATTTGGTAAATTACATAGACTATAAAATAAATGAAATGAAAGGATGGTAATTCATAATGACTGATTTTAATTCAAGTAAGACAAAAGAAAATTTACTTAAAGCTTTTGCTGGTGAAAGTCAAGCAAGAAACAGATATACCTTTGCTGCTTCTGCTGCTAAAAAAGAAGGCTATTCTATATTACAAGACTTATTCCTATATACCGCTAATCAAGAAATTGCTCATGCTAAACAATTTATGGATAAATTAAAAGAATTCTCTGGAGAAGAAATAGAAATTACAGCTTCTTATCCTGTAGAAGTTGAAACTAGTACTTTAAAATTATTAAGATTAGCAGAACGTGATGAAAATAACGAAGGCGTAAATGTTTATCCTGAATTTTCTAGAATAGCTAAAGATGAAGGATTTCCTGATATAGCAATATTATTTACTAATGTTGCTTCTGTAGAAAATGTTCACAGCAAGAGATTTAAAAAATATGCTGATAGACTTGAAAACGGCTCATTATTTAAAAATACTGCAACAACAGCTTGGATGTGTACAAATTGCGGATTTATTTATGAAGGCCAAGTAGCTCCTGCTAAATGTCCTGTATGCGCTCATCCACAAGGCTTTTTCATTAAATTTGATGAATCATCTTTTGAAGGTAAATAGTTAATTTTAAATATGAAATAAAGCCCGGATATCTTATTTATTTATGTCTTCGGGCTTTTTTATATTTTAGCCTTTATATCTCGTGAGCAGCTTCCCACTGAATATCATATTCTTTTATATCATTAATTTTACTTAAAACAAATTTATTACACTCATTACTTATTCTTAATTTTAAGGTAAACTCCTTAAAATAAGACACTAATTCTTCCCCTTCTATCTCTGCAGTTATATAATTACTTACAGTTCTACTTAATTCCATTAACAGCTTACAGTTCTTCATCTCAGTTTCTTCATCTAACGCTCCTGATGCAACTGTTCTATAAACAATATATCCATAAATGGCTGAAAGCTTTAAGCAATCATCAACTACTTCATCCCTTTTACCTTTCTTTCTATCTTCTATCTTTTTAATATCCCCTTGACTACAAAGTTCTTCATCAACTATAAAGTGTATTGCTGCAACTATAAAATCCCTCTTCAAGTTATTAGTTAATTTTTCTTCAATATAATTCATAATTACACTCTCCATACCTTTACCCCTACTCCTTTTATAATCCATACTTAAATTTATTATCTTACAAACCCCTATAAAATTTACTATATAGACTATGTGTTTTGTACTCCATAAAATCACCTATAACTTTATCGCCATTATACTTGTAAAAAAAAATAAAAAGCAAGTTGATTCTAGTATTTCTACTATAGAACCACCCTTGCTTCTACTTATATATATATACTTTTCAAATCATTTTGTGAATATGTTCCAAAATATTTTTTTGATTTTCTATTCCTTCTAATACAATTATTACTCTGCAGCTTTCATCATACTGGCTTCTTCACATAATTTTTCCGCATTTGTATCAAACTCAACATTAATTTTTTTCATAACTAAACTCCAAATAGCTATAAACACTAATAATGTTGTGAAAATTATACAATATACTAGTGATGAATTATATATTCTATATTCAACTAAAATATTACTTTCTAGAACACCAAGCTGTAGGTTTATATAACTTAAATAACAAGAATTCAATAAATATAGTTATTACAAATTAATATTTACTTATATGAATTTTAACTTCCACAAATTTATATACTTTCGATTATTGATTTTCATACTAATCCTTATTAGTATTTTTTCTATATGTATCCTCATAATAATTATATTCTTTATTTAAATCACAATTATCATAGTAATCATAATCTTTATACATTTCTTCAACTTCATCGTCAAAATCGCTTGCAATCTTTAATAATGAATAAACAATAATAACTCCTATACTTGCTCCTAAACCTATCAAAAAATTAATCATCTAATTCACCTCTAACTAAATTATTTATTTGATCTATTTATTGAAAGTCTAGCCACTAAATCATATTATTATTCACATCTAATTAAAAGGTTAATTGAAAAAACAACAATAAGCTTATCTTGTTACTATAATTTTTTTGATCCTAAAACTATAAATTATTAAATTAATCCGTTGCGCTTAAATAATAATACTAATTAGGACTTCTTATAACCTTATTTAATATTGCTCTAAAAAATTAGTCTTTTATTTATTAATTGAATAGGAATAAACTATTAATATTTCTTGGAAATTTTCTATAGTTAATCCACTTGAGGCTTTCCTTTACTATTATATCTTTTTCTATATAGGACTATGTTATATCAAAATGTTGTTAACAACATTTTGATATAACATAATACTATACACTTTGACACATAATATTATCTTTGCATCAACTAATTCCCTAATAAATAAATTAATTAATTTATTTATTAATTTATTTATATCTACATAAACTAGTTTTTTAATTCTAGGCATTAAAAATAGACTATTCCCCAAACAGAAAATAGACTGCATGAACTTCTTATGAAAAATTTAAAATTATGAATCTAACCATAAAACTTCTCTACATATAAATTATCGAAATCCTATATTAATATTAATTTATTTTATAATTTATACAGAAATAACTTTTTTCTTTACGTTACTCCATGATATGTATGTATTAATTTCTGCAGTTATATTAAGTTGAGAGTTAATTTTTCTCAATGAAAAATTATTTCTTTCTTCATGTATTATATTATTTTTATATTCAAAAGCTCTCCAATTTAAATAGTGATCTAAATATTTGCTTGCTACTCCATTAAATTTTTTAAGCCATGCTTTCACTTTTATAGAATAAGCTAAATCTATTTTAAAATCACAATTATATTTTAACTTAACTTTTCGTATCTCATTTAAAGCTTTAGCAAAAGTTTTTAATCTACTATCTTGAAAACCTACTATATATGCTTTGTTATCTATTCTTGGAATAAGATTATTTCTTATTTCATAAAAATCTAGGAATCTTCTCCCAGCAATTATTGGTAGTACATCTATACGATCATTTATTGCAGTAACAACTACAATTTTATCTCTTTCTTCCCCATGATATTTTTTATCACCTTTAAAATTTTCTAATATAATCATTTTACTTAATTCAACATAAGAATCTATTTTTTCAATATAGTTTTCATTACAAAAATCTGCTAAAAATCTATGTCTCCAAAAAAATGATGTTGTTATGGTAATATTCATTTTAGAAGCACATTCTCTAATGGACTTTCCTTGTATAAAAAGTTTAAAGTAATCTTGATAATTTTCCTTAAACTTCTTTGAACATCTAAAAGGATTATCTTTATCTTCAATAAATGTTTTTCCACAACCTTCGTTATTACATTTATATCTTTGAGCTCCTTTAAAAAATCCAAATTTAATAACCTTTTCACAGTTACATTTAGGACATTTAGTTTTATTACTTTTATCCGTCTTACCATTAATACTTATTTTATTGTTATTCTTTTTCTCATCTTTTAATATACTATTAACTAAAGTTTTATAGAAATTAATCATAATTCATCACCAGTTATGATTATTAACTTATATCTATATTTCTAAACAGATTTTATAAGGATTGTTCGCTTTTATATGTAATTTAATACTTAAAATCTGCCTAATCCCTAAAATAAATTATCTCGGAAGCAAACTCATATACATGAGTATGTTTCCGAGACATAATTAATTAATAATAATTTTAAAAATAGTTGTATACTTACCATTTAAAGACTTATCTGAAGTACTTAATTTAATTTTAGCATCATGTTATACTTCCTTATTGTTTTCAAGCAATATAATTCTTCTAATAAAATTACTTGAATCAATAAAATAATGCCTCCTATAACTGTATAATTGTATAAGTTTCTATTATAATACATTATTAATTTAAACATTAACGTTATATATAACTATTCCATTTATTTCACTAACTAACTTTAAATCTAACAATTACTTTAATCTAACTTATTATTTTTTATCATTAAATACCCATTCTCTTTGTATGTAATAATTAGCAATAAAAATTAATATATCTACTATTATCTTTAATAAAACTATTATCTTACTGCTGAAAATTTGTGATAATGAAGCAACACTCAAGCTAGAAATTCCCATTTGAATAATTACCAATATATAATATTTGATAATAAAACTTTTAGAATCATGCTGTTCAAAAACAAATTTTCTATTTAATAAATAGTTATAAAGTGATGATATTATTCTTGCACACACTGTAGATACTATAATCTTGTACATGATAAATGAAAAATCACTAAACAAGCTTAAAATATTTAAAAATAACATAAAAAATAATATATCTACTAAAAATGAACTTAATGAAACAAATAAATACTTTATAAATACCTTATAAATTTCAACTGAATCACGAAGTGGATTAAAATGTGTGCCTTTATTTTCATTTAAATATACTGTTTCTATAGGTACCTCTTCAAATTTAATATTATACTTTTTAGCATCTAATAGCATATTAGTTTCATATTCAAATCTTTCACCTTTTGTATATAAAAATCTCTTAATATCATTAATAGCAATTGCACGTAATCCTGTTTGTGTATCACTAATTGAAATACCACATAATATTTTAAATAAGCTCCTTGTTAACTTATTTCCAACCCTACTTTTTAAAGGTACATTATCTTCATCAAAATTACGGCTTCCTAATACTAGCTTATTTTCTGAATTAATAAGTTCCTGACTACATTTTAATGCATCCTTTACTAAGTGTTGTCCATCACTATCAACAGTTATAACTCCAATTACATCTTTGTAATTATTTAATACATAATTAAAAGCCGTTTTTAATGCTCTTCCTTTTCCATAATTTAAAGCATGAGTTAAAACTACTATTCCCATATCTCTAATTTCTTTGAATATATCCCTATATTCCTCTCCACTTCCATCATCAACTACAATTATTTTATTAAAATGCTTTTTATAATTACAAACAATTTTAATAAATGTTGTATTAGGTTCCAATGTAGGTATTATTAAAACTAAATTATCCATATATACTTCTCCTTATTTATGAAATAATTCCGATATCTCATATAACCCAACTTCTCCCTCACTATTAGCGTGCTTTTGCATATATGCTTTAGCTTCATCATCACTTTCAACTAAAACTAGGTAATCAAAATTCTCAATATTTTCTCTTATATATTCATCATCAAAACTACTAAACACATATACATTAGGATCCATTAACATATATCTTGCAATATATCCAAGATAATAATTAGAAACTTGTGAGTCAGTATCAGTTGCATATAAAGCATAATGATTATCATCCATTGAAAAATTATTTCCAACAATGGCTTCAACCTTACCTGGCAATGTTTCGTAATATTGTTTATTCAAATATGTCATTCCGTTAATCTCTGATAAAAATAGCATAATACCAACTGCGCTAACTGCAAGTGTAGAATTCATATATATCTTTTTACTTTGCAATGATTTAAAAGCATAAATATCACGATATCTTCCCTGCGTAATATAAAATGAATTTTCAATATCTATAACAAATGAAAATGTCATAATACCCACTAAAAAAATCATAATACTTGATGAATATCTATCAAAGCCTGCTAAATACTCTGCTTCATCCATAGGCATCATAAAGATATACATGGCTAATATTCCTATGTAATATAAAATGAAAGTAATATCTGAAATAAGTAATATTTTAAATGAATGATGCTTTTTATCATTAATCCTTTTTAAAATAATACAACCTATTAATGCAGCAATGTTACAATAAACAAATCCCATTGATATATTGTTTTTTGTGCTAAATACCTGACTTTTAAATTCATTTAATACAATTTCAATTTCTTCTGGAGTCTTAGACCCTCCATTACTACTAACAACATTCTCTTGATCTTTATCAATTTTTTCGTTATTTAAAACTTCTTGACTTTCAGTATCTTCATGTTCTTCAAGACCTTCAGCACCTTTACCTAGAGTATCTTCTTCACTTTCCTTTAATGATATATCAAATTTAAAATTAACATCCTTAAATTCATTTTTTACATGATAACTCCAACTTCCATATACAAGTAAGCTAACAGTAATGCATATTAAAACTTTAAGAAAATTTTTCTTCTTATTTTTAGATTTCAAAAATATGTATAATAAATAAATAGTTGCAATAGCCCAAAAGAAAATTGCATTATTCTTTACTATTAAAAGCATGGACATCATTGGCAATATAGTATAAACACATTTCTTTATATTATTTTTATAAAAATAAATTGTTGCTATAATTGCTAAGGACACTAACGGTAAAACAAAATCAACTAATAAATTATCCATTCGAATAGCAACATTAAAAATATTCATTACACCTATAGATATTAAAATTAAAGAACTAAATAATAGTCTTTTCCTATCTTTAATAATAGAAAAGAAGGCATAAATACTAGCATAAATAATTGTTCCTTGAGCTGCTAACATAACTCCTTCATTACTACCAACTATTTTACATACATAATAAATCCAAGATGATGTACCTAATGGATAGTTTTTAAAATCAATTAAAACTGAATTTGCATTTGGAAATGCATTTTCAATTAGCATTTGTTTTACAACAATTGCCCAATGTGAAAAGTTATCGTAATGAATAAGTTTAGAAGATAAAAGAATAATTGAAATTATTATAAAACAACTTAAAAGCATAAAATTTAATATATTAATAACTTCAATATTATAAAAATCCTCTTTCCTTAAGCCTAAAATCTTTCTAATAAATAATAATAATCCAACAATAAAAATAATATATGAACTATATTGCAATAATTTTAATAACCCACTAAAGTAAGATATTAAAGTTATTATGCTTAAAGAAAATAATGGTGAAATAAACCTATTAATTTTTAGTTTTTCTTCAAAAAATAATGAATATCCAAATAAGGATAAAATCATAAATATAAATCTAATACACGTAAAAACAATCATTATTATATACTCTCCTTTCTTGCATATTCATTTATTAAACTAACAAATTGTTTATCATATATTAATTCTTCATGGTTTATAATTTTAAATAAATTTTTAGAACTTGTTCCTGATTTTTCATATAATTTGACTTTTAATTCATGCTTGTCCTTTAATATAAAAGAATAAATTTTATGTCTTTTAATTTCCTCTGATATATTATTTAAAAGTATATAATTATAATTAAAATCTACTAATGTTGCTCTTATATTATTATCCAAAAGAATATCTTCGTTAATTTTAACCCTTGGCATTTTTCTCTTTTCTTTTTCATTAATTTCAATTCTCTTATGAGCATTTAATATAATTCCATCAATAGTAGTCATCCACAAATTTAATTCATTTGTTGATTCTATATTACGGTCATGTATTATTTGTAAATATTGACGCTTATTTTTATCATCAATATCTGTAATTTTGCATCTATAAATATATTCTCCAGACTCTTCTAATTTTGTACAAATAATAATCTCTGCTTTGAACTCAGCTTTATATAAATCAGTAACAATTTCTAACTTTACATCTCTATCTACTGGAAAATAAGTATAATTAGGTACTTTAAAAGAAAGCCCAGTATCAGATAAATCACAAGTTATTCCACTTAAATCAACTTGAGGATCCATGCTTACAATATTTTCTTTAACTACAATACGATCTGAAGTTCTATATATTTTTCTACCTAATGAAAAGTACATAGCATATATTAAGTTAATGATATTGTAACTCAACCAAAATATAATAAACATACTATATACAAGTGCCATAGAATACTTCCCTTTAGTATATTTAATTATAGCTAGTATTGATAAAACTAATAATATTAAATTAGGAATTGCATAAATTACAGCCTTATAATCCTTCTTAATTACCTTACTCTTATCTGTAACTTTAAATTTCTTTTGACTAATACAAATTGTTTCTAAAAATACAGGAATAACTAAAAATGGTGCCAAAATGGTATCTATAATTTGATTCCATCTTTCATTTCTTATTTTGTTAGATAATAATCTCATTGAAAGTGTATTGAAAAAATATGCTGGTGCCCAAAATAATAAAATATCCCTAAAACTACAATTGACAACTTGTACATCAAATAAAGCAAACATAATTGGGGCTAATATAAATATGATTCTTCTAAAAAATGACCACCAATATGAAAATCCAAAAAGATAGCTTAAATTTCCTGCAATTGATAAACCTTTATTAAAAGGAATTAAACAATTTCTACTACTTTGAATAACACCTCGTGCCCATCTTCTTCTTTGAGAAATCATCCCTTTAATTGTATTAGGGGTAATTCCACAAGCTAATACTTCACTAGTTGAAAAAGTTTTATATCCCTTAGCTTGTATACGTAATCCCGTTTCATAATCTTCAGTAATAGTGTTTACTGGAAACAACCCAATACTTTCTAATGCCTCTCTAGAAATAACCGTGTTACTCCCTGTATAAACAGTTGAGTTTGAACCATTACGTAATATATTTATCTCCTTTGAAAAGAAGTCTTGCTCATTTGGAATATTTTCTTCTGAATATAAGTTATATTGAAATAAGTCAGCATTATAAAAACCTTGTGGAGTTTGTATAAATCCGATCTTCTTGTTTTTTTCTGCTTCTTCTTCACTTAATTTAATCCACTTATCATCTTCCTTTTTATAATAAGGTAAAAAGAAATATGGAACAGTTTTAAGTAAAAATGATCTTTGAGGAATCATGTCAGCATCAAATGTTGCAATAAGTGGCGATGTTGTATTCATTAAAGCATTATTATAATTTCCTGACTTTGCATGTTTGTTATCTTCAAGTCCAATATATCCTACTCCAAAATGGTCTGCTAAATCTTTAATTTCACTTCTATTAGTGTCATCACAAATATAAATATGTACTTTACTCTTATCTGGATAATCCATAAATGTGCATGCATTAATTGTTTTATATAATAAGTCGGCATCTTCATTATGAGTTGCTATTAATACATCTATATGTGGAAATTCATCTTTTTCAATAGGAACTAACTCTAATTCATCTTTATAGGTAAATGATTTATACATTAAATCAAAAGTTCCTAGAGCAGTTACTATTTCAGAGTATACTAATATAATTCCAAATATAGCAGGGAATAATCCATTAGATAGAGGAATTGTAAAAAATACACGCCATATTAAATAAATTATTTCTAAGATAATAGTAACGCAAAAAATACTATTTTTATAAATTTTCTTCATCTTCTTCTCCTACTACTTCACTATTCTACTTTCTATTTTTCTATTTTTTTCTATTTTTTTCTATTTTTAAAATACAATTTACATCTATATGATATTACATTTATCGACTTTATTCAATTATATTAATTTTTTAACAAAAATAAACCCTGAAGATGTAGCTTCCTACTACACCCTCAGGGTCCATTAATTATTAATTAATGAGCAATTACTTTATCTAAAAACTCAATACATCTATCACTTTTAGCATTAATAAATACTTCATCTGGAGCACTAGCCTCCAATATCTATCCATTATCCATAAAAATTACTCTAATTGATGGTGAATCTTAAAATATGATAAATCAACTTCTTCCTTTTATTAACCTTTATTGCTTTACTTATAGTGATATAACTATCACACAACAAAAATACCAGCTATTAGTTCTTAAAGATCTAATAACTGGTATTTATAAATTTTATTACTAAATAGTAAATTTAGTTACTTGTTTTTGTGTTACTGAAGCAGCTGACTTAGTTACATAAGAACCTTTCTTATTAGAAAAAATAGCATTTGCTATAATTTCATCCATAAGAGCTTTAACTTCTGCTTCACTTATATTTTCCTTTACATCAGAAATTATAAAATTAGCCTTTTCTCCAGATTCAGTTATAAAAGTCATAGTTAATGTATACTCCATAATTTACACATCCTTTCCCTTATTAATTACTTTCAATTTGAGATACTTCAGTTACATAGTAATAACCAGTATTTTTTTCAAGTATTCCTGCTACTAAATCAGCTACTGATTGAATTTTGCCTGCTTCTGCATTTGCAACTAAATTTCCTATTTTCTTTTTTGAGAATGTTGGATTTCCATCCTTATCAATTGCAGTTTCAACCTCAATTGATAATACCGTACTTTCAAGAGCTTTATTTGCCATAATAAATTCCTCCCTTTTATTTGATTTTTTGTGGTTACACTTAATACATATACGGGATATAAACATTTTTACAAAAAACTTAATTTTTAAAACTTTTTTATAACACAAAAGTGCATAAATTAATTTATCTACTCATGACTAGTTATTGTAATTAGCTTAAGATTAAAGTTTGTCCTTTATCATTCCTTTTTTACCTAACTACTCACCCTTAATTGAGTAACCTTTCTAGCAAGAGGCAATATTTGTATTGGAACAATGCCCAAAAATACTATATAATATAAAACATTATGATATAAAAAGGAGGATTCTTCATAACTATGAATTTAGAAAAATTTTTAGAAAAAATGTTTAACTGGGCAGCTACAGATGGTATAAGGCTAATCATCGGATTGCTTATATTATGGATTGGTTGGAAACTTTCTAAGAAAATAGTTAACATATTAAATAAAGCTTTAGAGAGAAGAAATATAGATCTAACTGTTTGTTCTTTTTTAGATACCTTTATAGAAGTAATATTAAAAGGTATAGTTCTTTATGTATTCTTAGAATATGTAGGAATTAAAACTACTGGAATAGCAGCAGTATTTGCTTCAGCTGGGGTTGCAATTGGACTTGCTCTTCAAGGAAGTTTATCTAACTTTGCTGGTGGTTTAGTAATTTTATTAATAAGACCTTTCAATGTTGGTGATTATGTTGAAGGGGCTGGGCACAATGGTACTATTGAAAAAATAGGTATGTTTTACACACATATAGTAAGTGTTGATAATAAATTAATACTTGTCCCAAACGGAACTTTAGCTAATGGAAGTATAGTAAACTACTCTGCTAAAGAATTAAGAAGAGTTGACTTAACTTTTGGTGTAGGATATGAACAAGACATATTGAAGGTTAAAAGAGTTTTATCTAATATAGTAGAAGCTCATGACTTAATTTTAAAAACACCAGAACCATTTATTGCTCTTTCTAATCATGGCGATAGTGCTATTAATTTTGTAGTAAGAGCTTGGGTTAATAATAGTGATTATTGGAAGGTACATTTTGACTTACTTGAATCTGTAAAAGTTGCCTTTGATAATGAAGATATTAGTATTCCATACCCACAAATGGATTTACATATAAAAAATGAAATATCATCTAAATAAAATTAACATTCTTTGTGTAATATAAAAATTAATATTTACACTAAAATAAAAGATACCACTTGGATATATACTGAAAAATCACATATTTTCAGCAGCCTCCAATTAGGTATCTTTTATTATTTAACTCAATCACTATTACATCTTTTTAATTATACTTTCATGTAGATAAAAAAGCCTTCCTGTATAAAGCACTAATATTCAATTTCTTATCTTCTAAAGATAGCATCATAGTAAACTCACCTTCCTGCATAAAGAACTAATATTCAATTCTACTCAAACTCATTAATTCTTACCTGGTTCTTAAATTGAACTGTATAAAGCACTAATATTCAGTCCTATTTATAACTATGAACTTTTTAATTACACTCTTTCAAAAGCACTTACTTTAAAATTACAAAGCCAGCTAATGCAAGTATATAAAACACTTCCTATTATTCCACCAATAAAATCAATCATAACATCATTAATATTAGCTCCTCTTCCTGGTACAAATAACTGATGAAATTCATCTGTCATTGCATAAAAGAAAACTATTAATAATGCAAAAATAACAGATTTCATTCCCTTAATGCCATGACATGACATTGCCCATAATAAAAGTATAGCAAGAACTGAAAACTCAAAGGCATGAGCACATTTTCTAACAAAAACATTAAAATTATTAAAATGCTCATATACAAATGCTTTTATCTTATCACTTACTTTAATAAGCAAATTCTTAATATCACTTTTATTAATACTAATTCTTCTATTTTTTAAAATATCATTTGATTCTAGGCTTACTTTATTAATTTTTATCCCATTTGAAGCTATTTTATTATAAGCCACCTTTTCTGAATTAATCCCACAAAGCTCAATACTATCATAACTTTCACTATTATCATATGTAATAAATATATTACTTATCTCTTCTTCATTACACTTTCCCCAATTAATAGTACTATTAGGATTAACTATTTTCCTTGTACTTTCATTATAAACTATATATCCATTTAAGCTTGAACTATTATTACCATTCATTATTTTTCTAATCATATCAAGTGTATCATCTTTAAATTCTTTTATCATATTAAGTACCTTAGTACTTTTTTCATTAGATTGATTTCCTGGTTGACTGGAATTATAAAATATAAATCCCATCCATAATATACACAATACTATACTTAATTTTTTCTTCATACCTGTCCCCCCTTAATTAAAATAAACCTATTAAGTTATATAACCACTATTCTTACCATTTTATTTATTCATAAACTATAAAAGTTAAAATATTTCATCTATCTAGACTAATAATAAGCAATTCTCTTACTTATTGCTATACATATCAATTTAGATAGAATCATATTATATAAATAATATTAATTATAAAACTACAAAATCAATTGCTGCTTGTGAAATAATATTAATTATAAAACTAAATAATATTAATTATAAAACTAAATAATATTAATTATAAAACTAAATAATATCCCCATACTAATATATCTATTTATTCCCTTATGATAGAAATATATGTTTTTGCCTCCGTTGTCAATCCAAATATTGAATTGGCAACGGAGGCACTATTTATTATTCCCAAGTTTTCTTATCTTCAAAAATATAATCATGTAACTGATTTACAGTTGTTTCTTTATCAAATGTTAAATAATATACTCCATTTATCATTTGCCCTTCACAGTACCCATCTCTCGGGAACCTTTCTTGTTCTAAGCTTGAATTTCCTATACTTAATAATTTATTACCTAAATCCATTATTTCACTTGCATCAAGACTTGTGCTAACCATTGGTAATAAATCACTTAATAATGATGGGTAAGATGTTGGTGACATAGATAATATCTTTTCAAATATCTTAGTTAAAACTTCCCTATGTCTTTCAGTTCTCTTATAATCCCCACCAGAAGTATATCTTATTCTACAGTATCCCATAGCTTGCGTACCATCTACATGTTGAAGTCCAGTAGTTGATATTGCTGGAGAATTTGTTCCATTAACTGAATTTATATCACTTATATATCCATTAATATATTTTAATTCTTCTGAATCTATGTCTAATTCTATTCCACCTATTTTATCTATTATTTTAGGTAATGATGAAAAGTTAACTGCAACAAAATCCTCTATGTTTAAATCAAAATTTTCATTTAAGGTTTTAATAGCTAATTGTGATTTACCAAAGGCATAAGCATGATTTATCTTATCTAATCCATGACCATCAATACTTACATAAGAATCTCTCATTATTGATGTTAACTTTAACTTCTTATTATGTGTATCTATAGTTGCTATCATTATAGAATCCGATCTTCCAATACCATCTTCTCCAGCATCTATACCAAATAAAGCTATGTTTGTTACCTTGTCATCATATTCAGATAATTTTTCTTGGACCTCTTCTGTAATTCCAACATTATCTTTATCTATTTCAACCTTTTCCATCTTATTAAATAAAGAATTTGCATAAATAAACGCTCCACCAACTGCACCTAAAACTATAACTAAAACAATTGCTAAAATCCATAATGCAATCTTTTTACCCTTATTCTTTTTCATTACTATTACTCCTCACATAACTAATAATATATTAATACTTATTTATATTATTGTACGAAATCAAATTTACAATCTTTAAACTTATCTAAAACAATGTTATTACATTCATCACTTATATATAATTTTGAAATTGCTAGCTCCATATTCTTATGTAAGTCTGATTCATCACTTTCCATAGTTAAGTACTTAGTTATTTCATTACTTAGTTCTATAATAACTTCACAACATTTAGATTTTTCACTATCTTCAACTAATCCAAACACTACTGATCTATAAATAATATATCCATAAATTGAGCATAATTTGATGTAATCAAGAACATCGTTAGATTTTATCTTTTTAAATCTATATTTAATTCTCATACTATCGTATTTGTTAAAGTTTTCTTCATTAATAATGAAATGAACTACTGCATTAATAAAATCTTCTTTTACTTCTTCTGTTATATTACTTTCTACATAATTCAGTATTAATTTTTCTATATTTGTGTCCTTCATATCTTCACCCCATAATTAAATTTCCCCAGAGGAAAATAATTCCTCTGAGGAAGTAAAAAAAGTTATATTATAGTTTTTAAATATTCTATAAACCCATCTCTTAATTCTTCTTTTCTAAGTGCATATTCTACAGTTGCTTGAAGGAATCCTAATTTGTCCCCAACATCATATCTTCTTCCTTCAAAATCATATGCATACATTGCTTCATGTTTAATAAGTTCAAGCAATGCATCAGTAAGTTGAATTTCATTTCCCTTACCTGGTTTAGTATTTTCTAATATTTCAAATATCTTTGGTGTAATTATATATCTACCTAAGATAGCCACATTAGAAGGTGCTTCTTCTATAGCTGGCTTTTCTACTAAGTCTTTTACTTTGTATACTCTGTCTTCAATGTGTATTCCACCAACTATTCCATATTTGTTTACATCTTGAGGAGCTACTGTTTGAACTCCTAAAACTGAAGTTTTGTATTCTGCATAACAATCAACAAGTTGCTTTAAGCATGGCTTATTATCATTATAAACTACGTCATCTCCAAGAAGTACTGCAAATGGCTCATCTCCTACGAAAGTCTTTGCACAAAGTATAGCATGTCCTAATCCTCTTGGTTGCTTTTGTCTTATGAAATGGATATTTACCATATCTGATATTTCTCTAACCATTTCAAGCATTTCTTGTTTTCCTGCTTTTTCAAGCTCCATTTCTAATTCAACACTTCTATCAAAATGATCTTCTATAGATTTTTTGTTTCTTCCTGTTATTATAAGAATTTCTTCTATTCCTGATGCAACACATTCTTCTATAATGTATTGTAATGTTGGCTTATCAACTATTGGAAGCATTTCCTTCGGTTGAGCCTTTGTTGCAGGTAAAAATCTAGTTCCCAGACCTGCTGCTGGTATTATTGCTTTTCTTATTCTCTTTTCCATCACTATTTTCCCTTTTTTAATATATTATTTTCTCTTTAAAAACATATATTATTATATCATTTTAATAATTGCTTATGTTAACTATATTTGCGACCTATTTCAACATTTGCAATATATTTTAACTATTTTTTATAAAATAATTATAATAATACTATAATTATCATTATTATACTATATAGTAAAATTTTATAATATTTATAGGTAATATATCTAATTTTATTAATTGTTAAATATAGCAAATTCCCTTTTTTTGTTATATAATTTTTTATGATGAATTTATTTGGTAAGTAAAGGAGATGTATTTTATGAAGAATTTTATTTTAATAACTTTAAAATTTATAAGTTGGCTTTGGACATTATTTATGCTGTTTATGATATTCTTTACAATATATATGTCACTTTATTTAAATCCCAAAGAAAAAATATCAATTTTAGTTTATTTTATATTTGCTTTATCAGCACTACCTTCTATACTCTTTTTATTTCTTAGATATAAAATTGAAGCTGCTACTAAATCAGAAGATCCTTGCTTAAATATAGATAAATATCTAATTAATAAAGACTCTAATTACTAATAACAATTCTCCTTAAAAATTATTAGTCCTTCATGGTAGTAACATTAACTATATATATCTGACAATTCTAGTTCTGTATTATTTTCATTAAATTTATATACATTCATTGGTGCATTATCTACTAATACATGGGGTAATTTAACTTCAAAAACACTACCTTGATTTAATATACTATTTACAGAAATACTACCACCATGAACCTCAACCATAGATTTTACCCTTAGCTTATCTTTTTCTATCTCTTCAATCCTTATATCCACTTTCATCACCCTTGATAAACTTTTTTTGGTATACCATTTAAAATTATACTACTATATTACTTACTTCAAGTTATTTTCAGAATTTCTTTTGTAATTTTTACATAATACTTATATACCATATGAAAGAAAACCTTAAATAAACAATGCGTAGATAACAGCATCTACGCATTGTTTACACTTCTTAATCTATTACTAATTCAGCGCCATCACTAACTATTTATTACTAATCTAATTTTTTCTTGTGATACTTCTAAAAATAAATCTAATGTAGATAAATCTCCTCTACACATTTTAATTATCTTTTCTCTTGAAAGTTTACGTTGATAGTAATCATGAGTATATCTATTTCTTAGCCTTATTATAGATTGTAGCTTTTTAGAATCTTTAGAAGAAATAAATCCAAAATTACTTGCTGTTTCTATTATTTCACTACCTGATTTGTTAGGTATATAATTATCTGTTGATACCAAATAAGTTTCACACATATCTATTATAAATTCACAAAAAGAATTAAAATATGAAATCATAGCTTCATTAATTATATCATCATCACCATCTACATTACGAGTTATACATTCTCTTATTTTAACTAAAAATATTTTACTTTCCAAAAATTTTGCTTCTATCTTTTCTTTTTTATATTGATAATAAACCATTCCTATATAAACACAAATCCTTTAGATTTTCCTCTCTGATAACTTCTAAAGCTTCCCTATCTCTCTTAAATGCTGAATATCCTAAAACATAATCTAAATATTCTTCTTCTTTAAAAATTATTTTATCATTATTTATTAAGAATATTTCACTAAAAGGGTAATTAAACTCATTAATAAAGGTAAAATGAATATTATCATGAGAAAAATATTCTGATAATACTTTTTGGAGATAATCTTCAATCTCCATCTCATCATCAAATTCCAATTGATTCTTAGAAAGAATCATTATATCTATATCACTTCTATCTTTATTGAATACTTCCTCGTGATAACTTCAAAAAACACATATCGCTATAATATTTTTCAAGTTAATATAATCTATTTGACAGTCTTTGAGCATAAGCTTTTTCATCTATAATCACCTCAAGCTTACTCGCACATACTTTATATAAAATAATTATATCATATTATTCTATATTAAATTCTATCAATAATGTTATTTGTATTAACTATAAAAAATGCGTAGATTATTAAATCTACGCATTTCTTGTACTTTGAAAACATTATACCCTAAATGTAACCTTATTTCTTCTTAGACATAAATCCTCCAGCAATAGAAGCTAAAGCTCCTAATACTACTGATATAACTATATTAGCTTGCCTCTGTGAAGTTTTTTACTTTTAAATTAGTTTGTCCTGCGATCTTCTTCCAATTATAATAACCATATAAAGAATTCAATAAATTAGTAAGCTTCATAACTATTATAATAAGTGCACTCTTATCACCAGATGCATATACCATTATCCACATTACTATTGATAAAGCATTTACCCCAACCCACATTAACCATTGCTCAGAAAATCTCATTAAATAAAGAATACTAGCCACAACAGAAACTACAGTTGTTAAAGAATCCATAAATGCTAAATTCCCACCTAATAAATTTAATACCCTAGCATATAAGAATACACAGACTAATGTACCAGCAAAAGTTAATACTATTAACTTACCAGACATAACCTTAAAGCGTATTTTCCCATCATCATCCTTATTTTTATTCCATAAATATATGGCTATAGCACTAACAGGAATACTAAATAACATATTATACATTACTTCTCCATAAAGCTTTACTCCCATACATTGATATGAATATAATAAACAATTAATAATTGCAAAATATAATCCTGCTATCTTTCCTTTTGCACCTAAAACTAAATTAAGGCTACCAGTTAAAGTTAGTGCCAATAAAAATGGTGCATCCCCATTTAAGTACCAAATAATCGTCATAATTGTACATACTGTTATTAGCCATAATTTTTCAAACATTGTCCAATCTGCGAAATAATTTTTAATTTTATCCATAATAATATTCCCCCTCTTTATACCTTTACGCTTAATTACAATCATTGCTATCTGTATTTCAAATCTTACTTATCTTATTTGCACTGCTATTTTTTATACTTTTAGCATCTAAAAAAATTACTCTTACTTATAATTTAAAACTAATAATAATATCTAATAAATTTAACTTACCTATATCAAATATTAAATTTATCAAAGCATTCTTTACTAAGCTTGGCCCCTTTTATTTGCACTACTTCTGCAGCTACCTTATTTGCTAATTTGCATCCAGACACAAAATCATATCCAACATTATTTTCTAAACAATCTACCTGTGAGTCATTTAAAGAAATACCCATTGAATCCTTGGAATGAAGCTTCCTTGAATCCTTGGAATAAAGCTTATTTGAATCCACTAAAGAAACCTCCTTAGATACCCCTAAAGAATATGCTGAAATAATTGCACCAATATGACTATCACCAGCCCCTATTGTATCTACAACATTCACAGTTTCACCATTTATATGAACAATTTCTTGCCCATCATAAAGTACTGTTCCTCTTTCACCAACTGTTATGAATACAGTATTTTTAGTTAATTTATATAAAGATAAAATGCTCTTATTCACATTATCCTTTTTAGTAAAATCCAAAGCTTCCTTTTCATTAAGATGTAATATTGGGTTAGTTGAAAATATCTTTTTCATTGTATTTTTATCTATATCATTAATAACTGGACCTGGTGCAAAAAATATATTCTTGTTCTTTTGCCCTATTAACCAATTTGCTATTATGTCATCCTTATCTTCACAAAGCTGATAGCCAGCTACATATATATTTTCATATTCACTCATATTTAAGCTATTAAACCATTCCTTTTTATGAAGCCCTTCAATACCCTTAACAGTAATAAATGTTCTTTCACCATCATCTTCTACTAAACATAAACAATATCCATTGTCCATTTCTAAATCACTTATTAAAACATCATACCCATCTTCACTTAATGTTTTTCTTATTATATCTGCATACATTCCAGATCCTATTGGTACAAATAAATCATGTTCCACATTAAATCCTCTCAAGATATTTGCAACATTATAAGCACATCCACCTACAGTTACTTTTCTTTCAGTACATAAAACATCCTCACCACTTTTAGGTAGCTTAGGTATTTTCATAATAATATCTACTATGGCAGCTCCAAGTACTAAAGTCTTCACTAAATGCAACTCCTTCCTTCCATTAAGATAGAAATATATCTATTAAAATCAACATCATTTGCTTCGTTTAAGGCTTCAATATACTCTTTCTTTATAGAATCTATTCCCTTAAAAGCTCCACAAATTGCAGTTGCCATTGCTCCAATAGTATCAGTATCTCCAGCTAAATTTGCACAAAGCACCGCACACTTATTAGGGTCTTGTGCATAATAAGCTATAGAAATTGCAGATGGAACAGACTCGCTAATATTTACACCAGCTCCAACTATGTCATATAGTTTTTCTAAAAATAAATCTTCATCATCCTTATATTTATTAGCTAAATAAATACCTAATTTTATTCTTTCAGTTAATGATGGACTAAATGTTTCTGCACCTAACTTTCTAGCAATAGGCTCTATTTCAAAGACATCTTTTATAACAGCTTCAAAGTCACTATTTTCAATAGCTGAACTAACAGCTACTGCTATCATAGCTGCCCCTGCAATTGATATATCACTAGTATGAGTTACTTCTGAAACTCCATAAACAAAGTTAGCTAATCTTTCTTTATCATTAGCATTAAAAAGACATCCTATCGGTGCAATTCTCATAGCTGATCCATTTGATAAAGCCTTATCCGTAACTGCTTTTGAATCTATTCCATCTCTAAAGTTAGCTAATGCAACCTTTGAAGTAGGACCTAAAATATTATTTTCAAATGCTTTTTCTTTTTCTGCCCATTTTAAAAGCCTTTCTGCAATATCTTTAGAATTAGGTTTAAAGTTTGTACTATTTAATGACTCTACTAAAACAAACGCTTGTCCAGTATCATCTGTAAATTGTCCTCTTTTATAATTGCAAGCTACACTATTTTCTTTAGGCCCATCTAACAAGCCTTCAATCTTTCCAAAATATTTTCTTACTTTTTCTCTTCCCCATAATTCTGAAGGCATTCCCATGGCATCCCCTAGTGCCATTCCATATATAGCTCCTGCAATTTTATTTCTCACTATTATCACTCCTGTATCTGTAATTTTTATTGAATTTATATCCAATTGTGTAACATTTCTCAGTTTCAATTGTATATACACCTGTATTGTTATGTCAATATATAATTGGTAATAAAAAAATAAGTTCCAATTTACAGACTGTTATAGTCGATAAATTGGAACTGTTATCGGTATTTTATATACTTCTTTTTAAATAAAAATGCTTACATTCTACATCTGAATAGTATTTATATTTGTTACTTTATTGATCATTAAACATACTTTCTATAATTCTTCTATTTCAAGTAATGATAAACCTGTAATTTTTGAAATAGTTTCAGTATCTAGTCCATTTAATTTCATATTTCTAGCTATTTCTATAGCTTTATTTTTTGCACCTTCTTCTCTTCCTTCTTCTCTTCCTTCTTCTCTTCCTTTCTTTTCTGCTGCATTTAATTCACTTATTTTATCTCTTAAAGAATTAGCTCTCATATCATAAAGCTCTCTTTGCTTCTTATCATTACTCATAATTCACATCTCCATGTTTATTTCTCTACATATATTATATAACCCAAATATCTATTTATAAACAAAAATGCATAGATTATCATATCTACGCATTTATTACACTTTGTAATTTATTACCATTTAAACATTCTTCCTATAATTCATCATAAATTAATAAATTTATATTATTAACTTCAATAAACTCCTCAGTCTTTTTATCATATAACATATCAACCTCAAGAGTAAGAGATACTATTAATGAAGAATTCTCCCAAATATCCATGGTTACATATTAATATATCACATCTATCTTCATGATAATTTTCAACCATTAAATCTAAATTGAAACTCTTCTTTATATATATTCAATACTATTCTCCCTCAAACCTTCTAAAATAATAATCTAATTAGGAAATATAAATCAATATTTTAGAAACTTAATGCTATATTATTAAACTAAAAATTTTGTAATAATATATATGTAAACTGAGAAATCGATTTCTATTAAATGTTTAATTAAACAGGTATAAGGATATTACTAAGAAATATAGGGGTGAGAGTGTGAATACAACAATAAATAAAAAAATAGATAAAGAAATAGATAAAAAAATTGATAAAAATGATAATGTTTCTATAAAGACCTTACTTACTTATAGCTCAGGAAGCTTAGGAAATAATCTAATCTTTTCATTAATAAATTCATATCTTTTAATTTTTTTAACTGATAATTTTGGAGTAGGTGCAGCTGCTGTAGGTACATTATTTTTAGTAGCAAGAATTATAGATGGAATAACAGATCCTATAATGGGTGTTATAGTTGATAATACAAATACTAAAATAGGTAAAAGTAGACCTTATTTATTTATAGTTCCTATCCTTATGGGAATTGCAACAATAATGTGCTTTTCATCACCAAACTTAACTTATAGCAATAAAATTATCTGGATATATGTAGCATATATATTCTGGGGAATATCTTTTACTGCTATGGACATACCATATTGGTCACTATCTGCAAATATTACAAGATCTTCTGAGGGAAAAACTAAGATTGTTACATCAGCAAGAACAGTTGCATACGTTGGTGGATTTATAATTTCTACACTTACTATTCCACTTGTTTCAGCTCTTAAAAGCTGGACAACAGTTGCAATAATTTATGTTTGTTTTGCAACAGTACTTACTTGGATTACTGCTTTTGGAATTAGAGAAATTAGTAGCACTTCTACTAAAAAAGAAAAGCAAGGCTTTAAACAATTTGTAAATTTATTAAAGTCAAATAAACCTTTAAGAATAGTATTATTATCAATGTTAGTACTAGAGTTAAGCGGATCAATAAAAAATACAATATCTATATATTATATTAAATATAACTTTAATTCAGAAATGATGATTCCTGTTGTAACTTCAATTTCTTTAGTTGCAAGTATATTAGGAGGATTAATATCTCCATATTTAGCAAAAAAACTTGGAAAAAGAAATACTGCACTTTTAGGATTATTAGTTTCTGCTGGTGGATTATTTGTACTATTTTTACTATCATATTCTTCACTATATGCAATGATAGCTATAAATTTCATATCTGGAATTTTTGACGGAGCTGGATATATAAGCTTAACTTCAATGGTTGCTGATTGTGTTGAATATGGTGAGTGGAAAACAGGAAAAAGATCAGAAGGTATGATATTTTCTCTAAATATATTTAAAAGTAAAATTTCCAATGCAGTTGGAGGATCTTTATGTGGATACATTTTAGCCTATATTGGCTATGAAGCAAATTCTACTCAATCTACCTTCACATTAAATGGAATACACATAATTCAAACCTTAGTTCCATGTATAATTATATTAACAAGCTTCTTATTATTAAGAAAATATAATTTATCACAAGCAGAATATGATGCAATAGTTGATGATTTAAAACATGGAGTTACAAGAATAAGTGACTAAATAAAATTAAAGGAATATATTAAAATAAATTTTTATACTGACTATTTGAAATCCATTTACCAAATAAATAGATACAACTGTTTTACTTTTTCTAGCATTATTATTAAAAGGAGTATTTAGGTTGAATTAATCAATTCAATATAAATACTCCTTCTTATATTTATATTTTTTATTTTCTAAACTACTGATAAACCTCTAAAGATTTAAAGTAATCATCAAATCATTTATAACTATCTATTAGCACTAATTTGATTATTTCTATAATTTAATGGAGACATTGAAAAACATTTTGAAAATGTTTTTGAAAATAATAACGAATCACTATATCCAACCTTACTTGCAACTTCCCCAATAGGAATCCTAGTGTTTTTTAATAATAACGTTGCTTTATACATTCTAAGATTTATAAGATATTTCTGTGGAGAAACCTTAAGATTTTTTATAAACATTTTATATAAATAACTTCTACTTAAATTTACATGCTCAGCAATATCATTAACAGTTATACTATTCATATAATTAGAATTAATAAAATCAATTGCTTCTTGAATATATGTATGTAACTCTTTATCCTTATACTCAAAAACCTTTGGAAACTCCTCTATAAATGCATATAATACTGAATAAAGTTCCTTTAATAATAATATATCATCAGAACCTGAAGGATTATAAGCTTTTGATATTTCACACATATTTGATATTATATCTGGAATTTTTGAATCTTCTTTACACTTAGCAGCATAAGAATCAATTATAGATGTCCTATTTAAATACTCATTAGCATTTGAACCACTAAAACCTATCCAGTAATATTCCCACGGATCATCTATTGATGCCATATATTCAACTTTCATTCCCTTCAATAATATAAATACATCACCTTGTCCTAAGTTGTATAACTTGTCATTTATTTTAAATGTACCATGCCCCTTAGTTATATAATGTATAACTGCATTTTTTAACACTTCATATTTATAGCCAAAGCCTGGAATACCTTGCTCTATTCCACACTCATCTACATTCATTTCAAAATTTTCTTTAGTATATTTTTTCCATAGTATTTGCATATATACCTCCAAACCTATAAAACCAATTGATTTTATATTAAGTCTTCTCTCAATCTTATTTATAAAAGTTTAATAAGGCCCCTATTATTAACCACAAAATTATAATGGAAACATTATACCATATTTTAGAACCTTATAACTATTTCAAAATATTAATCTGCATATTAATATTAAATTACAAGAAAGAAATACTTAAAAAAGATACTTATATATAATTATGTTTCATTATACATAATTAAATTAAATTAAATATATTAGGAGGGAACCATGCCACTATTAAATGAATATCACGAAAATCTTTATAAACTGCATGTTAACATGATGCAAAGAAGAAGTTACTATGTTCCATTTATTGATAATGATGAAGCTATTAATGTTAAAGATAGAAATAAGCAAACTAGCTTTTTTTCACTTAATGGAAAATGGCAATTTAATTATTTCGATAGCCTACAATTAATTAAAAACTTTAATAATATTAGCGAAATTAATCTTTCAGATTCAATTGATGTGCCATCTGTTTGGCAAATGAATGGATATGATTATAATCAATATACAAATGTTAAATATCCTATTCCTTATAATCCACCTTTTGTGCCTAAGGATAATCCATGTGCAATTTATAAAAAGGAATTTGATTTTAAAATAAATTCTGAATCACAAGATTATCATATAAACTTTGAAGGAGTAGATTCATGTTTTTATTTTTGGGTAAATGATATGTTTGTTGGCTATAGTCAAATATCTCATAGCATATCTGAATTTGATATTACAAACTTCTTAGTTAATGGTAAAAATACTATTACAGTATTAGTTTTAAAATGGTGTGATGGTACTTATTTTGAAGACCAAGACAAATTTAGAATGTCGGGTATTTTTAGAGATGTGTATATACTAACAAGATCAAAATCAAGAATTGTTGATTATAAGATTACTCCTACTGTAAACGTATCATCTAAAAATGGAAAATTAGATCTTAAAATTCTTTCAACTATTGGTAATCCACATATTAAATATACTTTATTAAATCCAAATAATACTATAATTTCTTCTGGAGACATAAATGATAATAACTTACAAATAGATATTATTGATGTAGAACTTTGGGATGCTGAATCCCCTAATTTATACACATTATTAATAGAAACAGAAAATGAAGTTATAAAAGAAAAAATAGGGATGAGAGAAATTAAAATAGAAAATTCAATTTTAAAAATTAATGATACTCCTATAAAATTGAAAGGTGTTAATCACCATGATTCTGATCCAGTTAAAGGATATGTTATTACTTATGATGACTTGCTTTGTGATTTAAAATTAATGAAAGAATGTAACATTAATTCTATAAGAACATCTCATTATCCTAAATCTCCAATCTTTTATGAATTATGCGATGAATATGGATTTTATGTTATGAGTGAAGCTGATATTGAAACTCATGGGGTTGTTGAATTGTATGGAACAGGCTATTTAGATAATTATAATATGATAGCCGATGATATAACTTATGAAAATGTTATTATAGATAGAATTGACTCTTCCATAGTTCCTTTTAAAAATAGATCTTGCATTTTTATGTGGTCACTTGGAAATGAATCAGGCTTTGGAATCAACTTCGAAAGTGGAGCTAAACATGCTAGAAAATTAGATTCTTCACGTCCATTACATTATGAAGGTGCATTTTACGCTAATAAAGAGAGAAAAAATGATTTTTCTAACCTTGATGTTATTAGTAGAATGTATCCAAGCATAGATGAAATTGAAGATTACTTTAAAAAAGGTATAGACAAGCCATTAATATTATGTGAATATGCACATGCAATGGGGAATGGTCCTGGTGGACTAAATGAGTATGATGAGCTTATTCAAAATCATGATGAATTTGCAGGTGCTTATGTTTGGGAATGGTGTGACCATGCTCTACTTATAAAAGAATATAACAATGGTAAAAAAGCATATGGATATGGTGGAGATTTTGAAGAAGTAAATCATGATGGAAACTTCTGTGTTGATGGTTTAGTTTATCCTGACAGAACTCCTCATACTGGATTATTGGAATTTAAAAATGTTAACAGACCTATAAGGGCATTAGAATTAGATCAAACTAATAAAAAAGTTAAACTAAAAAACATGCTTGATTTTAAAAATATTAATGACTTCTTAGATATTACTTATAAAGTGTATTTAGACGGCTGCTTACTTTCATCTAATAAATTAATATTAGAAAGCCTAAAAGCAAAAGAAGAAAAATGGTATGACTTAAATATATCAAATTTACCAAAGGGAATAATTACTATACTATTTGAATACAGTGTAAAATATAATAATTCACTTTATGAAAAAAATACAATTTTAGGCCATGATCAATTTATTATAAAAAATGGTGCTGAAAACATATCATCTATAACTAAACTAACAAAAATTAATGATACCTCTGAAAAGTTTTATATAGAAGCAACAATTAACAAAATTAAAATTACAAATTCAGATTTTAATTTTATATATAATAAAAATACCGCTTCCTTTGAGTTTATCGAATCATTAGGAGAAGTATTTATAGATACTCCTATGGATTTCATTATTTGGAGGGCGCCTACAGATAATGATAGAAAAATAAAAAATGATTGGATTGAAGCTGGTTTTGATCAAATTACAACACATGTATATAATAATGAAATTAAGACATATTCAAATAAAGTTGAAATAATTAGTTCCTTATGCTTAATTCCTCCATATAGAGAAAAGGTTCTTGATCTTACAGTAACTTGGATCATTTACCCACATGGTTTAATTAAATGTGATGTTAAGGCTAATAAAAATATGAAAACACCTTACTTACCACGTTTTGGAGTACAATTAAAATTAAATAAATCATATGAACACGTAAGTTACTTTGGCTTTGGTCCATATGAAAATTATATAGATAAGAATTCATCATGTTATTTAGGCAGATTTAATTCTACTGTTTCTGAAATGCATGAAGATTATATAAAACCTCAGGAAAATGGAAGCCATCATTTCTGTAGAGAAGTTTCTATTAGTAATAGTAAGAAGACAATCTATGTTGTATCTGAAAATGATTTTGCCTTTAATGTTTCACATTTTTCTGTTAATAAGTTAACTAATACTGACCATAATTTTGAGTTAAATAAAGAAAATTTAACTTATTTAATTATTGATTATAAACAAAGTGGTATTGGCTCAAATAGCTGCGGCCCTGAATTACCACAAGAATATAGATTTAATGAAAAGGAATTTTCATATAATTTCTATTTGAAATTTCTATAAATACCATTCACTGTAAATTCCCTTATATAAAAGGTCAAGCTTAAAAGCTTGACCTTTTATTAATCCATCATCATCTTCTTTTACTCTTTCAATTAGCCCTTTATTACAAATTCTTTCATATAATAATATATCGAATATTGCTAACCATAAAGTTAATATTTTAATTAAAGTTACCCTTTTATTTATAACTTCATCATAATCATAAAAACTTTCTATAACCTAATTAATATCATAATATTTTTCAAGCATTCCATTATCAATACTATAATAATTTACTTTACCCATAATCTTAAAGTTCCTTTATACTATTAATGTAAATCATTACTCCCCTTTTATTTAAATTCATTGTATTATATATTCATTAATAATAGAAAATAAATGCTATAAAGAGATTATTTTTGTATTAAATATTTATTAAATTTTTAAGATAAATACACAAACAAAAAAAATTGACATATTTTTTTATACTTTTTATAATTATACTATTAAAATAAATTTTCTTAAATTTAACTTATATATTATTAAATGAAAGAACTTCAAAATATAATAAGTAATATTTATTATCACTAAAATACAAGAATCAATTAAAAGTATAGCTAATAAAAATTTCTATATAGTATATAAATTTGTATAAAAATAAGCTTATATGCTATTTTATTTAATTTTGTTTTTACAAAATATTCTTAATTTTATATTCTTAGTAATTTGAAGGGAGCATTAATTTGGAAAATGAATATAAAAAACCAATTATAATAAGTAGCATAATACTTGCTTCTATTGTGATTATTTTATTTCCTATAGTAAAATTCAATAATAAATTATCTGAAGAAAATAATACTCTTAATACTGAAAGCATAATTACATATATTGAAGATTCAATTCAAAATCAAACTACCATTACAAATGATATTGAAAAAATTGAGCAATATTTATTAGAGAAAAAACCTGATAGTGAGTATTATTTTATAAAAGGATATTTAAATTACATAAATAATGATTATGTTAAAGCTATTGAAAATTTTAATTTAGCTTCAGAAAATATTATATATTCAGACTTACCCTTTATAAAAATTTATACTTATATCCTATTAAATGAATCACTACAAATAGAAAATCAATATGATTCTTTAATAGAAAATTGTAAAATTGCTTTAAAATATATCTCTGAAAAAAATGATTACAAAAATGATACAAATTTAATATGGCGTACAATCAGTGTATTACTAGATAATACAGACCAAATACAAGAAGGCATTTTGCTTTTAAACTCTTATTTAAATGATACTAAAGGATTAACCAATGAAAGTATAGTTAAATTAACAGCTAATATAGGTCAATTATATACATTAGTATATAAATATTCAGATGCCATGTATAATTACTTAGATGCTATCCATATTATTTCTTCAAATCCTTCTATCCCTAATGGAGATTATTATAAAGCTAAGTTATTAACAAGTATTGGAGATATTAACTTCATTTTAAGTGAATATGAAAATGCAATAAATTATTATGATCAATCCTTAAATATTAACTTAGCAGATAAAAATGAAGATGCATTAAGTAAAAGCCTTACTATAATTAACAAGGGTCAGGCTTATATCGAGTTAAAACAATATGAAATGGCTAGTCAGTGTGTTAGTGAATTAAATGACCTATTACCTTATATTGACGATTATGCTAAAGATGATATTCAAATACTTATGAATAATATACTTGCCTTAGCTAATACATATCAACATAACTTTGAAGACGCAGAAACACAGCTCATAGAAGCCCAAAATTTATTAGCTAATGATGAAGTTGAATTTTCACTAAATAAAGATGTATTCATTAATTTAGCTTATGCTCAATGGTATAAAGAACAAAAATTATACGAGCAAGCATTACCATTATACGAAAACGTATTACAAGAATCTATTAATAAGGGATTAGGATTAGAAGAAAATATTTATTATCAAATTAGTGAAATATATAAGGCTAAAGAAGATTTTAATAATTATGCTAAATATACTGATTTATATATTAAAGAAAAAGATAATAGTGTTCAGATTTTTAAAAAAGACCATATTGATTATTCAGCTAATCTATATGAAAGTAATTTATTAAAATCAAAATCCCAAGGATACAAGTTAAATTTATTGATTATGCTTTTTAGTTTAATTATATTAACTATAATAGCATTAAGTAAACATAGATCTGTAAAAATTTTAAAAAGCTCAAACTTTACTGATTCTATGACAGGTTTAAATAATAGAAAGTATTTAGATTATTATATAAATAAAAACAAAAAGAACTTACTAACAAAAACAATTTCTATTATTATTATTGATATTGATTACTTTAAAAAGTATAACGATAATTATGGACATATTGAAGGAGATAAAATAATAAAGGAAGTTGCAACTACATTAAAAAATAGTATCAGAAAAAATGATATTATAATTAGATATGGTGGAGAAGAAATGGTATTAATTTTCACTGATTTATCTCCTAATGATACTGAAGCCATTGCTCAAAAAATACAAAATAATATTAAAAATAAGAATATAGAGCATAAATACTCTAAAGTAAGTAATTTATTAACAATAAGTATGGGTATATATAATACTAAATTCTTAGGTCAAAATATATATTCTTTAATAAATAAAGCTGATATGGCACTTTATAGAGCCAAAAAGGCTGGCCGAAATAGGTACGAAGTATATTAAATATAATAAATAATCTAGTAACAAAAAAAGATGACTCCTAAATAGTTTTATACCCTCTATCTACTTGATAAGGGATAATTCACAATATAGGACTCATCTTTTTTTACTATGTACTTAATATTTAAAGAACCTTACTTACTATTAATATTATAACTTTTTATTTTAAACTTGCTCTAACTTCTTTACACCTTTTCACTTTATTATAAAGAAGTATATACGCTACTAGCAATATAGGTGTTATGAATATCCCAACAATAAACCAGGCTGGCTTTACTTGATATTTATTAGATATAACTAAGTATGACTGTATTTGTATAACAATAGACCATATAATTAATGCTAAATTTATAAGAATTAAAAAACCATTATCATTGAACTCCGTTAAAAAACTTGCTAGCATTACTCCAACAAAAACCCAAGTATATCTAACATCTTTATTCCCTACTTTTAATAATATAAACATATTTAATATTGGTATCCAAGCAAACCACTTTTTATCTATTCCCTCAAGCTCTGCTGCCCCTGATAAGGATAACCCCATAAAAACATATGTTATTATTGAAAATATAATTGCTCCAAAAGCAAATATCAATAACATAACTAATAAAACTTCCATACTTATAAACCTCCTATTTGTAACTAATATCATAAAATGGATTATATATCAATTTCATTCTAGAAAGTAATTATTCGTTGTAAACAGTTAAAATTTTGTACTAAATATATTACTCCAAATAAAAATACTTCAAACTGTCATTAGTATAAGTAATAATATAAAAAGTAGATAGATTTGTATTTTACACAAACTTGCTAATAATTTGTCAACTATTATTTTTAATTTAATATACCTAAAAAAGTGTAACCTTAATAAAGCTACTTCATAGTAGCTTTATTAAGTGGACTAGCTATTACAATGTTTTATATAAATTCATAACGCGTGTATAATAAATTCTTAAGAACTTATTAAGAGCAGCCATTTTAGCCACGTTTTTTGCTTTTCCCTCGGATTCTTTTTTTATCATAAATTCATAAACAGCATTATCTTCAGTTGGTTTTGTAACTTTTAAAGCCATCATTATTTCGTATCCGACTTTTCTTAAGCTAGAAGAACCACGTTTTGATATATGTCTTTTAGTTCCTTCAAATTGACCTGATTGATGTGGAGGTGCATCATTTCCGGCATAAGCATTCAATGCTTTAGCACTTGTAAATTTTCTAACATCTCCAATCTCAGCAATTAGTCTTGGTGCAAGCTTATCACCAACACCTTTTAATTCCCTAACAATTTTATATTCCGGTAATGTGTACGCAATTGTTTGCATCTGTGTTAAAATAGAATTGCTAGATTCTTCAGTTTCTCTTAAAATTTTAATACAATTTTTAAGAGCAATATATGTAGAATTATTAGCAGATCTAGTTGTGATACTGTTTTGGGCCAATTCATATATTTTTAGTGCTTTAATTGTTCCATTACGGTATCCTTTCTTTTTTGACCAAGCTGAATACTCTTTTATAAACTTTTGTTCACCCTTACGTTTGATATTATCAAAGTGTTCATACTTTTCAACAAAATCATATAATATCTTGCTTGAATTTCCTGTTGTTCTAGTTAAAATTTTATTGATTCCAGGCATAATTTCATCAAGAAGATTGTTAAATTGTATCTTTGCCTTTACTCGTATTGAAACTATTTGATTATATTGTCTCGATAAAAACTTTAAATCATTATATTTTTCATCTTCACCTTCATATTTCTTAAGACTAAATCTTTTTTCAATAGCGTATTTAGCTATTCTAATAGCATCTTTTTTATCTGTTTTAGCTTTTCTAATCTCTATATCCCCATATTTTTTCATTAGATAAGCATTAACTACACTAACATATATCCCTTCTTCATATAACTTCTTCAATACTGGATAATGATAATGACCTGTAGATTCCATAACTACGAACACTGTATCTTCTTGATCCTTAATCCACTGAATAAGCTTATTAAGTTCATTCTGACTATGTTTAAATTCTTGTGGTTTCATAATGATTTCTCCAGTATCATTTATTGCAGACACTGTACTTTTATTTTTAGAAATATCAATTCCAACTCCTATCATTATTAATCATCTCCATATGTTATTTACGATTGGTTCCAACATCATCCTATTGATTCATATTTGTTATTTACACGGGTGTTTCTCCCAACTTGCTTAATCGAATATTGAATAGGATGTGTTGGTCAACACTTTGTGTAACGGGCGTTTTATCCCAAATCTATCTTCGTTGACCAATCAAACCTATCATAAAAAAAATAAGCATAGATGTCTATCACTAAAGTGATTTTCATCTATGCTTATATTGTACAAACTCTATCTACTCTCCCCTTTTTTAATTCTTACCAATAAACTATATACTATTATTAATAAGTTTCTTTTCTACTAATTAGTATTTTCCCAGCTAAAATAATAAATAGTGATAATAATAAATATACAACACTGGATATATCTCCAGTTTTCGGTAAAGTGTTATTATTATTATTATTGATATTATTATTATCTGTTGGAGTTTTTTGATCTTCTTTAGGTATTTCTATTCGTTTTTTAGTGTTTGTCATAGTTGACTTAACAATTTCTCCATTTGTTTTAATTTCAAATGGGAATAGTGTTTCGTCTATTACATATCCTTCTGGTGCATCAAATTCTTGATAGTAATACTTTCCGTATCCTAACTCAAATGTTGCAATCCCTTTCTCATCTGTTCTTCCTTCTGCTATTACGTTCTTGTCCTCATCATAAATTTTAAATCCGGCATTAGGCAATAGCTTTCCATCTGCTATATCTGTTTTTGTTATTTCTAACTTTCCTACTATTTTTGTATTTGTCATTTCAACTTTTACTATTTCTTCATTTGTTTTAATTTCAAATGGGAATAGTGTTTCGTCTATTACGTATCCTTCTGGTGCATCAAATTCTTGATAGTAATACTTTCCGTATCCTAACTCAAATGTTGCAATCCCTTTTTCATCTGTTCTTCCTTCTGCTATTACGTTCTTGTCCTCATCATAAATTTTAAATCCGGCATTAGGCAATAGCTTTCCATCTGCTATATCTGTTTTTATTATTTCTAACTTTCCTGTTATTCTTGTATTAGTAACTGTAAATCCTGATTTATCATTTCCTGTAATAACAGTATCATATCCATTTACAGCATCTTCTTTTATTGAGTAATTTATTTCAAGTCCAGTTGTTTGATTATACTTAGCTAGTCCAGTAAAAGTGTGTTTCCAATTATTATCTTTTGTTAAATCAATTGAATCTACTTCAACTCCATCGGCAAATAATCTAATAGTAGCACTTTGTGCTGCATCTCCTACCCATTTTTTAGTTACAGGAATGTCCATAGTTTCAGTGTTTGTATTTGTTATAACGAAACCATTTTGACTATCTCCACTAATTACTGAACTGTAACCTTGAAGTGAAACTTCTTCAACAGTATATGAAATTTCTTTTCCGTCTTTATACTTTTCTAAATTAGTGAAAGTATATTGCCAATTATTTTTTTCATTTAATACTTGAGTATCAACTTTTTTTCCATCTGCTAATAAGTTGACTGTTACATTTTTTGCTGCTGGTCCAATCCACTCTTTTGTTACTCCTACAGAAGTTTTTCCTGTAATTGTATTTATAACTGTGAACCCAGACTCGGCATTTCCTGTAATAACAGTATCATATCCATTTACAGCATCTTCTTTTATTAAATAATTTATTTCAAGTCCAGTTGTTTGATTATACTTAGCTAGTCCAGTAAAAGTGTGTTTCCAGTTGTTATCCTTTGTTAATTCAATTGAATCTACTTCAACTCCATCGGCAAATAATCTAATAGTAGCACTTTGTGCTGCATCTCCTACCCATTTTTTAGTTACAGGAAT
>NZ_JADPBQ010000020.1:0-14425 GCF_015670405.1 Clostridium sp. 1001271B_151109_B4 | reverse complement strand
ATCTAATAGTAGCACTTTGTGCTGCATCTCCTACCCATTTTTTAGTTACAGGAATATCCATAGTTTCTGTATTTGTAATTACGGTAGTTTGATTTTTCTCTTCGTATGTAACATTATAATTAGCTAAATTCCCTATTTCTTCTACTGAATACTTAATTGTACCTTGAGAAGATTTTTCCGGAATACCTTGCCATGTATATGTCCAATTATTGTTTTCATTTAAAACAACTACATTACCGTAAGCTTTATCATCTGCTTTTAATTGTACTTCTATACTATTAGGTCTTAAATTATCTTTATTACTTGAATCGTTCCATTTTTTAACTACAGTATATGATACTTTTTTATCCTCTTTAGCTGTTAATGTAAGCACTCCCTCATTATTTTTAACATCTAATCCAACCAAATCTTGATTAGATGAGTTACTTGCTTTCAAATAAAAAACTTCTGTAGTATCATACTTATACTTAAGATCAATCTGGCTCCCTAATGTCGTAGTTCCATCATAAGTAAAATAAATCTGCATCCCAACAGTTAATGCTCCTGTTACTTCTTGACTTGTAGATGCATTATAAATTTTAATTCCTGACGGTAAAGAGTCAAAAGAAAAACTTCCTGTATAATCCCCTTCAATATTAATTACACCTGTCTTATATGTATCTCCAATCCTTTGAAAAATTGTATCACCTGATAAATTTATGTTTCCACTATATCCATATTTTCCGTAATAAGGACTATCTGGACTTCCTGAATAATAGTGTAAATCATAATCATATGCCTGATCCTTAAGATAAGTTATTACATCTCCCCTTGCTAAATCCCATACGGTCTGTTGAGTAAGATAATTTGCTCGTGAATCATCAACTCTCCATTTTTCTTGAAGTTCTGTTGCATTTGATGGAAAGCCCAAATACAATAAAGTTGCAATCATTTCCTTTGTTGCTGGACTTGCTGGTGTAGCTACATTGGATGAAAAAAAGTTAATCTTTGAATAACCACTAGTTCCATATATAGATGGTTGTGTTTTATCATGTTGATAACAGTAAACAGTCTTTTTCACCCCATTTTCAATGATATAATACCAACCATTATTATTTTTATCATTATATACAGTAATACCTGATTCTTTAAGTAAAGCTTCTTCATTATTTACATTTATAACTGAAGTATCATTTTCCTCACCTTCAACCAATACTTGAGAATTATTAATAGTAGCCTGTACATATACACTTAACTCATTAGTTAATGTACTTAAAATCATTAACATTCCTATTATAAATACTAGACCTTTCCTTATTTTTCTCCTCATAACTTATAACATACCTTCCTTTCTTTATAATATACTAGTTATGCAAAGAATGATTCTAAAGAAATTTAACCCCTCCATTCTTTGTAATTTTATTTATTAAGCTTATAACTAGAAAATACTAATTTATAAAGCTTTATAATGTTACATAATTATTCTAAGAGATTTACTTCAATTTTCTATAATAAATTTATTTATGTTTTTTTTAAAATACATACTTAATAAATTAATACTTTACTTAATCAAACATTAGTGATTTTATTATTTATATATAGAAAAATTATTTTTAGTTGTAAATACTGTTTATATGTTGTAAACACTGTTTTATATGTTGTAAATATAAAATTTATTTAATCTACACTAAAAATATTGTTATTGCAACTATAATTTCAAGTCTTTATCTATTTTGCTTTCTTATAATTATCCTAATTTATAAAATCAATTTAAAATATTTTTTTAATAAAACAATAATAATTAAGATTTTATTATTTATTCAAATTATCTTTATTTCTATCAACATTATCATCAAACTGTAATTCAACATAACTATTTAATATAGCTTTATCTACAACTCTGCTTAATAAAATTACTTCTTCAGTAAGTCCATTTTCTAAATATAACTTACCTAAAATTTTTTTAATTACCTCCAAATCATCATGCTCTAAATAAATCATATACTCTCCATAATTCATAGATTAATATTAAAAACTAAGTATTTCACTACATTACTTATTATTAATCTACTACCCTTTCCTTAGATTTGCTTTTCCTTAAATTTAACTTTATTCTTAAATATGTACTTATAAATTAATTTCTATTTATTACATCTTTTTTCTATAATCCAATTCTCACAAATTACAATTAAATTTATATAATCCCTTTCATCTTCAATTGACATACTTTCCACAAATTCATCAGTTTTTAATTCATAAATATTTATTCTTTTATCATAAATTTCAAATAAATAATTTTCTATTGTAATAAAATTTATATCATTTCTATTTTTTATAACCTTAAACATACCTATTTCCCCCCTTTTTGTTTCAATATATAAAATATAGCTAATTCTCAACTTCTTTAATTATATTTATTTCCCCAAAAAAAGACTTATAACTTGTTGTAAAAGGCTTTTTTTTTGTATTAAACTATATTTTTCCATAAAATTATATTATAATTTTTAATAAATATTGATATTTATAGGAGGTATAGAAATGTTTAATATCTGTATATGTGATGATAATACTGAATTTTTATTAAAGCTAAGTGATAAGATAAATGAAATTTCTTCCAAAAACAATTTAGATGTAAATATTATTAAATATTCTTCTTCCCAAAATCTTATATTTAACATGGATAATGAAATTAATTCTATTGATATATATTTTTTGGATGTATTAATAGATGATCTGACTGGTATAGATTTAGCAAATACAATTAGAAAATATAATTTAACATCTCAAATTATATTTTTAACTTCAAGTAAAGATCATGTCTTTGAAGCATTAGATACTATGCCATTACATTATTTAATAAAGCAAAATTTAGACACAAAAAAATTTGAAGAAGTTTTTATGAGAGCAATAAGCTTAATAAAACCTAGAAAAGATAATCTTTTTCACTACAAGATAGGGCATACTATTGAATGTATAGATAAAAATAAAATTCTATTTTTTGAAATAAGAAATAGAATAGTTACTATGAAATGTATAGATGGAACTAGTATTAATTTTTACTTCACAATGAAAAAATTAATTAACCAAATAAATGATGATAATTTTGTACAAATACATAGATCATTTTTAATAAATACCAATTACATAAAATCAATAATTGGTAAAAACATAATTTGTAATGATGATACTATTCTTCCAATTGGCGAAAAATATATAAAATCGCTAAAATCAAAATATAGCAAATTTTTATTAAATAGCTTTATAGATAGCTAATTTACATAGGAGTAATAACTTTGAAAATTAAATTTAAACATATAATTTACTTATTAATTTTGTTGCTAGGATTGTTTTTTATAGCTATTTCTATTAGATATACTAATAAAGGTTATACTTGTTCCATCACAAACAACTTTTCTAAAGATTGGTTATTAACTATATCAGGAACTAATATCAAGAAAAAAATAAATCTACCTTATTATACAAAAGAAAATACTGCTGAAAATATTATTAGCATTGAAAAACAAATCCCTAATGATTTTATAATAGATCCATATTTAAGAGTGGGATCTTCTCAACAAGAAATTAGAGTTTACTTGGATGATGTTCTTATATACAACTTTGACTCTATGAGAAAGATTAATAATGGTAAAACTGGTGGGGCTGTATGGCTATTAGTTAAATTGCCCAAAGATTGTTTTGGAAAAACTCTTAAAATTGAATTTATATCATCATATAATAAATTATCTGGTAACTTATCTAGAGTTATGCTTAGAAGCAAACCATTAATTTTATCAGAGCTATTTTTCGAAACTCTTCCTAAAGCTATATTATCGTTTTTAACTTTTATTTTAGCTTTTATCTTATTACTTGCTTCTATATTTTATAAAAAAGTTTATGGAATTAATTTTAATGGATATTATTTGTCATTGATTTTTTTATCCATAGCAATTTGGATATTTTCAGAATCACAATTCTTTGTCTTTATATTTAATAACTATTCATTAATTTATTTCCTACAGTTTATTAGTTTATTCTCTTTTCCTGTATTTTTATATAAATACATATTTTTAGAATATAACTTAAATAACAAAAAATTCATTTTTATAATATATAAAATTCATATATACATATTATTAATATTTATGCTACTTCAATTTATAGGATTATCATCATTTTACTTATTACAATGGATTTTTATATTAATATTTTTTATTACAATTTCTATTTGTATAACTATAATCATATTAGAATCTAAAAAAAATAGTCTTTTAAAAATATTAATAAACATTTTAATAATACTATTTATTTCTTTCAATTTAGATTCAATACTTTATGATTTTAAATCCGATATATTTAATATCAGTTTTTTATCATTAGGAACTTTATTAACTGAATTATATATTTTTATAAGTATATTAAAAAATATTTCAAATCTAAAAAAAATAAAAGAAGACAATGATTTTTTAAAGTTACAATTAGATTATCAATTAAAATACTATAATTATATAAAAGAAAAAAATTCAAATATTGCTTCCTATAAACATGATATGTTAAATCATTGGAGCACAGTCTATAACTTAATTGATAATAATAATATTGAAGTTTCTAAAAATTACATATCAAATATTATTGGTAAATTTTCTACTGATAAAAAAATATTAATTGATACTGGTAATCCTGTATTAGATTCTATCTTAACAGAAAAATTAGAAATAGCAAAAAGGCAAAATATAAAACTTTCAACAGATATATTTATAAACAAAAACTTAAAAATTGATTTACTTGATTGCTGTATAATATTTAGTAATATATTAGACAATGCTATTGAGGCTTTATCTAAAGTAAAAAACAACAAGTATTTAGAAATTAAATTAATGTCAAAAGGCAATATATTGATTTGTAAAATAATTAACTCTATTGATAAAAATGTAATTATTAATAAAAACTTTAAAACATCAAAAAAAGACATCAATTCTCATGGTATGGGATTAAAAAATATAAATACCGCTATCCAAAAATATGATGGAGAATTATTTATCAATTATGATGATTTTACATTTACAGTTTCATTTACACTTTTTAATGTTTAATATTATAAAAGAAAGTATATTTAATTATTATAGAGATAAAATATTAGATTTTTCTTCTATATAAATAATCAATATACTAAAATCTAATATTTTATTTTATAAATAAAGAGAGTAGACATGCTTGTAATTATCCAAACATATCTACTCTCTCTATTTATATATAATAAAAAATAATATTAATATAATCTAATAAGTAATCCACTTAATTGCTTAACTTGACATTTATTATTCATGCCTAATCAATAAACACATCATTAATGTATTTACTGGCTTCCATTTTATTAAGGCTCTATCTTGTTTCTCCTAATTTCCAAATAGAAATATTACCTTCCCCTAACTCACTTAATATATCTTCCCAATACTTTAAAGTAACATCATCAGCATACCATACTTCATGATTTACATTACTTTCATCAGTATATTCAAACACATTGCACTTACTATCTTCATCCCTAATTACAGCTACTCCACTATTGTTTTCTAATAACCTTTCAGCTTCTTGCTTTGTTATTGCATTAACTTCTCCATTATTAGCAAAGTCAAAACCACCTGTAGCTAAAGCATATCCCCTATTATCAGAAACTTTTTTCATCTTATCAACAAGCTCAAGTAAAAATTCTCTATTGGCCTTAGGTCCTGGCTCTGTTCCATAGCCATATAAGTTATAACACATCATTATATATTCAGGTCCCTTTGGTAAACTAATTTCATCAACTGGAGTAGATGGTTCTAATAATACCCTTATAGGCAAATTATATTCCTCAGCTTCCTTTATTAACTTTTCTAAGAAATAAATGAACTTATCCCACAGCTTTAAGTCTTTTCTTATTTTTTCATAATCTATTTCTATTCCATCATATCCGCCTTCAATAGCTATATTTATAATTTCATTTACATGATTATCTATAGATTCTTCACTTTCAAAAAGCTCATATAATAATTCAGTATCCTTTAATGTTGACTTCCCATTAGAATAAACCTTGTCATTTACAAAACTAATGTAATTTCCCCAAGACTTTTCTTCATATAACTCATCAATAACTTCTTTAGTTTCAGTAATATTATCTGGAACAAACAGTTTATTATTCTCATCAAAATATGCTGCAAAATAAATTATATTAGAAATTCTATCCTTCCAATATTCTATTTCTTCCTCAAAATCTAAGGTATCCCAATAAGCTAACCATACATTAACTTTTTCAGTAACACCTTCTAATTCACCATTTATTTCTGTAGTCCCTTTTAATTCACTATCTACTTCTGCTTTATTTTCAGCACTATTACATCCAATGAAATACAATACCGATAAAAGGCAAATTCCACTAAGCAATAACCTTGTTAATTTCTTCATATAAAATCCTACCTTAGTATTTTAATAACTACTTTTACAATGTTTCAATAAACCAATTTACGATATTAAGCCAAATATTTTTTGCAACATTTGCAATCTTTTCAAACCCTTTATATCTATTATCATATAATATTTCATCAGTATCAGAGTCAATTACATATAGCTTTTCAAATACCCCATCATAAACATCATCAACAAGATTACGCTGACTATATCCATAATCACCCCATGCTGACTCTAAATAAATATATCCAGAATCAATAACTTCTGTATTACAATTGACAATTACTTCATCTACTACAACTTCTACAGTATTACCATTTAACTTAATTTGTAGATTTCTAGTTGCTGGAGTATTTATTTGAATATCCTTATCTGCATATTCATCACTTATTGGTAATTCTTTTTCATATAAAGTAACTTCACTACCATTAACACATTGATATACATATAAAATATTATTAATTATCTGAACCTTAATATAATTTTGCATATCCTCATCAGCTCTTAAATATACAGCTTGTGATCCAATCATATTCCCTGTTAATATAGTATTTAAATTAACATTCTTATAATTTTCACTATCTTTAAGCTTAATTAACCCAGAATCCTTTGAAAGTGATGTTAATGCTATAACATCGCCTCTATATTCTGTTGCTCCCTTAAGATCCTCCCAATACTTTCCTCTATCTTCATCACCATACTCAAACTTAATATCTTCATTAGTATCATCCTTAATTCTCATTAATAAATGATTAGGATACCAATATGGCTGTGGTTGCATTCTAGTTAAGTCATATATATTATTTTCTTCATTATTATAAGAATAACCTTCACGATTATAATTTATATCAAATAACTCCCTAATATTTTTTTCGTTAACTTTACTAACATTATTATTATTTCCAAACATTCCTGTGTTTGCATGCATTAAAACATGTAATTTAGGTACATATCCTATCCCATCTAAATATCTTTCCTTTAATAATTCATAATCAGTCGTTATACGTGTCTTCATTTGAGTATAAGTTTCCTTAGGTATCCCCTTTTCATCTCTTATATAATCCATAAGATAATGATTATAGTTACGCGCTAGCTTATCCATCATTTCAGTATATTCTAAAGAGTTTAATTCTCCAACATATTCATCATTTTTATCAAAAACATTAATATAAGAAAGTCTATATCCATTGGTTCCAAGTTCCCAATATGTACTTTCTTCTAACTCTAATAAGTCCTTTGGTACTAAGAACTTAGGATCCTTATTATCAAACTTCTCTGGATAAGTAAGAATAGTTGCCTTAAAATTATATTTTTCCATTATTTTTTGTGCAAATATAGCTGTTCCTCTATATCCATCTTCAAACATTAAAAACAATGCCTTGTTAGGCAGATCTTTTCCATGCTTATAATAATCAATTATATCTTGCTGAGTAATTGTAACATATCCATTTTCATATAAGGTTTTTAAATGTTCCTCTAAATGCTCAGTAGATATAACAGTATTTGAGCCTGTCCTGTTTGTTCCAAAATAAGATAAAGCTACAAATCCATTTTCATCCTTCTTTTCTGTAGTAACATCATACTCTACATAACTTGTTGTGGAAAATAAGGTTTTTATAACTAAAACTAAAAGTCCTAGTAAAATAACTCCTTCAATTGTACCTCTTATTACCTTTATATAATCCTTTTTTGAGTTAAATTTATAATTCATATTATTCACCATTTATATAAAATTTATAGTTTGTACTTATATAGATTCCCCCATATAAGAATCATCATTAATAGTATTTTTCTTAGTTCTTCCTTTACATTTTCTGCTCTTTGCTTCTTCTTTTCTTCTTTTCTCTTCTATATCACTTGGCGTCATTCTTGTGCCCCATGTAGACTTCCAGAACGTCACCCATGCAACAGGCATTTGCCATAATAATATAGCCTCATAGAATAAGCAAAATACTAATCCAAATAACCAAGTTGTGCTTTTTCTTAATCTTAACTGAGTTATACTCATAAGCATTGCCATCATTAAAAGTCCAATAATAAAAGTTGTAGGGAAAATATTATATGAAAATGGTACAATTATTAAATTATAAACAACTATTATTGGAGCTAAAATTGGTACTAATAATCCCATATAAAAAGTTACTGCTGCAAAGGGTTCTTTTCTCCACATAAACCTTCCTGCAATTAAAGATTCTCTAAGCCAAGACCTCTTCCATCTCATTTGTTGCTTTAAAAACACCTTATATTTATTAGGAACAACAGTTGAACAAACAGCAGTATCTTGATAGCCTGTTCTATGCTTCATTAAAACAAAGTTTGTCATAGCTCTATCATCACCAAATGTTGCTTTTTGACCTAAAAAGCTTTGATTTAACCACTCATCAGTTTTTTCTATAACTATATCTCTTCTATAGCATGCTAATGGACCTGATAAACATGTTACAGCATCAAAACGAGCTTCTGCTGCCTTCATAATACGAAAGGCAATATAATATCTAACTGATTGCATCTTTGTTAATACATTAGTATAAGTATTTGCAACATCTGTTCTTCCTGCAACTCCGCCCATTTTAGGATCCTTAAAAGGTTGAACTAAATTTCTAATTGCATCAGGAGCTAAGAAACTATCAGAATCAACAAAAACTAAAAGTTCATGGTTAGCTTCCTTTGCTCCAACAGCTAATGCCTCTCTCTTCCCAGCATTTTGCTCTTGAACAATATATGTTAATCGTTCCTTAACCTTATATCTTTCATCTTCATTTATTAATTTTTCTACTATTTCCTTTATTTTTTCCACTGACTTGTCATTTGAACAATCATCAATTACTATTACTTGTAACTTATCAATTGGATAATCTTGATTAATACAACTAAGAATAGTTTGTTGAATCCACTGTTCTTCATTAAAACAAGGAATTAAAATAGTTACTCCTGGAGTATATTCAGGATCAACCTTTATAGGTCTATACATGGCTCCCCAAATATATCTACTTAATAAAAACGAAGCAGTTATAATACTATATAAATACATCCATCTATTAAACTTAAAATAAAGTACACTTTCAATTCTCATAAAGATAATAAACAAAGTAACAAAAGCTAATAATAAACTTGATATAAGAATTGTATACTTTCCTTTATATCTATCCTTAATCTCTCTAAGACTCTTATCAAACTTAACTCCAATATAAATATCATCACCATTAACTGCTGTTCTTATATAACTAGACTTGATTTTAACCTTCATCTCATAGCCTTCTGGCATAGTCCCTGGAATTATCTTAAACTTTAAAATTATCTTGCTAGATTTTTCAAGTATATCACGATATTTTTTATCGCTAATTTTTAGGAGCATACCTGTAGTTGAAACATTAACTCCCTTACATTTAAAAGTAGTTTTTTTAAGATTATTTGAATAACTTATTACAGTAACTTTATATTCTACACTATATCTAACCTTATCCTCTTTATCACACTCACCTAAAACACTACCTCTTCTCTCCTTACCTGAACGAGTTTTTTTAGGATCTGGGACATGAGATAATAATCTTCTATCACTACTTAATTTAAGTAAAATATCACTTTGCTCTTTATCCATCCTCGATTTGATACTTTTAAACATGCTACCTCCCTCCAAAGTTATAAAGTTTTACTTTAAATAATCACTAATTCTTCCAAACTTATAACCTTGTGATAAATAATATGGTATTATCGTATCTAATGCTTCTGCTGTAAACTGTGCTTGATCAGACATATGCATAACTAAAACAGTTCCTGGTTTAATTTTAATTGCCTCATCTTCTCCAGTTACAATACCATTTTTTAATTTATCAATTAATTGTTCAGCACTTTTAGCCTCATAGTCCTGTGTTGTAAAATCTCCTGAAATTACATAATTAAATCCAGAATCAAATACACTCATTAATCCTTTTTTACTTACTGCCAGTGTTGGTGGTCTAAAATATGCTTGTAATGCAGGCCTTCCATCAATATAAATATCACCTATAATCCTTTGTAGTCTGTCATAAGAAAGTATTACATCATCTTGTAGAACCTTTGCTTCTTCATCACTAAGTTCTGTAAATACCCCTTGATTTTCAGTAGTATTACTTAACAAAAGATGATTATTTGAATGACTTGCTATATCATGACCAGCTAATGCAATTGTACGTAATAAGCTTGGATTATCATTAATATAATTGGTACGAACAAAAAATGTTGCTTTTACATCATACTTATCTAAAACATAAAGTAATTTATTAATTGACACATCTGAACCCCAGTCATCAAAGCTTAAGAAAATAGTCTTATCATCAGTAAACCTACCACTATAATCTAAAAGCTCAATTTCTTCCTTTGTAAATCCTGGTAATGACTCTGTATCTTTAGCATAAGGGCTACCTATATACCTTTTAGAAATGTATCCTATAGGGTCTTCAACATTTTCCAATGTTCCTTTTTTAATCCTATTTAATACATCTGGTAGTATTTCAGAATCAGTAAGTGGATAATTAAATATATATTCACTTGTAGCTAATTTACCTAATGTTTCAAATCCATATCCATTATTCTTAACACCATTATCTATATAGCCAATAGTATCAACTTTGTCAGATTTTATTATTTCTACAAGGTTCCCAATTATAGTATTATCATTATAATAATCCATTCTAAAGTAAACTATATATCCCTTATGTAATGATTGGTTTCCTAAATGAAATATATTATTTATAACATCATCAATAGTTCCATCTTTTCCAACACGTGATGTTGCTACAGATAAATTATCACCAATAACTTTACAGCTAGTTGCGCTTATTGCCTCTAATGCTTCATCAGAATACTTAACTTCATATGGATACCTAACTAGACTTGCATCTTGATTAAATTTACTCTTTATATAACTTTTAATCTTTAAAATGCTCTTTGCGACAGATAAATAATCTTTACCTGTACTTTCAACTAACATAATTTGAAGTTCATGTCCATTATTAACTATTTCTTTTATTTGATTTTCATTTTTATTTATATCATTTTCACTTACAAAGAACGTAGCTTTTATATTTTGTGCATTTAATTTATTTAAAACATCTTGTAAAACAGTAGTATTACTTATTCCATAAAAACTATACCCAACAGCCGGTTGTATAGTATATATATCTCCATCTTCCACTGCCTTTTTTCCATTATTTTCAACTCTAAGTTCATTAGCTTTATTTATGTAATATTCATCTAAGCTTATTGGAGTTACATAATCAAAATCATCATTAGAAGATGTTTGTCCATTGTTAGAAGTTGATTGATTTTTTTTGTTATTATAATAATAAGATTCATTAACAGTATTATTAATGATAATATTCTCACTATTATCAAGTTCACCATACTTTGAAAGTTCATCACAACTTACCACATTATAATTTAATTCATTTATTGCTTTTACAATCCATTCAACAACCATAATAAGTCTTTCTTCTTCATCAAGTTCATTTAATGGATTTTCTACAATAGTTCCCTGCATATCTTCTGCTGGCTTTTCATCCTGAATATATTCAGTATCATCTAACTCTCCATCTAATTTAACTGTAATCATAGCTCCCTTTGGAATTTTACTTATATAAGCTAATGTTTGCTCATATGAATTAAAACTTCTATAATTTAATATATACTTACTTTTAACAACTGTTTCATTTCCACTAACATAAGCCGCCTTTAATACATCATCTGTATAGTTAGTTGAATTACAATATAATAAAATAGACTCATTTTTATTAATCCACTTTTGTATTATCTTATTAGAACGAATAAAGGAATCAACTAAATCTTCACTAGTATATGACTCCATTTTATTTTCACCTAACAATCCATTGCTTCCAACCTTATGGTCTTCATTCTTTAGCCTTTCAAATATATCATTATTTTCTGCAGCTAATATTCCTGGAATAAAAAATGTACTTTTTGTTTTATACTTATTTAATATATCTAAAACTTTATCATTTGTTTCTGGTGTAGATAATCCAACAAAATTAAGTGCCATAACTTTTTTGGATGTACTAACATCACCTATTATATTGGCCTTTTTATCAGTATTAGCTAATTTCTCTAATGCTTTTTTAATAGCTTTATCAGCATCATATATTATATAATCTTTTTTCTCAGCTTTATTTATATTTCTATTTTCAAAAATTTTAAAACCTACTATTGATACTATAATAATTATAGCTACTATTCCTAGTATCTTTAGTTTATTATGCCTCATGGCTGTCCCCCTAAATACTACTTATTTTATAAACTCCAATAAACAAATCCTTGCTCTTCTGCCTCTACTTTATTTATTAAAGATTTAATATCAATTAATACTTTGTTTTCATCAGAATATAATTCCTTAATCTTCTTTAAATCTAATCTTTTATAATCATCATGTGCAACAGCTAAGATTAAACAATCTAAATATTTTAATTCATTAAAATCAACTAGTTCTATATTGTACTTTTCACTTACTTCTTCCTTATTTGCCATATAATCAACAACTATACAATTAGTTGAATACTCCCTTAATTCATTAATTATATCTATTACTTTTGTATTTCTAACATCAGTGCAGTTTTCCTTAAAAGTTATTCCTAATATTCCAATTCTAGCTCCATTTATTCTTTTATTTGATTTAATCATTTGCTTTATAGTTTCATCAGCAATAAATTTTCCCATCCCATCATTTATTCTTCTTCCAGAAGCTATTATTTGAGAACTATACCCTAACTGCTCTCCCTTATAAGTTAAATAATATGGATCTACCCCTATGCAGTGTCCTCCAACAAGACCTGGATTAAACCTAATAAAGTTCCACTTAGTTGCTGCTGCATCTAAAACAGACTTAGTATTTATGCCCATTTTATTAAATATCATTGATAACTCATTTACAAAAGCAATATTAACATCTCTTTGTGAATTTTCTATAACTTTTGCAGCTTCAGCAACCTTAATACTTTCAGCCCTATATACTCCAGCTTCAATAATCATTTCATAAGTCTTAGCTATTATATCTAAGCTTTCTTCATCCATTCCCGAAACTATTTTAACTATTTTTTCTAATGTATTAACCTTATCACCTGGATTTATTCTTTCTGGAGAATATCCTATCTTAAAGTCTTCTCCACATTTTAATCCTGATTCACGCTCTAATATAGGTGCACAAATCTCTTCCGTTACCCCTGGATATACTGTTGATTCAAATACAACTATTGAACCCCTTTTTAAATTTCTCCCAACTATTTCACTTGCACCAATTACAAGCCTTAAGTCAGGAGTTTTATCTCCATTTATTGGAGTAGGTACAGCAACTATATGAAATTTTGCTTCTTTTAATTTTTCTTCATCATATGTAAATTCTACTTTAGATTCCCTTAATGAGTCATTTCCAACCTCATTAGTTACATCTATACCATTAATGTATTTATTTATCTTTTCCTTATTGACATCAAAGCCAATAACATCCACTTTTTTTGAAAATGCAATTGCTAAAGGCATTCCAACATACCCTAATCCTATTACAGCAATCTTAAAATCATTTTTCAACATTACACCAACCCCATTCTTTAATATTTAAGTTTAATGTTAGCATTATTGTATATTTATTGCTTTGAAAACTTTAAATTTACCAATTATATAGTACCAAAATATAGTTTATATTACAATTATTCGCTATATTGAAATTAAAATATTTTCATATGGACTTAAACATTATACATTTATATCAATATTTTAATAATCATAAACTAATATCTTACCTCTGATTTGAAAACTATGTATTTCTGATAATTTTAAAAGTTGTCCCCAGATTCTTTACAAATATAATTTTCTATAAAATGAAAAGAAGGGGCTGTCGCTATTTTAGTGTTATATTAAAAAAATAGATTACTATTGATTTTAAAGTAAAAGTGAGTATTATCGAAATTTTTTCGATAATACTCACTTTTTATTCATATGGAAAAATAATGAATTAAAA
>NZ_JADPBQ010000001.1:267747-319294 GCF_015670405.1 Clostridium sp. 1001271B_151109_B4 | reverse complement strand
AATATGCTTTGAAGGAATTTGCTGAGAATGTTGTGTTACTTGATACTGGTCATGCTAAGCTTATGACTACTTATTACCCATTACAAAAGCTTAGAAAGATTCCAGGACTTGAACATGCTAAGTATGTTGATCCTTATGCAGGAAGTAAGGGTAATTCTATAAGGTATTTGTCTGTAGCTCCAAGGACTAATGACATGAAGGTTGTTGGTGTTGATAATCTTTTCTGTGCTGGAGAAAAGTCTGGACTTTTTGTTGGTCATACTGAAGCTATTTGTACAGGATCATTAGCAGGACACAATGCTGTTAGACTTATGATGGGAATGCCTCTTTTAATTTTACCTTCTTCTATTGCAATTGGTGATTTGATTGCTTATGAAAATGAAAAGTCTGCTACTAGGGAAGGAAGAAAGGATAGATATACTTTTGCTGGAGCTAGTTATTTTAAGAGAATGCAAGAATTAGGTTTGTATACTATTGATACTGCTGAAATTGAAGATAGGATTAAGAAATTGAATCTGGATAATATTTTTGAGCAAAAATTATTATAGATTTATAGTTAGAAAAGTTCTGTAGTTTTTTACAGGACTTTTTTTGAAGGTAAAAATTAAGGGGATGCTTTTAAATAATATACTCTTAAATGAGTATATAAAATTAATAGAAAATTAAATCATTAGGTTTTGCTGATAAAAAGATTGGTAATTAAATGGTCGTTTAAATAATCATTTAAGTAATGAAATAATAGGGGGAGGCTATTAGAGAGAAGAGATTTCTATGTGGTAAATATTTAGAAGTAGAAATATAGCCTATTTCTAAAAATAATAATATAAGGTTATTTAGCTGAAGTTTATCTTATTTTCATGATGAGTAAAAATATACGACAATGACTGTCTATTTAAAATAAGTGATGATATTATTTCGTCCGTCTTTTTTAATTCGTTTGAAGTTCGGTATATTAATCCATTCTCTAGATGCGACTAATAACTGATTATACTTAGTATCTGCAACTTTAGCTTTATAATAGAACTTTTCTCCGATACACATAGTGTTGTGCTACAACTGTTACAAACATACTGATTTTAATAAGCGATTAGACTTATTAACTGAAATATTAAATTTAGATGATTTTATGAATAAATCTATTAGAACTTTATCATTTAGATTTGAACATAGTGTTGCGAATATGACATTACTTACAATAGCACTATTAGCTCCAGGAACAGCAGCTGTAAGTGTATCAGGATATATTTGTAATATAGGAATAGTTACTTTAGGCAATATAGGTGGAGGAATTTTATTTGTAGAAATTCCTTACTACTTAATTTCAAAGAAAAGCAAAGTTTTTAATTAATTTTTAGAGGGAAAATTTAATATAAAAAGTGCTAGGTATATAAAATTATAAATACCTAGCACTTTTTTAATTTATCAAAATATTTTTTGATATACTTTTATTTAATTTAATATGCATTACTACCATAACTATTAAAATTAATAGTAAATATACTGGAAATAGCATTGCACTAATATGATTTGCAATAATACCAAATAGAGGTGGCATTAGTAAATTTCCAACATAGGCACTTGCCATTTGTACACCTATAACTGCTTGAGATTTATCTGCTCCAAAATTCGTTGGTGTAGAATGAATAATGCATGGGTATATTGGAGCACAACCAAGACCAATAGTAACTAATCCTATTAGGGCAACTTTATGACCAAATGGTAAACACATAAGTATAATACCAATTAAAATTAAAGCTTGTCCTAAATAAATCATTTGTTTATCATTGAGCTTCATTGTAATAAATCCACTAACAGCTCGTCCTACTGTAATTCCTATAAAGAATAGACTTGCATAACTTGCTGCTATTTCTAAATCAAGTCCATGTTGTAGTACTAAGTAACTACTAGCCCATAATCCAGTTGTTTGTTCTAATGCACAATAACAGAAAAACATAAGCATTACTTGTTTAGCTCCAGGAATATTAAAAATTTCTTTTAAAGTAAGTACTTTATTTTTATCTTTTTCAATTTCACTTTCTGAGGTTTGAATATTAGTAACATTAGTAGGTTTCTTCCAAAGAGGTAAACTTAACATAATTATAATAGTTAATCCAATTTGTATTAATGATATATAACGATATCCCATATTCCAAGTTTGTCCATTAAGTAATGCAAAACTCATAATATATGGGCCTATACTAGCTCCAACACCCCACATACAATGTAGCCAACTCATATGGTGACTTTTATAATGAAGAGCTACATAATTATTTAAAGAAGCATCAACACTCCCAGCACCAAGTCCATAAGGCATTGCCCATAATACCAACATCCAATAAGAGCTACTTATAGAAAATCCCCATAAAGCTACTGCTGTCATAAGAACACTAAATGCTGTAACTTTTCCTGTTCCTAACAATTTTGTAAGACGATCACTTTGTAAACTAGAAACAATTGTACCAGCTGAAATAATCATAAAAATTGCACCTGCATAAGATACAGGAACATTAAATTCTTGATAAATTGTAGGCCAAACAGAGCCTAATAATGAATCAGGCAGTCCTAAGCTAATAAAAGCTAAATATATAACTGCTAATAATAAACTAAACATATTGCTTTCCTCCTTTATATACTGGTATGATTATATCATCAAAAAAGTAAAATTTGTAAGATAATATCTTCGTTTTCATATGATAATATCTTCAAAAGGAGTAGTTATGGCATTAGCAGAATGTATATCAAAAATAGATAAAACTGGTCTTGAATTAATTGAACATGGAATTACTAGTTTTCCTATAGCGTGTTACCATGATGATTTAAAAAGAGAATGTATTGATTGGCATTGGCATGAAGAATTGGAGTTAATTGTTGTTTCGGAAGGGAGAGCTATTATTGCTGTAGATGGCGAAAAGTATATTGTAAATGAGGGGAATGGATTTTTTATTAATACAGGAATTCTGCATGGAGGGTGGATTTATGAAAGTCCTAGTTGTAGATTTCATTCCATTGTATTTCATCCTCGTTTAGTTGGTGGTAGTTATGATGGTATATTTTGGAGTAAGTACTTAAATCCAATTTTAAATAATATTTCTTTTAAAGGATTATTTTTAGATTATTCAATACACTGGCAGAAAGATATACTTTGTAGTATTGATGAAGCATGGTTTCTTTGTCTTAATGAAGAAGAAGGATACGAATTTGAAGTTCGTAATGTTTTATCAAGGATTATTTATCTTATGTCTAAACATTTAGAGTGCATAGAATCAAATACATCAACAAAGAAGCTAAGAGATAGTCAGCGTATGAAAAATATGATTCAATATATTGATGAACATTATTCAGATAATATTACAATTAATGAAATAGCTGAAAGTGTATCTTTAAGCGTAAGTGAATGTCTACGTTGTTTTCATAATACTATTGGGACTACACCTATACAATATTTAAAGTCTTTTCGTATAAAAAAGGCTGCTGAATTATTAACAAATACAGATAGGAAAATAGTTGATATTGGTATAATGTGTGGTTTTCAGGATATGAGTTATTTTGCAAAAACATTCCGTAATATCTATGGTTGTACACCGTCAAAATACAGGGGGAAATAGTATTAAGTATTTAAATAAAGGTGTATGTTCATTAAAGATTACGTTATTGTGACTTTTTATATAACAAATGTTATAATTATTTATATAAAAGTCAGTTTTAATGATAGAAGTTAATTAAAATTTGGTTAAATTAGAGGAGATTTACATGAGTTTTAATAGAAGTATATTAGGAGAGAATTCAAAAGAAGATATTTTAAGATTAGTAAAAAGTAATGAATTTAAGGAAATCTTTAAAAGAAATAATATAGAGAATGTAATTATATTTGGTAGTTTAACAAAAGATGACTTTAATGAAGAATCAGATGTTGATATAGCAATTATTGGAGAGAATAAAATATCAGACTCAGTGGATTTAAATCTAACTTTAGAGTTAGAGGATTTTCTAGGAAGAAGCATAGATCTTATAGATATAAATGATGAGGAGATAGAAAATATTATAAAAATAGAGGCTTTAAATAGTGATATGGTTATAATTAAGGATAAAAGATATGAAGAAACATATAATTATTATGATAAGTTATTTAGAGAAAATATTGAGTTTTGGAATAGATTAGATAGGGTGGTTTTAGATAGTGAATAAGGAAAAGTTAAAAAAATTAATTTATGATATAGAAAGTGAAAGTAAAGATATAGAAGATTCATTAAAACTATTAGAAAATTACTTAGAAAACGATATATTAAGAAAGGAAATTTCAAATAGTTTAAAATATAAGTACTTAAGTATGTTTATTTTATATGAGGATTTTATATCAATGCTTTTGAAAGAATATAACATATATAAAATAGGAATTACCGTTGATGTAGCGATAAAACTATTGAAAGAAAAAAATATATTTTCAGATGAAATAGCTAATTATTTAAATTCGGCAAGACTTATAAGAAATAGAATTGGTCATAGGTATAAACAACTTAAAATAGAGACTTTAGTAAACTTTTTAGAAGAAAATATTGAGGTAAGAAATAGTTTGTTTGAATTTGTAAAAAGCTTTTTAAAATAATAGAAATTTCAACGAAAATAAAGTTAGATGAATTTAAAATAATTCAAAAACCCAAGTAGAAAGATTATATTGCTCTACTTGGGTTTTATTCATATAAATTTAAGAAAATATTTCATATAAGATAAGTTTAGTGGTTTTGATGATTGTAATTTGTAGTGCCAGGATTAATTTAGTATTACAATCAAAAATTTAACTTTTTGTTTTATGAGAAAACTTTAGAAATGGTATTGACTTAGAGTTAACTTCAATACTTATACTTAAAATATAAAATGAAGTTGAAACTTTAATATATTATGACTGCAGCTGATACTAATAAAGATATGCTTAAACGTACAGTAGAAGCAATACGTGGATTTACAGAAGATTGCCTTGCAGGTGCAAAGGAAAAAGGAATAATTTACGGAACTGGAGCATGGGGAAAGGGAGAAATTAAAAATACTCCACAATTCTTAGAGGCTTATGAAATGGGGAAAAATATATAGATTAATATAGTATAAGGAAAACACTCAAGGTGATAATAATTAATTTACCTCGAGTGTTTTGTTTTAGGAAATAGTTGCTTAAATGATAGGTGTGGAAATTAGAGTTTTTTTATATAAAGCCGAAATCAATAATGCCTAATAAGCATTATTTTGCATTTATTATAGGTATTAGACATTATTAAAATTGTAAAATATTAGTATAATGATAATAATAAATACTTTAGGAGTTATTTTACTTATGAGTGGATTATCATCTTGATATAGGACTTTTAACTGAGCCAGTAGATATTTCAAAATATGATTTTGTACGTCTAAAGGAAAAAGAGGTTTGGGGAGTTTTAATGAGAAAAAATGACGTTTTAGCTAGTAAGGAATATGTTACAGCTGATTTAAAAGGAAAAATAATAAATTCAAGCCGCATTAATATACTCGCAGCAGGAGAAGTTTTTAAGTTATAAGGTAAAAATTATAAAAAATAAAATCTTATTAAATAGGTATTGACTTAGAGTTAACTCAAAGTTGTATTATAAAGTTATTCCAATAAGTGGAGGTATTTAATTATGAAAATTACAAATAAAACAAATGAATATGGTGAAAAAATGAGATTAGGTTGTATTTCTGAGTTTGTTGAAACTGATCCAGAATTTGTTGAGCTATTTGATAATTTTGCTTTTGATGAAGTAGTTAATCAAGATGATCTAGATGATAAAACAAGATTTATGGCAATTATAGCAACTCTTATAGGATGCCAAGGAATTGATATGTATAAAGATATTCTTCCAATTGCACTTGAATTTGAAGTAACACCAATTGAAGTTAAGGAGATTGTATATCAAGCAGTTGCTTATCTTGGTATGGCACGTGTATTTCCATTTTTAAAAGCTACAAATGAAATACTTAAATGTAGAGGAGTTAAATTGCCACTTGAAGGTCAATCAACTACTAATACAGAAAATAGACGTGAATCTGGAACAAAAGTACAGGTAGATATTTTTGGAGATAATATGAAGGATTTTTGGAAGTCTGGATCAGAGGAAAAACGTCATATTAATTACTGGTTAGCGGCTAACTGTTTTGGAGATTACTACACTCGTAGAGGGCTTAATTATAAGCAAAGAGAAATGATTACATTTTGTTTCTTATCAGCACAAGGTGGGTGTGAACCACAATTGACTTCGCATGCTGCTGCAAATATGAAAATTGGAAATGATAAAGAGTTTTTAATTAAAATTGTTTCACAATGTTTACCGTACATTGGTTATCCACGCTCATTAAATGCATTAAGATGTGTTGATGCAGCAGCAAGAGAATTTATTAAATAGATATGAAAGGGAGTTTTAAGATGAGTGATAATAAAAATTTAAGTGTATTTAAAATGGGAGAACCATTACCAGAGATGTTTTCTAAATATTTTATAGGAAATGCGCATTTAAATATGTTAACAACTGAAGGAGTTAGTATTGGTAATGTAACTTTTGAACCAGGTTGTCGTAATAATTGGCATATTCATCATAAGGGTGGACAGATTTTACTTGTTACTGGGGGAAGAGGATATTATCAAGCATGGGGAGAAGAAGCTAGAGAATTAAAAGCAGGGGATGTTGTTAATATTCCAGCTGAAGTTAAGCATTGGCATGGTGCAGCAGCAGACAGTTGGTTCTGTCATCTAGCTATTGAGATACCAGCAGAGGGTGCAAGTAATGAATGGCTTGAAGCTGTTAGCGATGAAGTTTATTGTAAATTAAAATAATTAAAAGTGTTAAAATAATAAATAATTTGTATTAGTGAAAAACATTCTAGTAGGTATGAAATGGCTACCTGTTAGAATGTTTTTTGTTTTAAGTTAATTATATACAGAGAAAGTTATATTTTACACTTATATAATATACTCTTAAATAAGTATAGTGAAAAATTGAAGAGAAATGGTATTAATATTGAGAATTATATAGATTAATAAACGTTAGGAAAAGTGTTTATATATTTTTGATAATTATATAAAATTTTATTTAGTTTGAGTCTAATTATTTACCACTGGTGTATCTATACTAACTATGAATTATATGGTTGATATAACAGATAAACTTGATAAAATTATAGAACTGTATTTAGTAGAGCTTAAGATTTGGAGAGGTGAGGAATATTACCAAAAAGGTCTTAAACAGTTAAGTGATTATTTAGATATTAATGAATTAGATTGTGGCTATCTTATTATTTATAACTTTAACTAAGAAGAAAGAATATAAAAGTGAAACAATAATGGTTGATAATAAAAAGATATTTTCAATTTGAGTGTAAATATAAGTAGATAATATATGGATAAAAATGAATTTCCAGTAGCTAAGTCGGTGGGATTTGGGGGACAGTAGATAGAGTTGTTTTCATAGCAATATATATACTGTCCCGTAATTTATATTAAATGTCCTTCTAATTTATTTTATATCACTTAGTAATTTTCAATTACTAAATATACATACTGTATCAACTAATGAATATTTATTAAAATAATACAAAATACTAATATTAAATAATGATAAAATAAAGAAAAATAAAAAAAGGAGATATAATGACACAGGATAACAAAAATTTAAAATTAGAAAATACATACTGTGAATTGCCAAATATATTTTATTCAAAAGAAATTCCTCAAGATATATTAAATCCTAAATTAGTAGAATTTAATGAAGAGTTAGCAGAAGATTTAGGGTTAGATTTAAAGTTTTTAAATAGTGATGAAGGAATACAATTCCTATTAGGAAATAAACTTTTAGATGGGAGTACACCTATAGCACAAGCCTATGCAGGGCATCAATTTGGACACTTTACAATGCTTGGAGATGGTAGAGCTATACTTTTAGGTGAATTTATATCAAGAAATGGACAAAGATTTGATATTCAACTTAAAGGAGCAGGAAAAACTAAATATTCAAGAGGTGGAGATGGAAAAGCAGCTTTAGGACCAATGCTTAGAGAGTATATAATAAGCGAAGGTATGTATGGTCTTAAAATTCCAACAACTCGTAGTTTAGCAGTTTTTTCTACGGGTGAAAATGTAATAAGAGAAGAAATTTTAGAAGGGGCATTATTAGTACGTATAGCAAAAAGTCATATACGAGTTGGAACATTTCAATTTGCAAGAAATTTTGGAGATGTTGAAGATCTTAAAAAACTAGCCGATTATACTTTAAATAGACACTTCAAAAAAGATAAGTATGAAGAGAATCCTTACTTACATCTTCTTAAAGAGGTTATAAATAATCAAGCAAAGCTTATTTCAAAATGGCAGCTAGTTGGATTTATTCATGGTGTTATGAATACTGATAATATGACAATAAGTGGAGAAACCATAGATTATGGTCCATGTGCATTTATGGATTCATATGATATAAATACAGTATTTAGTTCTATTGATACTAATGGAAGATATGCTTATGGAAATCAGCCTAAAATTGGTGCTTGGAATTTAACTAGATTTGCAGAAAGTTTACTACCATTACTAGATGCTGATATAGATAATGCAATTAAAATAGCTGAAGATGCATTATCAAATTATGGAAAGTTATATAATGAGTATTATTATAATGGAATGAGAGGAAAGCTTGGATTATTTAATAAAGAAGAGGAAGATGAAAATTTAATTTTATCACTTTTAACTATAATAAATACTTATAAAGCAGATTACACAAATACTTTTTTAAATCTAACATTAGGTAGTTTAGAAGAAATGAGTATTTTTAAAAGTGATGAGTTTAAAAAGTGGTATGAATCATGGCAAGCCAGATTAGCTAAACAAAATAAATCTAGAGATGAAATTAAAAAGCTTATGCAATCAAACAATCCAACAATAATACCAAGAAATTATATTGTAGAGAAAGGAATAAAGGCGGCAGTAAATAATAATGACTATAGTATTATTAATAACTTTTTAGAAGTTCTTAAGAATCCATATGATTATTCAAATATAAATAATGAGTATTCCAAAATACCTGAAGTATCATCTTGTTCTTATAAAACATATTGTGGTACGTAGCTCTTAAAGAATAAGTTAAGAAATTAATCCTGTAGATAAAAAATACAGGATTAATTTTTTATTCTATCGTAAAATGTGAATCCAATAATTGTTAGATATAAAGTTTCAAAAAAGTCACTTTAAGTCGATAAAGTATGGTATAATAAAAAGATAAACATATAAGGAGGTAATTATATGTTCAAAGTAGGGGACGAAATTGTTTACCCAGGTCAAGGTGTTGGTATTATATCATCTATCGAAGAAGGTGAATTTAAAGGTGAAAAACAAAACTTTTATGAAATCGAGATAGTAAATAGTACTATGAAGCTAAAATTACCAGCTAGCAGATTTGAAAATGCTAATATTAGATTAGTTAGTGATTCAGCAGAGATTGATAATAGTCTTAAGGATATAGCTAATTATACTGAAGAAGTTGATAATCTACAAAAGTCTGTCAAAAGAGAAAGAGAAGAAAATAATAATAAGAAAGTTAAAAGTGGAACTTTCGACGATTATTTAAGTGTAGTTTGTAATTTAACGCAAGTTAAAAACTGTGGAAATGCAAATTCAAGTGAAACTCAAACATTAAATTCAACGAGAGGCTTTGTAGTACAAGAAATATCTCAAGTTAAAGGGATGAGTATTGAAGAGGCAAATGAATTTTTAGATGGACATTTGGATGTATTTTCAAATAATAATTAAAAAACTCTTGCAATTTTAATTTAGTATGGTAAAATAATAAACATAGCCAAGAAAAATAAAGATGTTAATATATATATGTATGTAAATTTCTACTTACTTAGAAGCTTATATTATTAAATGTATTTGTCTTTGAAAAGGAGGAAATTTATATGACTGATAAGACTTTAGTATGCAGAGATTGTGGTTCTGAATTCGTATTCACTACTGGAGAACAAGAATTCTACAAAGAAAAAGGATTCACTAACGAACCAACAAGATGTGTTGCTTGTAGAAGAGCTAAGAAAGAACAACAAAATAGAAGATAATTCTATTAAGTTTAGGGAACTACTTTTTAAGTAGTTCCTTTTTGCATTACATTACTTTTAATTTGCAAACTATATTATATAAAAATAATGATCTTAAACTTAATTAATATTAATTTGAAGTAAAGAGTAAATATAAAAGAGGTAGCTAATGATTGTGGATTTACTTTAGAATATTCTGTAAGAAGTGCAATGATGGCTGTATATGGATTAATGAAATTTGATAAAGTAAGTAGAGCCTAATATGACATGCGTATTTTAAGTGATGATGATAAAACGTGCCTAGGTATGGATAAATTAGATTTAAGTAGTTTAACATTAAAAGATATATTTAAAAAGACTGAACTAATAAAATTACTGTATAAATATTTGAAAAATATTACAGGGTATATTATACTAAAAGATGAAAAAACTTAATATGGACAGTTCATTAAGACCATCCTGTCCTTAAAAAAAACTAGGCGAAGAAATATTAAATAGATTAAAAAGTTAAGGTTTATTTTATTATGCTAGTTTGTGTAATAAAATAAACCTTTTTTATTTAATAAAATAAGGCCTAAAAATATTAAATAGGAGTGATAAGTATGAATAAGAAAGCAGTAGTTGTATTTAGTGGAGGGCAAGATTCTACAACATGTTTATTTTGGGCACTTAAAGAGTGTGATGAAGTAATAGCAGTTACTTTTAATTATAATCAGAGGCATAGCTTAGAAATTGAATGTGCAAAAAATATTGCAAAGGAATTAGGGGTAGAACATCATATTTTAAATATGGATTTATTAAATCAATTAGCTCCAAATGCTCTTACTCGTAATGATATAGAAATAAAAGAAGGAGAAGGTAAAGAGTTGCCATCTACTTTTGTTGAAGGGCGTAATATGTTATTTTTAACTTTTGCTGCAGTTTTAGCAAAAGTAAAGGGTGCAAAACATATTGTAACAGGTGTATGTGAAACAGATTTTAGCGGATATCCCGATTGTAGAGATGTATTTATTAAATCACTTAATGTGACACTTAATTTAGCTATGGATTATGATTTTGTAGTTCATACTCCTTTAATGTGGATAGATAAGGCACAAACTTGGGAACTTGCAGATAGCTTTGGAAAATTAGATTATATTAGAGAAAAAACTCTTACTTGTTATAATGGAATAATAGGTGATGGATGTGGAGAGTGTCCAGCTTGTAAATTAAGAAAAAATGGTTTAGAAAGGTATTTAAAAATAAAAGGCAATAAATAATATTATAAACTTATTATTAAAATTCAATCGCATACTATTTACTTTCATAATTTTAAAGAGTATACTATGTATGTAGATTGGAGGGATATAATTGAATATAGATAATACTTGTGGGATGTTAATTAGGCAAATACACAATTCATTAGAAAAAATGTCAAATAAAGATTTAAAGGAAAAAGGATTAACTCTTGTACAAGTGTCAGCATTGCTTAGTATAAATAATACTGAAGAAAAGAAAGTAACATTTAAAGAACTAGAAAAAATACTGCATCTTGCACAATCTACTACAGTAGGGATTATTTCAAGATTAGAACAAAAAAATCTTGTAACAAGCTATATTGATGATACTGATAAAAGAATTAAATATGTTAGAATTACAGAACTAGGTGAACAATGCTGTAAAGAAGCTGAAGATTCTATGTTAAAAACTGAAACATTTCTTTTATCTAATTTAACAGAAATAGAACAAGTACTATTTAAGGATTTACTAGAAAAAGTTAATAATACTTTAAAATAAAATGCTCGTTTTTATAAAAACGAGCATATAATAAAATATAATCAATCGCATGCGATTGAAATTTGGAGGGATTATAATGGAAAACAATAACTCTTTAGAGGCATTTAATTCAATGCCGGTATCAAAAGCGGTAATTAAGAATGCTATTCCAGCTATGATAGCAATGTTAATGGTTCTTATTTATAATTTGGCAGATACTTTTTTTATTGGCCAAACGCATGATGCTTATCAAGTTGCAGCAGTTTCTCTTGCAACACCAGTATTTCTAATGTTTATGGCTGTAGGTACAGTTTTTGGCATTGGTGGTACATCGGTAATTTCTCGTGCTTTAGGAGAAGGCCGTAATGAATATGCTAAAAAAGTATGTTCTTTTTGTATGTGGTCATGTGTAATTGTTGGTATTGTAATGTCTTTAGTATTTTTAATTTTTATGGATCAAATTCTTTCTTTAATAGGTGCAAGTAGTGACACTTGGGATTTTGCAAGAAGTTATCTTATTATTGTATCTTTAAGTGGTCCTTTTGTACTTATTTCAAATTGTTATTCAAATATTTTACGTGCTGAAGGTCAAGCCAATAAGGCTATGGTGGGGCAATTAATAGGGAATTTTCTTAATATTATCCTTGATCCAATTATGATTTTAGGATTTGGATGGAATATAAAGGGTGCAGCAATAGCTACTGTTATTGGTAATTTAGCGGCAGCAGCATATTATATTATTTATTTCATTAAGGGAAAATCATCTCTTAGTATAAAAATTAGTGATTTTTCAATTAGAGATAAAATATGTAGTGGTGTTTTAATTATAGGTATTCCAGCTTCTCTTGCATCAGTCATGATGAGCATTTCACAAATTGTAATGAATGGACTTATGGCTGGATATGGTGATATGGCACTTGCTGGAATTGGAGTTGCAATGAAAGTAACTATGATTACAGGAATGATTTCAATGGGAATTGGGCAAGGAGTTCAGCCATTATTAGGTTATTGTGTTGGAGCTAATACATGGGATAGGTTTAAGAAAATAATGAAATTTTCTTTGATATTTTCTTTCATACTTGGATTAACACTTACAGGTTTATGCTATTTGTTTACAAACTCAATTGTTAGTGCATTTTTAACTGAACCTAGTGCATTTGATTATTCTGTACAATTTTCAAGAATATTGCTTACAACAAGTACATTATTTGGAGTATTCTATGTATTAACTAATGCGTTACAAGCTATGGGAGCAGCAGTTTCATCTTTAATCATTAATTTAAGTAGACAAGGACTTATATATATTCCTGCATTATTTATTTTAAGAGAAGCTTTAGGAATAACAGGTCTTGCATGGTCACAGCCTGTAGCAGATATCTTATCTATTTTGATAGCAATAGGTTTATATTTATGGGTATCTAAAAAGATGATGAAATTAGAAGCAGATAAAGAATATAAAGAGTATAAAATAAATTTAAACTAACATGTATATCATATAAATATTTTATGGGCTATAGATAAGTGTATATAATTATCTATAGCCTATACTTATATAAGTTATTCTTCTAAACTTATTAAGTTTAAATTGATTTTTCTGTTATCAAGAGGATTATTGTTTATATGTTCAATCTTATGATTTTCTTCTCTTGGCACAATAATGTCTTCAAGATGTATTCTTCCTTCAGGCGTATTAGCTACAACAGATATTTTATTATGTGATTTATGTAGCACCCAACTATATTTTTCATTGATAACAAGAGGTAAATCTTCTTCAGATATTAAAGCAATACCTTCTTTTTTACCAAACTTATCTTTTAAAATAATAGAAATAACACCATCTTTTTTCTCATATTCATTCATAGTATTTTGATTAAAAATCTCTAAGTTGCACTTTCTATTATCTAATGTATCACCATTAATATATCTAATAGGAGCTTTAGGATTTACATTTAATATAACACTTTGAAGACTTTGTTTTAATGGTTTAGATTTTTTATTCTTTTTTGTTGAACTAATATTTTGCACTATGTAATTATTATAATCTTTATTCCATTCTGCAAACCAAGTTCCCATATTTTTTATCTTTTCTAAATCTTCAAGATCAATTTGAGTTATAAGCTCAGTTCCATCTTTTTTTAATACTATAATGTAAGCAACACCTTCTTTTATTTCATAGTAGTTACCTATATTATTAATAATTTTATTCAATTTTAACACCTCACTAATTTAATTAAAGTCACATAAGTATAGCAAAGTATTGGAATAAAAGCAAAAAAATAATGAAGTTTCAAGTTTCTTACTCATTTGAAAATACTGAATGGGATAAAGATTGGTGTTATTTACGTATTCCTAATAAGGAAAACTATAAACTTGATAAAAATAAGTTAATATTAAAAGGTATTGATATTACATTCTTTAATTGCATGTATAAATAATACAAGTAATTATCTTCAATATAATATAAAGTATGATTTTTCAATCAGGTTACATTTAGCTATATTTTAAATAAAAAAGCAAAAGATAAAATACTAATGACATAAGAGCAATGCATTAGTATTTTATCTTTTTTATGAAAAAGAAGCTTTTGGAATCTTTTCCTCTATATTAGTATGTCAATATTATTAGAAAAAATACATAAAAATTAATAAGCAAATATATAAAACTTTTTAAGATTAAAAATAATAAATAGAGAATAACAATTTTTCAATTAAAGATACCTTGTGTCTTTTGAAGCTTATTTAAATATAATATAGTATTAATAATAAGTAGGAGAATATAATGGTTATTACACCTGGAATTGAAACTTTAGAATATGAATATAAGAATGGAGTAAAGGTTTTTACATTAATAGCTGAAGAAGTGGAGCTTGAACTTATAGAAGGGCTTTTTGTTAAAGCATGGGGATATAATGGATCTGTTCCTGGACCTACCATTATAGTAAATAAAGGTGATAATGTTTGTATAAGGGTAATAAATAAATTACCACAAGAAACTAGTGTGCATTGGCATGGGTTAGAAGTTCCAAATAATATGGACGGTGTTCCGGGAATTGAGCCAACGCCATTTATAGAGCCCAATGATTATTTTGACTACCATTTTAAAATACTAAATCCACCAGGAACATATATGTATCACTCACATGTTAATGTTATGGTTCAAGATAATGCAGGATTATTAGGTGGATTTATTGTAAATGACCCAAAGAACGATAAAAGAAAGAATTATAAAGATTATTTAATTTTATTGCAGGAATGGGCTGTAGATAAGTTACCGTGGGCAGATATTAATCCAGGAATATATAATTTAAATTTTAAAATGCCAGAGTTCAATTTTTTTACTATGAATGGTAAATGTTATCCTAAAACAAAACCACTAGATGTTTGTTATGGTGATATAGTGAGAGTCAGATTTGGAAATATTCAAATGCATCATCATCCGATTCATTTGCATGGACATGAATTTAAAGTAGTTGGTGCTGATGGATTTCCTATAAAAAAAGAAACTCAAATATATAAAAATACAATACTAGTATCATCAGGTGAAACATGGGATATTGAATTTATTGCAAAGAATCCAGGAATTTGGCCAATGCATTGTCATATGCCACATCATGTAACAAATAATGGAGCTCCAGGCGTTGGAGGAATGTTTACTACAGTAAATTATATTAATTAATTAAACATAAAAACAATTATAAGTAAAAAGGTATTTAATTTAATGAAATAGTTATAGTTAATATTAAAATAGTCTAGAGGTAGATATTAATATTCTATTTCTAGATTTTATTTTTATTTAATTTTTTAAGAGTTACTTTAGTATTAAGTATTTAATATCCATGATAACTATATTTTTATTTTTTAATATAAGATAAAAAACATTGACTTTAGAGTTAACTTAAATGTTAATATAAAGACATATTTAAAATATAATAAATAGTTATAATTTATATAGAATAATTACAGATAAAAAGGTAAAGAGAGATATTATAAAGATTGTTATTAAAAAGAGCTAAAATGTCACAAGCAGATACAGAAAGCCATTCAGCTGTTAAGGGTGGTATAACAGCATTAATAAAAATAAAAGTATAAAGCATTTAAAAGGTTATACTTTGAAAGGTGTATAGAGAGAAATATAGAATTAACTAAAGACTGATTTAATAATTATATATATTATGAAAGGGTGAGATTATGAGAGATAAATATAATAATTTAATTAATAACCTAAAAGAAAAGAGAAAAGTATGTATAGCATTTTCAGGTGGAGTAGACTCAACATTTTTATTGAAGGTTGCACAAAATATTTTAGGAGAAAATGTATTAGCTATTACTGTTAAATCTTCCATGTGCCCCGATAGAGAATTAAAAGAAACCGAGGAATTTTGCAAGTCACTTAAAATAAAACATATATTTTTGGATGCAAATGAATATAGTGTACCAGAATTTGTAGCAAATAGTAAGGATAGATGTTACTTTTGTAAAAAAGGTATATTTTCTAAGGTAAAGGAAATAGCAAAAGAAGAAGGTTTTGATATTGTTGCAGATGGAAGCAATTTAGATGATGATGGAGATTATAGACCAGGAATTAAAGCTTTAAAGGAATTGGAGATAACTAGTCCATTAAAAGAAGCTGGACTAACTAAAAATGAAATAAGAAAATTATCTAAGGAACTAGGCTTAGCGACATGGGACAAACCTTCTATGGCATGTCTTGCTTCAAGAATACCTTATGGTAATGCAATAACAAGAGAAAAACTAAAGAAGATTGAAATTGCTGAAGAATTTTTATTGAGTAATAATTTTAAGCAATTTAGGGTAAGGTATCATGATGATTTAGCTAAAATAGAAGTATTAAAAGAAGATATTCCAAGAATATTACAGTTATCAGAGGTAATTATAGCAAAACTCAAAGAAATAGGATTTAATTATATTACTCTTGACTTAGAAGGGTATAGAACTGGAAGTATGAATGAAGTATTAAGTAAGTAAATATTATATTAGTAGCTGTGACTTTAGCATTAAAATAAAGATTAGGTAAGGAGATTTAGATTAAATGTAAGTTTAGTGGATGTCTATTTGGACATCCATTATTATTTATATAATAAGACATATACATCGATTTAACTTAAGTAATAATAAATTATTTGCTTACATAAGTTTATTATGAAGTATTATCAATTTATTAGGAGAAACTATGAAAAATGAGTTTATATTAAATGATAAAAAATTTAGAGCATTTTGCATATATAGGCTGCTTTTTGGAATAAGTTACAGCATTATGATACCAATAATACCATTATTCTTTAAGTCAATAGGAATGGAAACTGTAACTATAGGAATAGTCATTTCATTATATGGAGTAAGTAAGACAATAATGCAAATTCCCTTTGGAATTGTCTGTGATAAAATAGGGGATAAATCAACTCTAAAGTTAGCTTTATTGTTAATGGGATTAGTTCCTATTGGCTATGTATTATCAAATACAAGCCTTCAAGCAGGAAGTTTATATGTTATTCAAGGTGCTATTCTTGGAATGGCAGCACCTGCAACTTATTCAGTACTTGCAAGAACATTGAATGTTAAAAGAAGAGGAGAGTGTACTGGCCTTGCTTCAGCAGTATTTACTTTAGGTGGGGGAATAGGTGCTGCAATTGCAAGTTTTATATTAACAAAGTTAAATAACTTTAGTATGGCATTTAATATATCATCTCTTGGAATATTTTTTACATTAATATATGTAATCATTAGAGTTAACAAAGTAAAACCTATGAAAGATAAAGATAATAAGAAAGAGAGTATAAAGGAAATTTTATATGAAATAAGAAGAAGAAAATTTGTTTATAAAATTATTATTTTATCAAGTAGTGCATTTTTAGGAGATTATATTTATTCTTGTGTTGTAGCATTAATTCATTTTTACGGACAAGATGTACTTCATGTATCAACAGCGTATACTTCTTCCATTATATCAGTTTACTTATTAGTTTTTGGATTAGGTGCACCAATAGCAGGATGGGTTAGTGATAAAATCGGAAATAAAAAGCAATTATTATATTCTTTTTTTACTATGAATTTTACATTGTTAGGTCTTATTATAACTAGAAATGTAACTATATTTACTATAATAATTATATTATACTTTTTAGGTGCAACATATTTAAATGCTTCTGTACAAAGCTGTCTTTCGGAATTTGGTTCATATCCTAAAATTAAAGGTTTTGTTTTTGGAGTTGTTGGAGCATCAGAGTCACTTGGATATGCAGTTGGACCACTGGTTTCATCTTATATTTATGAATATAATAAAAATTATTTATTTTTAGGTTTATTAATGGTATCTATTTTTATTACTGCAATTTATGTGGTTTTATTCAATAAATCAGGAATATAAAAATATGAACTAAAAGAAAATCAATATGAAATAATATTAGAGTATAAAAAAGCTACAGTGATAAATAATAAAATAAACTGACTTCTTAACTTTAGATAGGGATTTAATTTCATTTGAAGTTTAGAAATTGTTATCTATAGGTAGGTTATAATGACTAGTCAGCAGATAAAGTTTTCCTTATTAATCAAAGGGGTTTATTATGAATATAAAAAATAATATATTATTCACTAAAAAAGAGCTTTTATATTTTTGCATTCAAAGATTTGCTTTTGGATTTAGTTACAGCTTAATGATACCAATAATACCTTTGTATTTTAATTCATTAGGAATAAGCACATTAATTATAGGTGCAGTTATGTCATCTTATGGTTTTGCAAAGGCTTTAATACAAATACCATTTGGAGCTGTTACAAATAAAATTGGAGATAAATGGTTACTAATAATATCATTTATATTAATGGCTATAGTTCCTTTTTCTTATACTTTAAACAAGAGTAGTTTACTCGCAAGTATTATTTATATTGCACAAGGAGCTATACTTGGTATGTCTGCACCTGCAACGTTTGCATTACTATCTAGATCCTTAGATGAATCAAAAAGAGGCGAATGTACAGGTTATGCTTCAGCAGTATTTACATTAAGTGGTGCAATAGCTTCTATAATAGGTGGATTTATTGTTACAAAACTAAATAATTATAATTTAGTATTTTATATGTCTTCAATAGGGATTATATTAACAGTAGTTTTTATAATTATAAAAATTAAAAAATCGGATATAAATAAAACCAATAAGAAGCAAAAAGAGAGCTTTAAGGCAAGAATAAAAGAAATAATTAATACTATAAGAGAAAAAAAGCTTTTAGCTAAAATAATTCTTTTAGGGATAATTGCTTTATTAGGGGATTTTATTTATGGATGTATCGTTTCGATTTTTCCCTTTTATGGTCAAGAAGTTTTAGGCTCAAGTGCATTTTATACTTCTGTAATAATATCAATATATTTATTTGTATTTGGTATTTTTGCGCCTTTAGGTGGATGGACTAGTGATAAAATTGGTGTAAAAAAGCAATTATTAATATCATTCATATTTATGATACTTTCCTTGGCTACATTATCAATTGTAAGAAGAATAAGCATATTTACAATAGCTATTATTATATATTTTTTAGGTGCAACATTTTTAAATTCAGGATTACAAAATTCACTTTTAAAGTTTGGTGAAGATAAGAAAAGTGAAGGGATTGTATTTGGATTTGTAGGTGCGTGTGAAGCACTTGGATATGCAATTGGACCATTAATATCATCATATGTTTATAATTTAAGTAAGGTATGGCTTTTCCCAGGATTATTAATATTTACTATAGGAGTATTTGTAATTTTTATAGTATTAAAAAGGAAAGCCTTTAATATAAAAAGTTCCTAAATTTTAATTTAGGAATTTTTTTTCATATTAATAGTATTATATAATGAAGAATTTACTATGTTATTTATAAAGGAAGATTAATTTAAATAAAACTTATAGGAGGTGAAAAACATTAGTGAATTAATAAAACTCTATATAGAAAGATACGATTTCTTTTTAAAGTTAACATTGGAACATTTAAAAATTTCAGGAATTTCTATACTAATAGCAACTCTTATAGGTGGAGTTTTAGGAATATTAATAAGTGAATATAAGAAAACATCACCATTAGTCTTATCAATAACAAATTTTCTTTACACCATACCATCAATATCTTTACTTGGTTTATTAATTCCATTTTCAGGAATTGGGAATACTACAGCAATTATTGCACTTAGTATATATGCATTACTACCTATGATTGGAAATACTTATGCAGGAATAGATAATATAGACAAGTCTATTATAGAATCAGCTAGGGGAATGGGAAGTACTGAATTTCAAATATTATATAAAATAAAAATTCCATTAGCAACAACAGTAATTTTGGCTGGATTTAAAAATATGGTTGTAATGACTATAGCACTGGCTGGGATTGCATCATTTATAGGGGCAGGAGGACTTGGTGTTGCTGTATATAGGGGAATAACAACAAATAACCAAACCATGACTATAGCAGGGAGTCTGTTAATTGCATTATTAGCTTTATTATTTGATTTAATTATTGGAGGTATAGAGAAAATAATAAAAAGAAAGTGGAGGTTGTAAAGGTGAAAAAGAAGGGAAAAGTATTAATATGTATTTTGGCAATTTTATTAATTATTATTCCAGTAGGCTGTTCTAAGAAGAGTGATACTATAAAAATTGCTACAAAACCAATGACAGAGCAGTTTATATTAGGCGAAATGTTAAAGCTAATTATTGAAGAAAATACAAATTTAAATGTAGAAATTACAAAAGGAATAGGTGGAGGTACAAGTAATATTCATCCAGCTATATTAAAGGGCGATTTTGATATGTATCCTGAGTATACTGGTACTGGTTGGAGTTTTGTTTTGAAAGAAACAGAAATTCCAGATGATGAAACTTTATATAAAGAATTGAAAGAAAAATATAATAGTGAATATGATTTAACTTGGGTTAATTTGTTTGGATTTAATAATACATTTGGGTTAGTAATAAGAAAAGATTTAGCAGAAAAGTACAATATAAAAACTTATTCTGATTTAGCAAAATATTCAGAAGAGCTTACATTTGGAGCAGAATATGATTTTTATGAAAGAGATGATGGGTTTGATGCTTTATGTGAAGAATATAATATGAATTTTAAAAAATCTGTAGATTTGGATATTGGGCTTAAGTATAATGCAATAAACTCTAAAGAAATAGATGTAATGAATATATTTACTACAGATGGTCAACTTTCAAATTCAGATGTTGTTGTTTTAGAAGATGATAAGAATTTTTATGAAACTTATTATTGTGGAACTGTAGTGCGTAATGATACTTTAGAAAAATATCCTGAATTAAAAGAAGCTATTATGAAATTAGATAATATTATAAATGAAGAAGAAATGGCCAAGCTTAATTATTTAGTTGAGACAGAAGGACAAGATGAAAGTAATGTTGCAAAAGACTTCTTAATAGAAAAAGGTTTGGTAGAGTAATCTTTTATAAAAGGGAGATAATATGGGGGAAAAAATCATTATAGAAGTCAAAAATATAAGTAAAACATATGGTAATAAAGTAATACTTAAAAATATAAATTTAAAAATTAATAAAGGTGAATTTATAACTGTAATTGGTAGCTCGGGGTGTGGTAAGACTACATTTTTAAAGCTTATTAATGGTTTAATTGAACCAGATGATGGAAAAGTGTATGTAGAAGGCAATGATATCTCAAAAGTAGATAAAATATCTTTAAGGAGAAAAATAGGTTATGTTATTCAGGAAATTGGCTTATTTCCGCATATGACTGTAAGAAAAAATATATCATATGTGCCTAATTTAATAAAAAAAGAAAAAAAAGATAGCATCGAAAATAGAGTTAAAGAATTAATAAATAAAGTTGGATTAAAGGAAGAAATGTTAGATAATTATCCAAATGAACTTTCTGGTGGACAAAGGCAAAGGGTTGGTATTGCAAGGGCCTTGGCAACTAATCCTAATATTATTTTAATGGATGAGCCATTTGGAGCTATAGATGAAATAACAAGAAAATTATTGCAAGATGAAATATTAAAAATTTATAAGGAATATAATATGACAATTATATTTATTACGCATGATATTAAGGAAGCATTAAAACTTGGAACAAGGATCATGGTAATGGATAAGGGGGAGGTAATACAAATTGATACACCAGAACAATTGCTTAAAAATCCTAAGAGTATCTTTGTTAAAGAACTTTTGGGTGATAATAAAATAAGCTAATTTTAATTTGTTTATTATTGTAAGTTAATCGTTATATTTTAAAATACCTTTCATAAAATATACTATGAGAGAGTAAAGTATACTATAAGAAGGGGGAAAATATACTATGAGAGGGGGTAACATATATATGAAAAATGAAAAGAATAAAATTCCGGATTTCAGAGTAGTTTTTTTAATGTTTGTATTTTTGGGGTTACCTATAATTGTATTTCTAAATTGGCTAACAATAAATAATGAAGTTAGCATACTTATCAAAATGATAACAATTATTATATGTGTATTTTTAATAACAGTATCATATAGAGCTATTAGGTATTTTTTCTTTAAGCATTGTGGAAAAACAAAAATAAATTTGCTTGGTTATGTAGTAGTACAATGTGTATCTCTAGTTATTACATTGATTATGATGGGAATAATAGTAGCTTGTATACAGTTTTTATGAAGTGAATATATTAAATACAAATTTTATATAAAGCCAGTAAGTATAGTAAAAATTTTTATTGGCTTTATATTTTTAGATTTTAAAAATAAATATTTCATTTATTATGTAGCTAAACCAGGTACTAGTGAACATCAAAGTGGATTAGTAATGGATATTTTATCAACAGAATATACTAGTTTAGATGAGGGATTTGAAAATACTAATGCTTATAAATGGTTATCAGAAAATATGAGTAACTATGGGTTTATTCTTAGGTATCCTAAGGGAAAAGAAAGCATAACAGGATATCAATATGAGCCTTTGCATTTAAGATATGTGGGGATAGATGCTGCTAAAGATATAAGTGAAAAACGGTTAACATTAGAGGAGTATCTAGAAAAATAAGATAATTAGTAGGGGACACTATGAAATTTTGGGAGAAAAATTTTTTATATTGTACATTATTAACAATGGGGTTAATAAACTTAGTAGGGATAATTATATTTTTTACATAATAAAAATATTGCATTATCAAGAGATCAATTGTTAGAAAAGGTATAGGGATTTGATTACATAGGAGAAAGGACAATAATTGATATACATGTTCAAAGATTAAGAGAAAAACTAAAACTTAAAGAAAATATAAAAACCATGTTTAAGGTTGGATATAGGCTAGAGGATTAATGGGTTTTATTTGAGATAGTATAATAGTTTTTTTTATATTAAGTAAAGTAATTAAAATTTTAATATATATGAGTATTTTACTACTAATTATGTGTACAACATAGTTAGTAGTTTTCTATTTTGAGTGTATATGCTTGTAAATCATATTAAATTTTTACTTTAACAATTCTTAAACAAACCTATGCTATAATTACATAAGGATTTAACAAGGAGGTAACTTATGATCCATATTTTAGTTTTAGAAGATGATTTTGATTTAAATAAAATAGTATGTTCATATCTTAATAGTAACGGATTCATAGCTAAAGGATGCTTAAGTGTAGAAGAGGCTTATGATGAAATGTATACTAAAAGGTTTGAATTAATTATTTCAGATATTATGATGACAGGAATTGATGGATTCGAATTTGCTAAATCTGTAAGAGAAATAAATAAAACCATACCTATTCTTTTTATGTCAGCAAAGGATGATATTACATCAAAGAAGAGAGGATTTCATTTAGGTATTGATGATTATATGGTAAAGCCAATTGAGTTAGATGAACTTTTACTACGAGTAAAGGCACTTTTAAGAAGGGCTAATATAGAGATGGAAAGAAAAGTTACTGTTGGAGATTTACTTTTAGATGCTGATGCTATGTCGGCAATAAGTAATGGAAAAGAAATAACAACGACAACTAGAGAATTCAATATAATTTATAAATTACTTTCTTATCCTAATAAAACTTTTACAAGAACACAGCTTATGGATGAGTTTTGGGGAATTGAAACAGAAACAAGTTTGAGAGCTGTTGATGTTTATATTACTAAGCTTCGAGATAAGTTTTCTTTTTGTAATGGATTTGAAATAAAAACTGTTCGTGGAATAGGATATAAGGCGGTATTAAAATGATTCATCATGGAATAGAAAAGAAATATAAGGTTAGACAATCACATTTCCCAATGTCAATTTTCCTTATGACCTTTTTTGTATTATTAGCTATGGCTGGAATCCATTATAAAATTATTTCTTTACTTCATATTTTAAATTTAAGTAATCTTGTTAGAAAAATAATTGTTATTTTTTATTGGATGTTTGTAGCTGGAGTATATACTTTATTTACAAGATGGCAGATGAGAAAGACCTATGAAAAGCCAATGAAGCAAATGGCTGAAGCTGCTAGTGCAGTAGCTAATTGAGATTTCTCTGTGTATTTATCACCAATACATACACCAGAAAAGCTTGATTATTTAGACATAATGATAATGGATTTTAATAGGATGGTAGAGGAATTAGGGAGTATAGAAACATTAAAAACAGATTTCTTTTCTAATGTTTCACATGAGATTAAGACACCAATTGCGGTTATTCAAAATTCCGCAGAGTTACTACAAAGTACAAAATTAAATGAAATAGAAAGATTAGAATATATTTCAACGATTATGGAGGCTTCCAAGAAATTATCAACATTGATTACAAATATTTTAAAGCTTAATAAGCTAGAAAAACAAAATATTAAGCCATTAATCACAAATTTTAATCTTTGTAATCAGCTTTGTAAATGTGCATTACAGTTTGAGGCACAATGGGAAAAAAAGAATATTGATTTTGAAGCTGATATAGATGATTTTATAATAATTGAAAGTGATGAAAGTCTTTTGGAGTTAGTGTGGACAAATTTATTATCAAATGCCGTAAAGTTTACTAATCCCGGAGGAAAGATATTATTAAAACAAAGAAGAGAAGATGACGAGATAATAGTAAGTGTAAAAGATAATGGATGTGGTATGTCAAGGGAGACAATAAAACATATTTTTGATAAGTTTTATCAAGGGGATACATCACATGCTACAGAGGGAAATGGATTAGGATTAGCAATTACTCAGCGAATTATAGAATTGATGGACGGAATATTATCTGTGGAAAGTGAACTAGGCTATGGTTCAACATTTACTGTGAAGTTACCTATAAAGGGATTTAATACATATAAGGAAAGTGCTGAATAATATGAATGAAACAATTATTAATGATAATTCATACATAGGATATGAATATAAAGAGGTACTTATAAGGGATAAAGATAAAATATCGTTATATATAGATGGATATAGAAATTTTGGTTGGAATTTAGATGAAAATCGAAATAAGTTAAATGAGAAAGAAAAGAATATAATTTATCTTAAACGAGATAGAATGATTATAAATAAAGTAGAAATTACAAGATTACAAAGACATTTTGAAGATTGTTTAAAACAAATTGATGAACTTGAACGCTCAAAGAGATCTAAAGCAAGACTTATTTCAGTTGCTATTTGTATTTTAGGAACTATTTTCATAACTGCTTCTACATTTGCAATTGTAAATAATCCACCAATAATTTGGTTAAGTGTTATATTAGCAATACCAGGATTTGTGGGATGGATAACTCCATATTTTGTTTATAAGAATATACTAAAAAAGAGAAATGAAGTTATAGAGCCATTAATTAATGATAAGTATGAAGAAATATATACTATATGTGAAAAGGGGAACAGGTTACTTAGAAATGATGATAATTTAAAAAAAGTAGAAAGGAAAAAGAAAATGAAAGTAGCAATTTATAATGGAAAAAGAAATATTATAGTAAAGGATTTGCCAAAGCCGAAAGCTGGAATAAATGATATTGTTGTAAAGAATTTATACGCAAGTATTTGTGGTACTGATGTGGCTGTTTATCAACACGGACCAGGTACAGGTCATAAAATTACTGTTGGTGGAGAATTTGGTCATGAAGTTGTATCAGAAGTTATTGAAGTTGGAGAGAATGTGAAAGATATCAAAGTTGGTGATAGAGTATATCCATATCCAAGGCTTGCAAAAGGTGATCCCAAAAGAGCAGGCACAATAGGTGGATTTTCGGAATATATATTAATACCTAATGCAAAACTTAATGAACAGGTATATAAGGTTAATGAAAAAATATCAGATAAAGAAGCTAGTTTAATTGAGCCATTTACTGTTGGATGTAGAGCAGCAAGAAGGGCATTTCCTAAGAAAAAAGAAAAGGCGATAGTATTTGGAGCTGGAACAATAGGAATTGCAGCTGCAATAGCATTAAAGTATTTCGGTTGTGAGAAAGTAATGATTTGTGATCATTCAGAGTTTAGATTAAAAAAGGCAAAGAATTTAGGATTCGAAGTTTGTAATAATGGATTGGAAAATCTTCAAGAAAAAGCAATAAAGTATTTTGGGGAAGCTGCAAGTATTAAAGGAATAACTGCAGATGTGGATATATATATTGATGCTGCTGGAGCCGAAAGTATTCTTGAAACTTATCAAAGAATAGGTAAAATTGAAAGCCGTATGGTTATAGTTGCAGTGTTAGCTGGTATGAGGCCTGTAGATATTCTTGATATGACATTTTCACAGCATGCATTAATAGGAAGTGGTGGCTATATGCCAGAAGATGTAAAAGATGTAATGGATATAATGGAAAGTGGTATGTGGGATATTGAATCTATTATTACTAACGAATTTACATTAGATAATATTTCAGAAGCAATTGAAAAAGCTTCAGATGTAGATAATTCTCTTAATGTAGTTATTCGATATTAATAAAATTACTGGACTAATTTATTAATAGCAATATTAAAGAAATAAATAGTGCTGTAGAAAGTATTAAAAATATTATAGAAAACATAAATAGTCTCTAGGTCATGTAAAAATAAGTGTAGGAGATTATAAAGATTGTAAGGATGCTGATATTGTAGTAATGACAGCTTCTGCACCTGTGGCAATTACAGATAATGATCGTTTGATCTAAAAAAGAAATCTTAGCTGAAAAAAGTAGCTAAGATTTCTTTTTTATTTACAAATATTATCTAATTATTGTATAACTCATATAAACTATATAAATTCCTACTAAAATAATGCCATGTTTTTTTACTAGAGAATAATCTTTTTTCATAAATAGGTATAATACTATTGTTATACATAGCATAAAAATAATATCTATTAAGGCTAAAGTACTAATTGTTATTGGGGAAATGAAGGTAGCCAGTCCTAAAACTAGTAATATGTTAAATATATTTGATCCAATTACATTTCCAATTGCAATTTCAGTTTCACCTTTCTTTATTGCAACGATAGAAGTAACAAATTCAGGCAAGGATGTTCCAATAGCAACAATGGTTAAACCAACTAAATTTGCACTCATACCTAATAAAGTTGCAATGGAAGTAGCAGAATCAACAACCATATCTCCACCTATAACAATTCCTAAAATTCCTATTATACTTAAAATAACAGTTTTTAATATTGGAGTTTGTGTAGTAGTATCACTTTCGGCTAAGGCAATTTCATTATCAGATGAACTATCTAAATTTGTTACAGATTTGGCCATTTTAATAGTGGAATATAAAAAGTATACAAAAACAATTAATAATATTAATCCTTCAATTCTGCTTATATATTTATTAAATCCAAATAGTAAAAGCAAACCACTTACCATTAACAAAAAAGGTGTATCCTTTTTTATTGTATTTTTTTGTACAGGTAGCTTAGATATTATTGCAGAAACACCAAGAACTACAAGAATATTAAAGAAGTTTGAACCAACTACATTAGCTACGCTCATATCGTTTTGCCCAGATAATGAAGAGGTAATACTTACAGCAGCTTCAGGAGCACTTGTTCCCATTGCAACTATGGTAAGTCCTATTATCATTGATGGGATGTTAAATTTTCTTGCTATCGAAGCAGCTCCATCAACAAATAAATTAGCCCCTTTTATAAGAAAAAAGAAACCTATAATTAAAAGAATAAATGACATAGTATATCCTCCCAAAATTTGATAAAAATTATGTGCTAAATAGAAAGATATCACATGAAAGGTAAAGTTACAAACTTTTTTATGATTAAAATTAAAAAATAATATTTTTTTTTGAAATATAGATCCATATAGAATGATTGCAAATTCTGAATTTCAATATGATTTTATTCCAAATAAGAAGTTTTTAAGAATAGACCCTTATGATAATCAACGTGGTGAAGTTGATTATGAAGATACGGCATTAACAAGTGAGGATTTTGAAATAATTACAATAAATTTAAATCTTTAAATTACTTAAGGAGGGGTCAATCAAAGATTTGAATTGATCTCTTAGTTTTTTTATGCAATAAATACTATAATTTTAGTGATATTTTTCGGGTATTTATAGTAATAGGTTAATATTATAATTAATTACATATAAAATTTAATTGTATTTATTAAGTAATAATTAGACTATAAATTTTAACTATAAAAGGATGGGAACAGATATGACTAAAATAAATTTACATGGTGAATGGAATTTTCAATTAGATAAAGATAAACAAGGATTAAACATTGAATTATATAAAAAAGAATTAAATGATACAATTACTTTGCCGACAACAACTTCTGAAGCAAAGAAAGGTAAAATAAATGCTGATAGAGAAGTTGGATATCTTACTGATTTATACAAATTTGAAGGATTTGCTTGGTTTTCTAAAGTAGTAGAATTTCCAAATAAAAGTGAAAATGATTATATAGAATTAATAATGGAAAGAACAAGAATAACACATGTTTGGATAGATGATAAATATGTAGGAACATATAATAGCTTATGTACATCTCATCATTATGACATTACTTCTTATGTAAACAATAACAAACATAAGATAACTATAATGGTTGATAATATTTCATATCCAACAAAAGGTGGACATATGACTTCTCCAGATACTCAAACAAATTGGAATGGAATTACTGGGGAAATTTCTATTAAAATTACTAATAAAACTAGATTATCAGATGTTAAGTTTTATCCTAATATTGAAGAGAAAGCTGTTATAGTAAAAGGAAAAGTTTTAGGTAATAAAATAGAAAGGCTTTCATTGACAGCTTTTGATGATAATAATGTATTTGATAAAAACAGTTATAACATAAATAATAACTCATTTGAAGTAAAGTATCCAATGGGGCAAGATGTTCAGCTTTGGAGCGAATATAATCCATATACTTATAAAATGAAAATCCAAATTGAAAATGAGGAGAAAGTTATAAATGAAGATACTTATTCATTTGGTATGCTATCTTTTAAAACTAATGAAAAGAAGTTTTTAATAAATAATCAAGAAACTTTTCTTAGAGGAAAGCATGATGGATTAATTTTTCCATTAACAGGGTATGCACCAACAGATTTAGAAAGCTGGATAAAGGTTTTAAATATATCAAAGGAATATGGTATTAATCATTATAGATTCCATACATGTTGTCCACCTAAGGCAGCCTTTGAAGCAGCAGATATTGTTGGTATTTATATGGAACCAGAATTACCATTCTGGGGAACAATAACAACAAAAGAAGATGAAAATCATGATGAAGCTATGCAGCAATACTTAATTGAAGAAGGATATAGAATGTTAGATGAGTTTGGTAATCATCCATCATTTGTAATGATGTCTTTAGGTAATGAATTATGGGGAAGTAAGGAAACGCTAAATTCTATTCTTAAAGGATATAAAGAATATGATAATAGACATCTTTATGTGCAAGGATGTAATAACTTCCAATGGGCACCATGTATTTTAGAAGAGGATGATTTCTTTAGTGGAGTTCGTTTTGCTGGTGATAGATTATATAGGGGCTCTTATGCAATGTGTGATGCTCCACAAGGTCATATACAGACAGATGCACCAAACACAACTCATAATTATGATGAAATAATAAGGCCTACTTCAAAGGAAAAAGGTTCAGTAGGGGAAGTTGGAGTTAAGCAAATTCAATATGGAACAGGTGTAAAAGAAGTACTTGTATCTGAAACAGAAGAGTTTATTCCTAGCGTACCAGTCATTTCACATGAAATTGGACAATATGAAACTTTCCCTAATTTTAAGGAAATAGATAAATATACAGGAGTATTAAAGGCTAGGAACTTCGAAGTGTTTAAGGAACGTTTAGAGGAAAAAGGATTAATTGATAAAGCTGATATGTACTTTAAAGCATCAGGGAAATTAGCAGCGGAATGTTATAAGGGTGAGCTAGAAACAGCATTTAGAAGTAATGAGTTAGCAGGATTCCAATTGCTAGACTTGCAGGATTTTAGTGGACAAGGAACTGCTTTAGTAGGAATCTTAGATGCTTTCATGGATAACAAGGGAATAATATCATCAGAAGAATGGAGAGAATTCTGTTCAGATTGTGTATTGCTTGGAGAATTTTCAAAGTATGTATGGAATGCAGTAGAAAAATTTAACTGTAATATAAAACTTACTAATTATAAAAAAGAATTTAAGAGTAATACACTTTTAGCGGCAGAACTTATAAATGGAACTGATTATGTATGGAGCAAGGAAATAGAAGTAAATGAATTATCCATTGGAGTAAATAATTTATCAACTATAAGTTTTCAATTACCAAAATGTAAAGTACCACAAAAATATACATTTAAATTAACGATTGAAGAATTAAATATTTCAAATCATTATGATATATGGGTATATCCAATAGTCCCACAGATAGAGAGCCAAGATATTTTAATTACAAATAATTTATCAGAGTTAATGAATGGTATTTCAAATAATAAAAAGATTTTATATTATCCAAAAGCTGATGAGATTTTAAATTCTATAGAAGGAACTTATTGTACAGATTTTTGGTGTTATCCAATGTTTAGGTCTATTTCTGAGAGTATGGGTAAGCCTATACCAGTAGGAACAATGGGATTATTAATAAATGATAAGCATCCTGCACTAATGAATTTCCCATGTGAGTTTTATTCAACTCCACAATGGTGGGATATTGTTATTAGTTCTCGTTTATCTATTTTAGATGATGTTAAGATTGATCCAATTGTACAAATGATTGATAATTTTGAGAGAAATCATTTCTTGGGATTAGTTTATGAATTTAAAGTAAATGAAACTGAGATTTTAGTTTGTAATTCACCACTTAAGGAAATAGTGGATAGTAGTCCAGCAAAATGGCTTCAATATAGTTTAGTTAAATATATGGAAAGTAAAGATTTTAACCCACAAAAAACTATTACAATAGATACGTTTAATAGTATATTTAATAGTAAGAAATAGATATAAAAATATGATGTTGCCTCCGAGTCAGTTATTTAAATTGGATTTGGAGGCTTCTTGTTTTTATTATCTTTTTTTGTATTTTTATTACAAATGAATATTACTTCCACTAAAAAGTGTTTATTATTACTATTCTAATAAAGAAACTTCCTTTAGCTTAAAAAATAATATATTTAATGCAAAAATATTAAAAATAATAGAAAAATGTAATTGTTATCACATAAAATAGGTATATTTCATGATATAATAAAAATAAGAGATATAATCATAACTTTGTTGTTTTTATATTTAGTTTTACTAAATAATTAGATATTAAGTAGGGGAGTAAATATTATGAAGAAATTTATAAAAGAACAGGTGCTAAAAGCAGTAGATACACTTGAGACTATAATAGGGGTACTTTTAGCAATTTGCATTGGAATATCTGTTATATATCTAATTTTTGATATTACATCGGTATTCTCATTTAGAAATAATTTAGAGGCATTTAATGATTACCTTTCAATAGCATTTAACTTTGTTATTGGAATAGAATTTATAAAGATGTTATGTAAACATACTCCAGAAACTGTAATTGAAGTTTTACTTTTTGCTATTGCAAGGCAATTAATTGTTGAGCATATGACAATATTTCAAAATTTAATAGGGGTATTAGCTATAGCAGCATTGTTTGCTACAAGAAAGTACTTATTTTATAACTTTGATGAAGTAGATAAAACTATTTATAGAAGTAGTGAAAGGGTAAAAAGAATAAACTTTTTAGAACGTATAGATATACCACATGAAAATAAAGAGGATACATTAGAAGATATTGTACTAAAGGAAATAGAAGCAAGAAAACTAGAGTTAGGTACAGGAGTATGTATTTATTATCCAGGATTTGCATTAAGGGTAGCAAAAATAACAAATAATGTTGTAACAAGAGTTGAAGTTATACGTTCAATGAAAAAGAAATAAAGCTTTAATTATAAAAAAGAGAAGTTGTATAACTAAGTAAATAGAGTACAACTTCTCTTTTTATTACTTTTATCATTATACTATGAATTATGGATTGGTAAATAAATCTATTGTAGAATATTAAATATAATGATGTATTCTAATGTATTTAACAGTAATGGATATTTTGTTTATGTTAAGTTTATTATTTAGTATTATTATAAAGTAAAAAACTAGTTTAAATACATTTTGATTAGATAATGTTTTATAAATGTTAGTGGAGGTAATTTCATGATTAATATATTAGTTGTTGAAGATGATAAACACACAAGAAAACTATTAGAAACTATTTTAAAAAGAGAAGGATATTCAGTTCTAAAAGCCGAAGATGGAGTTATAGCAATGGAAGTACTTGAAAATCACCATGTTGATTTGATTATTTTAGATATAATGATGCCTAATATGGATGGTTATGAGTTTGCTAAAGAGCTTAGAGATGCAGAGTGTATGATACCAATACTTATGGCAACGGCAAAACAACTTCCAGAAGACAAGAAAAGAGGATTTATTGTTGGAACAGATGATTATATGACAAAGCCGATTGATACAGAGGAAATGCTTCTTAGAATTAAAGCTCTTCTTAGAAGATCACAAATAGCAAGTGCTAGAAAGCTTACAATTGGAAAGGTAACTTTAGATTATGATACTTTAACTGTATCACGTGAGGATGATAAACAAACCCTACCACAAAAGGAATTTTATCTATTATATAAGCTTTTATCTTATCCCGATAGAATATTTACTCGTATTCAATTAATGGATGAAATTTGGGGAATGGAAACTGAAAGTGGTGATACAACAGTAAATGTTCATATAAACAGATTAAGAAAGCGTTTCGATTCCTATCCTGAATTTGAAATAGTTTCAGTTAGAGGTCTTGGGTATAAGGCGGTAAAGAAAAGTGAATAGATTAAGCAAAAGAATAACTTTATCAATGCATTTTGGGATTATGATATTTTTAATTAATTTAATTACCACATTGATTACAGCGGCTTTAATGTATATAGCATTTTCTATAGGGCTTTTAAATGAACATAATATTGAAAGTAAAATGGTTTTACCAATAATTACATTAGCTTCATGTATGTTAATAGGTATTATAGTCTCTGTGTGTTCAAGTAAAGCTGTATTAAAAAGTATTAAAGAGTTTATTGAGGCCACAGAGAAACTATCACGTGGAGATTTTTCAGCACGTTTAAACGTAAAGCAGCCACCACAATTTAGAATATTATCTAAGAATTTTAATATAATGGCAGAAGAATTGGGTAGTATCGAAGTATTACGTACAGATTTTATAAATAATTTTTCTCATGAATTTAAAACACCAATTATATCTATTAAAGGATTTGCGGAAATTTTAAAGGATGATGATCTTTCTAAAGAAGAAAGAAATGAATATTTAGATATAATTATAGAAGAATCTAAAAGATTAACATCACTTGCTACTAACGTTTTAAATCTTTCTAAAATCGAAACTCAAGCTATATTAAAAGAAAAGCAAATGTTCAATATAGGTGAGCAAATTCGTCAAAGTATATTACTTTTAGATTCTAAGCTTCAGTCTAAAAATATTTCATTAGATATTAATATTGAAGATTGTAATATATATGCTAATAAGGAAATGCTAAATCAAGTATGGCTAAATTTGTTAGATAATGCAATTAAGTTTAATAATGAAAATGGATTAGTTAGCGTTAATATGAAGAAAAAAGAAAAGGAAATTTTAATTACTATTATAGATTCGGGAATAGGAATTTCTAAAGGGGTCGTATCTAAAGTATTTGATAAATTTTATCAAGAAGATACTTCTCATTCAACTAAAGGTAATGGACTTGGTCTTACTATAGTTAAGAAAATAATAGAATTGCATGGTGGAACAATAGAATGTGAGAGTATTGTTTCAAAGGGAACAAAATTTACAATAATATTGCCAATTGAACAAATATAAAATTAAATACAATATATTTATATAAGAACTGATAGCTACTATAAATTTAGTGGATATCAGTTTTTTTTATTTCTAATAATTAAATAAATAAAAAAGTAGCTTTAGTTTATTTTCAGTTAATATTTCTAATATATTATGTAATCAAGACAGCAAGGGAGGAGATTTAGCTTATGTTAAAAATATTTAAAAACTTTAAGGGGAAGGAATGGATACTTCTCATTATTAGTATAGCATTTGTAGCTTCACAAGTATGGCTTGATTTAAAATTACCAGATTATATGAGTGAAATTACACAGCTTGTACAAACACCAGGAAGTGAAATGAGTGAAATTTTAACTTCAGGGGGATCGATGTTACTTTGTGCATTAGGAAGCTTAGTAGCTTCGATTATTGTTGCTGCATTAGCAGCAAAAATAGCAGCTAATTTGTCTGCAAGACTTAGATTTAGAATGTTTGATAAGGTTCAATCATTTTCTATGGAAGAGATAAATAATTTTTCTACAGCAAGTTTAATTACACGTTCTACAAATGATATTAATCAAATTCAAATGTTTATAGTTATGGGATTACAAGCGTTAGTAAAAGCTCCTATACTTGCAGTATGGGCAATATTAAAGATTGTAGGTAGAAACTGGCAATTATCATTAACTGTAGCTGGTGCAGTTGTAGTTTTATTATTAATTGTTGGTACTTGTATTGCATTAGCACTTCCAAAGTTTACAAAAGTTCAAAAATTAACAGATAACTTAAATCGTGTTTCTAGAGAAAATCTTTCAGGTATTTCAGTTACTCGTGCATATAATGCGGAAAAATATCAAGAAGATAAATTTGAAGTAGCAAATAACGATCTTACAAAAGTTAACTTGTTTACAAATCGTGTTATGGCAGTTTTGATGCCAAGTATAACTTTTATAATGAGTGGAGTTAGCCTTGCTATATACTGGGTTGGAGCAATACTAATTCAAAATGCAGATATCACAGAGAAAATGGAAGTGTTTTCTGATGTAATAGTATTTTCATCATACGCAATGCAAGTGATAATGGCATTTATGATGCTTGTTATGGTATTTGTTTTAATGCCACGTGCAACTGTATCAGCAAAAAGAATTAACGAAGTATTGGATGCTAAAGTTACTATAAAGAATGGAACAAATACTCAATCACCAATTGGAGTATTAGGAGAAGTTGAATTTAAGAATGTTAGTTTTAAATATCCAGATGCAGATGATTATGTTATAAAAAATATTAGTTTTAAAGCTAATAGAGGAGAAACAATTGCATTTATAGGAGCAACAGGTTCTGGTAAAAGTACATTAATTAATCTTATTCCACGTTTCTATGATGCTACAGAAGGTGAAGTATTAGTAGATGGAGTTAATGTAAGAGAATATGATCAAAAATATCTTAGAAATAAATTAGGATATGTTTCTCAAAAGGTTACTTTATTTGAAGGAACAGTAGAATCAAATATAGCATTTGGTGAAAATGGTAAATCAGAAATTACTAAAAATGATGTTGTGTATGGAGTATATGCAGCACAAGCAGCAGAGTTTGTTGAAAATTTAGAGGGTGAATATGATGCTCATATTTCACAAGGCGGTAGTAATCTTTCTGGAGGTCAAAAGCAACGTTTATCAATAGCGAGAGCAATAGCACGTTATCCAGAGGTATTAATTTTCGATGATTCATTCTCAGCTTTGGATTATAAGACTGATAGCAAACTTCGTAAATTCTTGAAAAAAGAAAGTGTAGGAACAACAATGCTTGTCGTAGCTCAAAGAATAAGTAGTATAAAAGATGCAGATAAGATCATTGTTTTAGAAGCAGGTCAAATGGTTGGTATAGGAAATCATGATGAATTAATGAAGACATGTAATGTATATCAAGAAATAGCATATTCACAACTTTCAAAGGAGGAATTAGCTGAAGAAATGGAAGTAGCTTGTTCAGATATTTCAAAGGAGGAGGTTGTATAATGAGTAAAAATAAAAATTCAGAAAAAAACTTAAGTAAGCTTATAACCTATTGTAAAAAATACATACCAGTAATAATTATTGCTTTAACTAGTGCGGTTATAGGCGCTATATTAACTTTAATAGGACCTGATAAACTATCAGAAATGACTGATATTATTACAGAAGGAATAATGACTAATATTGATTTAGATAAAATAGCATCTATAGGATTAACGTTAGTAGCTCTTTATGTTATTAGTGCAGCTTTAACTTTTTCTCAAGGTTATATTATGGCAACTATTACACAAAAGGTTTCTAAAAGTTTAAGAAGTGATATTTCTAAGAAAATAAATAGATTACCAATGTCATATTATAACAACAATACTACTGGTGATTTGCTTTCTCGTGTTACAAATGATATAGATACTATAGGGCAAGCATTAAATCAGAGTGTTGGAACATTAATCAGTGCATTATCTTTATTATTTGGTTCTTTAATTATGATGTTAAAGACAAATGTTATAATGACGTTAACTGCAGTATTAGCTACAATGATTGGTTTTGTACTGATGATGATAATTATGAAAAGTTCTCAAAAGTATTTTAGAAACCAACAAGAATATTTAGGTAAAATTAATGGACACATTGAAGAAGTATATTCAGGTCATACTATTATAAAAGCATATAATGCAGAAGAGCAAATGGATAATAAATTTAGGGATTTAAATTCAAAGCTTAAAAATAGTGCTTTTAGAGCTCAATTCCTATCAGGATTAATGATGCCTATTATGACGTTTATAGGAAATTTAGGCTATGTTGCAGTTTGTGTAGTTGGTGCGGCTCTTGCAATGAATGGAAATATTTCCTTCGGTGTAATTGTAGCATTTATAATGTATGTTCGTTACTTTACTCAACCTTTAGCTCAAATTGCACAAGGAGTACAAAATTTACAATCAGCAGCGGCAGCAAGCCATCGTGTTTTTGAATTTTTAGAAGCAAAAGAAATGGAAGATGAAAGTCATAAGACTACTTCACTTGAAAATGCTAAAGGAAAAGTAGAATTTAAAAATGTTAAGTTTGGATATGAAGGGTCTGATAGAATTATTATTAATGATTTTTCTGCAATTGCAAAGCCAGGTCAAAAAATTGCCATAGTTGGTCCTACAGGAGCAGGTAAATCAACTCTAGTTAATTTACTAATGCGTTTTAATGAGATTAATAGTGGTGAAATTTTAATTGATGATGTTTCTACAAAAGATTTAACAAGAGAAAATATTCATGATTTATTCTGTATGGTATTACAGGATACATGGTTATTTGAAGGTACAATTAGAGAGAACCTTGTATATAACCAAGAAGGAATAAGTGATGAAGTAATAAAAGAGGCATGTAAAGCAGTTGGCTTAGACCACTTTATTGAAACATTACATGATGGATATAATACAATTTTAAATGATAAAGTTAATTTATCTGCAGGACAAAAGCAACAACTTACAATTGCAAGAGCAATGATTAAAGATGCTCCGATGTTAATCCTAGATGAAGCAACAAGTTCAGTAGATACAAGAACAGAACTTTTAATACAAAGTGCAATGGATAAACTTATGGAAGGAAGAACTTCATTTGTTATAGCTCATAGACTTTCAACTATAAAGAATGCTGATATTATTCTTGTATTAAAGGATGGAGATATTTTAGAGAGTGGAAATCATGAGGAGTTAATTGCTAAGGATGGATTCTATGCAGAATTGTACAATAGCCAATTTGAACAGGTAGCTTAATATATAAAAGCTAAAATTGAAAATAAAGTTACTAAATAAGTAAGAGCTCTTGGCTTATATGGCTAAGAGCTTTTATGATTATAGTTTAATTATGAAAGCTAATAAATGAATAAATTAGGTTTTTAAATAATAATATTGGAAAAAGTTGAAGTTTAAACTAAATTTAATTATACTAATAACAGTTAAAAGTTAAAATTTTAGTAACTTCGATAAATAGGTGTTTGAAAATATACTAATTTATTATGCAAAAGGTAATTAAGGATTTTAATATTACCTTTAAATATTTAACTTAAGAAGAAAGATAAAAGGAAAATCAATCTTATAAAAAGAGTGTATGAAACTATAAAAATACTTGCAAGAAAAATCTAGTGCTTAAGGAGAACAAAATGGAATTTAGAAAGTCAATGAAATCAGATGTTGGTAGAATAATGGAAATTATTAAACAAGCTCAGGAATATTTTAAATTACAAGGAATTAATCAATGGCAAAATAATTATCCTAACGATGAGGTAATAAAGAATGATATAGATAATGGGCAAAGCTATGTAATGTTAAAAGATAATAATATAGTAGCAACTACAGTTATTTCATTTAAAGAGGAAAAATCATATGAAAATATTATTGATGGCAAGTGGCTTACAAATAATAAATATGGAGTAATTCATAGGATAGCAGTAGATAATAATTATAAGGGAGTAGGGCTTTCTCATGAAATTATTAAATATTCAGAAGAACTTTGTTTAAATAATAATATACATAGTATTAGAGTTGATACACATGAGAAAAATATAGCAATGCAAAATTTACTAAAGAAAAACGATTTTAAATATTGTGGAATTATTTTTTTAGAAGATGGTGCAAAAAGAGTAGCTTTTGAGAAAATTATAGAAAAATAAAATATGTAAATTAGAAAGGTTGAAGTAAAAATGATAAGACCAATTGTAAAAGATGTATTATTTTTAGCTCAAAAATCAGAAGAGGCAAATAAGAATGATGCAAGTATAATTGAAGATTTAGTAGATACATTAAGAGCAAATCTTGAAGAGTGTGTTGGAATGGCTGCAAATATGATAGGAGTTAAAAAGCGTATTATAGTGGTTGCTGCTGGAGAGTTAATAATACCAATGGTAAATCCAGTTATATTAAAGAAAGAAAAAAGATATGAAGCAGAAGAATGTTGTTTATCTTTAACAGGTTTTAGAAAAACTATAAGATATGAAGAAATTGAAGTAGAATATTTAGATGCAGGTTTTAATAAACAAAAGCAAAAATTCTCTGGATTTATAGCTCAAATTATTCAACATGAAATAGATCATTGTAATGGAATTATAATATAGTAAAATTACTTTGCACACAAAAGGGGTACCTCATGAATAAAAAAAGAAATATAATAATAGCTATACTACTTGGACTATTTGTTTTAGGAAGTATAATATTTATAGTTAGTAAGCTTGAAAAGCAACCTGAAATAAAAGAAGATATAAAACAAGAGGATGCCAATGAAAAAGTAGAATCAGGTATAATAGATTTTCTAAATGCAATTGTAGGAGTTAAAGCTGAAGAACTAGAAATAATAAATAATCCTGTAGTTGGAGTTAAAGGTAAAATATTTGTGCCAGATACAGCTATAGTAAATGGTATAAATTACTTTTTAGAAAAGACAAATAATAATAAAATGAGTAACTTAGAAGTAGTTGCGGAAGGTAGTAGTATTAGTTTATATGTTAATTATGCAGTTACGGATAAAATTAATACACCTATTAAGATTGACATATCGCCTAACATAAATAAAAATAAAGATTTAGTTATTGATATTGGATCAGTAAAAATTCTTGATTTAAAGTTAGCTGATTTTATTGTAAATTTAGCATTAAAAACTTTCATTAAAGATTGGTTTGTAAATAGTGATATTATAGTAGAGTATGAAAATAATAAAGTAATAATTTCTAAAGAAAATTTTAATGGAATAGATTTAAATTCTATTTTAGTAAGTGATGAGGGAATAACTTTAGATATGATGATTGATGCAAAGATATTACAAAAGTAAAATTAAACTGCACATGAATTATAATAGGGAATGAAAAAGATTCACAAAGTAAAAGTTCTTTGTGAATCTTATTTTATATTGATAGTAAATTTTTAGTTGTTAGACGTTGCTTTAAATGCAGGAATAAATGTCCTAAATAAGAATAAGCAAAGACAAACAGCTGCAAAGATTATTCCTATAGGATATGCTATTGTTGTTGAAAGTTTAAATCCTTCTTCTGCATATAAAATATAAGTACAGCTTACAGCGGACATGAAGGTTGCCGGCAATGCAGCCATTAATGATGAAGCAGGTTTAGCAACTTTAGCATATTTAGCAAGATATACAGAGCCTGCCCAAAGTACGATCATAGCTAATGTTTGGTTAGACCATGAGAAATATCTCCAAACTACAGAGTAGTCGATAAGGGAAATTAAATATCCAATTCCAAGAAGAGGTACTGCTAACATAAGTCTCTTAGGAATTTTAGTTTGGTCAATTTTAAACCAATCAGCTATAGTAAGTCTTGCGCTTCTAAATGCTGTATCACCTGAAGTAATTGGACAAACAATAACACCAATCATTGCAAGTATGCCACCAAATTTACCTAGTAAACCAATAGACATTTCATAAACAGTAGATGAATTTCCACCACCAGCTGCAAGCAATCCGCCAGTACCTTTATAAAAAGCAACACCAGCTGAAGCCCAAATGAGAGCAATTATACCTTCAGCAACCATTGCACCATAAAAGATCTTTCTACCGTTTTTTTCGTTATTGATACAACGTGAAATTATTGGTGATTGAGTTGCATGGAAACCAGAAATAGCACCACATGCAACAGTAATAAACATTAATGGCCAAATTGGAGCACCGTTTGGATGAAGATTTTCAAAGGTAATTTCCATCATAGGATTAGTTCCACTATGAGCAATTGTTGCACCTGCAATACCAAGAGCCATAACTATTAAACATACTCCAAATATAGGATAAAGTTTACCTATGATTTTATCAATTGGTAATAGAGTAGCTAAAAAATAATAAATTAATACAACTATTGTCCAAAATGTAATATTCATAAAATTTGGAGTAAGCTTTGCTAAAAGACCAGCAGGGCCTACCATAAATACAACACCAACCATAACAAGTAAAATTACTGAAAAAATTCTCATAACATTTTTCATTACTTTTCCTAAGTAAATACCAACAATTTCAGAAATACTGGCACCATCGTTTCTAACTGATAACATACCACTTAGAAAATCATGAACACCTCCTGCTAAGATAGTACCAAAAACGATCCAAAGATATACAGATGGTCCCCATATAGCTCCAGATAAAGCACCAAATATTGGTCCAAGACCTGCTATGTTAAGTAGTTGGATTAAGAAAGATTTCCAGGTTTTCATTGGCATATAGTCAACTCCATCTGGATGGACTAAAGCAGGAGTTTTTCTATCAAATTCTGGACCAAATACCTTTTCTACAAGTCTACCATAAAGAAAATAGCCGAGAATTAAAATAGCTAGACAAATAAAAAAACTATACAAAATAAGTCCTCCTTGAATAATTATTTTAGGCATTAAAACTATTAATAAAACGTTTACAAAAGATATCTTTTAATAAATTTATATGTACTTAGTGTATTTATTAGTACTAAAATATGATAACTTATTAGCACCTAATTTATATTCATAAAATTGTTATATAAGTATAAGTATGAGTATAATATTAAAATACTATGAATTTACTGGATAAATTATTAAAGTTAGTCATTTATTAAAGATGCAATAATCAATGAAAAGAAAATAAGATTAAATCTGATATTACAATTTTTGTAAGATTAATATCATTGGAACTTTTTATAAATACTATTTATGTAATTTTAAACATAAGGAGAGATATTAATGAAAAGAGAACATTATATAGCAAATGGAATAGCAAATAAAAATATGAAAATACAAATAAAAAATTCACTTTAAAAAATAGATGGAGTCAATGATGTTTGTGTAGATATGGCAAGAGGAAGCGTTGAGCTTATATATAATAATCCAGCAACAGAACAAGAGATAAGAAGTTGTATAGAGAATACTGGTCGCGAAATAGAATAAGGTATAATCACTTAATAAAGCTAATTTTAAAATGAAATTGGCTTTATTTTTTTGCAAAAATTAAAGAATATATTTGTATTATATTAATGTAGAAGTCGAGAAAAGTGTAATTTTAATACCTATACTATTTTGTAGTACTTTAGATTAAATTTTAAATAAATAATATTTTATTTAAATAAAAAATAAAAATTTTAAAGTATTTAGGATAAGATTGATGGATTATGTAAAAAATTCAGAACAATAATAGTAAACTTTTCATAATATAAACTAAAGGAGTGTGTTAAGTATGAAAATTGCAGTTAGAGGAGGACATTGTCCAAATATTCCAGGATCAAGTGCTTTAATAGATGAATTGACAGAAGATAGATTAGTAAAAAATGCAGTAATTAAATATTTAAGACAATTAGGAGTAAATGTTCTTGATGTTACACCACCAGATTCAACTTCAACTTCATCTTCAGACTTAAGTTATGGTGTTAATAAAGCTAATAATTGGGGCGCTGACTTATTTGTATCAATACACTTTAATAATGCTTATAGATCTTATAATGGAGCGTTAGGAACTGAAGTATGTGTTTATTCTGAATATGATATAGCAAAAAGAGTCGTTAATAAAATGGCATCTTTAGGATTTAATAATAGAGGACAAAAAGTAAGAACCGGTTTGTATGAGTTAAGGCATACTAATATGAAATCAATGATAGTAGAAGTTTGTTTTGTTGAAGCAACTGAAGATGTTGCTTTATATAAAAAACTTGGGTATGATTCAATTGGTAAGACAATAGCAGAAGCTTTAGTAAATAATACTACAACAAGTACATCATCAAGTACTAGCTCTTCGCAAACAGTGAGTCAAACAAGTAGTAACTATGATAGCTGGGTGGCTAGATTACAAACAGAATGTAATAATCAAGGATTTTCTAATCAAAAGGTAGATGGTATTGCTGGAACTAATACCTTAAATGGATGTCCTATTGTTAAAATAGGTGCTAAAGGTAATATTACAAAATTAATTCAAGAAAAATTAGCAGTAAGTGCTGATGGAATTTTTGGATCTGATACTAAAGCAGCAGTTATTTCTTATCAAAAAGCTAATGGATTATCTGCTGATGGAATTGTAGGACCTAATACTTGGAAAAAATTATTAGGTTTATAGTTATTTAAGTAAAGGATTATTGGACAAACTTTAATACGGTGTTGTTCATATCCTTGCTTTTCTTATTTCTATGGGATATAATGCACTTTAGCAATTAGGATTACCAATATAAGGAGAAAGAAAAATGAATAATTTACTAAAACTAAAAAGAAAAGACGGAGTAATGGTAGATACACAACTAATAGAATTAAAATTATCAGATATAGATAAGATAATGCAACTCCAAGAAGCTATAATAAATGGCTTAGAAAATAAAGAAATTTATGCAGAAACAGAAAAAGAAGAATTTGAAGAATATCTAAATGGTAAAGGAAAAATAATAGGCTATATAACAAATGATAATGAGCTTATAGCAATGGGAGTATACGCTAATAAAGGATATGATAAAGAGAATTATGCATATGATTTAGACTTATGTGGTGAAGCTGTATTAAAAGTTGGGCAAATAGAATCAACGATAGTAAAAGATGAATATAGAGGGAATAAGCTTCAAAAATTAATGTGTGAAGAATTAGAAAAAATTGCAAGAGAAAATAATGATGAAATATTATGTGCTACAGCTTCTCCCTATAATAAATTTAGTGTGAATACCTTTATAAATTTGGAATATGAAATAAAGAGAGATAAATTAAAATATGGCGGATTAAGAAGATATGTTTTAGTTAAAAATTTAATAAGTAATATTTAAGAGTAAAACTTAAAGTAATATTAAATACCTTTTCTGAATAGTATATGATATACAGAATAAAAAATTATATATCATAAGTGAAAAGGAAGGTTAGTATGGATAATTTAGTATTCAACATAAGTGAAAGATGTGAAAATGGTAAAAAGGTACGAATGAATGGACAAATTCCATGTATTATTTATGGAAGAGATCTTAACAAGTCTTTATCTGCAAAAATCACTAAAAGAGAGTTGATTAGATTATTAGGATATCCTAAGAGTTCTGTAGTATCTCTAAATTTAAATGGAGATTGTAAGAAATGCATAGTAAAAGAAATGCAAAAAGATCCTTTTGGAAAGATAATTCATATAGATTTCCAAAGCATAAGTAAAGGTGAATTAGTAAAGCTAAAAATACCAGTAATATTCTATGGACAAGAGGCACTAGAAGCAAAAGGATTATTATTAGAATCATTTGTTAATGAGGTTGAATTACAAGGGGAAGTAGGTAAGTTCCCAGATAATATATCTATTGATGTATCTAAATTAGAAGAAGGAAACCAAATATTTGTTAGGGATTTACCTATTTCAAAGGATATGGTAATTGAAAGCAATGTTGATTTAGCAGTAGCTAAAATTAGTTATAGAAAAAATAATGTAAGTGAAGATGAAGCTGAAGAATAAAAGATAAAGGATGGCATATGCCATCCTTTATTAATGTACAATTAAAATTGAAAATGTTAAAAAATAATTGAAATAGCGTAAATAGCATAAATGATATTAATTGCTCCAAAGATTATACCTAAAATAGATAAGACTTTTCCTTTTTGTTGATTTTTAGATATTTGAGATAGACCAATTGCAGAAAAAACTACAGCTAAAATTCCTACAATACCAAAAAAGTTAAGGAAAAAAGAGATAATTCCTAAAACAAATCCTACGATTGCAAAAACATTATAAGAATTTTTAGTAGTAATTATTTGATCACCTTTATTATTATCCAAATTAAGTACCCCCAGTATTGATTAATATAGTATATGATTAATGATTAGCAATAATGATAAAAGAAATATAATTGTATAAAAAATAATTACCAATGTATTTGTAAGAAAATGAGAAAAAAATACTAAAAAAGGAATATAATTTAACATATATGTACATAATAATCTTGTTGATTGGTTTAATTTGCAATATATAGAATCATTATTAAAGATGATGATAAAAAGAAAATCACATCTAAATAGATTTGATATAGGAAGTGAAAAAATGTTTTAAATATTAATAAATAAAAATTAATCAATTTATTAAAGAAAGAGGATATAAAAATGAACAATATAAACGTAGGCGATAGTTATTATACTATTGAATCAGATCATAAAACATTACTTGAATTGAAAGTATCAAAGGTAGAACATAAAGGAAAGGAAAATTTAATATTCTTAACTAGTGATAACAATTGTGATTTTTGGAATGGGGCATATTCTGTAAGTGATTCTAATATTGGTAAATTTATCTTTACTTCAAAGGAAGATGCTATTGAAGCAGCAAAAGCATATAAAAAATAATAGAGTTTTATTAATAAAGGATAGTTTTGTAATTTAAGATAAAACTATCCTTTATTATTTAATTCTAAGTTTGTACTTTTAAATAATATACTCGTAAATGAACATAAAATAAAAAGAAAAAATATAGTACATACTATAATAAACTAATCAAATTCTTTTAAACAAACAATAAAAAATGGATGTGATTTAATAATGAACGAAGCAAATGATAATATTTTTAAAAGTTATACTTTAGACTATATAGGAAAATACCATTTTTATGAAGAAGAAGAATTTATAGAAGTGGTTAAAGATGGCGAATATATATTAAAAAATTTAAAAGAGAGCAATCGATTTGATTATAATCAAGCATCCTATACTTTCACTAAATTTGGAAATGTAAGTGAAGGAATTACTGAAAAAGATGTTAAACTAGAAGTAGAGAAAAATAATATAAACGTAAAATTAAATGGAAAAACAACACATTTAGATTTAATTTACAAAATGGAAATTAAAAAATTAGAGGATCACTATAGAGTTGCAACAAGAATAAGTGAAAGAGATGGTAATTTATCTACTTTATTATATATTAATTTAAAAGATGGAGAGGAATGTCTAAATGCATTAGAAGCTGTAAGAGATTATCAAGAAAAATTAAAGAATTATACTAATGAACAAAGTTAAGCATACATTTTAATTAAAAAAAGTATCGCTAACTTATAAAAGTTTGCGATACTTTGTAGATATTATTTAGATTATTTGATTGTTTATAGATTTATTAAATATAATAAATGCTATAAATGCTGTAATTAATTCAGTAATCCAGAAGGCATTCCACACACCATTAGCACCAAAAGAAAGGCTTAATAAAAATGATAGTGGAATAATTATTAATACATAACGCAATAAAGATATTATTAGCGAGTTTAGGCCTTTACCAAGTGCTTCTAGCGCACCTGATGCTGCTATTGAAAAAGAGGAAACTATAAATCCTATACTTATAACACGAAGAGCTATTACACCAGCTTTTATAGTTTCACTGTTATCTGTAAACATACCAAGTAGTTGATTAGGAATTACTAAACATAAAAGCATTCCTAACGTCATTATTCCAAGAATTAATATTAGAGAAATATTATATATCTTTTTAACTCTCTTATGTTCTTTAGCACCATAATTATAACTTAAAATTGGACGCATGCCTTGAATTATTCCATTAGCTGGTAGGTATATAAATGTTTGAAGTTTATAATATATACCTAATATAACTACATACATCTGTGAGAAAGAAGAAAGAATTCCATTTAATGCTGATACCAATAATGAAGGTAAAGCCATGTTTAATGAAGCTGGAATTCCTATTGAATAAACTTTCCAACAAATATAATTTCCAGGTTTTAAATATTTAAATGACATTTTAATATTAATAGTTTTAAGTAAATAAGCAATTATATAAATTAGTAATGTTACTGTTTGTCCAATACATGTAGCCCAAGCTGCACCTTCAATTCCCATAGCTGGGATTGGTCCAAGTCCAAATATCATGATAGGGTCTAATATTATATTAACTATACAACCAGCTACCAAACTAATCATTGAAATTACCATTTTCCCAACGGATTGAAATACTTTTTCAAATGTTACACTAAGCATAACTATTACTGAAAAAGATAATACAATGTTTGAATAGTGTATTCCCAAATTTATTATTGTAGTATCTGAAGTAAATAATTTTAAAAATTGTGGCATAATAATAATTCCAATAATATTAAGTATAATACCATGAACGATACTCAAAGCCATTCCTTGAGTTGCAATAGAATTAGCCTTTTCTTTTTTTTCGGCTCCTAAATAAAGAGCGATCATTGCATTAATACCAACACCAAATCCAACAGCAATTGAAATAATAAGATTTTGCACAGGATAAACTAATGATATTGCTGTCATAGCGCTTTCTCCCATTTTTGCTACAAATATACTATCGATAATATTGTAAAGAGAATTTACCATCATAGATATCATACTTGGCAATGCTAAAGAAAGTAGCAATGGCAAAATTGGTTTTTCTTTCATATAAGATTGATTCATATTTGTTAACATCTCCTTTTAAATTAGTAAGCTTAAGCCTACATATTTATCTTTTGTAGTTGTCTTAATTTTCAACAGAAAAAAAGACTATAAACTTCGTTGTTTAAAGTCAGAAACAACAAAATCTATAGTCTTTTCAAAAATTCAAGACGAACAATATTATTTTCATATTATCATAAAAAAAAATCTATGTCAATTATTTAACTTTAGCTAAGAAGCAATAGAAGATTCATAAATGTGATTGTATATTATATAATAGGATAGAAGATTAATTATGTAAGTATAAAAATTTTTATTAATACCAGCTATAGAGAATTAAAAAATATAGTTATGGAATTAAATATATAGCTATATATTTATATTTTATAACTTAATTAATATAAAAGATTTGCAATTTTAAATGAGTTATTGGCATACAAAAATAATAATATAAGGTATAATAAAAAATATATATTATGTAAATATGAATTAGAAAGATGTGATTATAAATGGATAATAAAATGAAAGCAGATTTAAATGATGTAATAGAATGTATAGAATTTGAAGGGGAATTACTTACACATTACTATAATAAGAATACTGGAGTTATAATGTACATAGAAGATAGTAGTACGGCAACATATAAAGCTGATGATATACATAAAATTGAAGAATTTGAAGAGTGGGAAAAGGAACTTATACTTTCATTACATGATTTTAAGATGAATCCTAATGATTATATTCAACTTCCATCATATAATGATATTAATGAACATGGAATGATGGTTGATTTTTGTAATACAATAGAAGATATATCGATAAAAGAAAAGATTTTAAGTAATAAAGATTCATTTAGAGGCTTAAGACAAGAAATTGAAAACCAAGATTTAATTAATGACTGGTATGAGTATAGAGAAGAAGCAGAGAGAAATATTGCAATTAAATGGTGTGAAGAAAATAATATAGAATATTAAAATTTAGTTCAATATTATAATGATAATAAAATTCAACTGGATTTTGTAGAAATAATATAACCCACAAGATATATAATTATATATCTTGTGGGTTATATTATTTAGTTTAAAAAGTCTATAAGAATAATTTATTATTTGAGCATTAAATATACAAATAATTATTATAATATACTAAAAGTATTGAGGTGATAAAAATGTAAAATAAAATTCTACTAGATCTACACTTAATGAAACTTGCATGATGTTTTATATTATTCAATTATAAGGGGGATGAATAATTATATGACAAATTTAGAGTTGGCACAAAAAATAGTTGAGCTAATAGGTGGAAAAGATAATGTATTGAAAGTTGCAAACTGCATGACAAGATTAAGGATAACGTTAAAGGATGAATCAAAAGTAAATTCAGAAGAATTAAAAAAGACAGTAGGAATATTAGGTATTGTACAAGATGGTAGTTATATACAAATTGTTTTAGGTCCTGGTAAAGCAAAAAAGGTAGCAGATATATGTATAGAGGAATTGAAGTTACCTAAGGATACTTTAGTATCAGGTGCTTGGAAGGAAAATAAGGCCACAGTAAAAGGAGCACAAAAGGAAAATAAATTTAAAAAGGCTATTAATGTAATAGCTAATATATTTATACCTTTAATCCCTGCAATTATAGCAGCAGGTATTTTTAATGGGTTAGCAAGTTTAATAACAACACTTCAAGGTCAAGGTACATTACCAGCTGAAGGTTTTTGGCAAGTAACACAGTTAATGTTTTCATTAATAGGTGGAGGCTTTCTAGGATACTTCGCAATTTACACAGGTATTAATTCTGCAAAGCAGTTTGGTGCAACTGAAGCTTTAGGAGGGATGATTGGTGCTATTTCTATAGGATCAAATATCGTAGCAATTTCTCAAACATTTGGACTATATGATGAGGCAGTTCCTTTAAATTCTATTTTAACTACAGGCAAAGGTGGTATTATTGGCGTTATAATGGGCGTATATATATTAGCCAAGATAGAAAAAGCAATTCGTAAAAGAATGCCAGATGTTTTAGAATTAATCTTAACTCCATTACTATCTTTACTTATTACCGCAATATTATTTGTATTTATTATAATGCCACTAGCAGGATTCATATCAGATGGATTGGTAGCATTGTTAAGTGTTATTATTAATTCTTCTAATCCAGTTGTTAGTGTAATTAGTGGATATATATTAGCTGCATTATTTTTACCAATGGTACTTTTAGGTTTACATCACGGATTAATTCCGATATATGCAGTTCAATTAGAAGCTATGGGTGGTGTTTCATTGTTTCCAGTACTTGCAATGGCTGGCGCTGGACAAGTTGGTGCTGCTATTGCAATATATTTAATTGCTAGAAGGGTTAAGAATGAAAGGTTGAAACAAGTAATAGTAGGGGCACTTCCAGCTGGATTTTTGGGTGTAGGGGAACCTTTGATTTATGGGGTTACTCTTCCTATGTTTAAACCATTTATTACAGCTGGACTTGGAGCAGGATTTGGAGGGGCATATGTTATGTTAACACATGTTTTAGCAAATGCCTGGGGGCCATCAGGTTTAGTAGCTATTGCAATTATGCAACCAAATTCAATGTTTAATTATTTTATAGGCTTATGTATTTCATATATAGCAGGATTTATTATAACTTATTTCACTATCAAAGATTCCGATGTTGAAAGTATATAATTTAATAATATCGTAAATATTAAGAATATTTTATGAAATTATAGGAAAAAACGATTTAGAGTTTACAATTGATGCAATAATAAGTGACAAGGTTTATAGCAAGAAAAGAACTAAACAACGAGCAATAGAAGAATTAAGACGTTGTTCAGGTAAACAGTTTGATCCGAATATAGTTGAAGTTTTTTTGTAAAGTAATAAGCATAGAGTAATAATTTATATCCCTGAGATGAATTGAAATATTAATTCATCTCAGGGATATTTATATTAATATATTATTCAAATAATAAAATTTACTAAAAAGTATAACCCAAAATGATGAATTTTCATAATATATTTAAGGGGGATTATTATTATGTTAATGATTCAAAGAAAAATAAATTTTTATAATAACTTAAGTAGAAGAACAAAGGGGAACTTTATAACTAATAATAATAGTAATTGGTGCAATTTAAAGAATAAAATTAGCAAAAAAATATATAAAAAAAACTTATTTAAATCTAATATAGAAAATTCAAATAGTATTTCATTAAATATAGAAGTGCATACAAGTAATGCAATTGAAGTTGCTAATGCTTATCTAGGAACTCCTTTCAAAATAATGTTAATTCAATTAATTCTTAACTCTTTTGATTGGAAACTAAAAATCGATGGTATTTGTGGTTGCATAACTACGAAGGCTATTGGGGAATTTCAAAGTAAATATGGGTTAAATAAAGATTATATGTTTGGATGTAAGTGCTTTAATAAGTCATATGAGTTAATTAAGCATGTTATATGTAAGTATGGAAAGTATACACCTAATCAAACAAAAGTAATACAACATATTTTAGGGATTAGAGTTGATGGAATTTTTGGTTCAAATACAAGAGCTTTAGTTATAAGCTTTCAAAAATTAAAAGGACTTAGGGCAGATGGAATAGTTGGGAGTAACACATGGTCTAAATTACTAGAAAAATTTAGTTTAGAAGCGTGAGATAAATTAATTTTTAATTTGTAATTAATGCTATAAACTATTTTAGATGTTATTTCTGTAATAGTATAGCAGATGATAGGAATTAAAAAATATAAAAATAATTTATTCTAATATATTGACAAGTGATAATTATTGTAATAATATGTAATTAAAATTTAATAAATCTTCAGGGCAGGGTGAAATTCCCTACCGGCGGTAAAGCCCGCGAGCTAGTTTAGCATGATTCGGTGAAATTCCGAGGCCGACAGTAAAGTCTGGATGGAAGAAGATAAAAGTAATGTAGTAATCTAAAATGCTATATTTATTTTGCATACTATGCTCTGAAATATTTTATATTTCAGAGCTTTTTTATATTTCTATGACATGTATATATTATTTTTAAAACTGATTATATAATTTAATAATTTTATATTATAATC
>NZ_JADPBQ010000001.1:221603-267737 GCF_015670405.1 Clostridium sp. 1001271B_151109_B4 | reverse complement strand
AGATGTAGTTAAAATAACAAGCCCTGAGATAAAACTCAGGGTTTTTATTTTTTATAAGCTAAAGATTTATTAAATTCAAATTATTATGATTGTGAGATGATGATTTTGAATGAAAAGTTTATGAAAATAGCTATTGAGTTAGCAAAAAAAGGTATAGGGAATGTAAATCCTAATCCATTGGTTGGTGCAGTCATTGTTAAAGATGGAAAAATTATTGGACAAGGTTATCATGAAAGATATGGAGAAGGCCATGCAGAAGTTAATGCATTTAAAAGTTTAGATGATGATCCAACAGGGGCTACTATGTATGTTACTTTAGAACCATGCTTTCATTATGGAAAAACACCACCTTGTGCAGATAGAATTATTGAAAATAAAATAAGTAAAGTTATTATTGGTATGGTTGATCCTAACCCATTAGTATCAGGAAAAGGAATAGAAAAACTTAAAAATGCAGGAATAGAAGTTGAAGTTGGTATTTTAGAAGAGGAATGTAGAAAGATTAATGAAGTATTTATTAAGTATATAACTACTAAAAAGCCATTTGTAGTTATGAAAACAGCAATGTCACTAGATGGAAAAATAGCAACAAAAACTGGTGAATCTAAATGGATAACTAGTGAAAAGTCAAGGTTACAAGTTCATATTTTAAGAAATAAGTTTTTAGGAATTATGGTCGGTGTAAATACAATAATAAAGGATAATCCAGAATTAACATGTAGAGTGGTTGAAGGTAATAATCCTATAAGAATAATAGTAGACAGTACATTAAGAATTCCTCTGAAATCAAAAGTGTTAGAAAATCATGATAATAAGACAATAATAGCTACTACCAAAAAAGCCAATACAACAAAGGTTCAAAAATTATTGAAAAATAATATTGAAGTTCTAATTATAAATGAAAAAAATGGACGAGTTGATTTAAATGATCTTATGAGAAGGCTTGGAGAGCTTAATATAGATAGCATCTTATTAGAAGGTGGCTCAACATTAAATTACTCTGCATTAGAAGAAGGGATAGTTGATAAAGTAATGATATATATGGCTCCTAAAATAATAGGAGGAGAAACAGCTAAAACTCCAGTTGGTGGTAGAGGAATAGATAAATTAAATAATGCTTTTAAACTAAAAAATATAACTACAATGAATGTAGGTAAGGATATTTTAGTAGAAGGCTATATAAGTTAGGTGATAGTTATATGTTTACAGGAATAATTGAAGAACTTGGAATAATTAAAGAAATTAAAAGAGGAGTTAAATCCTCAAAGTTAATTATTAAGGCAAATAAAGTATTAGAAAAAACAAAAGTAGGGGATAGTATTTGCACTAATGGTGTATGCTTGACAGTAACTAATCTAAAAGGTAATAGTTTTGAAGCTGATGTTATGGCTGAAACATTAAGAAGAAGTAACTTAGGACTTTTAGACATAGGTAATAAGGTGAATTTGGAAAGAGCATTAACTTTGGAAAGCAGGATTGGTGGGAATATTGTAAGTGGACATATAGATGGAATAGGTCAGATTATTTCATTAGAAAAAGAGGATAATGCTACTTGGGTTACGGTAAAGGCAGCAAGTAAAATATTAAGATATGTTGTCTTAAAAGGTTCAATAACTATAGATGGTATAAGCTTAACAGTTGCTTATGTAGATGAAAGTATATTTAAAGTTTCTATAATCCCACATACAGCACAAGAAACGACTTTATTAAATAAATCTATTGGTGAAACTGTTAATTTAGAATGCGATGTTATTTCAAAATATGTTGAAAAACTTATGGGATTTGCATCAAAAGAAGAATATAACCCAAATACATCAATAAGTGAAGAATTTTTAAGAGAAAATGGATTTTTTTAAGGAGAAAGGAAGTATGTAAAATGTATAAATTTAATACTATTGAGGAAGCAATTAGTGATATAAAAGATGGAAAGATAATTATTGTTGTAGACAACCCAGATAGGGAAAATGAAGGGGATCTGTTAATGGCAGCAGAAAAGGTTACAGGTGAAGCCATAAATTTTATGGCTAAGTATGGGCGTGGACTTATTTGCATGCCAGTTGAAGAAGAAAGATTAAATGAACTTAAAATAGGACCAATGGTTGAAAATAATACAGATAATCATGAAACAGCATTTACAGTTGCTATTGATCATGCTAGTACAACTACTGGAATTTCTGCATTTGAAAGAGCAATTACAATTCAAAAGGTACTTGATGATAATTCTAAACCAGAGGATTTTAGAAGACCAGGGCATGTATTTCCTTTAGTGGCTAAAAAAAATGGCGTTTTAGAAAGAAATGGACATACAGAAGCAGCAGTTGACTTGCCTAAACTTGCGGGATTAAAAGGTGCAGGAGTTATATGTGAAGTTATGAAGGATGATGGTACAATGGCACGGACTCCAGATTTAGTGGAATTTGCTAAAGTTCATAATTTGAAAATAATAACTATTGAAGAGTTAATAAAGTATAGGAAAGAAAAAGAAAGTAATGAAGCCAAAGTGGAAAGAGTTGTTGAAATTAAAATGCCAACTAGATATGGTGATTTTAAAATGTATGGATTTATAAATAAGTTAAATGGAGAGCATCACGTAGCTTTAGTTAAAGGAGATATAACTTCTAATAATTCAGTTTTAATAAGAGTACATTCTGAATGTCTAACTGGAGATGCTTTAGGATCAAAAAGATGTGATTGTGGAGAACAATATGATGCAGCTATGAAAAGAATTGCTGAAGAAGGCACTGGAATTTTACTATATATGAGACAAGAAGGGAGAGGAATTGGACTTATTAATAAGTTAAGGGCTTATGCACTTCAAGATAAAGGCTATGATACTGTTGAAGCTAATGAAATTTTAGGTTTTCCAGCAGATATGAGAAGTTATGATGTTGCAGCTGCAATTTTAAAGGATTTAGGAGTCTTTAAGGTAAATTTAATGACTAATAATCCTAGAAAAATAGATGGATTAGAATGTAATGGGATAGAAATTGTAAATAGAGTTCCCATTGCAATGAACCACAATGAAAAAAATGAGTTTTATCTCCAAACTAAAAAAGAAAAAATGGGACATATGATTTAAATTTAAGTAATAATAGAAAAAGAGTGTATGTTTAGTAAAGATATAAGAGGATAAAGTATTTAGGTTAATAAATGGATAGGTATATTTTGGCTTAATTAGTTAAAATAAGCTTTTATTAAAAAGATGTTAGATAAATTGTAAGTTGGAAATTTATATTAAATGAAATTTTAGGAGGAAAAAGAAATGAGAATAATAGAAGGAAATCTAGTAGCACAAGGACTAAGGGTTGGAATAGTGGTAGGTAGATTTAATGAATTTATAGTATCAAAATTATTAGGTGGAGCTTTAGATGGGTTAAAGAGACATGGGGTAGATGAAGATAATATAGAAGTAGCATGGGTTCCAGGAGCATTTGAAATTCCACTAGTAGCAAAGAAAATGGCTCAAAATGATAAGTATGATGCAGTAATTTGTTTAGGAGCAGTTATTAAAGGATCAACACCTCACTTTGATTATGTTTGTGCAGAAGCTTCAAAAGGTATCGCAACAGTATCACTTCAAACTGAAAAGCCAGTAATATTCGGAGTATTAACTACAGATAGTATAGAACAAGCTATAGAAAGAGCAGGTACTAAAGCTGGAAACAAAGGATATGATGCCGCAGTTACTGCAATTGAAATGGCTAATCTTTTAAAGAATTTGTAATATTATGAAGTATATTATTTTTGATTATGATGGTACTTTGCATAATAGTATAAGGATTTATGAACCGGCATTTAAAAGAGCATATGATTATTTAGTAAGCAATGGTTATGCTGAAGAAAAGGTATTTAAGGAGGAGGAAATTAGTAAGTTTCTTGGGCTTACTGTAAGACAAATGTGGAATGATTTTATGCCAAGTTTACCAGCGGATGAAAAGAAAAAATGTAGTTCAATCATAGGAGAAGCTATGATTCAATATATTGATGCAGGACAAGCTGAATTATATGAGGGTACTATAGAAACACTTGTTAAGTTAAATGAGTTAGGTTATAAATTAATATTTCTTAGTAATTGTAAGGTTGGTTATATGAAGAAACATATAGAAATTTTTAGCTTAGATAAGTATTTTATAGATTTTTATTGTAGCGAGAATTTTGGCTTTAAACCTAAGCATGAAATTTTCAAATTTATTAAAGAAAAGCATCAAGGGAATTTTATTATTGTTGGTGATAGATTTGTTGATATTGAAATAGCTAAAAAGCATAATTTATATTCTATTGGATGTGCTTATGGATATGGAAATCATAATGAACTTAAAGATGCAGATTATATTATAGATAGTATTAATGAAATTATTGATATAAGAGAGATATAGCTTAAAAAGCTATGTCTCTTTTTCAGTGTATAAAGAGATAATTAGAAGAATATTACAGGCTGAAAATAGGAATGTATATTAATTTTTATAATTTATAAATATAATTATATTTATAGTATTAAGAATTAAAACATGAGAATTTAAAAATGAATTATAAGGGGATGGAAAAATGAATGGGATTGTTATTTATGGTAGCCATTATGGAACAACACAACAATATGCAGAAGAGTTAGCTAAAAGAATAAATTTAAAATGTTTAAATTTTAAAGAGGTTACAGAGATAAACGATTATGATGAGATTATTTATCTTGGTGGTTTATATGCTGGTGGTATATTAGGCATGGAGAAAACCTTTAAGAAAATCAGTAATCCTAATAATAAAAAAATAGTAATTGTAACAGTTGGATTAGCAGATCCAAAAGATAAAGAAAATATTAAGGCCATAAAGAATAATATTGAAAAGCAGCTTTTACCTGAAATTTTTGAGAAAGTTCAAATATTTAACTTGCGAGGGGGAATAGATTATTCAAAATTAAACTTTCTGCATAAATCTATGATGAAATTATTATATAATAAAATAAAAAATATTCCTGAAGATGAAAGAACTGCAGATGTTAAATTTTAAAATAAAGCTAAGTCACCCTTAGCTTTATTTTCTTATAAATAGTTTTACAATCAAAATATTTGATAATTGTACATTGACAACTAAAAATACATTATATATACTAATGATATAACATATAGTTATAAAAACTATATAAATTAGATGGAATAACTAGGAGGATTAATATATGAAATTAAATTCATTGATTATAGGAGATTTAGAAGCAAAGGTTCCAATAATTCAAGGGGGAATGGGAGTAGGTGTAAGCTTGTCTTCGCTTGCAGGAGCAGTAGCAAAAGAAGGAGCAATAGGAGTAATATCAGCAGCACAACCTGGATTTTTAGAAGAGGATTTTGGAAAAGATTCATTAACAGCTAATATTAGGGCATTAGGTAAACATATTAAAAAAGCAAAACAAATATCAAATGGTGGAATAATTGGTGTTAACATTATGTGCGCCACTAGAAATTATGAAGAGTATGTAAAATGCGCAATTGATAATGGTGCTGATTTAATTATATCAGGTGCAGGATTACCTACTGATTTACCAAAGTTTACAGAAGGGTCAAATATAAAATTAGCACCTATAGTATCTCCACCAAAGTCTGCAAGTGTTATTTTAAAAATGTGGGATAGACGTTATGGTAGAACTGCAGATATGGTAATTATTGAAGGTCCAAAGGCAGGTGGACATTTAGGATTTTCAAGCGAAAGTTTAAAAGAATATGAATCAAAAGCTTATGACAAAGAAGTGCTTGAAATTCTTGAAATAGTAAAGGTATATGAAGAAAAATATAATAAGAAAATACCGGTAATATTTGCAGGTGGCGTTTATGATAGAGATGATATTAATCATTATATGAATTTAGGATGTGCTGGAGTTCAAATGGCAACAAGATTTGTAGCAACTGAAGAATGTGATGCTCATATTAATTTTAAGATGGCATATATAAATGCTAAAAAGGAAGATGTAATGATTGTAAAAAGTCCAGTTGGTATGCCAGGGCGAGCTATAAGTAATAAATTCATGGAAGAAAGAAAGTTAACAAATGAAAAAATAAGTAAATGTTATAAATGCTTAAAGAAATGTGATATGGCAACTATACCTTATTGCATAACAGGTGCTTTAGTACGTGCAGTAAAAGGTGATGTTGATAATTCACTTGTATTTTGTGGTGAAAATGCATATAGGTTAGATAAAATTACAACTGTTAAGAAATTAATAGAAGAATTAAATAGTTAGAAAAGATGGGGTATATATAATTGATATGCCTCATTAAAAATTTTTTAGTACATAAATTTTTTATCTTCAAAAACTATTATAATCTTGAAGATAGTATAATAATTATAACTATGGATATTTAAAATAAAATGTATAATTCTTGTATCAATTTAGAGTTAGGAGATAAAAATAAGTGTTTAATAAAGAGTTATGGGAAAAGTGTGTAAAATTTCATGGACATGAATGTCCAGGCTTAGCAATAGGTTTTAGAGCATGTAATATAGCCCAAGAAAAGATGAATTTTAAATTTTCAAAAGATGAAGAAATAGTATGTATAACAGAAAATGATGCTTGTGGAATAGATGCTATACAAGTAATTACAGGGTGTACTTTAGGAAAAGGAAATCTAATTTATAGAGGAACAGGTAAAATGGCCTTTAGCTTTTATGATAGAAAAAATGAAAAAAGTATAAGAATAATTTTAAAGGAGTTTGAATTTAAAGGAAATAGGAAAGATAAGGAGATTTATATTTTAAATGGACCAGAAGAAGTCTTATTTGATATAAAGAAAACCAAAATAATCATCCCTGAATGTGCCCGCTCTTTTGCCTCTATAAAATGTGAGAATTGTGGTGAAATGGCACCAGAACATAAAATAAGATTTCAAAAAGGCAAAAAAGTATGTTTAGATTGTTATGATGATTATTCAAGAGGATGGTAATAAGAACAATACCATAAGCACTATTATGCTATATGGTATTGTTTTTTAGCCTAAAGTTTTATATTTATTAAAAGATATTATCTATAATCTTTTCTTTAGGGTTAACTATTAAGTTCATTTGCAAGTACTTGACCTTTTATTACAGGGAGAGTTCTTTTGGCAATTAGTGAACTTACAATGCATGAAGCAATATCACCTGGAATAAATAAAAGACAACAATATAACATTACAGCACTAGCTGTGATTGGAGAATTTAGGTAATAATTTGAAATTAAATAATAATAAATCATACCTATAATATATACAATTGTTAATCCACCAAGGCTTGCAAATATTAGTCTTTTAAGAGATGGATTCTTATCTTTATGTGCAATATATCCAGTAAAATATGTGCCTATTAAGAAGCCTATTAAATAACCAAAGGTTGGTTGGAAAATATAACTTGGTCCACCACCTTGAGTAAATACAGGAATACCTATTAAACCTATAAGTAAATAAATCCCTACAGAAATAGCTCCAAGTCTAGGTCCTAATAAAAGGCCAGCTAGGGTAGTAAATAAAACTTGTAGAGTAAATGGCACTACAGGTATTGGAATTTTAATAAAAGCACCAACAGCAATTAATGCAGCAAAAAGTGAACATAAAATAAGTGATTTCGTTGATAATTTATTCATTTAATTTAACCTCCTAATAGTTACTTCACCAGAATTTAAAACTTTTATAGAACCATCATCATGTTTAACAACTAAAGAACCATCATTATTTATATCAATAGCTTTACCAACTGATGAAACACCAGCACTTATATAGACAATTTCATTATTTAAAATAATACTTCTTTTCTTATATTCAGATATAAAGTCATAACTTTTAATTTGAGGAATCATACTTAGGATATTATTTACTGTTTCTGCACAAAGAATATTTCTATTGATATTTCCATTGTTATTACTAAATAATGAAGAGGCTATTGTTTCAAGTTCTTTAGGGAAACTTTCTTTAGGCTTATTAAAGTTAAGTCCTATTCCTAAAATTAAATAATCAATAGTTCCACTTTCAAAATTAGTAGAAGCCTCTGTTAATATTCCTCCTACTTTTTTATTGTTTAAGTAAATATCGTTTATCCATTTTATTTGACATTCTATTCCGGTTACTTTTTGAATTGCATTACATATAGCAACAGAAGCAGATGTTGTTATTAAAACTGAATCCATTGCAGTTAAATTAGGTCTAAGTATAATGCTCATATAAATTCCAGTATTAGCTGGTGAATAAAATACTCGACCAAGCCTACCTTTACCTGCACTTTGTTCTTCGGAAATTATAACCGTACCATGTTTAGCACCATTTAAAGCTAAAGTTTTTGCAACATCATTAGTAGAAGAGACTAATTTGTAAGTATAGATATCAATGTTTGAATATTCATTATTTAAATATAAAGAAATACCTTCTTTAGAAATAAAATCTGTATTTGTTGCTAGGGAATAACCTTTATTAGTAACAGCATTTATTGTATAGCCTTCACTTCTAAGTGCATTAATTGCTTTCCATATGGAAGTTCTCGAAATATTAAGTTTTTTAGCAATTTCCTCACCAGAAATATTTTTACCTTTATTTTCTTCTAAAATTTTTAAAACTTTTCCTTTTATTAACATAATTACCTCCATAGAAAGTATTATATTGGAGACAAAATAGTTTGTCAATCAAAATATATTAAATGGTTAACAATTAAAGGTAATATTAAATTAGTCTTCTCAAATGTTTGACATTTACAAAATAGAGGAATATAATACATTAAAAGTATAAAAAAATCCTATGAAGAGGAAGAGTAATTAAATTTAGGTTCAATAAAGAGAGCTAGGAGTGGTGGAAGCTTAGCAAGAAAGAATTTAATGAATGGACCTTTGAGGAACAAGGTGAAATTAAAGTTTTAAGAGTATCTTAGTGGTGAACTGCACCTTACAGCAGTTAAAGTATGTTAGTACTTTATTTAAAGTGGTATAAATTTTATTTATACAATTTAGGTGGCAACACGGATAATAACTTCGTCCTATTAGTTATAGGATGAAGTTTTTTTTTATTTTTACAATTATTATTGAATCATGATAAGTCTAGAAATTTTAAATAGGTCACTAGAGAAAATATATAAAATAAGGAGTGAAAATGATGAAAAAAGAAATAATTTTAACTGGAGATAGACCAACAGGAAAACTTCATATAGGACATTATATAGGGTCATTAAAGAATAGAGTTAATTTGCAAAATAGTGATTTATATAATAGTTATATAATGATAGCTGATCAACAAGCATTAACTGACAATGCACGAAATCCTGAAAAAATACGAAAAAGCCTAATAGAGGTTGCATTGGATTATTTGGCTGTAGGAATAAATCCATCAAAATCTACTATTTTTGTTCAATCACAAATTCCAGAATTAAATGAGCTTACAATGCATTATTTAAATTTAGTTACAGTTGCAAGGTTAGAAAGGAATCCAACAGTTAAAAGTGAAATAAAAGAAAGAAATTTTAATATGAGTATTCCGGCTGGGTTTATGATTTATCCTGTCAGCCAAGCAGCAGATATTACAGCATTTAAAGCAAATATAGTACCAGTAGGTGAAGACCAACTCCCTATGATAGAGCAAACAAGAGAAATAGTAAGAACTTTTAATAATATTTATAAAGAAGAGGTTTTAGTAGAGCCAAGTGCCATTTTACCTAAGATGGGCTTAGGAAGATTACCTGGTATTGATGGAAAAGCAAAAATGAGCAAATCATTAAATAATGCAATTTATCTTAGTGATGAACCAGATGTAATAAAAAAGAAAGTAATGTCAATGTATACTGATCCTAATCATATTAGAGTAGAAAATCCAGGAAATATAGAAAATAATACTGTTTTTATATATTTAGATGCATTTTGTAAAGAAATAGATAAATTACAAGAAATGAAAATGCATTATCAAATCGGGGGACTTGGTGATGTAAAAGTAAAAAAATATTTAAATGAAATAATTCAAGCTGAACTTGAGCCAATTAGAGCTAGAAGAAAAGAATATGAGAAAAATTTAGATTATGTATATGATGTACTAAAAGAAGGAAGTAATAATGCAAGAAAAATAGCATCTAACACATTAAGAGATGTAAGAAATGCCATAGGAATTGAGTATTTTAAATAAGTTATTGAAATAATTAGACCACCTATGGTCTAATTATTTTTGTATTCTATGAATATAATATTTTTGAGGAACCTTCTACCAAATCGCTTGTAAGTTTTGCCATATATTCTATACTTTCTTGTTTATTAGTATTTATCCAATCTTGAATTAATCCTATGATTCCATAAAAAACAAAAGAGTAATAGTAGTCATATTTTTTTGGGTCAGTATTAGGATATAATTTATTCCAAACATATATACATAGCCTTTTCATAATTCCCTTAATTTTTTCTATAAAAATAGAATCCGCATTAATATGAGGACCTAAGAAAATTGATAATAGCTCACTATTCTTATCAATAAACTCTAATATATCCTTCATCAGTGAATATGGTTCATCAGGATTGGTACAAGATGAATTATGAAATAATATAACATTTTCAAATTCTACTAGTAATTGCTCCTTGATGTTGCCTAGCATATCAAAGATATCTTTATAATGTAAATAAAAAGTCTTTCTATTTATGTCAGCTAAGTCTGTAAGTTCTTTAACAGTAATTTGATTAATATTTTTATCTTTTATTAATATCATTAAAGATTCATTTAGTTTTAGTTTTGTTTTTCGTACTCGTCTATCCATATAAAAGCTCCATTCAAATAAAAATATTTACATAATATAACAATTTATACTTTTTATATATTTTAAAGATAACTTAATTATTATTCAACTCTTAATTTATCAAAACATAAGTTTATAAAATACTTTTAACAAAACCGTAATAAATTAATACACAATTTATACTCGATGTGTGTATTATACCACAGTGATTTGCTTTATTGGTAATTGTAGTGTGGGTATTTCATAAATATACTTAAACCGAATGATAATTAGTTAGAGGTGAGACGCAGTATGGAAAGTTTTTTTAGACAAATTATTAAACATAAAAAAACTGTAATTTTTACATTTGGAATTTCGCTAGTTTTATGTTTTATTTGCAGTAAATTTGTATCAGTTAATTACGATATGAATGATTATCTTCCAGATGATTCTAAGTCTACAATATCTTTAGATATTATGGAAGATCAATTTGAAGGTGGAATACCTAATGCAAGGGTAATGGTATCTAATATTACTATACCAGAAGCTTTAGAAATTAAAGATAAATTATTAAATATTGATGGTGTACAAGATGTTACATGGTTAGATGATGTTGTTAATATAACAGAACCTATTGAAACTTTAGATAGAGAAACGGTTCAAGATTATTACAAGGATCAAGCAGCGTTATTTACAGTTATTGTTGATCAAAATAAAAGAATTGAAGTAGTAAATGAAATAAGAAATTTAATCGGTGATGATAATGCAATGGCAGGTTCAGTTGTTAATACCGTAGTTGCAACAGAAGCTACTTCTAAAGAAGTTAGTCAAATTATAATATTTATAATACCAATATGTTTGATTGTATTAGCAGTTACAACAACTTCCTGGTTTGAACCAATATTGTTTATGTTAACTATAGGTGTAGCAATAATGATAAATCAAGGAACTAATCTTTTATTTGGAGAGATTTCCTTTGTAACAAATGCAGCCGGAAATGTATTACAGTTGGCAGTATCTATGGATTATGCAATTTTCTTATTACACAAATTTACAGAGTTTAGATTGCAGGGGTTAGAACCAGAAGAAGCAATGGTACAAGCATCTGTCAAAAGTGTTGGATCAATCTTTTCAAGTGGGATAACAACAGTTATTGGATTTGCAGCCTTAATATTAATGAGATTTAAAATTGGTCCAGATATGGGAATAGTAATGGCAAAAGCCATAGCTCTAAGCTTAGTTACTGTGATAGTTTTACTTCCTGTACTTACAATGTATTGTTACAAGATTATTGATAAAACTGAACATAAGTTATTAATACCTAAATTTGATAAATTTGCAAATTATGTTAGAAAAATAATGATACCTTTAGTTATTATTTTTTTAATTGTAATGGTGCCATCTTATTTAGCACAGACAAAAAATACTTTTAATTATGGATCTTCAAAAATATTTGATGAAAGTACTAAGTTAGGTAGTGATACAAAGCTAATAGAAGATACTTTTGGTAAATCTAATTCATTAGTTATTATGGTCCCGAAAGGTGATTTTGCAACAGAAAAGGAGTTAAGTAATGAACTAAAAGAAATAGAACAAGTTAGTTCAATAATTTCATATGTAGATAATGCTGGAGTTGAAATACCAACACAATATGTAGATGAAAGCATATTAAGCAACTTAATCTCAGAAAAATATAGTCGTATGGTGATAAATGTAAAGATGGATTATGAGGGAGAAGAAAGCTTTAAAATTATAGAAAAAATAAAAGATATAGTAAGTGAGCATTATGGTGACAACTATTATCTTGCAGGAGAAAGTGTAAGTACTTATGACTTAATGGACGTAATAACGTCTGATAATATTAGGGTTAACCTTATTGCAATTGGAGCGGTATTTTTAGTGCTATTAATAGCTTTCAAATCCATTTTATTACCTGCTATTTTAGTTTTAGCTATTGAAACAGCAATCTGGATAAACTTAGGGATACCATATTTTATAGGAAGTAGCTTACATTATATAGCCTATTTAATTATTAGTACTGTCCAATTAGGAGCAACTGTCGATTATGCAATATTATTATCAAATACTTATGTTGATAATAGAAGGATATATCTAAAAAAAGAAGCTTTATTAAAAACTATTTCATCAGTAACATTATCAATACTCACATCTGCTACAATACTTACAATTGCAGGATTATTATTAGGGGTTATATCTACTCATGGAATTATAAAACAATTGGGAGTTTTGATAGCCAGGGGAACTGTTTTATCAACAATAATAGTACTATTTGTTGTACCAGGACTTTTATATATTTTTGATAAACCAATACAAAAGACAATGTATAAATCAAATTTTAAAAATAAAAGCAAAATTGAAATAAAAAATAAAAATAAAGCAGTAAATAGCTAGTTTAAGGGAGAATGATTTACTATGAAAAAAAGTAAAAATAAAATTATAATGATAGTTTTAACAGCAACAATAATTAGTAATACTATGGTTCCAATATCTACTTTGGCAGAATCAAATACAATTTTAAAGAGCCAAAATTATGTAGCTGAAAGTCAAGGGAAAGAGGAAGTTATTTATATTAATTTAGATGGTAACGGTGAAGTTAGTAGTGCTTATGCAGTAAATATTTTCGATAGCCAAAACATTTTAGATTATGGCGATTATAGTGAAATCAGAAATATGAATACTAATGATACTTTATCATATGACAATGGGGAAATAACTGGAAACAGTAGTATTGATAAACTTTATTATGAAGGTACTTTAAAAGAAGTTGAAATTCCATGGAATATAAATATAAAGTATTATTTAGACGGTAAGGAGATAAGTTCTAATGACTTAGCAGGAAAAAGTGGAACTTTAGAAATAAAAATTTCAATAACAGACAATGAAAAGTGCAATAGTACATTTTTTGAAAATTATGCGCTACAAACTACTATTACATTAGATACTGAAAAGTGTAATAATATTGAAGCTGAAGGGGCTACAATAGCAAATGTAGGAAGTGAAAAACAGATTTCTCATATTATTTTACCAAACAAAGGAAAAGAAATTAGTATAAAAGCTGATGTTAATGATTTTGAAATGGCTTCAATGACTATAAATGGTGTTAAATTAGGATTAAGTGTAGATGTAGATACTAATAGTTTATTAGATAGAGTAAATGAATTGACAGATGCAATAGAAAAATTAGATTCAGGAGCAATTTCTGTTAATGATGGAAGCACAGAATTAAATAATGGGACTTATGATTTATCCAATGGAATGAATAGTCTCAGTACTGGAGTGAATTCTTTAAATGATGGTATTATAACTGTATATAAAGGACTTCAAGAATTAAATAGCAATTCAAAAAATTTAACAAGTGGATCAAAGGAAGTTTTAGATGCATTAAATGAAATAGGATCTGCATTAAATAATATTAATATATCTAATGAAAGTATAAGTGAATTAGTTTCAGCATCTTCTGATGTTCAAACCGGAATTAATGAATTAGTTTCAGCAATTACATTGTTACAAGGAAATACAAATTATGAAGCTTATAAATCTATTATGAATGCTAATGGATTAGATATTGATTATCTTCAAAGTAATAATGCTAGTGCTATAGAAAATATGAAATCACAAATATCAGTTCTTACTGAAGCAAGAGATAATTTATTAGTAGCAGGGGTACAAGCAGATGATAGTCAAATTATACAAATTCAAACTCAAATAGAGATGTATAATCAAATTATAACTTTACTTCAAGGAAATATGGCATCGATTAGTGGAACAGAAAGTTATTTAAATAGTGTTTCAGATGGAATAGGGCAAGTATTAGGTGGTGCAACTGAATTACAAACTAAATATACTGAATTTAATAATGCAATTCAAGGTTTATCTGCATTATTAAATGATATGATATATAATATGTCAAACCTATCTACAGCAATAAATACATTAATATCAGAATATAATAAATTAGATGTAGGAATTAATGAATATACAAATGGAGTAGCAACATTGCTGCAAGGATATTCTCAGCTTGTAGAAGGATCAACAAATTTAGTAAACGGAACATCTACTTTAAAAAGTGGAGCTGAAAAATTAAGTTCAGGTGTTGCAGAATTAAAAGATGGAACTATGGAATTATCAAAGGGAACAACAGAATTAAATGATAAGACAGCAAATCTTGATACAGAAATAACAGATGAAATTGATAAAATGGTTGATGATTTAGATGGAACAAGTGATGAAATAGTATCATTTACTTCTGAAAAAAATACAAATGTGAAATCAGTACAATTTGTAATTAAGACGCCAGAAATAAAAAAAGTAACTATAGAAGTTTCAAAGGATGAAGAAAAAAGTCCTACTTTATGGGAAAGAATAATAAATTTATTTAAATAAAATATAGGTCTTCAAGGTAATTAAATCTTACCTTGAAGGCCTATATTTTTTTCAAATAAGTGACATTACAAAGAGAAAATTATATAATAAATTTATAAGTCAAATGAAAAGGGAGGATTTAAAATGGGCTTAAGAAAAGAAAAGGCAATTGAATTACACAAGAATAGATATACTTGTTCACAAGCAGTAGCATGTGCATTTTGTGATCTTGTTGATGTTGATGAGTCTACTATGAAAGATATGGTTAGAAGATATAGTGGAGGAGCTTATAAACTATGTGGAGCTGTAATGGGAGCATACGTTATAGTTAATTATTTAAAAGGAAATGTAAATCCAGATAATCCTGCTGAGCCAATAAAGGATGATGTAAAGTTATTAAATGAAATAGAAAAAAGATTTAAGGAAAAAAATTCATCTGTAGTGTGCAAAGAATTAAAAGGAATAGGTACAGGAAATGTACTACGTTCATGTAGAGGTTGTGTAGAAGATGCAGCTGAAATTCTTGAAGAATTAATTGATGAAAAAAATAATTAATGTTTATAAAATAGAAAATATAATTATTTTTTATAACACACCTAGTTTGATTTTGTTAAGCTAGGTGTATTTGTATATTTAGATAAAATAGATTTATAGTAGCAATAATAGAAAATTTTCATATAATAATGTTATTCAATATTTGTATAGTTGGAGATAATAAATATGTAAAAATTAAAAAATAATAGAGAACTTTTTGTATAATGTATAAGTCTAATTAATATAAGAAATAATTTGGCAATATATTATGAGGTGTAAAGGAATTGTGGAAGAAGTTAATTTTATCAGAAAAGGATTATGAATATTTAACTAAAGGACTAACTGCTGGTGTTGGGCTTGGAATTATTATAGGCTCAATAGCAGAAAATATAATATTATTCTTTGCACTTGGAGGAGTTTTAGGAATTATAGGTGCAACTATTTTTTCAACTATAAAAAAGTTTAAGCTTAAGCATAAATCTTAGAGACTATTAGTATTATTATTATAAAAATATATATAGTTATACGTTAGATTTAATTAATTACAAGAGGAGTGGGCAGTGCCGATTCCTTTTTTTTGTTTTAATTATAATAATTTTATAATGATATTATATACAAATTCAATTTAATTAATTTTTCTATTTCCATATAGAGCATTTATATTATATTGTAAATAATGCTAATAAATTGTATAATTATTCTAAAACATTTAGAAGTAAAGGCAGGAAAGCAAATGAATAGGGGCAATTTAATTGAAATTTTAAAAAAGAAAATAGTAGTTCTTGATGGAGCTATGGGAACAAGTATACAAAATTATAATTTAAATGAAAAAGACTTTAGAGGGGATTTACTAAAGGATTTTCATAAAGATCAAAAAGGTAATAATGATATATTATCTATAACAAAGCCAGAAATCATAAAGGAAATACACAGAAGCTTCTTAGAGGCAGGTTCAGATATGATTGAAACTAACTCATTTAACTCAACAAGTATTTCTCAAGAGGATTACGATTTAGCACACTTAGTTTATGATTTAAATTATCATTCAGCTAAAATAGCAAGAGAAGTTGCAGATGAATTCACAGCAATGAATCCTAATAGACCAAGGTTTGTTGCAGGATCTGTTGGACCAACTAATAAAACTGCTTCATTATCACCAGATGTTGAAAATCCTGGTTATAGAAATATTACATTTGATGATTTAGTTAATTCTTATAGTGAACAAATTGGGGCATTAGTAGATGGTGGAGTAGATTGTTTATTAATAGAAACTGTTTTTGATACATTAAACTGTAGAGCAGCAATAGTTGCGGCAAACAATGTATATAAGTTAAAAGGATTTACTTTACCAATAATGATTTCAGGTACATTAACAGACAAATCAGGAAGAACATTAGCAGGGCAAAAATTAGAAGCTTTTGCTCAATCAGTTAGAAATGAAAATGTAATTTCTATAGGGTTAAACTGTTCCTTTGGCGGTGCAGATTTAATACCTTTTATTAAAGAATTAGCTGATACACAGGATTTATATATATCATGTTATCCTAATGCTGGATTACCTAATGTTTTAGGTGAGTATGATGAAATTCCAAGCATAACAGCAAAATATATTAAAGAATTAGCAAGTGAAAAAAAGGTTAATATAGTAGGTGGATGTTGTGGAACTACAGCAGAACATATCAAAGCAATTGCAGAAGTAGTTGAAGGTGTAGAGCCAAGAGCTATTCCTAATATTAAAAAAGAAAGTATTTATTGTGGACTTGAAATTGTAAGAAGCAATAAAGAAAATAATTTTATAAATATAGGTGAAAGAACTAATGTTGCAGGTTCTGCAAAATTTGCAAGACTAATAAGAGAAAAGAAATATGAAGAAGCCTTATCTATTGCAAAGGACCAAGTAGAAAATGGAGCTCAAATTATAGATGTTAATTTTGATGATGGTTTATTAGAGAGTGATAAAGAAATGGAATATTTCTTAAGACTTATAGCTTCAGAACCAGATATAGCTTCAAGACCTATAATGATTGATTCATCAAGATGGGAAGTAGTTGAAGCAGGTCTTAGAAGTATTCAAGGTAAACCAATAGTAAATTCAATTTCATTAAAAAATGGTGAAGAAGAGTTTTTAAAGCATGCTAAGGTTGTTAGGGACTTTGGTGCTGCAGTTGTAGTAATGGCTTTTGATGAAAATGGCCAAGCTGATACTTATGAAAGAAAAATATCTATTTGTAAAAGAGCTTATGATTTATTAGTAAATAAATTAAATTTCCCACCAGAAGATATAATTTTTGATCCTAATATTTTAGCTATAGCAACTGGTATTGAAGAGCATGATAATTATGCAGTTGATTATATTAATGCAACCAAATGGATTAAAGAAAACTTACCATATGCTAAAGTTTCAGGTGGAGTATCAAATTTATCCTTCTCATTTAGGGGAAATAATACAATAAGAGAAGCTATGCACTCTGTATTTTTATATCATGCAATTGAGGCAGGAATGGATATGGGAATTGTAAATCCAGGAATGATTCAAATTTATGATGATATACCTAAGGAGTTATTAAGATTAGTTGAAGATGTTGTATTAAATAAACATAAAGATGCAGCTGAAAGATTATTAGATAAAGCTGAAGATTATAAAGCTGGTAATGTTGTTAATAATAAAAATAAAAATATATGGAGAGAAAATACTTTAAATGATAGATTAAGTTATGCTTTGGTTAAAGGTATAACAGAGTATTTAGAAGAAGATTTAAAAGAAGCAATAAAAGAATATCCTAAGCCTTTAAGTATAATTGAAGGTCCACTAATGAATGGAATGACTAGAGTAGGAACGTTATTTGGTGAAGGAAAAATGTTCTTACCACAAGTTGTAAAGTCAGCACGTGTTATGAAAAAAGCGGTATCATATTTACTTCCATATATTGAAAAGGATAAAAAACAAGGAGAAACTTCAAGTGCTGGAAAAATTCTTTTAGCAACTGTAAAAGGTGATGTTCATGATATAGGTAAAAATATTGTAGGGGTTGTTCTTGCTTGCAATAACTTTGAAATAATAGATTTAGGAGTAATGGTTCCATGTGAAGAAATACTAGATAAAGCTATTAAAGAAAATGTTGATATAATTGGATTAAGTGGACTTATAACTCCATCTTTAGATGAAATGTGTCATATTGCTACTGAAATGGAAAAGAGAAAAATGAATATTCCTTTGATTATTGGTGGAGCTACTACTTCAAAAGCACATACAGCGCTTAAAATTGATCCTAATTATAGTGGTTCAGTTATTTATGGATATGATGCATCTAAAACAGTTGAAATATCAAAGAATTTATTAAGTAGTAATAAAAATGAATATATTAAAGCTATTAAAGAAGAGTATGAAGAAGTTAGGAATAATTATAATAAATATGAAAGCAAGATGATTTCTTTAGAAAAGGCAAAAGAAAATAGTTTCAAGATTGACTGGACTACTAGAGAAATTTCTAAGCCAAACTTTATAGGAATAAAAGAAGTTATGGATTATACTGTATCAGATTTAAGACCATATATTGATTGGACATTTTTCTTTATAGCATGGGAAATGAAAAAGTTATATCCAGATATATTAGAAGATTCGGTTTATGGAAAAGAGGCTAAAAAGATTTTTAATGATGCTAATAAAATGTTAGATTTCATAGAAGAAAATAATATTATTGATATTAAAGGTGTTTTTGGAATTTTTGAAGCTAATTCTAATGGAGATAATATAGAGGTTTATAATAAAGATAAATCAGAAACAACTATATTTAATTTATTTAGAGAACAAAGAGAAAAAAGTAAGGGTGAATATTTATGCCTTTCAGATTTCATTGCACCCAAAGAAAGTGGTAAGGATGATTATTTAGGTGGATTCATTGTAACTGCAGGATTAGGTGCACATGAGTATGCTAAAAAACTTGAATCAGAAGGTGATTCTTATAATGCAATTATATTAAAGCTTGTTTGTGATAGATTGGCAGAAGCATTTGCTGAAAAGCTTCATGAAGACATTAGAAAAAAACATTGGGGATATGATCCAGACGAAAACTTATCTATGAAAGAAATATTTAAAGCAAGCTATAGAGGAATAAGACCTGCATTTGGTTACCCATCACTTATCGATCAAAGTCAAATGAAAAAATTATTTAATATTTTGGATGGAGAAAAAGTAACTGGTGTTAAGCTTACTGAAAGTTATATGATGGATCCAGTATCATCTGTTTGTGGATTATATTTTGCTTCAGAAGATTCTAGATATTTTAACTCTAACTATATAGATAAAGATCAAGCATCAGACTATGCAAAAAGATGTGGAGTGACACTAGAAGAGTTAGAAAAATCATTACCTAATATATTAAGCTATAAGTAAAGTATATTTAATAAACTGAGGGTAGATAATAACCTTCAGTTTATTTATTTTGTTTTGATTAAACTAGTTATTCTGATATTACTTCTTCAGATCCAATTTATCTTGCTAATAGTATTATGAGATTAGCATAAGAGTTTAACTTTAATATTTTTGGTGGGTGTTGTGGTACAGATAATATATATTTAAAGGAAATAGCAAAAAGAATAAGATAAATATTTTAATAAAAAATCCAGTATACAATTAATATGCTGGATTTTTTTGTATTAAGTAAAAATATTATTTTTATTGACATCAAATATAAAGAGGAATATCATTTAATCATAAATCTATTTACAATTATGGAATATAATTCAATCTAATAGAAAAGTTAAATCTAATCTAAAAGAGAGTAATTAATGGTTTTGCTAAAGATATATAAGCGCCCCTATAAGTTTATATATTTTATTAAGCTAGCTTTCTTTTATTAGAAGCTAGCTTTTTTATCGTATTAATAAGGGGATGAGAATTTTGAAAAAAATAGCTGTAATAAGTGCAATATTAGAAGAGCCGAAAGAATGTCAAGAAAGATTCAATAATGTAGTTTCAAGCTTTAGAGGAAGTATAAAGGGAAGAATGGGTATTCCTTTTGAAGAAGGAATATCAGTAATAAGTATTACTGTAACAGGAACATTAGAAGAAATAAATAGTTTAACTGGAAAGCTAGGAAATATACAAGGCGTTGTAGTGAAAACAGCAATTGCTAAAAGGGAGATTTAATAAAAGGTATGGGTGTTATAGAAATTATAGACAAGCTATATAATACAAATACTGCAACTAGAGAAGAACTTAATTATTTATTAGATAATTTAACAATAAGAGATAAAGAGTATTTAATAGAAAAGTCTCATGAAATAGCTTTAAATAATTATGGTAATAATGTCTATATTAGAGGGCTTATAGAATTTACAAATTACTGTAGTAGAGATTGTAAATACTGTGGTATTAGGAAATCAAATAATAAAGCAGATAGATATAGGCTTAGTATTGAACAAATATTAGAATGTGCAGAGCTTGGAGAGAAATTAGGATATAAGACATTTGTACTTCAAGGTGGTGAGGATCCATATTTTACTGATGAAATAATGGTTGAGATAATTAAAAAGATAAAAGAAAAATATCCATATAATGCAATTACTTTATCTTTAGGTGAACGTTCATATGAATCATATGAAAGGATGTTTAAAGCTGGTGCAGATAGATATTTATTAAGACATGAGACAGCAAGTAAAGAATTATATGAATCTTTACATCCAAATTCTAGCTTTGAAAATAGAAGAATGTGCCTTGAAAATTTAAAGAAGATTGGTTATCAAATAGGGGCTGGATTTATGGTAGGTCTTCCAAACCAGACAAATAATGATTTAGTTAATGATTTGTTATATTTAAAAGAATTAAATCCACATATGTGCGGAATAGGTCCATTTATTCCTCATCAAGATACACCTCTTTATAATGAAAAATGTGGAACATTAGAAAAAACTACTACAATGCTAGCATTAGTTAGATTAATGTTACCTAAAGTTTTATTACCGGCAACAACAGCACTTGGTAGTATAGATCCTCTTGGTAGAGAAAAAGGATTAAAAGCAGGTGGAAATGTTGTAATGCCAAATCTTTCACCTACAAATGTTAGGGAAAAGTATTCATTGTATGATGGAAAAATATGTACTGGTGATGAAGCAGCAGAATGTAGAGCTTGTATAGAAAAAAGAATTAATAAAGCAGGTTTCAAATTAAATATTAGTAGAGGTGACAGCTTAGTATTATCAGAAGAGGAAATTAATAATATAAATCAAAATATTAAAATAGAAAAAATTATTAAAGAAAATTTAGATAATATAAGTTTAGTAAAAAAAGGGTAGGAGAATAGATTATGTATATTAATCATGAAGAAGTCTGTAAATTATTAGAAGATGGTAAAAATGCTACTAGGGACGATGTTTTAAAAATTTTAGATAAAGCAAGGGGAAAAAAGGGTATTTCTCATAAGGATATTGCAGCTTTATTGCAATTAGAAGATAAAGAATTATTAAATGAAATGTTTAATGTAGCTGGTGAAATAAAAAAATCAATTTATGGAAATAGAGTAGTTTTGTTTGCGCCACTTTATATAAGCGATTATTGTGTTAATAATTGTGTTTATTGTGGTTATAAAAAATGTAATAGTTTTAATAGAAGAAAGCTCACACAAGATGAAATAAGGGAAGAAGTTAAAATATTAGAAAAGATGGGACATAAAAGATTAGCTTTAGAGCTTGGAGAAGATCCTATAAATGCACCAATTGATTATGTTTTAGAAAGTCTTGATACTATTTATAAAACACAAAATGAAAATGGAAATATTAGAAGAGTTAATGTAAATATTGCAGCAACAACAGTTGAAAATTATAAAAAACTTAAAGAAGCTAATATAGGAACTTATATATTATTTCAAGAAACATATCATAAAGCAACATACGAAATTATGCATCCACATTCATTAAAATCAAGTTACGAATATCATTTAAATGCTTTTGATAGAGCAATGGAAGGTGGAATTGAAGATGTTGGTGGGGGAGTTTTATTTGGACTAGCTGATCCTAAATTTGAAGTTTTATCATTAATGATGCACAATGAACATCTTGAAAAAAAATTCGGAGTTGGATTCCATACAATTTCAGTTCCAAGAATAAGGCAAGCTGAAGGTGTTACTTTAGAGAATTTTCCACATCTTTTAAGTGATGAAATGTTTAAAAAGGTAGTAGCAATTATAAGAATTGCAGTACCATTTACAGGAATAATCATGTCTACTAGAGAAGATGAAGAAATGAGAAGAGATGCTCTTAAATTTGGTGTAACCCAAGTAAGTTCTGGTTCTTCAACAGGAGTAGGTGGATATAAGCAAAGAGAAGAAGGAAAAAGTATTGAACAATTTAAGACTTCAGATGAAAGAACACCATTAGAAGTATTAAATTGGTTATTAGATGAGGGATACATTCCAAGTTATTGTACAGCATGTTATAGAAAGGGTAGAACTGGTGAAACTTTTATGGGGTTAGCTAAAAGTGGAGAAATTCAAAATATGTGTGAACCAAATGCGTTAATGACTTTAATGGAATATGCATTAGATTATGGTGATAAAGAAACCTGTGAAAAAGCTGAAAGATTAGTTAATGAGGAAATAATTAAAATTAATAATGAAGCAATAAGAAATTTTGTCATTGAAGGAATAGTAAAATTAAAGGAAGGTAAAAGAGATATTTATATCTAGGAGGAAAGTATGAATAGTACACCAAATGCTAATAGAAAACACATAGCTATATTTGGGAAGACAAATGCAGGCAAGTCATCTTTAATAAATAGTATTTGTGGGCAAGAGATTGCAATTGTATCAGAAACAGCAGGAACAACAACAGATCCAGTATTTAAAGCAATGGAATTAATTCCTCTAGGACCTGTTTTATTTATAGATACAGCCGGTCTTGATGATAAAAGTGAAGTTGGTAAACTTAGAATAAAAAGAACTAAGGAAATGATGAAAAGAACTGATTTTGCTTTATATGTGATGGATATAAACAATATAGATGATAATGATTATAAAGAAATAAAGTTAGAATTTAAAAAATATAACATGCCTTATATGTTGATTATTAACAAAATAGAAGATACCGAAAAATCAAAGCTTGATGAATTAAAAAGTAAATATAAAGAAGCAAAGTTTGTATCTACTTATAGTAAAGAAGGTATTGATGAACTTAAAAATGAATTAGTAGCAAAGCTACAAGATAGTGAAAATGAAATGCCTATAATAGGCAATTTAGTTCCTTATGGAGGAAAGGTCATATTAGTAGTTCCAATAGATTCAGAAGCACCAAAGGGGAGAATTATTCTTCCACAGGTTCAATGTATTAGAGATTGTTTAGATAATGGAATTAAAACATATGTAGTTAGAGATACAGAATTAGCTTCAGCTTTAGAAGATATACAGGATGTTGATTTGGTAGTAACTGATTCTCAGGCATTTAAAAAAGTAAGTGAAATAGTTCCTAAAAATATAAAATTAACAGGTTTTTCAATACTTTTTGCTAATCATAAGGGAGATTTAAAATCATTTGTTACTGGAGCTAGAAAAATAAATGATTTAAATAAAGATTCTAAAATTCTAATTTGTGAAAGTTGTACCCACAATGTATCTCATGAAGATATAGGTAGAATTAAAATTCCAAAACTTCTTAATAAATATGTTGGTACTAAACTTAATTATGAATTTAAAGTTGGTCATGATTTTCCAGAAGATATTAATAAATATGATTTAATAATTCACTGTGGTGGATGTATGATTAATAGAAAAACTATAGTTAATAGAATTGAGATTTGTAATAAAGAAAAAGTAGCCATTACAAATTATGGAGTTGTATTAGCTTACTTAAATGGAATTTTAGATAGAAGCTTAGAAATATTTGAAAACAATTAGTATAAAATAAGGTTGTCTTTTTAAGGCAGCCTTATTTATTTTTGGTATTCTTTTTAAGGAAGATAAAATCTATTAGCGGCTTCTAATAAAAATTTATTATAACTACTATTTTCAATAACAGTTGGGCATGATAATTCAAGTGGACTAATTAAACTTTTAAACCTAATATCATTTAAAAGATGAAGTGATTTATTTAAGCTAATAGCTAATATATCATTAAAATCATAATTGTTAGGAGATATTTCTATAGAATTAATAAGTTCACTTAATATGAGTTGTTAAATTCGGCATAATAGCTCCTTCATATTATACTCTTTTATTGATTTATATGAAAATATATTAAAAATTATTTCTCTTATAAACATAACACTCTTATATAATATACTCGTAAATGAGAATAAAATAAAAAACAAAATGCAAATGAAAACATAAAATAAATATTAAAAATAAATTAGAAAGGAAATAAAGTGATGAGATATGTAATTGTAAGCATTGTAAAAGGTACTGCAGGAGATTTTAATAATAATTTAAGAAAAGATATCTTTAGTAAATATAAAGCTAAATCTTCTAAATTACCTGCACATTTTACAATAAAAGCACCATTTGAATATAACGAAAATATAACTGATTTAGAAAATTGTATAGAAGAAATAAGTAAAAAAGAAAAAGCTACACCTTATAAAATAGATGGATATAATCATTTTGATAATAGAGTAATATATATGGATGTAAATATGTCCAAAGAAGCAAAAAAAGTACATGATGAACTTATAGATAAACTTAGCACTATTTCATATATAGATTTTAAAAATAATGAAGGTAAAGATAAAATTTTTCATGTTACTTTAAGCTCAAAAAAAATACAAAAAATATATAAGCAATTATGGGATTATGTAAATACGATTCCCTGTTGTTTTGATTGTATGTTTGATAATATTTGTATCTATAAATGGCAAAATAATACTTGGGTTTTACACAGAGAATACAAATTAGAAAATTGAATAATTTATAAAACACATATAATCAGAATAGTGTTATATGTGTTTTTAATATCCTAAACATATAAATACTTTTGTATACATACATTATTATAAGAAAAAATTCTGTTTGGGGGAAATGATGAAAAGATTATTAATTATAAAAACTTTAATAGCTGGTATTATAATAATGCTTATTTATACTATTATTTTTAAAACAAATTTGATATTTTCAGAAGCTGAGATTTCAGCTTTTCTTACTTATATGAAAGAAAGAAATAATTTCTTAGGTGCTAGTAATTTTTTTATTTGGATTGTAATTATATCAGCATTAGTTATTACTGCTTTAAATAAAATGAGTAAAGTAAATAAAAAAAGTTAAATATATTTATTTATTTTAATTTTAATGAAAAATATTAAAAAATGAATAATATAATTTTTGTGCAAAGACTAATATAGAAGCATCAGTAAAGCTTGCTTATTAAATAATAGTAAGCTTAAAAGATAATATTGATAAAATATTATAGTAACTTAAAGTTTACAATTTGTTAAGTATTTATAATAAATTGTAGACTTTTCATATTAAAATAAGAAATCTTGCAAATAGAAAGTTTTTCTAGAATGGTATAGATTTAAGGATTTGTTTGTGAATAGTAAGTAGTTAGAAAATTATTGATTTAATAATTTAACTTGTAAAATAATGCATAGATATGCCCAGATTAACTACGGAAAGTCTGTAAATAAGCTTTCGAAAACGTTAACTAAAGCAATTGAAAGCTATTGTTAAATTGATTGAAATTTTTAAAAATAGTTAAGAATATATTAAAAAATATAACTTATATTAACTATATGTTTTGACAAAGAAAAAAAAGCAAGTATAATTAAATTATAAATTAGCAATAAATAATTAAACAGTAAATAATTAGTATTTAATTTACCGGTAAGTAAATTAGCATAGTTTATAATTATGCAAAAATATTAAAAATTGATTTTTAATTAATATAATTCATAATTTTAATGAGATAAATTGCTTAAAGCAATTTATATATATATTACAAAGGGGGCAAATATAAGATGAAAAGTTCAAAACTAAAAAAACTATGCGCTGTTATAATGGCAGCAACAATTAGTACAACATTATTCATTGGCTGTGGAAGCTCAAATAATGGTAGTGCTTCAAGTAAAGGCGATAGTAGTGCCAGTGATACAGTTAAACAAGAATTAGTATTTAATTTAGGAGCTGATCCAGAAACAATTGATCCTACAATTAATACTGCTTCAGAAGCATCAACAGTTATTCTTAATGCTTTTGAATGTATTATGACACTTGATGAAAATGATAATGCAGTAGAAGGTGCTGCTGAAAGTGTTGAAGTATCAGATGATGGTTTGGTATATACTATTAAGTTAAGAAAAGATGGTAAGTGGTCAGATGGGGAACCAGTTGTAGCTGATAACTTTAAGTACTCTTGGGTAAGAGCACTTACTAAAGAAAATGCTGCAGAATATGCTTATCAATTATATTATATTAAAAATGCTGAAAAATACTATAATGGTGAAGTAACTGCTGATGAATTAGGAATTAATGTTATTGATGATTATACTTTAGAAGTAACTTTAGAAGCTCCAACAGCATACTTTCCTCAATTATTAGCATTTCCAACATATGCTCCATTAAGAGAAGATATTGTTAGTGCTGATCCAGAAGGATGGGCTACAAAACCTGAAACTTATGTAACTAATGGTGCATTTAAATTAGTTCAATGGGATATGAAAGATCAATTAGTATTTGAAAAAAATGAAAATTATTGGAATAAGGATAGTATTAAATTAGATAAATTAACTTTTAAGCTTGTAACTGATGACACTACAGCATACTCAGAATTACAAGCAGGAAATTTTGATGTTGTTAACTCTGTTCCAACAAATGAAATTGAACCTGGTAAAGAAGCTGGTTTAGTTCATGTTTCACCTAAATTGGGAACATATTATTTTGGTATTAACGTTGGTAAGCAAGATAATATGGCGGAAGATGTAAAAACAGCATTAAGTAATAAATTAGTAAGACAAGCTATTAATTTAGCTATTGACAGACAAGAAATTATTGACAATGTTGGTAAAGCTGAACAAGTTGCAGCTTATAGCTTTGTACCAGAAGGTATCTATAATCCAGATGGTACTGAATTCGCAGATAAAGAATATTATGATCCTTCTGATATGGATGGAAATATAGAAAAAGCTAAAGAATTATTAAAAGAAGCTGGTTATGAAAATGGTGAAGGTCTTCCTACAATAGAATTAATGTATAACTCAGAAGGTGCTCATAAAGATATCTGCCAAATAGTTCAAGAGAATCTTGCTAAAATTGGAATTAATATAGAATTAGCCAATCAAGAATGGGCTGTATTCTTAAATACTAGACAACAAGGTGGATATGAAATAGCAAGACAAGGTTGGATTGGGGATTATAGTGATCCAATGACATTCTTAGATTTATTTGTAACTGGTGGTGGTAACAATGATTCAGGTTACAGCAATCCAGAATACGATGCATTAATTGAAGCAGCAAAAGTTGAATCAGATCCAGATAAAAGAAAAGAACAATTAAGAGAAGCAGAAGATATCTTAATGGATGATATGCCTATACTTCCAATTTACTACTATACAACTGTTATGGGTTGGAATGAAAATGTTAAGGGTATCCAAGTTTCTGTATTAGGAACAGTTTACCTACAAGGTGCATATATAGAATAGTTAATAGAAAAGATGATTTCTAATTATTAGAAGTCATCTTTTTTACTTTTAAAATATTAAACTAATTATAAAAACTAAAGAAAAAAATCATTATACAATATACATATTTTAACATATATAAACAATTTTTAGTATTTTATAAATATAAAGTGAAATTTGTTTAGGATAAATTTAAAATTAGTAAATGATTACAAATAATATTATGGAGGTGTAAATTATATTAATTACTTGTAATCGTACTAAAATTAAGGGGGATTATAGAATGAGTAAATTTATTAAAAATTTCAAAAAATCTATTATAGCTGGAGTGATTGTATTAGTACACATAATTTCAATGATAACACCTATTACAACATCTGCATCTACAGCAGTAAATGGATTTAAAATTAGGGGAAGTAAATTGTATGATGCAAATGGGAATGAGTTTGTAATGAGAGGAATTAATCATGCACACGCATGGTATAAAGGTCAAGAAAACATAGCAATTCCTGCAATTGCAAATACAGGAGCAAATACAGTAAGAGTTGCACTTGGGGATGGTGAAACTTGGGGGTATGATGATATTAATACTGTAAAAAATATAATTTCTTTATGTGAAGAAAATAAAATGATTGCTGTTTTAGATGTACATGATACTACTGGATTAGATAATTATTCATCATTAGATAATGCAGTAAACTATTGGATTGATATAAAGGATGCAATAATTGGCAAAGAAGATACAGTTATAATTAATATAGCGAATGAATGGTATGGTACTTGGGATGGAGAAGGCTGGTCCAATGGATATAAAAGTGCGATTAAGAAATTAAGAGATGCAGGTATAAAAAATACATTAATGGTTGACTGTGCTGGTTGGGGGCAATATCCAAAATCTGTTCATGATTATGGTAAAGAAGTATTTAATTCTGATCCAGAGAAAAATACTATGTTTTCTATACACATGTATGAATACGCTGGTGGTGACTCAAATACAGTAAAATCAAATATAGATAATGTAATTAATCAAGGTTTAGCTTTATGTATTGGAGAATTTGGTTTAAAGCATACAGATGGTGATGTTGATGAAAATACTATAATGAATTATTCACAAGAAAAATCTGTGGGATATATTGGATGGTCATGGTATGGAAATGGAGACTCATGGAAATACCTAGATATTTCAACTGATTGGTCTGGTAGTTCATTAACAGAATGGGGAAATATTTTATTAAATCATTCAAATGGATTAAAGAATACTTCAAAAATTTGTTCAGTATTTAATGGTTCTACTACAAATAAATTAGTAATAGAAGCTGAAAATGGAGACTTAAATGGCGTGGAAACAAGTACAAGTCGTTCAGGATATTCTGGAAATGGTTATGTAACTGGATTTAATAATAGTTATGATAGTGTAGAAGTCACGTTTAATATTGAAACTCCTGGAGAATACCATATTAACTTACAATATGCTTCAGAATATGGAGATAAGTATACTACTTTATATATAAATAATAATAATTATGGAGATAAATTATTAAGTCAATCATCAAGTTTTACCGATGCATACTTGGAAACAGTATACTTAAATTCAGGAGAAAATAAGGTTAAATTACAAAATAGTTGGGGATATTATGATATAGATAAATTTACACTAACAAAAAAATAATAATATAACTTATGTAAGCGATGAATTTTTAGTTTAATACTGTATTCATCGCTTTTATTAACATTATAGTATAAACATTTTACATAAGTTTAACTGTAAGCTATAGAGAATCATGTTAATATTAAGCAAGAGAGTTTATGATTATAAAATTATTATTTCATTATAAGAGGGGGATGTAAATTGGCATTAGTAGAAAATGTGAATCCATTAGTCATGCAACTTGTAATAATACCTATAATATCAATTGGTAGCGGAGTTTTAGTATCAATTATTAAAAAGAAATTTTATATAGGTCCTATTATAACATTGATATTTAATTTATTAGTAGAAATTTTATTTTTTAATAAATTAAGTAGTTGGATTTTTGTATTTCTAATTTTATCATTAGTTTTTTCATTCATATTTGTAAAAAATGATAAGTATGATAGCGTATAATTTGAAATAAGGGATAAATATTAATATTATCCCTTATTTTTTCGTACTTTTCTAGGAGCACAATTAAATTTGGAAATATTAGCAGAAAGATACGGTAAAAGAAAAGGCCTTTACGGAATTCAAATATTAAATGAGCCTATAACTGAAAAAATGTGAGATTTATTTGATATCCAAAATAGGTATAAGCCAGTTGATGAAGAAATGGCTAAAGGGAATGGTCCTATTCCATTAAAGTTTTTACGTATTTTTTATATTGATGCTTATAGGGTTATGCGTAAGCATATGCCAGAAGATAAAGCTGTAGTATTCCATGATGGCTTTGATTTAAAATCATGGAAAGACTTTATGAGAGAAGAAGAGTTTAAAAATGTAGTTTTAGATACACATCAATATTCAATGGTTATTGATGATAGTCTTTTATTTTATGTCGCAAAAATAATTTTCGTGTGATTGCTTATTTACAAAATTAATTTTTATTGGTATGTTTTAATTAAGGAATTTATCTATAGAAAGGAGGATATACCATGAAAAAAAATAAATCTGTAATTGACATAATTTTTGCTGAATATAATAACTTTTATGAAGCTGAAAAGAAAATAGCTGATTACATTGTTAACAATACACAAAAAGTAATTGATATGACAATTTCAGAATTAGCGGAATCTGCTGGAGCAAGTGATGCAACAGTTACTAGATTTTGCAAGAAGTGTAATATGAAAGGGTTTCATCATTTAAAAATAACTTTAGCAAGAGAAGTTGTTGAATCTAAAAAAGATGATGTAAAAACTTCAGGCGATGTAAGTGATAACAATATAAAAGAATCATTAAGTAATATATTAGCTAATAAAGTTGAAGAATTAAAACAAACAGTTTCTATGATAGATGAAAAAGAATTAAGTGAAATATTAAATTTAATTAGAAAGGCTGGAAATGTACAGTTTGCTGCTGTAGGAAATACAATACCTGTAGCGCTTGATGGTTGTTACAAATTCAATCAAATTGGGATACCTTCTGTTACAAATCCAATATGGGAAACGCAAATAGCTTATACATTTAATTTATCAAAAGGTGATGTTGTTATAATAATATCAAATTCAGGATCATCTAAAAGACTAATTGATGTAATTGAAGCTGCAAAAGCTAAAGAGGCTTATATCGTCTCTATCACAAACAGCAATAATTCTCCAATTGCTAAACTCTCCGATTATCATATTAAAACTGCAACGCGTGAGAAATTATTTTTGGATGAATATTACTTTTCTAGAATTTCTGCTATGACTGTCATAGAAATATTGTATTTATTCTTAACAGTAGGAAAACCTGATGTTTATAAAAATTTAAGTAAACATGAACAGTCTATTGCTGATAGCAAAATTTAATTCTAGAAGTGAAATTAATGAAGAAAAGATGTGCAAGAGAAGCGTTGAGATATATTAAGGACAATACAATTATAGGATTAGAGGGTGGAAGTACTATTTCATACCTTATATCTTTTATAAAAGAAGCAGGTTTAAATATTGAAGTAGTAACACCATCTTTTAAAACGGCTAGTCTTTGTATAGAAAAATGGATTAAAAGTTCTTCCAACATGGTCATAAAAACTTAGGATGAATACCTAAAATGTGAACATGAAGTAAGATCAATAGAAGTTGAAAGGTAGGTAATTATAAAATGATTAAAAAATTTAGAGTATTAAATAATGATGTGAAAATGCCATCTATAGGATTTGGAACATATAAATCTGGAAGCGATGAAGAAACAGCTAAAATTGTTAAATATGCATTAGAATCTGGATATAAACAAATAGATACGGCTTCATTTTATGGAAATGAAGTTGGAATTGGTAATGGTATAAAAGAAAGTGGAATTAAAAGGGAAGACTTATTTTTAGTCACTAAACTTTGGAATGATGATCATGGATATGATAAAACAATAGAATCATTTAACAAATCTTTAGAAAGATTACAAGTTGATTATTTAGATTTATATCTAATTCATTGGCCCAATAAACTAAATTCTGAAACATGGAAGGCCTTTGAGTATCTTTATAAAATAGGTAAAGTGAAAGCTCTAGGAGTATGTAATTTCAAGATAGGCCATTTAGAGGAATTAAAGAAAACTGCTGAAATAATGCCTATGGTAAATCAAGTAGAAGTACACCCTCAAAGTTCTAAAAATGATATGCTAAGATACTGTGAAGAAAATAATATTCAACTTGTTGCTTGGAGCCCAATCATGAGAGGTAAGTTATCTACTAATGAGTTAATGTTAAAATTAGCAGAAAAATATAAGAAATCTATAGCACAAATAACCTTAAGATGGCATATACAAAGAGGCGTAATTCCAATACCTAAGTCATCAAATGAAAGAAGAATAAAAGAAAACTTAGACATTTTTGATTTTGAGCTTTCTATGGAAGATATGGATGCAATTAATTCATTAGATGAAGGTTATAATGCTTCAATAACAGGGGTGCCAGAAAATACTACTTATCTTGATTTTAAATAATTATATTTAAAATTAACTAGATTCAATAATAAAAACGAACCACAAATAAAAGAAATTTATTTGTGGTTCGTTTTTATTTCTATAATCCTTTGGTGAGAATATATATATTGCTTTAAAAGTTCTATTAAAACGATATACATTTTTATTCTATTTAGATTTATTTATAAAAATATTTGGAAAAATATATAAATATATTTACAAATACTAAAATATGGGTATAATATAATTATAAGTAATGATAATCATTATCAATAAAAGAAGGTGTAAAAATGTCTTTAATTTTATCTCAAGTTGGACAAGAAGTCACAATAAAAAAAATAACAGGTAATGCTGAAACAAAAAAATTTCTTAATAGCTTAGGTTTTGTAATTGGAGAAGGAATAACAATAGTATCTGATTTAGGTGGGAACTTAATTGTAAATATCAAAGGAGCTAGAATAGCACTAGATAAAGGAATGGCTAGTAGAATCTTAGTTTAGGGGGATTAAATATGACTACATTAAAGGATGTTAAATGTGGACAAACAGTAAAAGTAAAAAAAGTAGAAGGTATAGGCCCAATTCGTAGAAGAATAATGGATATGGGAATAACTAAAGGAAGTGAAATTTACGTTCGTAAAGTGGCTCCATTAGGTGATCCAATTGAAATTAATATAAGAGGATATGAATTATCAATTAGAAAATTTGATGCAGAAATGATTGTAATTGAGTAATTATACAATTAAACAAATAAGGGGGAAAAACTATGTCAATTAAAATTGGATTAGCTGGTAATCCAAATTGCGGTAAAACTACAATGTTTAATAATCTTACAGGTGCAAAGCAATATGTAGGTAATTGGCCAGGAGTAACGGTTGAAAAAAAGGTTGGTAAATTAAAGGGGCATAATGATGTTGAGATTGTAGATTTACCAGGGGTTTATTCTTTGTCTCCATATACTTTAGAAGAGGTAGTAACAAGAAATTTTATGATTGATGATAAACCAGATGCAATTATAAATATAATTGATGCCTCAAATATTGAAAGAAATTTATATTTAACAACTCAAATATTAGAATTAGGTATACCAACGGTTATTGCATTAAATATGATTGATGTGGTTGAAAAACGTGGTGATATTATAAATTTAGATAAAATATCACAAATCTTAGGATGCCCGGTAATTAAGACTAGTGCATTAAAAGGAACTGGAACTAAAGAAGTTGCTTTAAAAGCAATTGAAATAGCTAAAAATAAAACTTCTAATAATTTTAATATGAATTTTTCTCAAGAAGTAAAATCTGCACTTAATGAAATAAAAGCATTAATAAGCAGCGAAAACTTGAAAAAAAGTGATATTAACGATAATTGGATGGCAATAAAACTTTTTGAAAGAGATAGCAACTTATTAGAAAAAATAACTATTAACAATGAAGTAAATGATAAAATCGAAAATATCATTATTCAATGTGAAAAAGAGTTTGATGATGATGCTGAAGGTATAATTACTGCAGAAAGATATGAGTTTATAGGTTCTATTGTTTCAAAAATTATAAAGAAAAAAGACAACTCTAAGCATACAATTTCAGATAAAATTGATAAAGTTGTTACAAATAGAATACTTGCATTACCTATTTTCGCTTTAATAATGTGGGGAGTTTACTATATTTCTGTTAGTTCATTAGGAGCAATACTTACTGATTGGACTAATGATACGCTATTTGGTGAAATTATTGGAGAAAATGTAGCTGCATTTTTAGAAAACATAGGAACTGCACCTTGGTTGCAAGGATTAATTAATGATGGAATAATAGGCGGTGTTGGTGCTGTATTAGGATTTGTTCCTCAAATTATGTTATTATTTTTCTTATTAGCAATATTAGAAGATTGTGGTTATATGGCTAGAATAGCTTTCATTATGGATAGGATTTTCCGTAAGTTTGGTCTTTCTGGAAAATCATTTATTCCAGTTCTTATAAGTTCTGGCTGTGGAGTTCCTGGTATAATGGCTACTAGAACAATGGAAAATGATAAAGATAGAAGAATTACAATAATGCTTACAACATTTATTCCTTGTGGAGCAAAGCTTCCTATCATCGCTTTATTTGCTGGTGCAATATTTGGTGGAGCATCATGGGTAGCACCTTCTGTATATTTCTTAGGAATTTTCATGATTATAATTTGTGGAATTATATTAAATAAAACAAAGATGTTTAAAGGTGAACCTGCTCCTTTTGTAATGGAACTACCACAATATCATATTCCAAGCTTTAAAGGTGTAATACTTCATATGTGGGACAGAGCAAAAGCCTTTATTGTTAAAGCAGGAACAATTATATTTGTGGCTTGTGCAGTAATCTGGTTTACAAGTTCATTTAGCTGGACATTACAAATGGTGGATGCTCAAGATAGTATTCTTGCAAGCATAGGAAAAGTAATAGCTCCTATATTTGCACCACTTGGATTTGGAAATTGGCAATCAGCAGTTTCAACAGTAACAGGCTTTGTTGCTAAAGAAAATGTAGTTGGTACCTTTGGAGTATTATTTGGAATAGCAGAAGCAGCAGAAGATACGCCTGTATTATTAACTCAAATAGGATCAATGTTTACAGCTGCTAGTGGATTAGCATTTATTGCATTTAACATGTTAAATGCTCCTTGTTTCGCAGCTATAGGTGCAATTAGAAGAGAAATGGGATCATGGAAATGGATGTGGATTACTATAGGATTCCAAACACTTACTGCTTATATTGTTGCCTTAATAATTAATCAAGTAGGTAGTTTTATTTTAGGTACTGGCAGCCTAATTGGTGCAATTGGTTCTGTTTTAATTGCAGTATTTGCAATTTCTATAGCAGTATTATCAGGTAGAGAGATAAAAAGCAACAAAAAAGTAACAAATGCCAACTAAGATAATTTATTATACTCAATAAGGAAGTGAATAGTATGGCAAACTTTATTATTGGTGGAATAGTTTTAGTGCTATTAATTTTAGCTATTAGGAAAATAGTTAAGAATAATAAGAGTTGTGGATGTCATTGTTCAGGATGTTCTGAAGCGAAATCTTGTAATAATAAACTTGAAATTAAAAAATAACCATTTTCAATAAGCTGAGATTTATGAGTCTCAGCTTATTTTTTATGTAAATTATTTTGTTTAAAGATAATAATTTAATAATTGTTACATATTATATAATATGGTAGTTAAATTAAAATATAGGAGGAAAAATGGATATTTGGATGGTTTTGGGGATAGATAAAACTAAAGATAAATCTTTAATAAAAGATAGGTATTTCGATATGTTAACCAAAGTAAATCCAGAAGATAATCCAGAAGGATTTAAAATTCTAAGAGCTGCATATGAAAAAGCTCTTGAATATGCTAAAAATGAAAATATTGATGAGGATAATTCTGCCTTAGAAAAATGGATTGAAAAAGTTAAAACTATTTATAAGTCATTTTCATTAAGAATAGACATAAATGAATGGAATAAATTACTTAATGAAGATATAAGTTTTTCTTTAGAAACTAAAGATGTGGCCTGTGAAAAATTACTTCAATATTTAATGAATAATATTAATATTCCATGCGAAGTATGGAGATTAATTGATTCACATTTCGAAATAAAGGAAAGAAAAAAAGAACTTTATGAACAATTTCCAACAGAATATATTGATTTTATTATTGATAGAGTTGAAAATAATGATATTATAAATTATTACCTTTTTAAAGTTGAAGATAATAAAGATTATGATTCATGGATTAATTTATATTTTAATATAATACAGGAGCTAAACAATAATAACATGGAAGTAGTTAAAACATATTTAGAACAATTACAAAGTTTTAACATATATCATCCATATTTTGATTTGCTTCAGTGTAGATATCATATGACTTTAGGTAATTACGCTATTTCAAAAAATATAATTTCTAATTTAATAAAAAGTTATCCAAATAATATGGCTATAAATTATTATGCAGCAGAATTAGAATGGGTAGAAAAGAATTATAAACAAGCTAAGGATTTATATGAGCACTGCTTAGATATTTCTCCAAATAATTTTAATGCAAAAGTAGGACTTGCTGATTCACTTCTTGAACTTGGTGAATTAGAAAAATCCAAGAATACATTTATTGATTTAATTAATATCGATCCATATTATGATTATCTTCGAGAAAGAGTTTCATATATAAATAGCATTTTGATTGCTAAGCTAAATGATCAGTTAACAACAAACCCAAATAATAATAAATTAAACTTTGAGTTAGCTTGGTGCTATTATGAAAATTTTAATTATGAAAAAGCAATAAATTTAGTTTTGAAAATTAAGTGTAATAATAAAAGTGACATTATCCAAAAGTATGATATTTTGGGTAACTCGTACTTTCATCTGGAATCCTATGATAATGCATTAAAATATTTTCATGAACTTTTAAAAAACAAAAAAGCTAAAAATAATGAAATTGAGCTTGTCAGTATATACAATAAACTTGGTCGAATATATTCAAAATTAAGAAGATATGATGAGTCACTTAAATTTTTTGATAAAGTTTTGAACTTAATGCCTAATAATATCTATTATATAAATTGTAAGTGCAATACATTAATTAAGTTAGGTAAATATGAAGAGTGTTTAGAATTAAGTGATATTGGTATAGAAGTAGATAAAAATGATTCGCTTATTTACAGTTTTAGAGCTGAAGCATTATATAATTTAGGATATTTAAAAGAAGCATTAGATTCTGCTAATACATGTATTAATCTTTGCCCATACATTAGTACTCCTTATATTATTAAAATGAAAATATTATTAGATAATCAAGAAAATGAAGAAGTATTGATGGTTTATAATGAAGCAAATAAATACAAAATCAGTGATAGTGAAATTATATTATGCAAATGTGAGGCCTTAATAAAATTAAATAGAGGAGAAGATGCTGAAGATTTAATTAAAAATTTACTAATAAATATTAATGACTCTAATGAAGAAAATAATGAGATAAAATGTAAGGCTTTTTACTTACTTTCACTAAATGAATTAAATAAAGACAATTTTAATTTTGCTTTGGAATTAATTAATGAAGCAATATCTTTTAATGATAAAGATTTAGATAATTATTATTTAAGAGCATATATTTATAGATGTATTTTTGAATATAATCTTGCATTAAATGATTATAACTTTATAATCAATAATAATGGGAATATAGCATTTTCATATTATCAATGTGCAATTATATTCAGAGAAATTGGCAAATATAGACTTGCAATAAGTTATTTTAATAAAGTATTAGAAATTGACCCAGATTACCCAAATGCAAAAAAAGAGATTTTTAAGTTACAACAAAAGTTAAATAGTTATTTATAATATTAATTTTTAGTTGGGAGGGATATGGCTACGATTAAATTAAAATATTAATATATTTTGATTTGTAGTCTATGAATATGATAATAGGAATTGATCTTGGTACTACAAACAGCTTAGTATCTTATTTTAGTGAAAAGGGAGCTGTAATTATACCAAATAGATTTGGAGAAAAGCTAACACCATCAGTTGTAAGTTTTGGAGATAATGGAGAAGTTTATGTTGGTAAAGTAGCTAAAGAGAGAATAATTACTTATCCAGAAAGTACAAAAGAACTTTTTAAAAGAAGTATGGGCAGTAAAAAAGAGTTTTTAATAAATGAAAATAAATTTACTGCTGAAGAATTATCTTCGTTTATTATAAGATCTTTAAAGGAAGATGCTGAAGAGTATTTAGGAAGTGAAGTTAATGAGGCTATAATAAGTGTGCCAGCATATTTTAATGATAAGCAACGTAAAGCAACTCAATTGGCTGGAAAACTAGCCGGACTAAAAGTTGAAAGAATAGTAAATGAACCTACTGCAGCTGCTATAGCTTATGGATTGCAAAATAGAAATACTAACACTAAATTTTTAGTATTTGACTTAGGGGGCGGTACCTTCGATGTGTCAATTCTCGAAGTCTATAAAAATATAATGGAAGTTCATGCTGTTGCTGGTGATAATTATTTAGGTGGAGATGATTTTACCGAGATATTAGTTAATATGTTTTTAAGGGCTAATGAATTAGAATCATGTAATCTTGACTCTACAACAATTGCTATTATAAAAAAGCAAGCAGAAGAAGCAAAAAAAATGTTTTCTAAACAAAAAAATGTAGTAATTAAATGTAAAGTTAATGATAAGATACTTAAATATAAAATATCATTAGATGATTATGAAAAAAACTGTGAATTACTACTAGCTAAAATACGTAAACCAATTGAAAGAGCATTAAAAGATGCAGAAATTAAATTACATGATATAGATGAAATACTTTTAATAGGTGGTGCTACAAAGCTTCCTATTATACGAAATTTTGTTGGTAAGCTTTTTGGACGTCTACCAAATATATCTATTAATCCTGAAGAAGCTGTAGCGCTTGGAGCTGGTATACAAGGTGCTATGAAGGAAAGAAATGAACTAATAAAGGATATTGTCTTAACAGATGTATGTCCATATACATTAGGAACTGAAATATCTGTATTAAAAGAAGGAGAATATTATGAAGGTGGGCATTTTTGTCCAATAATTGAAAGAAATACTGTAGTTCCAGTAAGTAGAACAGAAAGATTATACACAATTCATGATAATCAATCTTCTATTAAAGTAGAAATATTACAAGGTGAGAGTAGGTTTGCTAAAAACAATGTTTACTTAGGAGAGATAAACATTCCTGTACCAATAGGCAAAGCAGGTGAACAAGCTGTTGATGTTACTTATACTTATGATATTAACTCTATTTTAGAGGTTGAAGTTACAGTTGTATCTACTAAACTTAAGAAACATCTAATTATAAAAAAGAGTGATAATGACATGAGTGACGAAGAAATTCAAGAAAGATTTAAAGAATTATCTGAGCTTAAAATACCCCCTAGAGAACAGGAAGAAAATAAACTTGTACTTTCTATGGGTGAAAGTATTTATGAACAAAGTGTTGGAGAAACTCGAAGAGAGGTTGAATTTTATTTAAGGAAATTTGAAAATATACTTGATAAGCAAAATAGAGATGAAATTAAAGCTGCTGCTGAAGAACTAAAAGAAAAATTTGAATTTATATTAAATAGAAATAATGAATGTTAATATATACCTTCTAATTATCATACAAAATATTTGAATAAAATAAGTTGCTATTTCATTTTGTTTTAGCAACTTATTTTCTTTATAAAGAAATTTGATACAATATTATAAATCAATTAATCTAATATAATAAAGATAATGTGAAATAAATATGTTACTATAATACTAAATAGAAGATATTAAATTTAATATAAAAAAGAAAGGTGTACTTAAATGAATTATAAAGATGTTTTAATTAATGCTAAAAGTTGTATTGGTCAATATTGTAAGGCCTGTGTTGAATGTAATGGAAAAGCATGTAAAAATCAAATTCCTGGACCTGGTGCAAAAGGAGTTGGAGATACTGCAATTAGAAATTATGATAAATGGAAAGAAATAAGAGTTAATATGGATACATTAACTGAAAATAAACCTGTAGATATGAGTTGTGATCTGTTTGATAGGAAGTTTAAGTATCCTTTTTTTGCAGGACCAGTAGGTGCTGTTAATTTACATTATGGGGAAAAATATGATGATATGACTTACAATAATTTATTAGTTTCAGCATGTGCTAATGAAGGTATCTTAGCATTTACAGGAGATGGAACTAATCCTGATGTTATGAAAGGTGCTACTACTGCTATAAAAAATGTAGGAGGTTTAGGTATTCCAACGATTAAACCATGGAATATTGATACTATTAAAGAAAAAATAGAACTAGTAAAGAAAAGTAATGCAATTGCAGTAGCTATGGATATAGATGCTGCTGGTCTTCCATTTTTAAAAAATATGAATCCTCCAGCAGGAGCAAAATCAGTAGAAGAATTAAAGGAAATAATTGAAATTTCAAATTTACCATTTATAGTAAAGGGAATAATGACTGTAAAAGGAGCTTTAAAGGCTAAGGAAGCAGGGGCATATGCTATAGTGGTATCTAACCATGGTGGCAGAGTCTTAGATCAATGTCCTTCAACAGCAGAAGTTTTAGAAGATATAGTAAAAGCAGTTGGTGATTCTATGAAAGTATTTGTAGATGGTGGAATACGTTCAGGAGTTGATGTATTTAAAGCTTTAGCCTTAGGTGCTGATGGCGTACTTATATGTAGGACTTTTGTAACAGCTCTTTATGGTGGAGAAGAAGCTGGTGTTAAATCATATATTCAAAAGTTAGCAAGTGAACTTGAAGACACAATGGCTATGTGTGGAGCATACTCAATAAATGAAATAACACGAGATATGATTAGGTATTAAAGTGAATTTAAAAAAAGAAAATATAATAAAAATGTTAGTATTTTATAAAAATTATATACTGCTAAAATAAATTTTGGGCAAAAAATTATGCACAAACTCACTATAACCTTAAAGTAAAATCAAAATTCTCAATGAAAATGACAAGATCAATAAGGTTAACTGTTAAAGAGTGATCAGGAAATAAAATTTAACTATTAAAAGTTACTATATAAGTAACAAGTACTTTCGAAATACCATATAAGCTAAGTAGTTATTGCGGTAAATGGAAGAATAAAAGGCTTGTTTAAATTGCATAAAGATATATATTCTTACTACTAGATAAGTATATATGTCTTTATTAAAAATATTTACAGTATAATTATCATAGGATAAAATAGGCATGAATAGGATGGAGGGGATTAAATGAAAAAAGCTATATTTTTCGATATAGATGGAACATTATTAGATTATATGAATGGAATTATTGATATAACACCAAAAGTTAAACAAGCTATTCATTCCTTGCAAAAAGAAGGGCATTATGTTTTTATAGCAACTGGTAGACCATATGCCTTTTTAAGTAAATCAATATTAGATTTCGGGTTTGATGGATTTGTGCTAGCTAATGGAGCACATGTTATAATTAAAAATAAAACTATTTTTAGTGAATATCTAGATAAATCTTTTGTTAGCAATCTAGTAGCTGAGTTAGAAAATCTTAATATTCAATATGTCTTAGAAGGTGAATATTACTCATATATGAAAGATTGCTTTAAAGAATTTCATGATTTTTACGACACAGTAGGAGTTTCAAAAGAATTGTTTAAAGTTAATTATTCGTTAGATGATATTGGAATATATAAAATTGAAATGATGTGTCCTAATGATGAAACAGTAGAAAAATGCTTAAATATAGTTCAAAGAAATGAGGATTACGATTATGTTAATAGCATAGCGTTAAAATCATTTGAATTATACTCAAAGAAAAATACAAAAGCAACTGGTATAATTAAAGCTTTACAGTACTTAGATATTGATATAAATGATAGTTATGCTTTCGGTGATGGTAAAAATGATATTGAAATGTTAGAAACCGTTGTATGTGGAATAGCTATGGGGAATGCATGTGATAGTATTAAGAAATATGCTAATGAAATTACGACATCAATACACGATGATGGTGTAGCAATTGGAATTGAAAGATTTATACTTAAAAAGTAATGAAAACTCTCTTAATTGATTTGATATCTTTTAAGAGAGTTTTGACTTTTACATTTAGCACCAAAGGCTATTCTCTGGCATGCTTTCTAAAATATTATATAAAATTTGAACAAAAGTATCCTTTTTTATATTTCCAGATGATAAAAGCTGTTTATATTGTTTACTTCCAGGTTGACCTTGAAATAAGCTATGTAGTGGAGCAGCTAGTAGATGCACATTACTACCATTAGCGATTTCTTCTTTAACATATGGAATATATGATTTTATTATTTCTCCACGGGAAATAGGTTTTAAATTTTCATTATCAACTTTTTGTAAATTAGCTAATAGATAACAATCCTCATATGCAGCTCTACCAATCATAACCCCATTAACTTTAGTAAGAGCATCTTTAATTGATTCAACTGTTTTAAATCCACCATTGATTTCAATATTTAAATAATCAAAATCTTTTTTTAATCTATAAACCATATCATAATCTAGAGGAGGTATTTCTCTATTATCTTTTGGACTTAATCCTTTTAAAATTGCTGAACGCGCATGAACAGTGTACCTATCTGGTTTTGCTTTAGATACAGTATCTAAAAATTCTAATAAATCATCGTATCCATCCATTATTACTTTAGAATTTTTATCTTGAATTATTCCTGTGCCATCAATACCAATTCTATGCTTAATAGTTATTGGTTTATTTGTAGCTTCTTTCATAGCAAGTAATATTTCATATACTAATTTTCTATCTGACATTAATGCGGCACCCATTAAATTTCCAGAAACCCTATCAGATGGACAGCCACAATTTAAATTTATTTCAGAATAATTATATGAATTTGCTTTCTTAACTGCTTTATAAGCATCTTCAGGATTAGATGCAGCTATTTGCAGTGCAACATTACCTTCTTCTTCTCTAAAATAAAGAATTTTATCTAACTCACCATTTAGTATTGCTTGTGCTGTTACCATTTCTGTATATAATAGAATTTCTTTATTCATTAATCTGCAGAAATATCTAAAATGCCTATGTGATTTGTCAACCATTGGAGCAATACTTATTTTAGGTGTTTTTATATTTGAAATATATTTTTCCATCATTTGTATCCTTTCTAATTTTTGAAATTAGTCAATTTTATTATAGCATAATAAATTTTGATTACTTATATAAATAAACATAAATATGATAAATTTTTAAAAGTAGGAGATAGGTAATGATTTTAATAAAGCAAAGATTTATTAAATTTAATTTCACAAAAAGAAATGAAAAACCTAAATACATTGTGATACACGATACTGATAACCCAGGCTTAGATACTGAATACCACTATAATTACTTTAATAGCGAAAATAAAAATGCTAGTGCAGATTTCTTTGTAGATTCAAAACAAATTATTCAAACAGTTGACAGCGATATTAATTATAGCTGGCATTGCGGTGATGGTCATGGAAAGTACGGAATAACGAATCAAAATTCTTTGGGTATAGAGATATGTATTGAAAAAGATGGGAATCCTACTGAGGCAACTTTACAATCTACAATAGAATTAACCAAATTTTTAATGAAAAAGTATAATATTTCTATTAATAATGTAGTTAGACATTACGATGTTTCAAGAAAGAAATGTCCAAAATCATTTATGAAAAATAATTGGTTCAAATGGCATGAGTTTAAAAAAATGATTTGTAACTTATAATATTAATTTTATATCAATAAATATAAGAACAGATATTTAAAATGTTCTTATATTTATTTAATATTATATATGAGCATTATTTGCAAACTTTTCTGTTACTTCAAGAAATGTTAATATATCTTCTTCTGGAATATTATTTGTTAATTTCTTAAGGAACTCCAACTGCATATTGTGTAATTCACTAACGATTTCTTTAGATTGAGATGTTAATTTTAAATGCTGACATCTTCTATCTAATTTATCAACTTCTATTGAAATAAGTCCCTTTTTTAATAATGGCTCTACAGCTTTAGAAACATACGCTTTGGAAAGTCCTTTTAATTGAACAATATCTTTAGCAGTATCACATTCGGGATTATTAAATAAAAAAGCTAAAATATCTGCTTCCGGTTTAGTAATTCCACATTTTTGGGCTACTTCGCAAGAAAGTTTATAGTAAAATTCATTAATATTTTTAAATGAATATAACATTTTTGTAATATTTAAATTGTGTATCATAATAATCCTCCAATATAGTTGACAGAAAAACAGTTTCTTTGTAAACTATTTTATATAAATACTTTATATTTGTCAATTTATATTTAAAGGAGAATTTATTATGCAACAAAATCAAACGGAAGAATTAGGAACCTTAAGTGTTGGTAAATTGCTGTTCAAATTGGCTGTTCCTGCAATTGCTGCACAAATAATCAACTTATTATATAATTTAGTTGATAGAATGTATATAGGGCATATACCTGGAGTTGGTAAGTTAGCTCTTACGGGAGTTGGAGTATGCTTACCACTTATTATGCTTATTTCTGCCTTCGCAGCATTAGTAAGCATGGGAGCAGCACCAAGAGCATCAATCTTTTTAGGAAAGGGAGAGAAGGACAATGCCGAGAAAACATTAGGAAATTCATTTTCTTTATTGATACTTATCTCAATTATATTAACTGTTATTTTCTTTTTCTTTGCTGAAGATTTATTATTATTATTTGGGGCAAGTGAAAATACTATAGCTTATGGGACTAGCTATATGAAAATTTATAGTCTTGGGACAATATTTGTACAATTAACATTAGGATTAAATGCTTTTATTAGTGCTCAAGGATTTGCCAAAGTAAGTATGATGACTGTTTTAATTGGGGCAATTTTTAATATAGTACTTGATCCAATTTTAATTTTTGGTTTTAATATGGGAGTATCAGGTGCTGCACTAGCAACTATAATATCACAATCATTATCAATGCTATGGATTTTAAAATTTTTAACAGGCAAAGAAACAACACTAAAAATTAAAATAAAAAATTTGCATTTATCAAAAGATATAGTTTTACCTTCTATTGCATTAGGATTAGCACCATTTATTATGCAAGCAACCGAAAGTATAATAACTGTTTGCTTTAATTCATCGCTTTTAAAGTATGGTGGAGACATTGCAGTTGGAGCAATGACAATACTAACTAGTGTAATGCAATTTTCAATGCTGCCTCTTACTGGTTTAACTCAAGGAGGACAACCAATTCTTAGTTATAATTACGGGGCAAGAAATCCAGAACGTGTAAGAAAAGCGTTTAAAATATTACTTATATCTTGTGTAACTTATTCTATTATATTATGGGCTTTAGCTATGATAACTCCAAAATCCTTTGTATTAATATTTAATAATGATCCTGAGCTTTTAGAGTTTACAAGCCACGCATTAAGAATATATATGGCCTTATCGGGTATATTTGGAATACAAATAGCTTGCCAACAATCTTTTATTGCTTTAGGAAATGCAAAGACTTCATTATTTTTAGCTTTATTAAGAAAAATAATATTATTAATTCCATTAATATATATTATGCCAATATTTATATCTAATAAAACAACAGCAGTATTTATGGCTGAACCTGTAGCAGATTTAATTGCTGTTTCAACTACTGCAATATTGTTTTACATTCAATTTAAAAAAGCTATGAATGAAATATCAAATAATACTGAAGAAGTATAGTAAATAAAACTAAAGTAAAATATAAAAAAATATCCGCAAGGATATTTTTTTATTTTATAGATTAATAATTATTTTCATAATGTTAAATTTCTATAATATTTCTAGA